>CALUQY010000013.1 GCA_944323035.1 Candidatus Gastranaerophilales bacterium
AACTCCTTTGTAATATTAACTATATGTAATTATACATAATTTTAGTATTTATGCAAAACTTATTACATAAAACAAGCAGTTATAGAGATTCTTCGGGCTCACGCCCTCTAAATGAAGGCACATTAGAAGCTAAACATACAAGCCAGTATGTTTCGGTAATCAGAGATTACCGAAACAATAAATGCTTTAGATGCGGTAAATCGCAGATTTACCTCCTCCTACTACTGCTGTTGTTGTTATTCAGAGCCTAAGAGCAATTAAGTGGCAAAGAATCTCTTAAACTTTTGTTAAATAAGTTGAATTTCTTTTCACTATTTGTAATAAAGTGAGTGCTTTGCGTATGACAGATGGTGCGATTATTTGAGAGAAGTGGTATTTGGAGTGCTTTTGACTGGGAGGGAGTAATCAAACCATTTGACATATCTACCGGTCAAATTACTCTTTTGCTTGCCTGGACAGTAATTTTTGTCGGTTTAGTAAAACCGACCTACAAAGCTAAATCTTAAATTTAATATAAGAATGGCCAAGAAAATTGAAAAAGCTTTAGTCTTTAAGTTGCCCAAAATAATCAAACCATGTGGAACAAATAATCAAACCATGTGTTCTTTTACATAAATCCAGTCAATCCCAAGTGAAACATAGGTTTTAGGAGTATCAATGCTGGGAAATGCGGTAAATGCCTGTTATAATAGAGTAACTTTAATTAATTCCTTTTTCTCTCGTCCTTGAGCGTATTCTACAATCTTTCTGGAGTTACCGACACCAGGATAGGATATTAAATAGTCGCTATTCTGTACCATGTATCTGTTTGCTTGCACTATTGCATATCGCATTGGCACTTTTTCCTGTCCCTCCGGATAAAAAGTTCCGTCAAATCCTTCAGGAGCTTCTCTATTCTGATTAAGTGCGTAAGGTGCAAGCAGATATAATTTAATGTGTGAATATTGCTTCTTAGCTTCTCGCAACACTCCCGTTGCTAAACTATCAAATGAACCATAGTGACCGACTGTAAAGCTCGTAACACCATATTCAGTAATATGTTTGTCAACAGCCTCAGCAAGTTGTGGTTGAATACGACTTGGTGTGTGCCTGCTTCCTATAAAAAAACATGTTTTTCCATTCATAATTGAGTTATAACATCTCCATACTTTTATAATAATTAAGTATAGTATAAACTTGGCTATTTAATTAGTTATAATTTATTTTAGGATAAGCAATAATTATACCTATGAGCTACCAAGAATTAATAACTAATGGTATTAAGCGTTTACGAACTGCAAATAAACTTACACAAGAACAGTTCGCAGAAAAGATTAGCATGAGTGTGCAAGGTTACAGAAATATTGAACACAATAGATACTTGCCAACTGCTGAAACGATAGATAAAATTTGCGAAGTATTCAACATTCAACCTGTTGAATTATTGTTACCCGAGCCACAAGCAAACTTAGAAAAAGTACGAGAGCTGATTAATAATAAACTATGTAATTGTGACTTAGATAAATTGATTAGAATTAACAACATGATAGATTTGATGTAATAGCCGAATTTCAGAAGATTAGACAATGATTGATGTTATACGTAAGACATACAGACACAAGTAAGTTATTCCTAACGGTTTTTGCGGTAATTGCGGTCAATTCCAAGTAGCACATAGATTTCAGGATTTCCACCTGTGGTAATTGCGGTTAATGCCAATATTCTTATCAAATATTGGTTTATTTTGTCATGCTTAAATTTACATAATGGAAATAATATTAATAAATTGCATAACCTTGCAACCCCAAAACCCTCTCATATCAATCGAAGTCAAGAATTTGGGAGCGTGTTTTTTGAAAAAGATTTATTATCTTTTTTGTAAAGCAAAAAGGAGATAAAAATGAACGAACATGAAAATTTAAAAGAAAGGTTTTGAGTACATGCGCCATCCTGTCTATATAAGCATTTCTTGCTTCAAGGTATTTTTCTTCATAAGTTTTAGCTAGTTCCGGATTTGTATTTTTAGCTTCAAGGCTTTTCTGGTAATATTTATTTGCTCTGAGCATTAGTTTCTGGAATGGATGAATGGATATATCAACATCTCTGAGGGCTTCCGGATTTCTTTTCATCAGTTCAACCACGTCTTTTGCTGCATTATTTATATAATCATCATTAATATCCCAGCCAGCAGTGGAAAAGTCAATTGGTTTACCTATTTTTTTGTAAAATTATTCTGCAGCTTCGGCAATATTGTGTTTTTTACCGAATTTATCAATGCTGCAAAATGCGGCGGCATCTGAATCAACATAATTAAATGCATAGTTGTAAGTCTTACCTAAAACATTGAATCCGAGTCTTGAGTTAAGTTCTCCTATATCATGAAAGAGTTATTTGTAACTTTCCCAGCCTATTGTAGGTTCCTTATAATATCTTGTAGGCTTAGCCTTAAGATAGCAGTGACCGCATCCGTTATCGCATCCTCTTTGCGTATTAATAATCAGTATATTGTTCAATAGTCCGAGGTTATCCGGATTAAAGTTCTTAAATGTGGGGAGTCCGTCCAGTATTCCGCTAAGCTTTTGGGTGTCTAGTTGGGTTATTGATTCAAGCTCTTTCCCTTCTGCTTTTAACTTAAGTCTTATATCTTTTATATATGAAAGGCTTTTAGATAAAGGACTCTGCACAAAATTGTCCGAAATGCCTTTTGTCAATGGCATTAGATTGTTTTTAAATGAAACCGAACTATTTTTGTTAATATATAATGTTTGCGAATTAACTCTTTTAATTTCCATACATTTTCCCATATTCTTTTTGTACACTTTACCTAAAAGTTTATAAATTTTTTTTTTGCTTATTAAAGGGGAATTTTCTTTATAAAGGTCAAGGCCTTTTTTAGCTTGTTTAAAAAAACATAATAGAATTCCAATTCCTGTTCATTTGCAGAATTTAATATCTGTATGGATTTTACGTAAAACGGATTGTCATTTACTGCAGCTTTTTGTCCGAGAAAGACTCGCGATAAGGAACGTGGCGTGAATGAGTTGCGTAGCAACTCCCGCTCACGCAAGCGAGCCTTTTGAGTGGCACTCTGCCGAGCGAAACAATCCAGTGAATTGTTTCGCGAGAGGTAGACAGCACTCTGCCGAGCAAAACAATCCAGTGAATTGTTTTGTGAGAGGAAAGCGGGTTGACCTGCGTTACCCCGCCTGACAAATCAAAGATTTGAAACGGCGGTGATATTATGCTCGCCTGCTCCCCTCGTTCCCACGAGGTGACACCGCGAGCATCGGCTTACGCTTTGAGCAGGGCAAGCAGGCGACGGAGAACTGCTTTATTTCAAGATTTAATCCTGTATCTTCAATACTTAAATTAAGAGTTTTCAGTATTTTATTTAAGGTATTATAAGAATTTTATGAGAAAATCACTAAGTATAAAATGAAAAATTTGTTTATTGTGTTAAAATTTTAAATTAGTTTTGCCTAAAATAATCAAACCATGTATTCTTTTAATTGGCAAAAAATTTTTTTCAGGGTTGTTAACTATATACACAAAAACGGAGGTTAACAATATGATATCAATTACGCCTTATAACATTAATCAAAATTCGTCGCAAACTCTCAACTTCAATGGCAGAAGGAAAAAATTTGTGGAGGAAGTCGCTGTTAATATTACAAATGTTGATGCCCCTGATATCCACCTGCAGTCAAAAAAATTGATTATACAAGCTACAGATTTAATCAATGAAACCTGGGCAAAAATTAAGGCAAAAAAATCACATAAGAATTTTCCTGAATTCATCCAAAAAGATTATAATGGCTCTACTGTAACCTTGAAACCCGTATATAACAATGAAAATTTATTATTATTGGAAGTTGACAAAGGTAAAGTAATAGATAAAATTTTTGTTAACCAGACAAATCCGACATATTTTAAGTATGAACAGGCCGTAAAAACTGATTTCGGAACCGCTACAACAAAAACTTACAACAGCAAAGTACAAAAAAACAATCCGTTGTTGGTAGAACGCGTTAATGCAACTTTGCGAACCTACCTTCCGAAATTTTTAAATAATAAGAAAAAAGTATCCGGAATTTAACATATCAAGGTTTATATTTTATATATAAATTTCCGCATATTATTGTAACCTTTTACGATAATATTTCTTGCATTGCCTGATTGAAGCCCTGTAAAGATTGACCGGAAAAGTTCCTCTGAAAAATTCACAGAATCCTCCAGTAAGGAACTTAATGTACTATTAGCAATGTATGAGGAAAAGTTATGTTTAACATATCCTCTAAATTCTCTAATTTTCAACACTGCGACTTCCGAGGCATTAAGTGTGTCTAAAAGTTTTTCATCATTCGCGGTTGTTCTTAACTTTTTGAATAAGCCTTTTAATTTTTCAATATGATGAAGAGATTTTGAATCTGTCAGTGAGGAATCCAAATTCCGGATAGAATCAGTGTACATATTTGAAATTTTAGCACCCATTAAATATGGAGCGTCCAATCCGGAAGCATATACAGGTCTGTATCCGGTTCCCATTCCCTCTAACAATTCTAGATTAGGGGTAAAAATTCTTGGATTTCTGTCATTTATATAAAATTTATGCTGGGTTTCGCCTCTATTTTTACGTTTGCTGGTCATTCTCATTATGTAATCATAAGTATCTTCAGTATAGGAGGTTAAATTGTTATACCAGTAGTCCCCGTAACCTGCCATTGATTTCAAATAATCTGTTTTTGTCTTAGTTCCGGCAGAGCGTAACTGCAGGTCAACCGCATTTCTATAGTCCTGAACAGAACTTATAGAACAAAGATACGAGGAAGGTGAAGCTATAATATTTCTGTCAGGAACATTTGGATCCACATGTGAATAGGCATCACGGTAGTCTGATAGAAACTGAATTTTCTTCATTTCTATACGTAAAACATCTTTATCCGGATTTTTATAAACTTCTGCCTTGGCCTTTTCTGCATTTAAAGCTTCGGCTATCTGTTTCCGTTCGGATGGATACGGCCAGTTTTTCGTAATTTTTTTGATATATTCATAGCGTTTTTCGTGATAGTTGGATTTAACCTTAAGATATGATTTCAAAAATGCTTCTTTTTCTGCGGGAGTGTCAAAGCTATCCATATACCATGGCATTGATGCCATTTCAAACATCTGGGCATTTTCCGGAAATTCTGCAAGCGGCATTAAAATCTTTTCACTTTTTTGACTATCAAAAAAGTTTATCTTCTGTATTTGTTCCGTCCACTGATAGTCTATGAAATTTACCGTGCCATTCGGGCTGAGCAGAATATTTTTCCCGTTCAGATCACCGTGGTAAATTCCGATTTTATCAAGCTCAAACATTTTATTAAACAAGTTTTTCAAATGTTCTTCCGTATAACGGTTATCTCTTGAAACGGTTTTGCCGGGAACAAGTGTTGAAATAAGGTAATATTCACCTCTATCATACGCTCTGGCTACAGCTTCCTGACCACCGATAATATTAGTCGGGATTGAGGCTAAATTTTTATATTCTTTCTCATAATCCTCGCTATAACCGGCTTTATTTTTCTTTATAACGATATGAGCCAGTTTCGGATGATTAAATTTGAAGGTTTCACCGCCAATTCCTTCACCCAGTTTTGTAACGTTGCTGCCGGTTGAAATAAATTCATCAGTTTCCCGTTTTAATAATGATTTTAACGGGTTGAATTTATTATTGAAATCTTCAAAAGATGACTTAAAATTTATTTGTGAGGCCTGACTGTTTTTAAGCGGCCGGTTTTGTATTTGTTGAGTTAATATTGGTGCGACTTCCATTTTTCCTGTCCTTTATATATTTATATCCTGCATATCCCAGTAATCCGGCAAATATAATTCCCGCGGTAATTTTTATCCCTATTTTAGGAAAGCTTTTTTTAGAGTTTTTTTGTTCGGCAGATTTTTTTTTTTGCTCCCAGTATAAGGGACTGAAAACCTGATGACATTGCATCTCTGAACATTTTATTTTTTTCAGCGTAATTTTTTATTGCTTTTTTAATGCCATCATCAATCCGGCCGGTTTCCACTTCTATAACTTTACCGATTCGACCAAATGTATCAATCAGCGGTTGTAATTTTGAGTGTTCTTTTTTAATAACAATACTATATAACGGCAGTTCTTCCAGTTTGCGAAGAAAGCCGTTTTGCGTCAACTCCTGCCGTAATGCTTTTATATAGGTGCTGTTGTCACCATTATAAATTTTTTGCAAATCCTCCAATTTGCCCTGCATATCTTTTTGATAGAAGGTCTTATTTTTAGAATTTTTCTCACATTCTGTGAGAAAGTCTTTATCCAGATATCTTAGAGGGTTAAGCATATCAAAATCATTGGAACCGTCGCCCGCGGTTATAACGACATCATCATTTTTCAACGCTTTTTTTACGGCTTCTTTTGTATCATAGAGTTTTGTTAAAGGGCCGTTTTCAAATTGCGGAGTAATTGAGCAGCTTATGCGAAATTTATTATATTGCTCCGGCCCTTCCCACTCCATATTATAATGAATGTTTTTGGAACTCATATAAGCCCTTAAGTCATCCATAAAATTATCATATATCCAGTTTCTTTCAGGGCAATAACCGTAATCCGGCGGGAATACCAGATAAAATTTCAAGTTTCCGTCGTTTCTTGAGCCTAATACATATTCAGCGACCGGCGTTTGGTGTTCTAAGATATGTCCGTCCCGGGAAGGCAGGTTTCTCCAATCTTCGGGGTTAAGTTTTCCTTCACTGAATAGAGATCTGTCACCGTAATCAAAAACAGAATTTTGAGAATCTGCTTCTACCAGCCGGATTTTATATTTACCGACAAGGCGTTTTAATTCATCATGAATACCTGCCCCGTCCCAGTTTGTCATTGATTTTATATGCTCTTCTTTTTCTTTCAAGGTTCTGTCATACGAGAACGGGAAAACACCGCGCTCATAAAAGTCACTATCACTGCCGTTTCTTATTAATCTGTCGCTTCCGTCTTTAGTAATCAGGGTTTCCGGAAACGGCAGCCTGAAGTTTCTCATCCTTAAAAGCCACGAAATACATTCATATTCACCGTAGGTTCTGCCTGTTGTAATATTAAAATGCAAATCGCCTTCTGTTGATTTAAGAAATTTGTCAATCCTGTCACAATATTCCGGCATAAATCCGTCCGAATTGACATCGTGCAAGGATGAATGTCTTGCAGGACAATACGTTCCGTCAAAGTCAGAAAATACTTCAACCTTGCCGGCAGTAAAATTAATTTTATCTTTAACCCCTGTTATATACACATTAAGACCTCGAAAACTTTAATAAAGCAGTTCTCCGCCACTTCCGCCCCGCTGAACCGCGGGTCGCGCGTGGCTACGCTGTCTAATACGCCACTCAAAAGTTTCGCTTGCGTGAGCGGGAGTTGCTACGCAACTCATTCACGCCACGTTCCTTATCGCGAAACTTTCTCGGACAATTAAAACAATATAAAATCAAACAAACACCATTGTCAATTAAATTTTTACGATTAGTGTAACATTTTATTAACACCTCTTGACTGAGAGTAACTCTCATCATTTATCATGAAAGCGGAGGGACGTTTGAATGGCAAAAAAATTATTGTTACTTATACCGTTACTGCTGGTTATTGCAGGAATTGCGCTGGCGGTGCCGGCCAGCACCACAAAAGTTAATAATGGAGGGCTTATGGATAAAAAAGTTTTAGTTGCATATTTTTCATGGAGCGGTAACACACAATCCATTGCCGAAAAAATTCATAAAAGAGTTGGCGGCGATATATATTGATGAAATAAAAAAAGCAAATGTGATTATAGTCGTTGCCGGCATGGAAGGGGCACTGGGCGGAATTATCACAGGACTTGTTGATGTTCCGGTGATAGCTGTGCCGACATCCGTCGGATACGGCTCATCCTTCAGTGGGCTTTCTGCCCTTCTTACAATGCTTAACTCCTGCGCAGAAGGTATGACCGTTGTAAATATTGATAACGGGTTCAATGCCGGATACAGCGCAAGCCGGATAAATAGGAAAATAGCGAAAGGATAACTAATGAACTTATACTTTGAATGCAAATCAGGGATTTCAGGTGACATGTCAGTCGCAGCATTGCTGGATTTAGGCGCGGACAGGCAAAAACTCGATAGCGCCCTGAAATCAATGAAGCTTGAAAACGAATTCACATATAACATTTCACAGGTTAATATCAACGCGATAAGAGCAACGGATTTTGATGTAATCCTGCCCGAACATCACCACCACGGGAAACACCATCACCACGAACACCGAAATCTTGATGATGTCAATAAAATTATAGATAAAACAGATACTACGGAAAATGCAAAAACACTTGCCAAAAAGATTTTCAGAATTGTAGCCGAAGCAGAAGCAAAGGTTCACGCAAAAGATATCAAAGACGTACATTTTCACGAAGTCGGTGCTATTGATTCTATTGCGGATATTGTAAGTTTTGCGGTTCTGTTTGACGATTTAGCACCGCAAAAGGTTTATTTATCTCCTCTGACAGAGGGAACAGGCTTTGTTGAATGCCAGCACGGCAAATTACCGGTTCCGGTACCGGCAGTTTGCGAAATCGCAGCTGCTTATAAATTACCGCTCAAACTTACAGATAATAATGGTGAAATGGTTACTCCGACAGGTGCTGCTATCGCGGCTGCACTTTATACGGGAGAAACTCTGCCGGAAGAATTTATTATAGAAAAAATAGGCTACGGCGCCGGTAAAAGAAAATATGAAAACCCGCTTTTAAGAGTAATGGTTATAAAGTAAAGGAGATAAATATGCACTTAGGAAATTCAATTATATGTCCCGTAACAGGTATTCCTATGATTATTGCAGCAGGTGCTGCAGCATTCTGGGCATTTAAAAAAAGCAGTTCTCCGTCGCCTGCTTGCCCTGCTCACGCAGGTCAACCCGCGACTACGCTGTCTAATACGCCACTCAAAAGACTCGCTTGCGTAAGCGGGAGTTGCTCCGTAACTCATTCACGACACGTTCCTTATTGCGAGTCTTTCTCGGACAAAAAAACGAAAAAAGATTTTAACAGAGAAAACATTTTACCGACAATCGCTTTGACTTCATTTGTCTTTGCGCTGCAGATGATTAATTTTTCTATACCTTCAACCGGTTCAAGCGGACATATCGTAGGCGGGCTGCTGCTTGCTGCACTTCTCGGGCCTTATGCCGGCTTCCTTGCAATCTGTTCCATTTTGCTGATACAGTCCGTATTTTTCGCAGACGGCGGGCTAATGGCTTTAGGATGCAATATTTTTAATATGGGTTTTCTTGCCTGCTTTGTTGCGTATCCGTTTGTCTATAAACCCCTTGCAGAAAACAGACGCACGGCATTCGGCGCGATTTTAGCTTCAATTATTGCGCTCCAGCTCGGCTCAATTGCCGTTGTTGCAGAATCTGCCCTGTCAGGTTCTACAAGTGCTGATATCGGGCTTTTTGCAAGTTTAATGCAAAGTATTCACCTTGCAATAGGTCTTGTTGAAGGCTTATTCACTGCCGCAATTATACTGATTGCACAAAAAACACAGCTTTCAAAGGGGTTTTCTTATACGATTTCCACGCTTTCATTGATTCTTGCAGGAGTAATCTCACAGTTTGCATCTTCAAAACCGGACGGGCTGGAATGGTCGCTGATTAATATGTCCGATGCTTTCACAGCGCAAACTCAAGGGTATATTTATTCAGCATCAGAACTAATACAATCAAAGGCTGCTATATTAGCCCAATTGCCGCCAATTCCGGCGAATATTGCCGGACTGGCTTTGACCGCGTTATTGATGATTGCAATATGCAAACTTTTAAGAGGGGAAAAAGCCTCCGTCTATGAACAACAATAAATTTTATGAACTCAATAAATACCTGCATACACTGGGAGAGCAAGGCATTTGCCTTGCTTTTTCCGGCGGCATAGACAGCGCCCTGCTTCTCGTATTATGTAAAAATCTGAATATAACCGCCGTAACATTTCAATCCCCGCTTCAAACCGAGGAAGAAATTGATTTTACTGCCGATTTTTGTAAAAAATACAACGTCAGCCAAAAAATCATCACGCTTAACCCTCTTGAAGATGATAAAATTGTTTTAAATCCGAAAGACAGATGTTATTACTGCAAACGATTACTTTTTGAGAGAATTAAGGACTTTGCAGCGGGCATGAAGCTTACAAATATCATTGACGGAACAAATTTTGATGATTTAAACGCATACAGACCAGGTTTGAAAGCTTTGCAGGAACTCGGTATTCTCTCCCCGTTTGCCCTTTTTAAGATTACTAAAGAAGAAATCAGAAGTTATGCAAAATCTCTCGGGCTTGAGATTTTCAATAAACCCTCAACCCCGTGCCTTGCAACACGTTTTCCTTATGACACGCGATTAGACCTTGACTCAATTGAGCGCGTTAAAAAGAGTGAAAAATACTTAAAGGGAATCGGATTTACTGAAAACAGGGTTCGTCATCACGGGAATATTGCGCGGATTGAAATCAGACCGGAAAATTTTACAGAATTTTTACAACACAGCCGTGAAATAAACGCGAAATTTAAACATCTGGGCTTTACCTACGTGACGCTTGACATAGAAGGCCTGCGCAGCGGCAGCATGGACTTATGATTATTCTAGCCGCCTTAACTATATAAAACTGCATAACCGGTTAATATAAATTCCGTATTGAGATTTTAATATTAATCGTATGTTAAAAAATATCATAATTTTTGTTACACTTATATCTTTTTTCTACGGTTGTGCGGCCTGTGCACAAAATATCAACGTAGATAATTTTGATGAACTTATAACTTCTACCCCGAATAGCGGTGATACAATAACTTTTACCAGAAATTTGGATGCTGATTCTTCAATTGGGAATCACTTTATTAATTTGGATATCAACTTCGAGGGGAATAACTATTCTATTTACGGGAATAATGAATTTGGCGGTTTTATTTTAAATCAGGATACACTTTTTCATCAGATTGGTATGCGAAACTGTCAGGGACAATCTTACGGGAGTTCAAAATTCGCCGGTGCGATTTACAACAACGGCGGCCAAACGGATATTCAGGATTCCATTTTCAGCGAAAATTTTACGGATGCAGGCGGATTTAATTTTAGTGTAGGCGGGGCTATTTACAATCTAAATGACGGTTCTATTGATATAAATAACAGCCAATTTATCAATAATTATACCTATGGCGGTTCTTCCTACGGCGGCGCGATTGCAAACGGCTACAATTCCGGTACCGAAACCATTATGCACATAAATAATTCTGTATTCAACGATAATCATTCCTATGGCAGCGTCACACCTTATGGCGGCGCAATCTATAACAATAGTCAAATATTTATAAGTAACAGCTCTTTAGAAGGTAATTATGCAGAAGGTGAGGACGGTATTTTCGGCTACGGCGGAGCACTGTATAATCTTGATTATATGAATATTTCAAATTCAACAATAAAAGATAATTACGCAAAAGGCGGCGAAAACGCTCTGACCTTTGGCGGCGCAATATTTAATGACAAAACACTTATTATAGACAGTTCCCAAATAAGCGGCAACCATACTGATACCCCGTTTTTTGCAGCCGGTGGTGCTATATTTAATTCAACCAATGCCGCCGCTGAAATAAAAAATTCCACGATTGAAAACAACTATATTTCAACGTCCGCGCAGAATGGAAACGGCGGAGCCATTTATAACGCGGGCGTTTTAACCGTTGAAAATACCACTTTCAAAAATAATACCGACCACACCGGCGAATTAAACGATATTTATAACGATACAACAGGAACAATAAATTTTGACGGAAACGGTGCAAGCACTATTTTAAGCGGTATTGCCGGAAGCGGCGACATCACTAAACGCGGAAGCGGAAGTTTAAATCTCGGCGGGAAAAACGAAAATTTTACCGGTAACTTTACACTCGCTAAGGGGGATTTAAACCTGCTTGCCGGTGGAAGCTACTTTAACGCTCAAAATACAAGATTCGATAACGGCGTAAATTTTAATATGCAAAACAACGAAATTGACAGCGTAAATTTCGGGGATTTAACATTATCCGGTACAAGCAATATTCAGGCAGACGTTAATTTAAATAACAATACAATGGATAGAATTAACGCTAATTCTGTCACCGGCACAGGTGATATCTGTGTAAACAGTCTGCTTTTTCAGGGAGAAGAGTTGAAAGGTAATAATGTTTCTATCCCGTTTGCAGATGCAGCTCTCAAGGATTACGTGAGTTACACCCCTCAGAATGTTGAAACACCAATATTTAATTATAGTTCAAGCTATGATTCCGGAAACGGACATTTTAATTTTACACGTGGCGGCTTAAATTCCTCAACCTTTGTACCCGGAGTTGCCGCGCAGCTTGCCGGATATCTTACGCAAATCGACACATATAAAAATGTCTTTGCGAATCTTGATATGGTAATGATTACCCCGCCTGATTATGCTAAAGGTTATCATAATAACAACAGAGTTGCAAACGCGTCATCCCAATTTTCTTTTTCACCGCTGACAATGCCGGAAAACAGAAACGGCATCTGGTTTAAGCCGTATTCAACATTTGAACGTGTCGGGCTAAAAAACGGGCCAAGTGTATCAAATGTATCTTACGGAAGTATGTTTGGCGGGGAAAGCGGAGTTGAGAGGATTAAAAACGGCTGGTCGCGAATTTACGGGGCATATCTTTCATACAACGGCTCGCATCAGGCTTTTCAGGGAAACAGTATCTATAACAACGGCGGCTTAATCGGTGCGGATGCAGTATTTTATAAAGGCAATTTCTTTACCGCATGGACGGCAAATGTCGGTGCTAATTCGGCAGAAGCCTCGACAAAATTCGGACGTGATAATTTTGCCATGTTAAACACAGGGATTGCCGAAAAAACCGGATATAACTTTGAACTTTTTGAACGCAAACTGATTGTACAGCCCAGCCTTTTGATGTCGTATAGTTTTATAAACACCTTCAATTACACGACCCAATCCGGAGTGCACATGGACGCGGATCCGCTGCATGCTATTCATATTGAACCGGAAATAAAATTAATCGGGAATTTTAAAAACTATTTTCAGCCGTATATAAGTGTTTCAATGGTCTGGAACATTATGGATCAAACGCATTTCAAAGCAAATGATGTTTACCTGCCGGATTTATCGGTTAAACCTTTTGTGCAGTATGGCGCGGGTATTCAAAAGCGCTGGGGCGAAAGAGTAACCGGATTTCTGGAAGGAATGATACGAAACGGCGGCAGAAACGGTATTGCGTTAATGTTCGGATTGCGAATAAGTCTTTAAAATACCTATTGATTTTTTTTAGATTTTTGATGTAGAATATATTTATAAATTGAATAAAAACTCCTCGGGACGTAAGGATGATGTAGTTTTATCATAGGTGCGGCGCGGGGTGTAGTATCGGAATGTAGCACTCTGCCGACGAGAACGATTAAGTATCGTTCGAGGAGAGGTGGGAGCGCACTGCGAAGCAGGCGTTACCAAGCTGCAAATAACAATTAAATATAAAATTTATCGGAATGTAGCGCAGCTTGGTAGCGCACCGTGTTCGGGTCGCGGGGGTCGCAGGTTCGAATCCTGTCATTCCGATTTTTTGTCCGAAAAATTTACCCGACAGGCAGGATTATAGAAAATGTTGTTCCCTTATCTATTTCGCTTTTAACCTCAACGGTTCCGTGATGTAATATTGCGATATTTTTCACGATAGCTAATCCAAGACCTGTACCGCCGGTGGCACGGCTTCTTGCCTTGTCAACCCGATAAAAACGCTCAAAAATTCTATCAAGATGTTCCGGCGCAATTCCGGCTCCGTAGTCAGTAACATCAATGCGGACATTGCTGTCTGTTTTTGTCAATTTTACATCAATAATGTCACTATGCGAATATTTATAAGCATTGATTATCAAATTAAGTACAGCCTGCTCAATTAACTGATCATTACCAAATATTTCAATATCAGCATTGGCGATGAGGTTAATCTTAACCGGTTTAAGATTAAGGTGTAATATCGCGTTATTAATCAATTCATTTAAATTGAATTGCGAAAAATGTTTTTCTTCATTTGTCTGACTGTCCTCTATTTTAGCTAGAGCCAGAATATCATTAATAAGATTGTTCAGCCGTTTTGCCTGAAAGGCCAGAATATTAAGACAGTCAACATCCTGTTTTTCTGCATAATCATTTTTTGTTTCTAAAAGTTCAACGGCAGAAGTTATGGCTGTCAGAGGAGTTTTAACTTCATGGGAAACATTTGCAATAAAATCTTTTCGGAATTCTTCGAGCTGACGGAGCCTTATTATCTGATTTTTCAACTTATGCGCCATAATGCTCACCGCGCCTGCCAGTTCGTGCAAAATTCTGCTTTCGGGCAGTTCAATTTCCGTATCCAGATCGCCTTTGGCAATGCTTACGACCTGTTTTTGCAATGTGTTAAACGGTATCTGGATTTTCAGGACAATAAATATCGTACACAGAAGTAAAAATATAAAACTGGACACAAAAAATATAATAATGTTCCACTGCGCTCCGGCCAAAATTTTTACTACCGGAGCTTCGGAAAGTATCAATTCTATATAGTATTTTGTATTATCGGCAATAACATAGCCGGAATAAACCATATTTTTTTCTTTAAGACGCAGTGCATTTGAACGAGTAATAACACCTTCCGGGATTTTTTCTTCAGGTTTAGAATCCGCTATTACATTTTTTCTATCCCCGTCCAGAACTCTTATTCTGAAATCAGGATCATCTTTAAAATCTTCGCAATAACTTTTAACTATATCAAAATCTTTAGTAGCAAGATACGGTTTAAGCGCCCATTCAACCTGTTTATAAAAAATTCTTATCTCTGAATGTTCCTCTTTCATATACGAACTATTAAAATCTATAATATGATTCAACGTCATAAGTACAGAAATTAAAACGAACACTGCACCGTATAACGGTAAAGAGATTAAGAATTTATCGCGTTTTTTCATTCATTGCTAACTTTCTTCTTTTAATTTATACCCTACACCGCGGACTGTCAAAATATTTGCGCCGAAATCCCCTAATTTTTTACGAAGGTTAACAATCTGAACGTCAATAGCTCTTTCTGCAATATCGAACCCGTCGTCCCCTCTTAAAACATTTAAAAGCTGCGAGCGCGAATACACCCTGCCGGGATTTTGAACGAAAAGTTTCATTATCTCAAATTCACTGTAGGTGAGATTAACTTCCTTACCGTTAAGTTTTGCCACCTGCGTACCGGAATTTATTGAGAATTCCTTGTAGAATATTGTGTCAGACTGACTGTCAACCATACCGTTTGAAAGCTGTGCCCGGATTCTTGCAAGCAAAACCTTGTTGCTGAAAGGTTTGGTAATGTAATCAATTGCTCCGTTTTCAAAGCCTTGCAATACATCTTCCTCAAGACGTCTTGCCGTTAGCATAATAATTTTTACAGCATTGAACCTCGGGTTATGTTTGATATGCTTGCACAAAGTCAGTCCGTCCATCCCCGGAAGCATTACATCCAAAAGCACAATCTCCGGCATCCATTGCTCAATGATATTAAGGGCGGTTATCCCGTCACCGGCGAACTTAACATTGTTGAACCCGCCGGAACTAAGTACCATACCAATTAACTGGCTGATACTTTCCTCATCTTCCACTACTAAAATTTTACTATTCTCTATCATATTATTAATAATATATTACAACATTATTAGTATTTTGTTAATATCCCTGATAACTAGCTTTGCAGAGAATAATAAATAAATGTCTTTCCGTCAAAATACTGACAAAAGAAAGGCGGTACAAAATGATTAGTCAAAAACTTGAAAAAGCTTTAAATGAACAGCTTAACTATGAACTCTATTCGGCATATCTCTATTTTTCTATGAAAGCATATTTTTCTAAAAGTGCCTGGTGTGGCTTTCGTCAATGGATGTGCGTTCAGGCCCACGAAGAAATGGAACATGCTATGGGAATTTTTCACTACTTAATCGAACGCTGCGGAACGGTGGAACTTGAACCGATTGCAAAGCCCGAACACGAATGGCCAGACGCACTTGCGGTTTTTGAAGCAGCTTACAACCACGAAAAAACGGTTACGGCAAAGATTAACGAACTGTTTGACATTATGGAAGAAGAAAAAGACCGTGCGGCTCTATCATTCCTCGATTGGTATTTAAAAGAACAGGTTGAAGAAGAACGCAATGCAAAAGTAATTTTAGAAAAATTAAAATTCATCGGTGAGGACAAAACCGCTCTCATGATGCTTAATGAAGATTTGATGAAAAGAGAAATTCACCAGCACGATATTAAATAAGGTGCTGAAGCCTTATAATAAGGGCGGAGCCAATAGGCTCCGCCCTCTTTTTCTTATATCTTTATCAATTTGGTTATTATATTATAAGTCCGCCGTCGACTTCCAGAACCTGACCGGTCACATATTGAGCGTCTACCGCAAGGAACTTAACCGCTTTTGCAATATCTTCCGGCTCGCCGAGTCTTTTGAGCGGAATAAAGTCGGTGAATTTAGATGTATCCAAATCCTTTGTCATATCCGTGTTGATAAATCCGGGAGCCACAGCATTAACTCTAATACCGCGAGAACCAAGTTCTTTTGCGAGAGTTTTTGTTAAACCAATCAAACCTGCTTTTGCAGCTGAATAGTTCGCCTGACCTGCGTTTCCGGAAACACCGACTACACTTGCCATATTAACAATGGCACCGCTTCTTTGCTTCATCATAACCTTAACGACAGGCTGGGAAACATAAAACGCACTTGATAAATTCGTGTTAATTACAGCGTTCCAGTTTTCTTCGCTCATCCGCATGAATAATCCGTCGCGTGTAATTCCGGCATTGTTTACAAGGATATCAATTCTGCCGTACTTTTCAATAATTTCTGCGATATTTGCGTTAACTTCTTCCGGATTAGAAACATCAAATTTATAAGCCGCAGCCTCAACGCCCAGAGCCTTAATTTCTTCTACTGTTTTATTGGCAGCTTCAACGTTGCCGGCGTAGTTAATGATAATATCGTAGCCTGCTTTTGCAAGTTCTATTGCACAAGCTTTGCCTATTCCGCGGGAAGCGCCTGTTACTAATGCTAATTTTTCAGACATTTTTTCCTCTTTCTTTTTAAACTTCACACATTAATTCTGATTTTAAAGCTTCAACTGTTGCCTCTAATGAAGCCATATCAGAAACGTTATAAACTTTAGCTTCCGGCGCTATCTTTTTGTTTAAACCGGCAAGAACTTTGCCCGGCCCGATTTCAACAAAGTTTTCAACACCGTTTTCAACCATTTTTTGAATTGTTTGCGTCCAGTAAACTGATGAGCAAATTTGTTTTGGCATTTTCGCTCTGAAATCTTCTCTGTTAGTTGTTGCTTGCGCATCAACATTTGTAATTACAGGGATAGACGCATTGTTAAGTTCCAGAGTGGAAGCAAATTCTGCAAAACCTTCGGATGCTTTTTCCATAAATTTAGAGTGGAAAGCACCTGATACTGCAAGCGGAACAACTCTTCTTACGCCGTTTGCAAGTAAATATTCACCCGCTTTTGCAACTGCGCTGCTGTCGCCAGTGATAACGACCTGTGCCGGTGAATTATAATTTGCGACTTCAACATAACCGACTTTAGAACCTTCTTCCAGCGCCGCTTTCAACTGTTCTTCCGATGCATTTAAAACAGCAGCCATTGCGCCGTTGCCGCCGCTTTGCAGTGCAGATTCATTCATCAAATCAGCACGTTTTTGAATAGCTTTGAATGTTGTTTCTAAACTCATAACGCCTGCCGCATACATTGCACAATATTCACCCAGTGAGTGACCCGCAACAAAGCTAGGCTCAACATTCAATTGAGATTTCAACGCTTCAAGCGCCGCAATAGACATCGTTACAATGCAAGGCTGGGTGTTAACTGTTTGTTTAAGATTTTCTTCCGGTCCTTCAAAGCACAGAGTTGAAACACTTTTACCTAAAGTCTTATCCGCGCAGTCAAAAACTCTTTTTGCGCTTTCAAAATTATCATAGAAATCTTTTCCCATGCCAACAGCCTGAGAGCCTTGTCCAGGGAATAAAAATGCAACTTTTTTCATTATGAAATACTCCTTATTTTAGTGACCAACGGCAGGGTTATTCCCTAGCAAATTCCTTCGCGGAGTCTGACGATTGCAGCGCCCCATGTCATACCTGCGCCGAAACCGCACAGAATTGCTGTTGTTCCGAGTTTAATGTTACCTTTTTCAACGCCTTCGGCAAGAGCAATCGGAACTGATGCCGCAGAGGTATTGCCGTAATATTTAATATTTGAAATAACTTTTTCATCAGGATATTGAAGTCTTTGCTGCATTGCTTCAATAATTCTTTGATTTGCCTGATGCGGAATCAAGTAATCAACATCTTCCGGTGTCATTCCTGCTTCTTCCAGACATTTATCAATATATTGCGGCAGAACTTTTACAACAAATTTATAAACTTCTTTACCATTCATTTTAATATGGCAGTCTTTTGGTGTATTAGGTTTAACCAGCGGGCAGGTTTTACCCGGCATATCCATATAAATATATTCACCGATTGAACCGTCAGCGCGGATGTCAAGAGATAAGATATCGTCAATTCCGTCCTCAGCTTCTGTCACGACCATGGCACCTGCGCCGTCGCCGAAAAGAATAGAAACGCTTCTGTCAGCCCAGTCAACAAGTCTTGAGTTGTTGTCGGTTGCGACAATTAAGATATTTTTGTAAAGTCCTGAACCGATAAACCCTCTTGCGATTTGCAAGCCATAGATTAAGCCGGAGCAGGCCGCTGTGATATCAAACGCCGGCGCATAATTTGGAATGTTAAGCGCAGATTGAATATGACATGCAATTGCCGGGTATAATTGAGGCGGTGCAGAAGATGCTGCAATAACTAAATCTATATCTTCTGCTTTAAATCCTGATTTTTCAAGTGCATGCTGAGCGGCAGCGATACCAAGATCAATTGCGGTTTCGTCACCGGATACCAGACGTCTTTCTTTGATACCGGTTCTTGTATAAATCCATTCATCAGATGTTTCGTACAATTGAGTCAAATCATCGTTAGTTACAACAGACTCAGGTAATGAGTAACCAACCCCCGCAATTCTTAACGGTCTAATCTTTTCTGTCATTTCAGTTATTCCTCATAAAATTTAGCTATTTTTTCGTTAATTCCAGTTTCAACGGCTTCTTTTGCCACGCGGACAGCATTTTTAATCGCATAAGCCTTACTTCTTCCGTGGGAGATAATTGTGATACCTTTCACACCGAGTAATAATGCGCCGCCGAATTCTTCATAGTTAGTTCTTGCATAAATTCTTCTAAAGAAAGGTTTTGCAAGCCAGCCCAAAATCATACCGATAAAATCACTTTTAAATTCGTGCTTAATCATCTTGAATAGAACAGCTCCTGTACCTTCAGTAACTTTCAAGGCAACGTTACCGACAAATCCATCACAAACAACAACATCACAAATATTTGCGAATAATTCTTTACCTTCAACATTACCAACAAAATTTATTCTGTCTTTGCATTCTTCTAAAAGTTTAAAAGTGCTTTTAGCGAGTTCGTTGCCTTTGCCTGCCTCTTCACCGATATTTAAAACCGCGACTCTGGGATTTTCCACACCGAGGACATGTTTTGAGAATGTTGCACCCATGACGGCAAACTGGTGAAGCATTTCAGGAGTAGAATTACTGTTTGCACCGGCATCAATAACAACAATAGGTTTGCCCATCGTAGGCAATGTTGCTGCAATTGCCGGTCTGTCAATCCCCGGTAATCTTCCCAGTCCGAACAGGCTTGATGCCATAGCAGCCCCCGTAGAACCTGCTGCAACAACCGCATCAGAACTGCCGGTTGCAACAGCTTCAACAGATTTTACAATAGAAGAATCTTTTTTCTTACGAATAGCTTGACCGACAGCTTCTCCCATTTCAATTACTTCTGTCGCAGGAGTAATTTTAATATCAAGCTCATTGTAGTCAATTTTAATGCGATGATTACGGCCGGCTCTGCCTTTATCTGTTAAAAATCCTTTATTTTTGACTTCATTCAGAACATTTTGGATTTCATCAGGTTTACCGACTAATTCCAGTGCGACTCCGTATTCTTTTGCCGCCCAAACCGCACCTGCAACAATCTCATAAGGAGCGTGATCGCCGCCCATTGCATCAACTGCTATTCTTGTCATCTTTCCCTCTCAACAAATTTTCTCATTATTCGCAAAGGGAGTTACCCCTTTGCGATTTTACAATTAAATTATTCTTCTGTTGAAGTTTTTTCTTCAACAACAGTTTCGGTTTCAACTGTTTTTTCTTCAGTTTTAACTTCAGCTTTAGCTTCCGGTTTGGTTTCTGCAACTTTCGGAGCTTCAACGCCTTTTTTGCTTACCGGTTTACCTTTGTAAGAGCCGCAGCTTGTGCATACTGTATGAGTTAAAACTGTCGCGCCGCAAGTAGGGCAAACTGTTGTAGCAGGTTTAGTTGCTTTCCAGTTTGATCTTCTTTTTCCTTGTGCGGAATGTCCTGTTCTTTTCTTTGGTACTGCCATTTTTCTTTTTCCTTTTTATTATTACTACTTATTTCGGGTTAATCTTGATGTTTTTAAACACATCTAAACGCGGGTCTTCCAATTCATCTTCCGATTGGAAATTATCCCTATTACAATTTATACCACAAACTTTTTGATTTGGAATATTTAATATTACAGATTGATACAATAAGTCACAAATATCAATCTCATCACTGCCGAACAAATCCGTTACAAACTGTCCGTTTTTAAGTTCCATTTCCTCTCCGTAACTGTCAGAGAGCGCGTTTTTGGCAAATGTTTCATCTATATCAAAATTGAGTTTATACTCAAATTCTTTCAGACAAAAGTCGCAAACTAACTTAACAATTCCCTTAACATTCCCGCGAATTTCTATAAATTCCCCCAGAGAAGCAACGGTTAGGTCTGCCTGTAAGGGTTCCACAAGTTCAAGCCCTTCGATATAATCGTTGAACTTTATTCTCATAGATTTGTCTTTTGTATTTTCTAACTCTTGTATACTTATAATATTAGACATACTGTTCTTCTTGCAAAGCTAATGCCGCAATCTGGTTTGAATAAAAACAAACTTTTTTCAACGGCCCTGTTGTTTCTTTTTCCACTAAAACGACCTGATTTGTTCTTAATAATTGATTCAACTCATCATAAAGCGCCGGTGTATCTTCGGAATACAAAACCAGCGGAGCGGTTGAACCTTTTATAAAAACTAATAATGAAAGTCTTTTTTTGATGTTTTGCGGATTAAATTGTTGTGCCATAAAATTTCCTTTTCATAACGGGCCGCCAAAATATTTGGCGGCCTTATTTTACTAAACTACTACTTAACCATAACGGTCATAGTATTTTCAATAATCTGGTTGAAGCTTTCAGCTTTCAAGCTTGCACCGCCTACAAGTGCGCCGTCAATGTCAGATTTAGACATTTGTTCAGCGATTGTAGAAGGTTTTACGGAACCGCCGTAAAGAATTCTTATAGAATCAGCAGCAGAAGCGCCTGCAACTTCTTTAACAACGTTTCTAATCATTGCGATAACTCTGTTTGCTTCATCAGAATCACATGTTTTACCTGTACCGATAGCCCAGATTGGTTCGTAAGCAATAACAGATTTAGCAACATCTTCGGAAGAAATCCCTTCCAGAGCAGCTTTTATTTGGCCTGCAATCCAGCTGTCTGTAACGCCGGCTTCTCTTTGTTCAAGAGTTTCGCCGCAGCAGATAATCGGGATTAAACCTTTTGCAAGGATAGCTTTAGCTTTTTTGTTAATCATTTCATCAGTTTCAGAGAAGTATTGTCTTCTTTCTGAGTGACCGATGATAACATAAGAACATCCTGCATCAGCAAGCATTTCAACAGAAATTTCACCTGTGAAAGCGCCTGAAGATTCCCAGTGGCAGTTTTGGCCTGCAACAGAAATTTTTGTACCGCCGCAGCCGCAGTCACATTTAACTGAGTTTACAACTGATAAAGATGTAAAAGTAGGTGCTATAACAATGGTTGGTAATACAGTTGCAGATTTGTCGGCGCAGAATGCTTTAATACCTTCAAATAAAGCTTTAGCGTCTGATTGCAACAAATTCATTTTCCAGTTACCTGCAATAATAGGTTTTCTTGACATAATATTTTCTCCTTATTTAAGTATACATTCAGATGAGAATATTATATAAAGAAAACGAATTTATTGCAAATTGTTTATTCAAGCTTGTCACGCAAACAGACAAGCGTCTTAATCTTATCCAAAGAACGCATAATCTGAACCGCTCCATGCATTAAATCTTCTAAATCACACCCGATATTTTCAAATAAATCTTCAATCTTCTTGTTGTAATCTTCTTTGTCCATAATTTCTCCTTTTAGTATAGACTTCTATATTATAATATAGAATAGCATATTGATGAATATTTGTCAATACGATATTATAGAGTAATGGATAAAGATGAACTTTTATTAAAACTCGGACACATTATCAAGTATGCCCGCGACAAAAAGGGACTTACCCAAGAACAACTTGCTGAAGTATCTGATGTAAGTAAAGCAACAATTGCAACATTGGAGTGCGGAAAAGTCAACCTGACATTTACAAGCCTATACAAACTGGCCAAAGTGCTGGACATTGACCTTGGCGCATTAAATAATTTTCAACTATGAAAAAGGCGGTCATCAGACCGCCTTTTAAGCTATTTTAAGGGTTAACCCCAGCTCTTTCAAAATCTTTGCGAGTGTCGTAATTTTGGGTTCTTTCTTGCCTTTAACAATATTATAAAGTCCCATTTTGCTCAAATCGACCTTTTTTGCAAAGCCCTGCATAGTACCGCGGGCCTTAATGACAAGTTCCAGCGAGCGGTAAAATACGTTAAAGTTGCCGTCCTCTAAGTATTCCTCAAAGGCGTATGCCAAATATTCTTTGAGCTTTTCTTTCGTGTCAAATATCTCACAAAAGCCATCTTCAAAAGATATTGAATTTTTATATTCACTCATTATTCTGCCTCCAAATTTCTAAGTATTCTCTTGCCTTTTCTATATCTCTGCTTTGCAGTTTTTTATCTCCGGCATTTAGTAATAATACAATAACATCACCAACTTCTGAATAATAAATTCGATAACCACTTCCAAAATTAAAACGTAATTCTGAAATTTTATCATCTAATTTCTTGAAGTCACCGAAATTATCATCCTCGGCAATTCGTGTAAGCCTGCCATTAATCCTTCTGCTAATAGAAACATCCAGACCTTTTAACCATTCAATTACGGGAGCTTTACCATTTACGTGTTTATAATATTTCAGTTCCTTCATATCAGCATGATAAACTAAAGTGTACCTTTTGTCAAGGCGATATAAAGCAGTTCTCCGTCGCCTGCTTGCCCTGCTCAAAGCGTAAGCCGATGCTCGCGGTGTCACCTCGTGGGAACGAGGGGAGCAGGCGAGCATAATATCACCGCCGTTTCAAATCTTTGATTTGTCAGGCGGGGTAACGCAGGTCAACCTGCTTTCCTCTCGAAAAACAGTTCACTGGACTGTTTTTCTCGGCAGAGTGCTGTCTAATACGCCACTCAAAAGGCTCGCTTGCGTGAGCGGGAGTTGCTTCGCAACTCATTCACGCCACGTTCCTTATCGCGAGTCTTTCTCGGGCATATAAAAATGGCGGTCTGATGACCGCCTTTAAAATTCCAAAATCTCTCTTCCTTATTAAATGACCCAATATGGCGCCAATATCCAAATATGGAACCGGCTATTGGAGAGGTGCTCTCCACAATGAGTCGTTAAATTTTGCATCAATTTGCTGCGCTTCGAACGACAGGGTTACGTTGCTAGGAGTAAATACGAATACCAGATCGCCTACTTTTTGCGGTTTTCCGCTCAGTGCGTGCGCTGCGCCGCATACAAAATCAATCGTTCTTTGTGATTGTTCTTTATCTAACAGGTGGAGGTTCAGTACAACAGTTTTTCTTTCCATTAAATGTTGAACAACCTGTGCTGAATCTTTGAATGAACGTGGTTCCATAATCATTACTTCGTGAGATTTATAACCTGAATGCGGAACAACTTTCAAGCCTTCATTTCTGTCATTTTTTTCTCTGTAAGAATAATTTGGTTCCAACGCCAAATTGTTTTGAGTCGGGTATTCAGCGTAATCATCTACGTCGTTGCCCATTTCTTCAAACACATTTTCTCTTTGGTCAAATCCTCTGACAAGTATGTCAACCATGGACTTGATTTTCTCAGTTACTGCTACCACCTTTTTTCCTCCGTTATCTTTTATGTAATTTTAAGTAAATAATTTTCTGCCTATTCGTAATTTTGTGGCACCGCATCTGGCTGCAATTTTATAATCCTGACTCATACCCATTGAAGTATCGGGCATTTGTAAACCGTATTGTTTTTCAAGATCTTCCTGAACTCTTTTTACCTCACTGAACAAATTGAACAAAAAGTTTTCCTCTGCGCCGAGCGGCGACATACTCATTAACCCATGAATGCTCAGGTTCGGGAGTTTTATAAGCTCTTTAAACTCACTTTCCAGCCCGTCTTTTGAAAATCCGAATTTCTGCTCTTCATTTGCGAAGTTAACCTCAAGAAAAATCTTTTGGACTTTGTCTGCTTTCAGAGCTTCCTGAGAAATTTTTTGAGCAAGGTGCAGACTGTCGACCGAATGAATAAAGTCAAAGTATTTTATCACTTTTGCCACCTTATTTGTTTGAAGATGCCCGATAAAGTGGAAAGTTGAATTTTTCCTGACTTCTTCCGGCAGCGCCTCGATTTTCGGTATTGCGTCGTTAACTCTTGCTTCCGCAAAATCTCTCAAGCCGGCTTCATACGCACAGATGATTGCCTTTTCGTCGAAATATTTTGTTACAGCAATGATATTTGGTTTACAAGGTGCTATCTCTTCTTGTATTTGTAAAAGGTTTTTCCTGACAATGTTTTCCACGATTTATATCTCTTACTCTTACAAGGCATGAACTACATTATAAAGCAGTCCTCCGTCGCCTGCTTGCCCTGCTCCCGCAGGTCAACCCTCTTACCTCTCACAAAACAATTCACTGGATTGTTTTGCTCGGCAGAGTGCTGTCTAATACGTCACTCAAAAGTTTCGCTTGCGTGAGCGGGAGCTGCTACGCAACTCATTCATGCTTGCGTTCCTTGTCGCGAAACTTTCTCGGACATTTAAATTGTAACTTAACAAAATTAAGAGTACAACTTTTAATTTTTACGGCTGTTTTTGTCCTGTTTTGGGTACCCGGAAACCATGTCATGACATGGTTTGCGCCCGATTTAACATTTCTTAAAAAATTGTTAGATTTTTGTTAAATTTTTGTTCCCGGGCATGCCCGCGTCAGGCAAGAACTTACCTACTTTTTTATACTACTCCTTTTTAGTGTCAAATTTATCCTTTAAACGAATGAGATTTTTAAAGGCAATTTTTATTTGAAATAAAACTTTATATATAAGTAAAGGGTTAATGTACTATGTCACAAAATTGGGTAGCAAATATAGATTTACTGGCGTCAGCCGGTGTAATTGATTACGACGGAGCCGCTTTTTTGAGAAATACTCCTCCAAGATACATTGGCAGTCCTGAATTCAGAACGACCCCGCAGCCGCTGCCGCCGACAGGTGTTTCAGCTAAAGCTCCGCTGGGAAGCGATACATTCAGCACTTCGGCAAGTAAACCGCTTGCAGATAATCCGGGCTGGAAAAAATTACTTTTTACCTTCCTTGCCGGAGGTCTGCTGATGTACGGCGGAGTCAGATTTAAAGGTGCAAAACCTGTAAAATGGCTTGGCGGAAAGTGTACTGACTGCTGGCACTGGCTTAAAAAACCGTTTACTAAAAAAACTTAAGGCTGCAGCAGTTCCTGCGGGGTAAATTCTCGTATCTGCACCTGTCCGTAATCCTTTGGCAGGATAAATACAATGCGTTCAGATGTGGCTTTTTTGTCCAGTTTCATCAATTCAACAAGTTTTTTCATATTTGGCATCTTTACAGGGCGGAAGTTGAATTTTGATATCAAATCTCTCGCTGCAAATTTATAGTTAACATCAATCAAGCCGGTTTTATACGCAAGTTCAAACGCGAAAATCATTCCCTGAACAATGGCTTCTCCGTGGGTGTATTTTTTATATCCGGTAGATTTTTCTATGGCATGCCCGAGAGTGTGCCCGAAATTTAAAATCCGGCGTAAATCGTTTTCTTTTTCGTCTTTTTCTACTACAGAAATTTTCAGTGCAACGCAGATTTCCACGATATGTTTTAGAACTTTTATGTCGCGCTGCATTAATTTATCAAAGTTTTCGTTGATATAATTAATCAAATTTTCATATTCGCGGCACCGGCAGGATTTTTCTATAAAAGCGTATTTAACCACCTCGCCGAGTCCGGTTTTGAATTGTTTTTCATCAAGTGTTCTCAAGAAGTTGACATCAATGATTACTGCTTTTGGCTGGTAAAACGCTCCGACAAGATTTTTCCCGAAATCGGTATCAATTGCGGTTTTCCCACCGACTGAACTGTCAACGCAGGCAAGAAGTGTTGTCGGAACCTGAACTAAATCAATTCCGCGCATATAAGTTGCCGCAACAAACCCTGCAAGATCACCGACGACCCCGCCGCCGATTGCCAGAATACAATCTTTGCGCGTCAGACCGTTTTTCAGGGCAAAGTTCAAAATCCGCCGGTAATTTTTGAAATTCTTATGTTTTTCACCGTCAGGCAAGATATATTTATAGACAATAAATTCCCCGCTATCCACAAGCGGAAAGATTTTTTTGCCGTAAAGCTTATTTACCTTATCCGAAATAACAACAAGAACTTTTTTACCGTGAATAACTTCCCGTATCTTAGATTTAAAACCGTCAAGAGAATAATCTTCTATATATATATTATAGATTTCTTCTTTTGGTTTTAAATTCAGTGAAAAGTTAGTCATTTATAATACCCAGAATTTCGGTTACAACTTCATCGGCAGTCTTGCCGTCGGTAAGGACAACGCTGTCAGCCTGCATATAATTTGCTTCGCGTTTTGCAAGGATGTCTGCAACATCATCTTTTGAAAATCCTTTTTTCAAAAGCGGCCGGTCAGTAGAGTCTTTCACCCGTTCATAAAGCGTTTCTGGTGAAGCTTTAAGATAAATAACGAAACTATTTTTCTTAACAAGTTCTCTGTTTTCAGCTCTTTCAAAAGCACCGCCGCCGAGGGCTACAACCATTTTATCTTTTGTATATACCATTTCTAAAATCTTAGATTCTGCGTCACGGAAGTACTCTTCGCCTTTTTCCTTAAACATATCCGGTATAAATTGGTTATGGTGATATTCAAGTACGACATCCGTATCAACAGCGACGTAATCATCTAAACGGCGGCTGAGTCTTTCCGAGATAAGCGACTTTCCTGCGCCCATCATACCAATTAACGTGATATTTTTATTCATTTTACACCTCTGATTTCTTTGCCTGCTTATCGGCAAATTCGCTGTCTAAACGTAAGAATACCGGCTTAATTTCTTCTTTAGCGATTAATTTGCCTGCTTTCAGGATATTATAATCCAGATTTGCAATATCATCAAGACGTGTAGATAAATTATAGCCTAACTGGTTACTCATCGAACGCGCTATATTCGGACAGAACGGATATATTAAAGAAGAAACCATACACATAATTTCCAACACAGTTCTTAACACAGTACCGCATTCTGCCATTTTCCCTTCTTTTGCAAGCGTCCATGGGGCATTATCCGTTACGTATTTGTTAGCGGCATCAACAAGCGCCATAATTTCCTGTCCTGCTTCTGCAATTTCAAAATTATCAAAACGGGTTTTGACAAAACCAATAGTATTAACCGCAAGCTTTTTCAAATCAGTGTTAACAGTAAATTCCGATTTAATTTCGCCGTCAAAATATTTAACCAGCATAGAAAGCGTTCTGTTTAAAAGATTTCCCATACTGTTAGCCAGATGGGCATTAACCTTTTCTTTGAAATCGTTATCGGAATAGTTCCCGTCGCGTCCGCAAGGGGCAGAGGTTGCCATATAATATCTGAACGCATCCGCGTTTTCAAGATTAAAGCTTTCCAGAACGCTTGTCGGAGAAATTACGTTCCCGAGCGATTTTGACATTTTGGATTCATCTATCGTAATCCAGCCGTGTGCAAAGATGTGTTTTGGCAGCGGAAGCCCGAGCGCCATTAAAATTCCAATCCAGTAAATGCTGTGGAATTTCAAAATATCTTTACCGATTACGTGTACATCAACCGGCCAGTATTTTTTGAACTCGTCAGACTGACGATCAACATCATAGCCGATTGCCGTAATGTAGTTTGAAAGCGCGTCAATCCAGACATAAATAACCTGTTCCGGATCATCAAGCACATCAACCCCCCAGCTTACGTTGGATTTAGAGCGGGAAACAGAAATGTCCTGAATATCTTCAAGCTGTCTTAAAACTTCATTAGCTCTGAATGCCGGAACAATAAATGCCGGATTTTCTTTAATATGTTTAATAATAGCGTCTTTGTATTTTGACAGCCGGAAGAAATAATTAACTTCACTGACGACTTCCGGTTTTTTCAAATGGTCAGGACAGAGTCCGTCCTCGGTCAAATCTTTCGGATTAAGGAAGCATTCACATCCGGAACAGTACAAACCTTCATACTCATGCTTATAAATATCACCCTGTTCAACCAGTTTTTTGAATATTTTTTGCACAACAGCTTCGTGGTAATCGTCCGTTGTTCTGATAAATTTAGTGTAATCTACATCCAGCGCTTTCCACGCATCTTTGAACGCCTGCGAATTGATATCGCACAGCTCTTTCGGGGTAATTCCCTGCGCTGCGGCGGTTTTTTGAATTTTTACACCGTGCTCATCGGTTCCGGTCAAAAAGAAAACATCATCACAGCGTAGTGAATAATGGCGGGCGATAATATCTGTCAAAATCTTTTCATACGCGTGTCCGATGTGCGGTTTGCCGTTAACATAGTCGATTGCTGTTGTCAAATAATATTTTTCCATATTCAAATTCCCTCTTATTATATATAATTATGGAAAAAGTATAACATAAAAAGGGTAAATGGGAGTAAATATTATATGATTTGATATTCATTAAAACCAATGAAAACTATTGCGGGACAGGACGTTCAGGATTCTTTATACAATTGTAAATAAAATTTTAATCTCCGCTTGAAATCTATACTTTACGGAGTATTATTTATTCTTGACAAAACAGTTCACAGCCGGTTTT
The DNA here is from genome assembly GCA_944323035.1 of Candidatus Gastranaerophilales bacterium. Lineage (GTDB taxonomy): Bacteria > Cyanobacteriota > Vampirovibrionia > Gastranaerophilales > Gastranaerophilaceae > Gastranaerophilus. The sequence continues at coordinate 29,345 of CALUQY010000013.1, forward strand.
ACTACTATGCAAAACAGAGCCGAACTGTTTGGCAGAAAAAGAGAGATAGGAAATTTTAGAAAATATGAAACTTATTGTACTAGCCCTGATTATTTATTTGTTTGGCGCGGTTACACAATATTTTTTCAAAGAAAACCAAAAGTGTAACTACCTAATCGCCTTAAACACAATTGCAACTATGTTAGCTGTTGGCGGAACGCTGGGCTGTTTTGTTAGCCAGAGCTACAATCAAGATTTAATGTTTGAGTTCGGAAACACTCTTGTCAATGTGGTTTTATCACTTGACGGTTTGTCCGCGTTTTTTGTTTTAATAATTGCGGTTGTTTCCTGGCTCGCTATGATTTATTCAAAAGGTTATCTTGCAAAATATGTTGAAGCCGGTAAAAGTGTTAATTCGCACTACTTCTGTTTCAATATTTTTGTTATGGCTATGATTTTAGTCGTATTATCACAAAACGTGTTTGCCTTTCTCATCGCGTGGGAAATTATGAGTTTCAGTTCATTTTTGCTAATGCTGTTCGATGCAGATCAGGCAAGTGTCAGAAAAACCGCAATGCGCTATCTTGTTACAATGCACATTGGGGTTTTATTTTTAATCGCAGGTTTTGTGTTATTAAATATTAAAACCGGAAGCATCTGGTTCTTTGATTTTAACGGACAGGTTACACCGTTAATCTACGGTTTAATGTTTATCGGTTTCGGCATAAAAGCCGGTCTGGTTCCGGTTCACACATGGCTGCCAAAGGCGCACCCCGTTGCACCGAGCCATATTTCAGCATTAATGTCAGGCGTTATGATTAAGACCGGTATTTACGGGATTTTAAGAATGACGCAGCTTTTAAACCAGCCGTCTGCAGGACTTGGATATACAATCCTTGCGGTCGGACTTGCTACAGCACTTCTTGGAATACTTTATGCCACAGGACAGAGAGATTTCAAAAAAATGCTTGCGTATTCCTCCGTTGAGAATATGGGAATTATTACTCTTGCAATAGGTTTGGGCATTTTAGGTATTGCATACCACAATGTCGGGCTGAAAACGTTAGGGTTCTTAGGCTGCTTTATGCACATAATAAACCACGCGGTATTTAAGCCGTTAATGTTCTTTGCAGCGGGCGCTGTTTACAATAAAACCCACACAAAAGATATGGAAAAACTCGGCGGGCTGGCAAAAGTTATGCCAAAAACCGCGTTTTGCTTCCTTATCGGTTCAATGGCGCTTTGTGCCCTGCCGCCATTCAACGGCTTTATAAGTGAATTTTTAATCTACTACGGATTTTTAAATTCCTTCAACACGCCGAATTACTTACTAATACCGGTAATGATTCTTGCAATGGCCGGTCTGGCGTTTGTCGGCGCAACAGCAATGGTTGCATTCACAAGTGCATACAGCACGATTTTCCTCGGGAACCCGAGAACTGAAAAAGCAGAACACGTTAAAAATGATGTTCCGCTTTCTATGACGGCACCGATGATTTTACTGGTTGTAATTTTGACTTTAATAGGTCTGTTCCCGCAGTATTCAATACTTATCATCGGTGGGGCAACGACGGAACTCGTTCCGTTCATCTACCCTGTTGAAATCTTAACTGTGATATCGTTCTTCAACATAACTTTATTGTTGACTATCGGAATTTTATTACTGGTAAGACAGGCATTTCTTGCAGGGAAAACCGTTACGGTTAGAAATACGTGGGGCTGCGGTTATGATAAGGGAACTGCTAAAGTTCAATATACCTCAACATCCTTCACAAGACCTTTCTTAGGATTTTTAAACCCGTTCTATGTAAGGGTTATGGAGTTTAAACACATCAAGGAATTATTCCCTGAAAAAACATCATTCAAATCTAAAATATACGATATCTTTGAATACTATATCATTAACCCGCTGGTAAAATTTGACGAAAATTTACTTTCAAAATTCTACTGGATTCAGAGCGGTAACACTCAAAGATACTTATGGTACAGCATTCTGGCATTAATCATCGCAATTTGCCTGGTATTAGGAGGAAAAATATAATGACACTTTTAACAATGATTATTTTTCCAATATTAAAAATGATATTACTATTATCACTCCCATTTTTATTCATTGGTGTAATAAATAAAGTAAAGGCAAAATTCGCGGGGAAACAGGGCGCAAGCATTTTCCAGCCGTATTTTGACTTCAACAGACTTATGAACAAAGGTGAGGTAATCAGTGAAACTTCAACCGCAATTTTCCGCGTGGCTCCGGTCATTAACCTTGCCTGCTTAATCGTTGCGGCAATGCTGGTTACGGTAATCCATTTTGAAGGTGATTTTATTCTGTTCTCTTATCTTTTGGCTCTGGGAAAATTCGTTTCCGTAACCGCGGCAATGGATACTGGTTCAAGCTTTGAAGGTATGGGGGCTTCAAGAGAAGTAAGCTACACTTCTTTAATAGAACCGGCTTTCTTCATCATAATTTCATCAATCTGCGCAATGAACGGGGTTTACTCGTTTGCATCACTTGCGCATTTGTTCTGGTCTAATAATGACATAATGATTTTAATTGCTCTTGCGACAGTATTTGCATTATTCCTGATAATCTTAATCGAAGGTTCAAGAGTTCCGATTGACGATCCTAAAACCCACCTTGAATTAACAATGATTCACGAAGTTATGGTTCTTGATAATTCCGGTGTGGATTTGGCCTTCATTCAGTACGGCGCGGCTTTAAAAATGATGTTGTTCACAACAATCATCACGATGACAATTGCACCGCTAAGCTTTGTCGGCTCTGTGCTTGTGGCACTGGCAATCGCAGTTCTTATCGGTATAATCGAATCTTTATGCGCAAGAATAAGATTAACACACATAATAGAATATACTTTTACATTAATTGTAGCAGCGTTAATTGTAATGGCACTTGTTCTATTAATTATGCACGGAGGACATTTGTAATATGATTAACTTCTTAATTGTAATATTCGGGATTTCAATGTTATATATGGCAACCTCAAGCCGTATTGCAGCGCAGACAAATATGTTGAGATTACAGGGGATTGTTCTTTGTATAATCACAATATTTGCCCACATTAACGAACTCGATACAACGAGTATCTGGTCTGCCCTGACGTCACTGTTTACCCACGTTGACGCACTTGTCGGTGCAGCGTTCCTGATTGTTGAAACCTTTGTTGTCAAAGCACTCATCATTCCGAACGTTCTGGATAAAGTTGCTGAAAAAAATAACATCAAAAGGGATAACAACCCTCAGTTCCCGAACTTTTATACACTGGTAATTTCAACAATAATTCTGTTCGCAGGATTTATGATTGCAAGCAGTCAGGTTGATATTTTGCAAAACATTTCAAGCCTTTATTTCGGTGTATCTGTTTCAACGATTATCACAGCGTTCGTATTCATTGCAATCAAAAAGAAATTACTTACCCACGTAATCGGGTTTGCAATGCTTGAAAACGGTATCTTCCTTCTTTCTCTTTCTGTAGCGAAAGAAATGCCGTTAATCGTAAACCTCGGGGTCTTGCTGGACGTGTTTGTCGCAGTATTTATCCTAGGGCTGTTGATTGGTGAAATCGGTAGTATTTATGGCAACCCTGATGTTACACAACTTTGTAATTTAAAAGATAGCGAGATGGCGAAAGATGAATAATTATTTTGTTTTAGATAGTTTAAATTTATTATTTTTGATTGCACTGGTCGTTGTAACCGTTTGTGTAATGTTTTATCAAGGGTTCAACTACTGCAAAAACGCTAAGGAAAATTTAAAATATTATTCAATATTTTTCTTATTTTTCCTTTCAATGGTAGGTGCAATACTATGTAATCACTTAGGTTTAACCTGGGTATTTATAGAAGCAACGACATTGACAAGCGCATATTTGATTATGCTTCATAAATCAAAAAATTCCCTTGAAGCGACGTGGAAATATGTATTCCTTTGTTCAATCGGGATTTCTCTGGCGTTTGTCGGTATAATCCTGCTGTTGATAGGCTCCGGAAGTGTAAACTCATTATTCTACGATGATTTATACGCACACGCTTCAGCAATAAATCCGTTCTGGTTAAAATTATCATTCATATTTATTTTAATCGGATTTGGTACAAAAGCTGGGTTTGCACCGGTTCACAGCTGGCTGCCTGATGCGCACGCGGAAGCACCTTCTCCGGTATCTGCAATGCTTTCAGCAACACTTTTAAACTCCGCGGTTCTTGTTATCTTGAGATTAGTAAAACTTATGAGCCTCGCGGGTTTAGGTCATACTGTTCAGGTTTTGATGCTTGCAATGGGGCTGCTTTCAATATTTATTACAGCAGTTTACGTTTACAGAATTAAAAACTACAAAAGAATGCTTGCGTATTCCTCTGTTGAAAATATGGGGATTATTTCAGTCGGTATCGCACTTGGCAGCTTAGGTACAATCGGGGCACTAATTCACGTTCTTTGCCACTCGTTGATTAAAAGCTCCCTGTTCCTGACTTCCGGAAACATTCTTCACCTATACAACACTAAAGAAGTTGAAGAAGTTAAAGATATTGTAAGTAAAAACAAATGCACATCGTGGTTATGGCTTCTGGGGGCAATGTTAATCCTTGCGATTCCGCCATCCCCGCTGTTCTTATCGGAATTTTTGATTATCAAACAATTCCTGCTTAACGGACAGATTGTATTGTGCATGATAATGCTTCTTTTGTTAACTTTCATTATCTACGGTATTATGAATACCGTTTTGAAAATGAATTATTCAACACATAATAACAACGGAACCGAACCGGTAAAACTGCCGATTCGTAACTACATACCTCAAATTTTCCTTATAGTAACAGCAATTGTACTTGGTATTTATATGCCAAACGGATTATTTGAATTAATTAAAAATGCAGGTGAAATGATATGGTAATGACAAAAACACTTAAATTTAAAAATAACGAAGTAATAAAAAAATCAGAAATTCCTGTATTGGAATTCAGTGAATTTGAACGTCTGGTAACTGATACCCATTTTCGTGTTGCAAATCTCTTTATTAATCAGGAAGAATACAAAAACAATATGTACGCGGTAATTGCAGACGATATCAATGCGCAGCTGCATATTGCAAGTACAATTGTCGGGAACGAATACCCTTCACTGACGCTTAAACGTCCGGCAGTACACATGTTTGAACGTGAAATTTACGAAAATTACGGAATTCGTCCGGCCGGACATCCGTTTTTAAAACCGGTGAGAGTCAACGAGGGTTATGAATTTCTAAAATCCGATGATCTTCAATCCCACGAAGTTGCTGTAGGGCCTGTGCACGCAGGGATAATTGAGCCGGGGCATTTCAGATTTTTATGTCAGGGCGAGCGCGTAATGCACCTTGAAATCCAGCTTGGCTGGCAGCACCGCGGCGTTGAAAAAATGCTTAAAAATAACCCGAATATCTGGCTTGCAGAATCAATCAGCGGAGATACAACAATCGGCCATTCAAGCGTATTTGCCCGCGGAATCGAAGCTTTAACCGGGATGAAGGTGTGCAAACGCGCACAAACAATCCGCAAAATCGCACTTGAAATGGAAAGAATGGCAATCCATATCGGGGATATCGGCGCAATCGCAGGTGATATCGCATACCTTATGGCGGCGAATGTTCTGGGCGTTACAAGAACCCTTGTTATCAACACAATGCTTGAAATCTCCGGAAGCCGTTTTGGTAAAGGTTTGATGAGAATAGGCGGCGTAAACTTTGATATAGATGATGAATTAAAAGACAAAATCACCAAAATGCTTGAAGAAGTTGACACCCGTGTGACAGAAATGTGTGATGCAATGTTTTCAAACGCAACGGTTCTTTCAAGACTTGAAAATACCGGTCTGGTTTCAACCAAAAAAGCTGAAGAAATCGGTATGGTAGGCCCGGCGGCAAGAGCGTCCGGCGTAGTGGTTGATTGCAGACTTTTCGGAGATTACAAAAATTTTGTTCCAGTCAGTGCCCGCAACGGCGATGTCTGGGCAAGAGCTTACCAGAGATTTTTGGAAATCAAACAATCTAAAGCAATGATTTTGGATATGCTTGAAGAACTCAACGGCAAGCTTGAAACACCTGAAATCAAAACCGGTTATGCACCAAACGGTATGTGCCTGACCTTCACTGAAGGCTGGAGAGGCGAAATCTGCCACGTAATAATTACGGACAAAACAGGCGCAATCGAACAATATAAAATTAAAGATCCGTCATTCCACAACTGGTTCGGGCTTGCTCTGGCTGTCAGAAACAATCAGATTTCTGACTTCCCTGTCTGCAACAAAAGTTTCGACCTTTCATACTGTGGATTTGACCTGTAATAAAAGGAAAATACTATGTTAAAAACATTAAGAACTGTACACTTACAAAAAAATCAGATAATAAAAGACATAAGAGGCCGCGAAATTAAACCGAAATTCCGCGGGATTCCGGTAATTGACGAGAAAAAACTGACAAACTTAAAAGAATGCCGGAAAGCTTGTCCGACCGGAGCGATTACCAACGACAAAAAGATTGACCTTGGTAAATGCATTTTCTGCGGCGAATGCGCGCGGGTTTCAAACGGTGCAATAAACTTCACCCGCAACCATAAATACAGCGCAGCAAAACGTGAAGATTTAATCGTAAACGGTGAAATCAATCCGATTGCCGCAAAAGAAGAAATCGTAAAAGTCTTCGGCCAGTCACTCAAATTACGTCAGGTTTCAGCCGGCGGCTGCAATTCGTGTGAAATGGAACTCAATGCCTGCTCCAACGCAAACTTTGACATTGGCAGATACGGAATTGATTTTGTAGCTTCCCCGCGCCACGCAGACGGCGTTGTTATAACAGGCCCTGTCACCAAAAATATGGCAAAAGCGCTGGAAGATACCTTCCTATCCACTCCTGAGCCGAGAATTGTAATCGCAGTCGGTGCCTGCGCAATTTCAGGCGGTGTATTCCAAGATTCTGACGAAATCGACAGAACTTTCTTTGAACGCCACCCGGTTGACCTGTACATTCCGGGCTGCCCTGCACACCCGCTCACGATTATTAACGGAATACTTGATTATTTAGGTTGTAAGTAATATAATTTTTGGTGCGATATTTACCCTGCGCGCTTTTGCGCGGGGAGCCGAATGAGTAGATAGGTTATAGATAGCCGTGAAAAAGATAATTGTTATATTTACACTAATTTTATTATCATTCATACCCGCTTATGCAATACAGGAAGATACAAGACCGGTAGAACTCAAAGACATTATACTCCAATCAGAAGTAGAAAAAGTTCAGGAAACCCCTAAGGTTCAGGATATAGAAATCCCGCACGAAAAAACATTTTCGGAAAAGGTTCACGATATCCTGACGGCCGAGGTGGAAAAAACAGATACTCCATATCACCTGCTTTCTGATATTGCAACATTACATTTGAAAAAAGGCCCTGTTGAAAGTCTGCATTTGTGGGGTGCATATCAGGGTCAGCTCGGCATTCACTTGCAGCATAACGAAGGCGGTTATACAGACTGGACGGAAGGTTCGGTAAACGTTGGTATCGACGGTAAATTCAGAAGCGGTAAAGAAGATTTCCGCTTAATGGTTAACTTGCAACCGCAGCACGGCAGAAACTTCTGGCAAAACCTGCCGGCAGATATGTATATCGCAACCAACCGTATTCCGCATCACCGGATTATGTTTGGTAATTCCAGACCTCCTGTCGGTGTTGAAGGCGGTCAAAGCCCTTACACATTACCATTTATCTACCGTTCACAAATTTCCCGAACATACGGTACTGTTCGTAAATTCGGGGTACGGGTTCAGGGAAACTACGATTTAATTGAATACGATTTGGGCGGTTACAGTTCTGATACGTATTTCAGGAAATTCTTCCCCGGGGTTGAATTTACCGGCTGGGTAAACTTAAAACCGCTGGGCAAAACCGACGGCAGATACGGAAAATTAAAACTCGGCGGCGGTATCAACGGCGGTCAGTATGGCAGCGGTGAGTTTTTTGTTGCCGGCGCTTACGCGGATTACGAATACAAAAAATTCTTTGCCAACTTTGAATGGGCGCAAGCTGACGGTTCCAACGGTGTTGCAGGTTATACTAATAAACAGACAGGCGGTTTTTATTCAACCATAGGCTATAAAATTACTCCGAAAATTGAAGTTCTGGCAAGATATGACCAGTTTGATCCGGATAGAAACATAGGCCACAATATGATAAGAGAATACACTGCCGGCATCAACTATTACGTAAAAGGACAGGGGTTGAAACTAATTTTTAACTATATTTTCTGCCAAAATCAGGGCGCAAACGACTCACACCGCTTCATGATAGGTACACAGGTTCTGCTGTAGTTTAGGCTTATACCCTTCTAATAATAGTTTATCGGACAATTCCTCACAGGAACCACTCAAGTGTTCCGCTTTTTCATCAATTATTTCTGCAAGCGATACCAGATGAAAAGAAGGTCGTGAGTCGGCCAAATCTTGACACATAGCACCGGCAAGAGTTTTCGTTAAATTATTCAATTCTGCGCTCAAAGTAGCGAGTGCTTCTGCGTGCCTGTAAATTTCTCGCAATTTTTCGTTCATAATTGCAATCTCCGTCATTAGTTTACACACTCATTATACACTGTTTGCAGTTGAAATAAAACAGAAAATCATTTAAAATTTACATAAGTTTATAAACCGTATAGAAAGGATGTTGCATCATGATTGGAGAGGACAAACATAGGTTTGTAATAATAATGGACAAAGATGTTTTAAAAAAATTTCGAGAACTTGCCGAAAAAGATCACCGTTCGGCAAGCAATTTAGCAGCAAAAATTCTTACGGAATATGTTGAAAAGAATATAGATTAATAAACACAATTGAAAAATATAAGAAAGAAACAATGCTAAAATTCACAGAAGTAACACAGGAAAATATCCCGATGCTGGCACAGCTGGCACACGAAATCTGGTTTGAATACTGGCAAACCCTGCTTTCCCCTGAACAAATCAAATATATGGTCGAAAAATTTCAATCCGAAAATGCCATCCGCGGCCAGTATAACAACGAACGCTATACATATTGGTTTATAGACCTTAACGGCGAAAATATTGGCTATTTCGGCCTTTCAGAACGTCCGGAATACCTCTTTTTATCCAAGCTTTATATCAAAAAAGGCTTCCGCTCTCAAGGTTTCGGGCGTAAGGCGTTTGAGAAAATCAAAAAAATTGCCGCCGAAAAACACTATAACGAGATTCAGCTAACTGTTAACAAATACAATTCCAACACAATTGCGGCATATAAAAAATGGGGATTAGAAATAATTGATGCCGTTATTACCGATATCGGAAGCGGTTTTGTTATGGATGATTATATTATGAGTTATAAATGTGTCTGAATTTTATCAACCTCTTGACTGATAGTTACTATCAAGTATTAAAATAAAAGAGTTCAAGAGTTTAAAAAAGTGCAATGTTAGAAAACTACATTATATATCTCAAATTTTTAGAAAATAAATTGACAAAATTCTTTGACAAACAAAAGCCATACATTCGTTGTCAAAAAGGGTGCGGGCTTTGCTGTCAAAACGCACAATTCCCTTATTCAAAGCTGGAAATTGATTATTTAATGACAGGTGCATGGCAGCTGGATTTAGAAACTAAAAAACTGGTTGCGCAAAATATAAACAGGGTTATTCAGGAAAAAAATAATTTTAAAGGCAAGCCTGATGAATTTAAATATGATTGTCCGTTTTTGATAAACAATGTCTGCTCTGTTTACAAGTACAGAGGCATTATATGCCGGACTTTCGGACTGATGTATATGGGAGAAGATAATAAAGCTAAAATCCCGTTCTGCTGTTTTAAAGGTTACAATTATGCAAATGTTATACAGGACGGCAGCGGTGTGATTTCTTCCGAGAAAGTTAAGGCGCTCGGGGATGTTGAAGAACCTGTCGCATTTAATATCAGTTATAAATTTTTAACCTGCGAGGATTTTGAGCAGGGGTTTAAAATTAAATTCGGAGAGAAAAAACCGCTTATTGATTGGTTTATAAATAATAATGAGAAACAAAATTTAGCCCGATAGCCCTACAAGCCTATAATGCAGAACTTTTCTCCGGTATAAAGAATCTTGAAGTATCAACGCCCTCAAGTTCTAAGAGTTTAATTTTTGTTTTTATTCCGCCGGCGTATCCCGTTAAGCTTCCATTAGAACCTACGACCCTGTGGCACGGAATAATGACGGAAATCGGATTATGCCCGACGGCACCCCCGACCGACTGCGCGGACATCCTTGTTTTACCTTGTTCTTTAGCAATAGTTTTAGCAATCTCGCCGTAGGTGTAAACTTTTCCATAAGGAATTTCACAAAGTATCTGCCATACCCTCTGCCGGAATTCGTTGCCGGCAGGGGAAAGCGGAAGTCTTGAAATCTCAGGCTTCTGACCGCCAAAATATTCATCAAGCCACCTCTTTGTCAGTGTAAAGACCTCAAGCCTGTCATTCTCAATCATAACATCTTCTATGCTGCCACCGAAATATTTCTGACCCTCGAGCCATAAACCTACAAGATTTTTACCGTCACTTGCCATTGTAAAAATCCCCAACGGCGAGCTGTAATTAGTTTTGTAATAAGTTCCCATTATTTATACACCTATTACCATTTCCCGAAGTGCATTTTTTGTTTTGCGTTATATTCAACCTGCTCAACACGAGGGCTGCCCTCAGCAGGATATCCAAGTCCAATGTAGCACGGCAAAAGATAATCCTGCGGTGCGCCTACAACCTTTGCGACATTTAAACCTTCTTCCCCGACAGGTATCCTCATTGAACACGCCAGCCCTTCCGCAGTTGCGGCAAGAAAAATATTTTCAATCACACACCATATAGAAGAAAGCGGATTAAGTGAGCTTACAGAAGTCGGGTTCATAACTCCGGAATTAGATTTAAAAAACGGCAGAATAATATGCGAGGAATTCATTAACATTGAATACTGCCGCGGCATAGCAATTGCATACATTTTTTGCTGCGCAGTGCCTTCAACAAGAATTTGTTTTAAAATTTCAAGCTGCGGTTCAACTCCTTTCTTAATAAATTGAAGAGCTGCTTCTTTGTCTTTCTTATCCTGTAATATAACAAACTCCCAGTTTCTTAAATGATCGTGCGTCGGTGCTTGCAGCCCTGCATTTATAATCCTCTCCAAAACTTCTTCGGGAACAGTTTTATCTTGAAAATCACGTGTAATTCTTCTGTTATAAATTGCATCATACAATTCCATTTTTGTACCTTCCATAAATTTGTTGTAATTATACTAAAATTGGCAAATTTATCCTGCCGGAAACAGGAAGTTTAAATACTGAACTCAAGAAGTTTGGATGCTTTTTTCCCTTCCGGAGTAAGTTCTTTGTGCTGAAGCCATTCTTTTTTTACCAGTTCTGGATTATCATAATTATTTTTTAGCAGATTTAAATATTTTTCTGCTTTTTTCATGATTTTTGACCACCGGCTGAAAAACGGTTTGCGGTGCTCAATGATTTCACCTGTTTTATTATCAATAACGAGCGATGTTTTATTGATTTGCAGAAACGACTCTTTAACCATTTGTTCTTCAGGGCTGACTTTTTTAAAAATCATTCGTCCGTCTGTAAATTCAGCTTCATCTTTATATTTGATACTTTTTACAAAAGCTGCGCAGGTTCTGTATGCATTTGAATTTTCTTTTGTTTCAGAATTCATTCTGGTAAGTAAATCTTGCACATTATTTTGCATCTGCGGAGTGATAAATCTCTTTCCGGACATAGGAATAGTTCTGTTTACACTATCAATAGGCATATTATCCCCTTTCATAAAATTTATATAAAGTATAACATAAAAAAGGAAATCTGTAGTATCCTCATCTTGTACATAATAAAATACAGTTCAGTCAGAAGCCGAACTGTATTTTATTCAGAGAGGATGGGATTCGAACCCACGGTGGAATTGCTCCCACACAACCTTTCCAAGATTGCACCTTAAACCGCTCGGACACCTCTCTTTATTTAATTTTTCTTTATTCTAGCCTAAAAAATTTTTAGAGTCAATCTGTTCGGATACGTTCTTTTCTATGTCGCTTCTGAAAATCCTCACGTCATCCAGTTCTTTTATCGCCTGCATATTCGCAACGCGTGAAGCCGCTTTCTGTTCTTTAGTTACGTAAAAGTCAAAGGCTATTATTGGCGCAGTGCTTATCAATACACTGCCTAAATATTTTAAAAAGCCTTTCATTATCGCGTCAAGATTTTTTATCCCTGTTGATTTTGAACCTATTGCCTCAGGAATTCTTATTAAATATTTGAACCCGACTATTGCTCCTACTGCACTGCAAATTAAACCCAGCGGCTGTTTTAATGAATTCCCGAGTGCCTCAACATTTTCAGAATATTTTTGTGACATCTCGTCAACTTTATTGAATGTTTTAAATGTATTGCGCTGTAAAATTTCCGCTTCACGCAATTGCTCCCCGCTTAATTCGATTTTTTCAAGCGCTTTGTTGAATTTTTTATCTTCAAGTCCTTCTGTTTTTTGATATTTTTTGTATGCCTGATTGTCTTTATAGACCTGCCATAAAAATTTGAAGAAATTAGGACGTTTTTTTGTTTGAACCTCTATGTTATCTCCGATTTCTGCATTAACCTTTTCATCGTCAACATATATAAGCTGTTCCGGATTTCTGGCGAGTTCCTGTCTTATGTTAAATCTTCCGACCCGTGATGCTTGTTTTTGAATAGATGTAGAGAAGGCTGCAAGGCCGATTGTACCAGCTAAACCGATAGCCCAAGGTGCAATTTTTGCAGGAAAGTTTTCGGGTTTGACTTTGAGTAGTTTGTTTACTCTGTCGCTAAGCCAGCCTATTGCGATACCGAAAAGCGGGGATAATATCGTTAGCGAATTGGTTGCAAATTCTACGTTTTCTGCATAATCCTGTGATGCAATATCAATTTTTTCAACTAATTTTGTTAAAATTTGCCGGTCACGTTTGGCTTTTTCCAGTTCTTCCGGACTTAACTCTGAATTTTGTAACGGTTCTTCTTCATGGATTAATTTTTTAAATTCTTCCTGATCTTTTCGTGCAAGTTCCTCCTGTTTGTTGAAACTTTTTAGAATATTAACTGATTCTTTGAATGAGAATTTAGATGTTGCGATTTCAGTTTCTTCTTTACTAAGTTTTATTTTGGCGCTTTCTTCTTTTGCCTGTTTAAGCTGTTCTTCTGTCAAAACAGCGAAATTAGCGGGATTTTGAAGCTGTGTTTTCATAGCTTCCAGTCTGCCTTTGCGTGACGCGCCGGTTTCGACTTTTGCAGCCCACGCCATTATCGGAAACGCCGCGATTGAAGCCAGTGCACCGCCTATTGTCATTGGTACGAGGGTTGCGAGAAAGGCAAGGGTTTTATTTGTTTGTGCCATTTTGTTAAAATATTTCCGGATAGGTTTTAAGCGCATTGCCCCGAGTCCGGCGAAGCTGCCGAGAAACGAAATCCCGCCGATTATCTGCTGGGAAACTATTTCTGTTGATAGCTCAGTATTTTCTGCGCTGGCCTGAGAATATTCATCCAGAATATCAATTGCCTTTAAAAGCGTTTTGCCGCGTTGTATGTCCTCTTCTCTTTTTAATTCGGGATGTTTTTCAAGATAGGCAAGCCGTTTGGCCTCCTGCTTATCTCTTTGTGATTTCCAGTTTGTATATTGGGGTTGAAACTGTTTATACGCATTATAATCTTTGAACATGTCCATTATGGTTTATTTAAAACTCCTGAAAAGAAATTTTGCTATTCTGCAAATTTTTTGATAAGGTTATTATATGACAGATATACGGATTTCAAAACTTTTAGAAGGTTTGCGCGGAACGGTTGAAATTCCGGCGGATAAATCTATTTCACACAGGGCTGTGATGTTTTCATCTATTGCAAAGGGGCGCTCGCTGATTAAAAATTTTTCCTCCGGAGCGGATCCGCATTCGACGCTTGATGTTTTTTCGAAACTCGGAATTAAACATAATTTTATTGATGAAAAAACTCTGGAGATTCTTTCTGACGGAGTATTAAAGGCGCCGCCGGGCGAACTTGATTGCGGCAATTCGGGTACTACTATGCGTTTGATGAGCGGAATTCTTGCCGGACAAAATTTTGACAGTGTTCTTATCGGTGATGAAAGCCTTTCAAAGCGTCCTATGCGCAGGGTTATAGAGCCGATTAACTTAATGGGCGGTGAAATTCAATCTGTTGACGGGCATGCTCCGTTAACAATCGTTGGCCGCCCACTTCACGGAATTGATTATGCTTCAAAAATAGCGTCTGCGCAGGTTAAATCCTGCGTTTTGCTTGCGGGACTTTTCGCTGACGGAATTACAAGTGTTACTGAGCCTTATATTTCAAGAAATCATACAGAATTAATGCTTAAATACCTCGGGGCAGATTTAACCGTTGATGGGAAAAAGGTTTCTGTGCGCGGGTCAAAACTTGAAGCGAAAGAAATAGATATTTGCGGGGATATTTCATCTGCGGCGTTTTTCATTGTTGCGGGGTTGATTGTTCCTGAGTCTGATATAATTCTTAAAAATGTCGGTTTAAATCCGACGCGTACCGGAATTCTGGATGTTGTGCGCGATATGGGCGGAAATATTGAAATCCTTGATAAACGCGAATCCGCGGGAGAAATCTCAGGTGATTTGCGCATCAGATATTCTTCTCTCAAGGCGTGTGAAATCAGCGGCGAAATTATTCCGCGGCTTATTGATGAACTTCCTGTTATCGCGGTTCTTGCAACGCAGGCGCAGGGGCAGACTGTTATTAAAGATGCCGGAGATTTGCGCAACAAAGAGTCTGACAGGATTGCAGCGATTGTCCGCGAATTGAAGAAAATCGGCGCGCAAATAGAGGAAACTCCGGACGGGTTTATTATTAATGGTAAAACTTTGCTTGAAGGCGACGCAGAAGTTGAAACTTATCATGATCACCGCCTTGCAATGAGTCTTTATGTTGCAGGTCTTGTTGCACGAAAAGAAATTTTGATAAAAGATTTTCAGTGGGTGGATATTTCGTTCCCCGAGTTTTTAAACTTATTTAATATTTTGACAGGGCGTTAGCAATTTTAATCTTGTGTGTACTTTAATTATCCGTAACAGGATTGTTGTATGGGAAATTTTATCAGATCAATCGCGGACTATAGCGGAAACTTATTACAGAGATTTCATTTAAAATCTTCTGAGCCGCTGGAACATGCTGTTCGTCTGACGCCCAAACGTTTTCTGGGGATTAAGTATGCAAATAATATAAAATACGGTTCTAAAAAGGTCGGGTTCGTTAACTATGAGATTAAAACAAAACATTATGCAACGGAAGCAGATTTTCCTGCCGACTGGTTTGTGAAAGAGGCGCCGCGGGATAAAGGCGGAAATCATCTTTTAAAGCCGTTTATGTGGATAAATGAATTGCGTATGAACGATAGATTTGGCAAGCCGTGTTTGGTAAAACGCGACAAAAAATACGGCGCAATGACAATGAAGGAACTGCTAAAAATCGCACAGAATGAGGGTTGTGACAGCCGCATTGCTCTATTGGCAGATGTTTTGCCGGATACCGGTTTTACCCCCGGAAGATTTTATAATAAAATGGGATTCTCACTTACTCCTGCAGAACAGCGTTTAATGCAAAAAATTGAGTATAGATATCTTGATATGTTTGAAGAATTAAAAATTAAGGGGCTTAGCGAAGAGGAAATAAAAGTGCTTCTGGGCTTTAACGGGATATTCAAGCCCGAAAAAATCGGCGGGCGGTTTGTTGCAGAAACCGGCAGGTTTAATCTTACTAATCCTGAATGTATTATTGATTATTTAGTATAGCACTGGCAAAATATATTTTTTCTGATACTTATGTTAGGTACAAAAGGAAATTTAATGATAAAACTTAATACAACCCGATATCCTGTAGGAACCTTTTTACGTCCGCATATTGCTTATAGACCGGAGATGACGTTAAGATATGTGCCGCCAGTGAAAAACGGGTTTGAGTCTGTACGAACTCAACCTGTGGGTATGCAATGTGTGGGTAATTTCTTCCGGAATTTATGGAATAAGTTATTTAAAAAGCAGCCGGAGGAAGTTTGCAATGATAATTTTGTGACTTTCAAGCACTCTAAATTTATGGGGTTTAATGAAAGTGGTTATGATATCTTTCACGGCACTAAAAAGGTTGGTTATGTGCATTATGATATAGTTAGTGATAAGGATGGCGTCGGGGCTAACTATCCTTCAAACTGGTTTTGGGATAATCCGGCTCCTTCTTTTTATGAGATGGGTCTGTTGAAACCTTTTATGCGGATTAATGAATTTAGTATGAATGACAGGCTGGGTAAGAAGCAGTTAATTCCGCGAGATAAGAAATTCGGCACAATGGCGATGAAAGAACTTTTAAAATTTGCGAATGATTCCGGCTGCGGCGACAGGATATCGCTCTATGCCGGACGGCTTGGCGGTACAAAATTTGAGCCTGGAATGTTCTATCACAAAATGGGATTTTCTCTTTCACCTTCCAGAATAGCGGATTTAACTTTTATGGAAAAACGTTATTATTTAAGACTAAAAAATTTGCTTGATGAGGGTTTATCCGAAACTGAGGCAAAGGCTGTTTTAGAAAAGCAAAAAATTTGTTGCCCCGTAAAAATTGACGGGCGTTACGTGGAAAACTCAGGGCAAATGTACCTTACAAACCCCGAATGTATAAGGAATTACAAAGTGTAAAGAAATGTAGAAGTCAATAAGACAATAAGAGAATAAGGCAATGAGTCGTTATGACCAAATGGAAGAAAAAAAAGTCTTATTGCCGCGCTTCTTTAAAACTCTTTAGGCCGGTTTTTGTGGTTGAGCAGGTAGTTTTTTACATCCTGCGAAATAGTTACGTGTTGAAGCGCCATGTGATGTTTGCGCATAAGCGCTATTCTTTCCTGCTCTTCCTCTAAATCCCGTTCGGGTTTTTGTTTAATACTTTGTTTAACCTCTTCAAAACCGGATTTGTTTTGTTTGTTTATAATTTTTTTGACGACTTCATCAATATCGGAACCGCTGGCGCCGTATTTACTTGCAACTTCAGCGGGTGTTGCACCCTGTGGAAGAATATAAAGCCATTTTAGTGTAAGTTTATCATTTTTGGAAAGTGTTTTCACCCCTTTTTGGTGCGGGGTGTACATAATGTCTGTTTTGTAAGGACTGTGGCCTAATCCCAGTGCGTGGCCGATTTCGTGTAAAATCGTGTGGTAAACCTCATCTTCATCCATGTACTGAGCATGGACAAGTCCTTCTGTCAGCCCGATTTGAACCTCGGCGCTATAAAGTCTGTTGCGCGAATCATACTGAAATGCACAGTATCCGAGAGCCTGTCTGTCAACGCGTTTCCACTCAATATTTACGTTGGATTCAAGCAGCGTTGATACAATTTTAAACGAAATCCGTCCGTCCGAGGCTTTTTGCCAGGTTTCCAGCGCCTGTTTTACCATTGCGCGGTACTTGTAATCTTCCCCCTGTTTGGAATAAAATTTCATCGGAGCAATATAAACCTTCAACGGCATAAATGTCCAGCGCATTAGCCGGCCGCTTTTTAAAGATTCAGAAAGATATGTTGTTCCATTTTCCATATTTTTATTATATAATAAGATTAGGTATTAGGGAAGACATTAGGAGGATATGTATAAATGAATATTATGCAGATGATGAAACAAGCTCAGGGCTTGCAAAAAAGATTAAAAGATACACAGGCTGAACTTGCGAACCTTGAAGTTGTCGGCGAATCCGGCGGCGTTAAAGTTGTTTGTGACGGTCAGGGCAAATTCAAATCAATAAAGATTTCAGCCGAAGCTGTTAATCCGGAAAACCCGTCAGCAGTTGATAAAGATACTTTAGAAATGTTGGAAGATGTGGTTTCAGCGGCTATTAAGCAGGCTGGCGACAAGGCTAACAAGGAAATGGAAACAAGAATGACTGCTGTTACAGGCGGTTTAAATATTCCGGGGTTACAAGGCTTATTTTCATGATATACCCTAAGTCCATTGCAACTTTAATAGAGTATTTTCAAAAGTTTCCGTCAATCGGGCCTAAATCCGCGCAAAGAATGGCGTTTTATCTGCTCAGAATGCCGATTACCGAGGTCGAAAAATTTTCACAGGCAATGCTGGATGCCAAGACTAATATTAAAAACTGCGAAATCTGTTTTAATATTTCAACCACAACGCCTTGTGAAATCTGTTCTTCACCGACGCGCGACCGCTCGACAATCTGTGTTGTTGCAGAAACCAAAGACTTAATCGCTATTGAAAAAACAAATGAGTATAAAGGTCTTTATCATGTTTTGCAAGGGCTGATTTCGCCTATGGACAGCATCGGCGCGGACGATATCAGGATTAAGGAGCTTTTGAACCGGCTTGTAAATGAAGACGTAAAAGAGGTTATTCTTGCGCTTAGTCCGTCTGTCGAGGGAGAGGCTACAAGTTTGTATTTGACAAAATTGATAAAACCGTTCAATATAAAAGTATCGCGCATTGCCTTCGGACTTCCGATAGGTTCGGATCTGGAATACGCGGATGAAATTACGCTGGCAAGAGCAATCGAAGGACGGCGGGAAATATAGCGGGCTGGAACGCAGAATGTAGGTTGGGCTTGCAAGCCCAACAAGAAATAAGGAATAAATTATGATTAATCGTAAATCAAGAGAAGATATCAAATTAATGCGCCACGCAGGACATATCGTAGCGCTTGTGCATCAGGAAATGAAACGGGTTATTGAACCGGGAATGTCAACCAAAGAGCTTGACAATATCGCATATAAAATTATAAAAGAAAATCGTGCAATCCCGACATTTTTAGGGTATAACGGCTTTCCTGCAAGCATTTGCACCTCTGTGAATGAGCAGGTTGTCCACGGAATCCCGCACGAGGACGTTATTTTAAAAGAAGGCGATATTATAAGCATTGATGTCGGCGCAACGTATCACGGCTTTGTCGGTGACAGCGCCTGGACTTATCCTGTCGGTAAAATCAGCGATGAGGTCGCAAGACTTTTAAAAGCAACAGAGGAAGGACTTTTTGCAGGTATTTCCAAAATGCACGAAGGAAATGTTCTGGATGATGTTTCCTCGGCAATTGAGGCAGTTGCTAACCGCGAAAAACTCGGCATTGTCCGTCAATACGGCGGTCACGGTGTCGGACGCAATATGCATGAAGAACCGTTTCTTTTTAACTATTCCGTGGGGGACAAAACCTTACTTAAAACCGGTATGGCTATTGCGATTGAACCGATGTTTAATCTCGGAGTAGACGAAGTCGAAGTTGCTGACGATGAATGGACTGTCAGCACAATTGATAAAAAGCCTTCCGCACACTTTGAACATACCGTTGTGGTAACGGATAATGAGCCGATTATTACAACGAAACTTCTCGTGTAGAACGGCACAAATTTAAAGGGAGTTTTATGAATTATTATGTAGGTTTATCTCTGACAGCGGGTTCAACGCTTGATTCGGGGCTTGCGATACTTGATGAAGATTACAACCTTATTATGGTTGATAAACTGTACAAAATGAGTGATGTGGTATTCTTTTTTGAGAATTTCTCATCCCTGAAACAGTCAAAACTGTGTGTTTCTCTGCCGTGGGACAGGACGCTTTTGAACGGCAAATGGCGGATTTTGTCTAAACCTTACCAGCTTGTTTCGACAAATGAGCACATGCCAAATATTGATAACTGGACGCAGAGATATTCAACCCGCGGTTGTGATTTTTTTAACAGCCTGATTGAAGAAGGAATTGAGGTAAACCGTTTTGAAATCTACCTGACGCGCCAGAGCCTGCACTTGAATTCCTGCTACCGCGAAAGAACTCCTGCTGATTGCAAATTTTTGCAGCAGGTTTTGACAAACGAGTGGGGAATAGATTTGCCTGTGAATATGATGCCTATGTCGCAGCTGGAAGCGATAGTTGGCGCAATCCTTGCAATGGAAAACACCAAAAATCCTGACAACATCAAACAACTCTTCACCTTTAGAGGGCAAAGAGTTATTGATGTGAAAAACTGCGCGGGTGTTCAAAAACCGCTGCTTGTCTGCTAATTTCGTTTAACAAAAGTCAGGTCGTAGCCTAAAATATCTCCGATGAGTTTTGCTTCTTCGTAGCGCAGTGTTTTCTGCCCAAGTTTATGCGAGAGATTAGATTGGGAGTAGTCTTTATTAAGCTTTTTGCTAAGTTCTTTTGCTAATTCCGTCATTGTCCAATTTTCTCTTGAGAGTAAAACTTTTATATCTTCTCGTACGCCCATGTTTTCTCCTATTTTGTCATCCTGAACTCGTTTCAGGATCTGTCCAGCGTGACATTCCCGCTTATGCCGTTTGTGTGCTTCCGGCCAGGAGGCTGGAATGACATTTCAGTATTATATTGACATATCTTTGAATATATGTTAATATTATGAATAAATACTCATAAATATGATGTATTAATGGAGAAAAGTTTAACAAAATTTACTGTCCGAGAAAGACTCGCGATAAGGAACGTGAGCGAGTCTTTTGAGTGGCGTATTAGACAGCGCAGCCGCTAACGGCTCGCGGTTCAGCGAGGCGGTGCGGCGGAGAACTGCTTTATTGAAAGGAGCAGTATGGAACCGGATTTAAAGAAAATTGCGATACTGGCACAGAAAGTTTATAATATTTCTGTTGTCGCCAACTGTTTTTGTAAAAATCATACAGAAATTTGGGAGGTTGAAAACATTGCGCCGGTTCTTGAAACGATTAAAAATAATGCAGATTCAATATATTTAGAATTTATAAATGCAGGTTTCTATGACAAATAAAAGCCCCGAAGGCCGGGGCTTTGTTTATTAATTTATTTCTCGTTTTTCGCTTATCGCTAAATCTTTGTTTTTAATGTTATTGACTACCGCGTCTACCAGCAGTCCGAAGGATTTGGAGTGTTCTATGCCCGGAAATTCTTCTTTGAGCTGTGCAATTACTTGATTTTCAAGTTTCGCCTCCAGATCGTGGAAACTCATTCGCTCAATACCGCTTACCTCACTCATATATGGTGATTTGGCGGCATTTTTCTTAATTTCTTTTTTGTCCGTTTTATTTGATTTCTCAAGCATTTTATGCTCCTAATTTTCTAACCTTCTTCACACTATTGTAAAGCATCCTGAATATAAATATTTCCTTTTTTAAGCACTTTGTTAAGAAAGTGTTACATTTGACCGTACTGCCGGCGGCAGAAATTACAGTTTTGAGAAGTCTGTCAGGTGGTTGTACTTGTCTTTGAGGTTGGCCAGAAGTGCAAGTCTGTTGTTCTTAACATTTTCGTCTTTATCCATTACAAGAACATCTTCAAAGAATTTTACAACGTACGGATTGATTGCGATAAGTTCCGCCAGATATGTTGAGTAGCTGACTTTGCTGTCAATTTTTTGGATTTCCTGCCAGAGAGCTTTTTCAGCCCCTTCTTTGAATAGTGCCGGATTGACGGCGCCGCCTGAAACATCTTTGGTAATTCTCAAGACTCTATTGGCGCTTTCAAGAAGTTCTGCGTTATCAAGAGTTGATACGACTTTGACGCGTTCAATATAGTCGTTAAGGTTTGAAAGTGCATCAGCGGCGCAAGCTTCAAGAACTGTTTTGCCGTAGCTGTCGTTCAGGAAAATTATTAAACGCTGAATGATAAATTCTCTGATTTCGTCTGCGCAGTCGCGTTTGATTGGCAGAAGTTCAAGCGTTTTGTCAATTAACGCGTTGATGTTGATTTTTAGCCCGTATTCAAGAACCGTTCTGATGATACCTAACGCCGCACGTCTTACGCCGAGGGGGTCAGATGAGCCGGTTGGCTTTTTGCCGTCAACGAATACCGCGCAAATATTGTCGATTTTATCTGCGATACCTGCGATTTGGCCTTCGATTGTTTTAGCGGTTTCGCTTTCGGCGTTGAGCGGGAAGTAGTGTTCTTTGATACCTTCGCAAACTTCAGCATCTTCGCCGGAAACTCTTGCGTAATCCGCGCCGATAAAGCCTTGAAGTTCAGTGAATTCAAATACCAGTTTGGTTGTCAGGTCAGCTTTTGCAAGTAGTGCTGTGCGTTCGATTGTCGGTGAAGTTTCGCCGAGTTCTGCCATTAAGTGTTTGCTTAGGGCAACCATTCTTTGGGCTTTGTCGTACATTGTGCCCATACCTTTTTGGAAGGTGATACCTTTAAGATCTTCCACGTAGCTGCCAAGCGGTTTTGCGGTATCTTCGTTGAAAAAGAATACAGCATCATCAAGTCTTGCTTTAATTACGCGTACGTTTCCGGCTGCGATATTTTCAAACTCATCGCCGAGGTAGTTTGTCATAGTGATGAATTTGTTAATAAGTTTGCCGTTTTTGTAAAGAGCGAAATAGCGCTGGTGAACCGCCATAACCGTAACAGTAACTTCTTCCGGAATTTCTAAGTATTTCGGGTCAAAGTCGCACACTGCCGGAACAGGATATTCTGTAATAAAGGTTACTTCGTCAAGCAGGTCGTCTGTGTAGTGCGGGGTTGCACCGAGTTTTTCCGCTTCTTTTTTCGCAAGTTCAATAATGCGTGCGCGGCGTTCGTCTTGATCCGCTATAACGTAGTGTTTTCTCATTAACTCAAGGTATTCACCGGCGTGAGAAATTTTAAATGATTTTTCCGGTGCAAATCTGTGACCGCGTGAGATGTTTGAGGATTCTTTGTCGATAATTTTGATTTTAACTTCTTCACTGTCGAGGATTGAAACAATCCAGCGGATAGGACGGGAGAATTTTTCATCGTTAGCGCCCCAGCGCATAAAGTGAGAACCCTGAAGTTTCAGAATTAGCTGCGGAACATTGTTTTGCAGAACGTCTACGGCGGATTTACCTTTGATTGTAATTTTTGCGTGAACATAGTTGTCTTCTACGTACAAATCATCCGGGTCAAGTCCGTTTTTCTTGCAGAATCCTTCACCGGCTTTTGTGATATTGCCGTTTTCGTCATACGCAACGGTTTTGATAGGGCCTTTTACGATTTTAACTTCGTCCTTGCCTTCTTTTGAAAGCCCGTCTAATATTACGGCCAGACGGCGCGGTGTTGCGTAAACTTTTATGTCCGTATAGTCAATTTTGTTTGTTGTTAAAAGTGTTTCAAAACTTTTTTGCAATTGTTCAATTGCGCTAGGGATAAATTTATAAGGTAACTCTTCGGTACCGATTTCTAATAAATATTTACTCATCTTTCTCACCTTTTGATTTTTATACTGCTATTATAAAAAAGACATACTGTGATGTAAAGTCTTGACTAACTCGCAAATAGATACATAATGTCGCAGGCTGAACCAGTTCTACAATTGAACCCGTGGAGTTATTCAACGGAAAAGTCTACAGATTACTGTCATTGCGAGGAACGCAGTGATGCGACAATCCAGTCAACCAATGCCGCGTTCTCAAGTGCATTGCCACGCTCCCGTTGGTCGTCCGCAATGCCACCGCCTGTCAAGGCGGCCTACTGTTTGGCTGGTTCGTTAAAAAGTCGTGTTTAACCCTTATGGATAGCACTTAGTGCCTTTACTTTCGGGCGGGGCTTTTTTAAAAGCCCCGCCCTTGTCTTTATTCTGTGTTTAGGTTATCATTTTAGTAAATATTAGTAAATACAGGAGAAAAGATCTATGTCAGGACATTCAAAGTGGTCTACTATTAAACATAAAAAAGCAAAAGTTGATTCGCAGCGTGCTGTTGTATTTCAGA
Organism: Candidatus Gastranaerophilales bacterium; assembly: GCA_944323035.1. Classification (GTDB taxonomy): domain Bacteria; phylum Cyanobacteriota; class Vampirovibrionia; order Gastranaerophilales; family Gastranaerophilaceae; genus Gastranaerophilus. The sequence goes on from CALUQY010000013.1 coordinate 53,087, forward strand.
GATATTCAAGAGAGTTAATCGTTGCGGCGCGTCTGGGCGGGGCTGATCCTGCCGGGAACTTCCGTCTAAGAACTGCTATTGAAAAAGCAAAAGCCGCAGGACTCCCGAACGATAATATTAAACGCGCTATTGAAAAAGGTGCCGGCGCGGGTTCAAGCGAAAATTATGAAGAACTCGTTTATGAAGGCTACGCACCGGGCGGTGTCGCTGTAGTTGTCGAAACAATGACCGATAACAGAAACAGAACCGCGGGCGATATCAGAAGCTATTTTACAAAATACAACGGAAACCTCGGCACAACCGGCGCTGTAAGCTGGATGTTTGACCAGCGCGGGCAGTTGATTTTTGATAAAGAAACAGTTGATTATGACAAACTTTTTGAGGCTGCAATCAATCTTGACGCGGACGATATTGTTGATGAAGATGATACATACACGGTCTTAACTTCAGTTGAAAACTTCCAGAAAGTTGTTGAAGGTTTGGAAAAAGAAGGCTTTAAGCCGCAGGCCGCAGAATTTACGCGTATTCCGCAAAATACGGTTCCGGTTACGGATGAGAAAACCGCGCAGCAGATTATGAAACTTCTTGATAAACTTGAAGAGCATGATGATGTGCAGAATGTTTATATGAATTTTGATATTCCTGATGAAATTATGGAGAAATTGGACGTTTAATCATGATTCAAAAGATTTCGGAATTATCCAAAATTTTGAACAGTTCCTATAGCGCAAAAAGTATCCTGAATTCTCTGCATGATTTCTTTGCAGATTATTTCGGCGTGAAGAAAACCGAGCTTTACACATGGGACGGTACGACCTCGCAGCTGCGCGATTTTTCAAGAAACTGGCTTTATATTGACGATATTTTTGAAAAAAAAGTCGTTGCACAGTACTACAAAATTTATGCTGATATAAAAGAGAAAAATTCTTATGAACTTTTTGAGGATAAGCTTTATTACCCGCTTAAAAAGCAATCTAAATTTATCGGAATGCTTGAATTTACCGGCGCGGAACAGGCTGACGAACTTTTAAAGTTTCTGGAAGTCGCGGCAGATGTTATTTCGTTGAAGGTTCAGAACATTATTCTCAACGAAAAAATGCAGAAAAACATCAATTTCCACGATTCGATGAAAAATATTGCCAAAATTATAGAAACGCAATATGAACTTAACTATATCGTGCCGCTTATTGGTGAAATGTTTGATAAATTCGTTTCAAATCATTTGATTTATATTTTCTTGCGTAAAGATGATGAACAGGAATTTTCGCTTGTGTGGCCCGGGGCTTGTAATGATGAAAAAATTTACGGGCTTATCAGTATTCTGACAAGCGATTCGGAATGCATTCTGACCGCGGATAAAAAGACAGGCGTTTTCCCGCTGATTAGTGAAGGCAAACTCTTTGGCTGTATCGTCACAAAAAGTATGGAAGGCAAGCTTAACGACAAAGAGGTTGATTATATTGAACAGCTTACAAATCAGGTCGCAACAACAATCAACCGTGCAAATGTTTACGCGGAAATCCTTAAACACGCAACACTTGACGCTCTTACAGGATTTTATAATAAACACCAGCTTGAAGAACGTTTAAAACAGGAGGTTTCAAGTTCGCGCCGCCAGCACCAGCCGCTGTCTGTTATTATGACAGATATTGATTTCTTCAAAGGTGTTAACGATACCTACGGGCATGCTGTCGGGGATCTGGTTTTGAAATCAGTGTCGGATGTCATACGTTCCCAGCTGCGTGAATACGACGTTGCGGGTCGTTACGGCGGTGAAGAATTTACAATTCTTCTGCCGAGCGCCGGTATAAAAGATGCCTGCATGGTCGCGGAACGTCTTAGAAAAGCTGTTGAAAGAAGGATTATTGATATTTCTAAGCTTACGCCGGAACATAAAAATATTAATGTAACAATAAGTCTTGGTGTTTATCAAATGCAGGACGGCGACGAAATTTCTGACCTGATAATTAAGGCGGACAGGGCGTTGTACGAGGCAAAAGCAGGCGGCAGAAATAAAGTTGTTTCCGCTGTTGATATGGAGAATTAAAAATGAAGTATTCAAGAGTTTGTAATAGTTTGGAAGATACAAAGAAACTTGCGCAGGATTTCGCGGGGCTTATTGAGAACGGTTGTTTTGTGAATCTTTACGGTGAAATCGGCGCCGGCAAAACCGCTTTCGTTAAACTTGTCGCAGAGGCTCTCGGTGTGAAAGAAAAAGTTACAAGCCCGAGTTTTGTTATTCTCAACGAATATCACAGCGCGAAGCTTCCGGTTTATCACTTTGATCTTTACCGTCTTGAAAACGAAGGCGTTAAAACAATCGCAGATGAACTCAGAGAATACTCCGAAGGTAAAAATATCACCTTTGTTGAATGGGCGGAATTTTCCCAAAATGAAATCCCGTTTAACCATTTGAAAATTAATGTTACTTATAATGATGATGACGCACGGATTTATGAATTTGAACCGGGCGGCAAGGGTTTTGATTATATTATAGAAGGGCTGGAAAAATGTTAGTTTTAGCGTTTGATACTTGTATGGATAAAATGTATGTTACTTTGCGCCGCGGGACACACACGCTTAAAACGGTTGCTGTTCCGTATGAAGGTATGCCTGTTCGCAGCCCGCGCCTTCTTGAAACTATAAAAAACGTTTTAATTGAAAACAATCTGGCTTTTGAAGATTTGGATTTGATTGCAACGAGTGTCGGCCCCGGCGGCTTTACGGCAATCAGAACCTGTATGACAGTTGCGCGTGTTATGGCGCAGGAACTGGGGAAAAAATTAATCGGTGTTACATCTTTTGAAATCCTCGAAAATCTCCCGATTGATTACGAAGGTAAAAAGAAATTAATCGTACTTGATGCGCGCCGTGAAAGTGCCTATGTTGCAATTGACGGTGCTATTAAAGGCATTGTGCCGCTTAAAGAAATCAATACCGACGGATGTTTTGTTGTAACGGACGATAAATTACAACCGATTTTGGGCGGAATTTCGTATCAAAGTTTGGATGTTAATCTGGGTGAAATTATCGCGCGTATTGCCGTTAAAAAGGCTGAAACAGAGGACGGCGGCTGGGGAAAATTAATCCCGCTGTATTTAAGCAAACCGGCTAACGCTTGATTAAATTTAGGTTATAAATCATTTTATGGTAAAAAGCGCATATATACATATCCCATTTTGTAAGAGCAAGTGTCATTATTGTTCTTTTGTTTCATTTCCGATTTTGGAGCGCAAAGGGGCTTATATTAATGCTTTGAAAAATCAGATTAAATCGGAATATCGTGGGGAAGTTCTGGAAACGGTTTATTTTGGCGGCGGTACGCCGTCACTTTTGTCAATTAGAGAGATTGAGAGTATTCTGGGATTATTTACTATTAAGAACGGAGCGGAAGTTACGCTGGAAGTGAACCCCGAAAGTGTTGGGGCAGAATACTTTCAATGTCTTGCTAGAACTCCTGTAAACCGTTTGAGCATCGGAGTGCAGAGTTTTGATGATGAAATTTTAAGGCGTATAGGGCGCAGGCATAAAAGTTCCGATGTATTCAGGGTTATAGAAGAGGCGCGTTGTGCAGGATTTAATAATATAAGTCTGGATTTTATTTACGGGCTTCCAAATCAGACTGAGCAAAGTTTCATTACCGATTTAAATCATGCCGCAATACTGGGGGTTGAGCATATTTCGCTTTACGGGCTGAAAATTGAGGAAGGCTGTTTCTTCCACTCTCAGATGCCTCAAAATATTGCGGATGAAGAGATTCAGGCGCAAATGTATCTGAGTGCAATTGAAACTTTGAAGGGGCACGGTTTTGAACATTACGAAATAAGTAATTTTGCACGTGGAGAGAGGTTTTCACGTCACAATAACAATTACTGGAAAAATCAGGAATATTACGGCTTCGGACTTGCGGCGCACGGATATGTAAACGGTGTGCGGTATTCTAACCCTATTAATCTGGATGATTATCTGGAAAATCCTTTGCGCAAAGATTTTAGCCGGCAACTTGATGAACAGGAAAAATTGGAGGAAGAAATTTTTCTGGGGCTGCGTTTAAAATCAGGTATTAATGTTGGTTTTATAAATGCAAAGTTTAATATTGACTTTGAGAAAAAATATAAAGAAGTTTTAAGTAAATATATGTTAACCGGACACATTGAATATAAAAATGGTGCCTATATTCTTACGCAATCGGGGATTTTAGTCAGTAATATTATTTTGTCAGAATTTATTGAATAATTTTTTCTTTACAAAATTCTCAAAATATTTTATACTAGCATTGGTTATTGTACGTGTTAATTAAAAAGAAAAAGATTTGATGATATATAATAATTTTGTTGGTTATATAAAAAATTTATTGAATAGAAAATTAAGAGCGTTTACTCTGGTAGAGGTTGTAATAGCGCTTACTATAATTGGTGTCGTTACAGTGTTAACACTGCCGACATTGCAGGCAAATGTTGAAGACCTTATTTTCAGGGTCAGGAAAAAAGTTCTGCTAACCCGTGTCGCACAGGCTTTGCCGCTTCTGGATACTTTGCGGGATTTTCATTCGGCTGAGGACTTTCTTGATCAGTATCGGGATCTTGTAAAAATTCATATGGTTTGTGCAGGTGATAAGTTTTTTGGCTGCGGATTGCCGCAAACAATCACCGCTACAGACGGTACAATTTTTAGAATGCCTAAATCCTGGGGTGAATTAAATCCGAAACTCGTTGATATGTTTTATGAAGATGCCGAAACCGGAAGCGTTTATTCCTATCATCAGGAAGATTTTGACAGCGTGGCATTTTTTACGGACAACGGCGAAAGTATAAACATTTTCTTCAACCCTGTTTGCTCTGTGTTTGAACAGAAAGACTTCCCGAATTATTTTTCGGCGTCCTCTGTATGTATAAATATGATTTATGATTTGAACGGTATTAAGGCTCCGAATACTGTTGGTAAAGATATTGGTTTTATTACGGTTTTCAAACCTGTTGACAGTATTGTTGTCGGGCCGAATCCGTATTATGAAGATATTCCGTCAAAAACCCAGTCTGAGGCGGCAGGTAAAGCATGTTCGCTGCAAAGCGGAAAACTGCGGGCGCCTACTGATTATGAACTTGCGGCAATGTTTGTTAATACAAGACTGCTCGGGCTGCATGAAGGCTATTACTGGTCATCTTCCCTCTATTCAGCGGATTACGCATGGTATTTATGGGGAACTACAGGTTTGATACTTAGAGAACCGCTCGATAGAACTACCGAGATGGATCTTCGTTGCGTCAATCGTTAATATTAAAATTCTTTAAAAAAGAAGAGGTGTAATATGTTAGTTCAATCAATTGATAATTTCACGGGGGTCAATCCTGATGCTCTTGTTGTCAGCCTTTTTGAAGGTGAATCTTCGCATATTGATTTTGTAAAAATACATGTTGTAGAAACAAAAGATTTTGAAGGACAATATAATACAACATATTTACTCCCGACTCTGGGACAGTTTCCGGCACCGAAAATTCTGGTTCTCGGCTGCGGTAAAAGAGCTGAATTTAACCAGAACAAGGCAAGAATTCTTATCGCAAAAGCCGTAAAAACACTTGCGGCCTTGAAATTAAGACGTATAGCATTTGACGTTGATTTTGGCTTTGACTATGGTAAATCCGGTACAATAGGCGCATATATCGGCAATTACTCTTTTGACAAGTATAAAAATAAAAAATCTGAACGTGTTGATGAAGTGTATTTTACGAAAGTTCGTCCGTCAGAAATTGAAGAAGGCGAATTGATTGCACAGGCAATGGATTTTGCAAGAGATCTTTCAAATGAACCTGCGGCGTATGCAACACCGCAAAAACTCGCAGATATAGCACAGGGGCTTGAAGGTGTTGAAACAAGGGTTTATGATGAAGCTCAAATCCGTAAAATGAATATGGGGGCTTACCTCGCGGTTGCGCAGGGAAGTATTAATCCGCCGAAATTCATTCACATGAAATATTCTGTAGAAAATCCTAAAAAACGTATTGCAATTATCGGGAAAGGTATCTGTTTTGACAGTGGCGGGCTTGATCTCAAACCGCCTGCATCTATGCTTACAATGAAAGATGATATGTCAGGTGCGGCTTGTGTTTTAAGTATTATGAGTGTTTTAAGCCGTATTCATCCGCAGGTGGAAGTCCACGGTATTATTGCAGCGTGTGAAAATATGCCGGGCGGAAAGGCTTATAAACCGGGTGATATTTTGACCGCGAAAAATGGCAAGACTATTGAAGTCGATAATACTGATGCGGAAGGACGTTTGACTCTTGCTGATGCGCTTTGTTACGCTTCTGAACTCGGTGTTGATGAAGTTATTGACATTGCAACACTCACAGGAGCCTGCTCTGTTGCTTTCGGTGCAGTATGCGCCGGAATTTTAGGCAACAATGATGAACTTGTCAGAAACGTCAAAGACGCTGCGTTTGAACTCGGTGAAAAATACTGGGAACTTCCGACCTACGAAGAATACGCAAACGGTCTGAAATCAGAAGTCGCTGATATGCGCAATACCGGCGGGCGTTCTGGCGGTGCTTCCTCTGCAGGTTTATTCCTAAAAGAATTTGTAAGCAACGTAAAATGGGCGCATATTGATATTGCAGGCGTTGCGTTTCTTGATTCCCCGTTGAACGAGTTTGGCAAAGGCTCAACCGGCGCAGGCGTCAGGGCTTTGTTAAATTATATTTGTAAGTAATCTCATTATGGCGGGTAATTTACCCGCCATTTCTAACGGAATTGGTATGATTTCTTTCATATAATCATATTTTATTAAGAAAACACCTGCTTCAACAAGTTTTTCCGCAACCGGCAGGGAAGTTTTTAGCGGATAAACCATTGGCGCGTTTATTTCAGTTGGGATGTTTAATTGATTAATTCCTTTAAAGAATTTATGAAGTTTCGCGAAATTTTCTTTGCGTCTTTCTTTTTCCTCTTTCTCGTTAATTTTCGAGAGCCGGAGCCGCGATTTATCGGAAATTAGTTTGACTTCGTCCGGGCGGTTAAACCTTAATTCGTTTTTAAGAAAGTTTTCATAGTCAAAATTAAAAGGGTCTGTTGAAAAATTCTCGACTTCACTTTCTTTCGGAAAATTCATCTCCAAATTCATTTCTGTGACAAGTATTCCGCCGTCAGTGACGGGGAAGAATTTTCGTGCCGAATAAATGGTTGCAATGCCGAGCGGTTCTGCAAAAAAGCTCTGTGTTGCGTCATAAATTAAATTCGGGTATTTTGTGGCAAGAAAGTTCGCAATATTGTCGCAAATCCCGAAATAATTTGGATAAAGAATGTAATCCGACGGTGAAAAATCCTGCGCGGGCATGAAATTATCATCTATATGATAAAATTTAAGCAGTACAGCTTCCCTGCGTGCGGCTTTAAAAACCACGCTGCAAAGTTCATACGGAACCCACAGTTCTTTAACATCTGCTTCCCGCAGGAAAATTCTCAGGCAGTTTCTGGCATTATTCAGAGCGTATTTCATAAGTGAGATATAAATAAATTAAAAGCCGTTGACGGGACTGTCTTGCGCGGCGGCGTTAAACGAGTCTTCGTGTTTGCCTTTCTGATTTTGCCAAACGGCAAACACTCCGCTCTCTGCCGCCTTGCGTTCGAACCCTACGGGTTCTCGTCCTATTAAAATCGTTACTTATAAAATAAGCCGTTGACGGGACTCGAACCCGTGACCTGCTGATTACGAATCAGCTGCTCTACCACCTGAGCCACAACGGCATTAGCATGTTATGTGTAAATTTTAACATACATTCAATAGCTTTTTCAATAGGGTAAAAATAAATTTTTGCGTTATAATGTCTTTATGAACAGTAGCAGAATAATAGCGATTACGGATATACACGGCGAAAGCGGCAAGTTGAATGATTTAATAGCAAAATTAGATGTGAAGCCCGATGATACAATTGTTTTTATGGGTGATTATATCGACCGCGGGCCGGATTCTAAGGGCGTTATTGATAAAATTATATCAATGTCTGATGTTTGTAATTGTATTTATCTAAAAGGCTCGCACGAATATGCGTATCTTGAAGCGCGTAAGGGCGATGAATATTATGATTATCTTTTCTGGACTTACGGGGGAGTTCAGACCGCGCAAAGTTACGGAAGTTTCGAAAACATTTATAAAGTTCACGGAGAATTTTTAGACAGCCTGAAACCTTACTATATGACGGAAAAATATTTATTTATCCATGCGGGGATAAGGCCGGGAGTTCCGTTTGAGGTGCAGGACGAACACGATTTTTATTATATCAGGCAGCAATTTATCAACAACAAACATAACTTGCCGCAGAAAATCATCTTCGGACACACAGAATTTAAGGAACCGCTTGTGAAATCCGATAAAATCTGTATTGATACCGGCTGTGGAAAGTTCCCGGACGCGCCGCTCACTGCGATTGTTTTGCCTGATGAAAAGTTTGTTCAGTCGTACCGTTTATCTTAAATTCCAGAAAAGCCGTTTAATTTTTTGTTTTAATCCGATTTTTTGTACAGCACCTTTCTGTACTATTGATATTCCAACGGGATCCGGTTGTGTTGAGCGTGCATATTTGACATCCGCAGGGCCGAAAAGCATTACGTATGAGGCTTTGTAGTTTTCAGGGATTTCAAGTTTGTCGCACAGTTCAGGGAAAAAGAGCAGGCACGCTTCGGCGAATCCGCACCAGAGAGTTGCAACCCCGAGGCTTTGGGCGTAAAGCTCAAAGTAACTTAATGCGATAATCGGGTCTACATTAGCGCAAGGTGCATCAACCGGAGCGCTTGCGACAACCATGTGCGGTGCGCCGCGGAAGATTACGTCCTCTCCTTTAAGAAATGCATCTTTGTAGCGCGAAAACTTATTCATAATCCCTCTGACAGGTGTTTTACTTAACTGTTTTAAAAGTTCGGAGTTAACATAGCCGCGAAATTCGTTCATAACTTCAACATCATCAATGAACGAAAAATGTAGACCGTGGTTGTTGCAGCCGGTCGGAACCCAGTTTAACATATTTTTGAGCTTATCTAAGGTTTCGGCAGGAAGGTTTTCCGGCTTATAGTGTCTGAAACTTCTTCTGTTTTTGATGAGATTAAGGAGTTTATCAGGATTTTGCTGGCGCTCAGCCGGCTCAGAATTCTCCGGTTTTCGCCCGCGGATGGAAAGCGCGCCTGTCGGACATATTGCAAGGCAGTGCTGGCAGTTGATACATCTTTCCTCCGCGTCAGGCGTTAAACGTGGAATTTTATCCCCGTCAAATTCAATTACTCCGACAAGACAATCCTTTACGCACTTGCCGCAGTGAACACATTTTTCCTTATCAATAGCAAATTCTAAACCCATAGTTAACTCCTTTTCTTCTGAATTATATAATAAAATACTTTTTATGTTAAGCTTATTTAAAATTTTTCTCCTGCGGTGTTGAAAAATTTTTTCCTTTAGTTTTATTATGAATGTAATAAATAGAACTAATAATAAATAAGGAGTAATATATGCAGCCAGTAACGCTTATGCAGCCGGACAGAAACCTAAATATTAAGCCAAATCCGCTTACAACTTTTACACCGCAGCGGGTAGTTCCGCGGATTATGCCGGGGGCGTATGTCGACCCGCAGGCGTCAGTTATCGGAAACGCTATTATTGATAAAAATGTAAATGTTGCGCCGACAGCCGTTATTAGAGCGGATGAAGGCTCTCCTATTTATGTCGGTGAAAATTCCAATATTCAGGATGGTGTTGTACTCCACGGGCTTAAAGATAAGTTCAAAGAACATAACGGCGCAAAATACTCCGTATACGTAGGTAAAAACACAAGCGTTGCGCATCAGGCACAAATCCACGGGCCTGCAAAAGTCGGTGATAATGTTTTTGTCGGAATGCAGTCTTTTGTTTATAAATCAGAAGTCGGCGATAATGTTGTAATCGAGCCGGCAGCTAAAGTTATCGGAGTTAAAGTCGCATCCAACAGATACGTTCCGGCAGGAGAGGTAATCAAAACCCAGCAGCAGGCTGACGCTCTCCCTGAAATTACTAAAGATTACGCAAACAAAAACCTGAATAAAGAAGTCGTTGAGGTTAATAATGAACTTGCAAACGGTTATAATTCACCTGTAATGGCCTACCCGTCAAATTATTACCTCATGAATGTATAAAAAATGTCCGGGAAGGGGTTTGAACCCTCAAGGATCTCTCCACACGAACCTGAATCGTGCGCGTCTACCAATTCCGCCACCCAGACATAATGTTTGTATTTAGTTTTCAACGATTGATTTTATATCCACGGTGGCGGAAGTGCTCCGCA
>CALUQY010000014.1 GCA_944323035.1 Candidatus Gastranaerophilales bacterium
ATGACACCGACTGAGTCGGTTCTATGTTTGGTCAACAGGCTGTCGGTCAAGAAATGTGCATTTACCATGGCTGAAATTTTGTTATCCCTCACGATAATCGGTGTTGTTGCTGCGATAACGTTACCGTCACTCACGGGCAACATTAACGAGCGGACATGGAATACGCAGAGAAAAGCGCTCTATGCACGTATGAGCCAGGCTATATCATTAATGCCTGCATTAAACGGTTTTGGTACATTCACGGAAGGTGATTCTTCCACCTCTGCGATAGATACGGCTGCTGAAACGTTTATAACAAGCGGCCTTTCTAAGGTATTAAAGATTAACAATATTTGTGATTATGAGCATTTGGAAGATTGCGGTGTGCCTGATAAAATCGTTACATTATCCGCGTCAACGATTTCACCTTTTCCCGAGGATATGTATGCCTGGAACTCAATGTTTAGCTTTGATTTGACAGGTGAAAGCGCCGGTTCTTATTCTCAAATAAATACGAAGGCGGCTGCGTTTGAAACCGCGAATGGGGAAACTATTGTTACATATTATTATCCATATTGTATTGGCGAACTGGATAGGCCTTCTAATGCCGATGTTTCTCATCCGCGGATGTGCGCGAATTTTGTATATGATTTAAACGGAAACAAGGGGCCTAATACCGTTGGAAAGGATATTGGAGTTATTACAGTATTTTATCCGACGGATTCCATAGTAGTGGCGCCAATGCCAATCAACACCGCTTACGGCTCAACGGTTGAACAGACAGAGGCGGTTTCTGTTTGTAAAAATATGGATTCTGAAAGCCGTTTACCAAATAGATATGAAATGATGTCTATGTTTTTTAATAAGTACCTGCTCGGATTCCCGGAAAGAGGGCATTACTGGACATCTTCTGTAGAGAGTGCAACAAAGGCCTGGCGGGTTAATATTTTGCAGGGAACAACTGCGGCGGAAGATAAAACTAATAATTACTATGTCCGTTGTGTGAAGAGGTAATTTAAAAGGCGGGATAACACCGCCTTTATTATTTTCTTGAAACTATTTCTTTAAACTTTTCCAAATCCTCTTTTGTATCAATTCCGACCGGTACAAAGTCTACTATTGAAGTTTTTATTTTCATCCCGTTTTGCAGCGCTCTTAATTGTTCTAAGCTTTCTGCCACTTCAAGCTGCGATTGGGTAAGTTTTGTCATTCTCTTTAATGCTGCGCGTTTGTAGCCGTAAATTCCTAAATGTCCATAAAACGTTGCGACATCAGAGTTTCTCTCGTAAGGAATTTTTGAACGTGAAAAATAAAGCGCATACCCGCGATTGTCGCGTACGCATTTGACTAAATTCGGATTGTTGATTTCTTCTTCCTCTGTAAGGACACGCAAAAGCGTTGAAATATCTGCTTCCGAATCTTCAAGAACCTCTCTCATAACAGCATCAATACTTTCAGGAGTAATAAGAGGTTCATCTCCCTGCAAGTTTACAACGTGAGTGATTTCCGGATGTCTGTCCATGACCTCCTGAATTCTGTCGCTGCCGCATTTGTGGTTAACTGATGTCATTTCAACGTTACCGCCAAAGCCTTTTACGCAATTATAAATTCTCTCATCATCTGTCGCCGCGATAATAATATCCGCAAGTGTTGCTTGTGACGCTTTTTCATAAACCCATTGAATAATAGGTTTTCCTTCAACTTCAATTAACGGTTTTCCTTCTAATCTGCTGGAACCGTATCTTGCCGGAATTATAATCGCTGTTGTCATGTTCCCTCTCTTATATGTTTTTTACAATAAAGCAAACCCACTGGTTCTGATGAAGCTCTTGAAATATTTCAAGTTTGCAGCGTTTTATGGCTTCAAGAACCACCGGTGCTTTCTCTTCCAAAATCCCGCTAAGTACGAGATAACCGCCTTTTTTCGTAATACGCTGCAAATCTTCCATAATTTCGTTTAGAACATTGTGGAGAATATTTGCAAGTACAAGGTCAAATTGGCGGTGAATGTTTTCGCTTGTACCGAATTCAAATTCGCACTCAACATTGTTTTTTACGGCATTTTCTTTTGCTACATCAATTACCGTATCATCGTTATCGCATCCGTAAACGTAATTTGCACAGAATTTTTTCGCGCAAATCGCAAGAATTCCGGAGCCGGTTCCGATATCAGCAACATCTTTATCTTTGACGCCGATTTCTTCTATCGCTTTCATACAAAGCTGCGTTGTAGCATGGGTTCCTGTTCCAAAAGCACAGCCCGGCTCTAAGCGGATAACAATTTCGTCAGGTTTTTCACTGTATTCAAGCCAGTCCGGAACAATGACAATTTTATCTGAAACACGTGTTATATCCCATTTCTCTTTCCATTTTTTAGACCAATCTTCATTTTCTTTTTCGGTCAAGGTGTGTTTCCAACTGCCGAGCATTTCATTTGTAAAACCGCGTTGAATAAGGAGTTTTCTATATTCATTCAATAACTCATCAAGCGCGGACGGTTTTTCAGTGAGAAAAACTTTTAACGTGCCACGGGTGGTTGATGTCATCTCAAGGTCTTTGTAACTTTCTTCTGCAAGGATTACGCCTTCACACGGAAGATTTTCAAAGCAAAATTCCGAAATGATATCTTCTATTGCCGGATTAATTTCTATTAAAAGCTCAAAGTAGGTTTTCATTCCAAAAATGCGCCCATTTTTCTAAATTTGTTGTATCTGTCAGATTTAAGCTGTTTGCCTGAAATTTTGGAAAGTTCTTTTAAGTTTTCTATAATTGTTGATTTAAGTGTTTCAGCCATAGCTTTAGGGTCAGTGTGCGCGCCGCCCAGAGGCTCTTTTATTTCGCCGTCAATGATGCCTAATTTTAAAAGGTCAGGTGCTGTAATTTTAAGCGCATTTGCGGCATCTGCGGCTCTTGACGCATCACGGTAAAGAATTGAAGCGCAGCCTTCCGGTGAGATTACCGTGTAATAAGCGTGTTCAAGTAAGAAAACTTTATTTGCCACAGCAAGTCCTAATGCCCCGCCGGAGCAGCCTTCACCTGTAATAATTGCAATAACCGGAACTTCCAGTTTTGCCATTTCTCTCAGGTTAACCGCGATTGCCCCGCCCTGATTGGTTTCTTCCGCGCTGATACCCGGATATGCGCCCGGGGTGTCAATTAATGTTACAATCGGGAGATTGAATTTGTCGGCGTGCTTAAATAATCTTAAAGCCTTTCTGTAACCTTGAGGCTGAGGCATACCGAAATTATATTCCAAATTTTCTTTAGTTGATTTACCTTTCATTGTTCCGACAATCATAACCGGTTTGCCGTCGAGTTTTGCGATTCCGCCGATTATTGCTCTGTCGTCCATGCCTTCGCGATCTCCGTGGAGTTCAATGAAGCTGTCGCACATATTATTTACGTAATCTAAAAAGTTCGGACGTTCAGGATGGCGTGCTATTTGCAGTTTCTGTGACGGTTTTAGATTTGCGTATAATTCTTTTCTGCAATCGTGCGCCTGCTGTTCAAAATTTTCTATTTCCTTGTGTAAATCCATGCCTGACTCCATACTGATTTTTTTGAATTCTTCGATTTTTTTCTCTATTTCTATAATAGGCTTTTCAAAATCCAAAACTGTCATTGTTACCTCTTTTTTACTTCTTTAAAAGCTTTTCTGTTATTTTAGTTTCTGCGGGCTGTTTCGGTGCGCTGCCTGAAAGCTATTTTGCTAATGCGTGCATTTCCAGAATATCCGCTAAAGTTTGTTTTAAATTTTTGCGTGATGAAACAACGTCAATTTGACCGTATTTCATCAGGTATTCAGCGGTTTGGAAATCTGCCGGCAGTTTTTGTCTTATAGTTTGTTCAATAACTCTTCTTCCGGCAAACCCGATACGTGCGCCCTGTTCGGCAACGATTATATCACCTAACATCCCGAAACTTGCGGTAATTCCTCCGAAAGTCGGTTCTGTAAGTACATTTATATATAAAAGACCTTCATCATCAAGTTTAGCGCAGGCGCAGGAGGTTTTTGCCATTTGCATAAGGCTCAGGGCGCTTTCCTGCATTCTTGCACCGCCTGAGGAGGTGATTGCCATAACAGGAAGTCTGCGTTTAATTGCTTCTTCTATAATCCTTGTAACCTTTTCCCCGACAACGCTGCCCATAGAGCCGCCCATGTAGTCAAAATCCATGACTGCAACAGCCGTTTTTTGTCCGTTAATTTCTCCGATGCCGGTGATTACGGCTTCATCAAGTCCTGTTTTCTGGTGAGCTTTTTCAAGCCTGTCTTTATAAGATTCTGTATCAACGAAATCAAGCGGATCGGTCGGCTTGATATTTGAATTTAATTCTTCAAAAGAGCCTTCGTCAAAGAGCAGTTCTATTCTTTTTCTGGCGTTTATTCTGAAATGGTAGTCGCAAACCGGACAAACCATTTGATTTTCTTCAATATCTTTTTTCAGAAGCTGTGCATCACAATGAACGCATTTAGTCCACAAATCGGGATTCATATCAACTTCAACTTTAGCTTCTAATGCGCGGCGTTGAATTTGTGCTTCTTTTCTTTTTTCAAACCAATCTTGAATAGTCATATTATTAATAATATCCCTGTATTATCTATTTTACCCGTCAATTATACCATATAAATTCTCCGGTTCAAGTCTTTGACGAAATTCTTAATATTTGTGTTATAATAGCAGTGTTGAAATAGAGAGGAAATATGAAAGTAAGTGTAAAAGTACCCGCCACATCAGCGAATTTAGGCCCCGGATTTGATACAATGGGGGTTGCGTTTCCTTTGTATAATATTATAACTATTGAGGAAACCGTTATGCCGGGATCGGGTGTTTTGATTGAACTTGTGTCAGATTTTGATTATAAGGACAAAGCTCATCTTGAGCATGTTCCTGTCGACGAGAACAGTATTATATATAAAGCTGTAGAATTACTCTATAACTCAATCGGACAGACTCCGGGAGAGTTGAAAATCACTGTACATTCTAAAATTCCGATGACCAGAGGGCTTGGCAGCAGTTCTTCTGTAATAGTGGGTGCATTAATAGCTGCAAACGAACTTTTGGGAAAGCCTGCAGATGAAGCTGCACTTCTCTCTATTGCAACAGAGATTGAGGGCCATCCGGATAACGTTGCCCCTGCAATTTTAGGCGGAATGCTGTTTGCATCTCTTCAGGAAGATGGTAGTGTTGTTTATAAAAAACTTCCATGGCCGGAAGAATGGAAGTTTACAGCTTGTGTCCCGGATTTTGAACTTTCTACAGATATAGCGCGTTCGGTTCTGCCAAAAGAAGTTCCGATGAAAGATGCAATATATAACGCGCAGCGAATGGCAATGTTTGTTGATGCCGTGCATACTAAAGATTCCGCATTAATGAAACTTGCTCTGCACGATAAACTTCACCAGCCTTACAGGATGAATTTGATGCCCGGGCTGGCAGATATTATGGAAGCTCTTAAATATGAAGAAAATGTGCTGGGCTGTGTTATAAGCGGAGCCGGTTCAACAATTTTGCTTATAACCGAAAAGAACGGTGCTGATAAGGCTAAAGCAGTTGTTAGAAATATCTGGAACGCGCAGAATGTAAAAGTTGATATGTATGATTTTTCAATTGATTATGACGGTGCGCAGATAATTTGTAATTAAAGCCTGAAAAGTTTCGCTCCGGGATATGTAGTGAACTTTTAATGTAACAAAACTTTACAATTCATGGTATAAAAAGGCAATTTGCGCGAGATATATTACTTTATATATGTAACGAGGACTAATTAAGGTGATACGCTATGGTTGCTAATATTTTTGGTAAAATCTACGGCATAGTTGGCAAACTGGAAGCTCAGAACACGCTTTCACGTATTACTCGTCAAATCGCAAGGTTGACGAAGGAAATTGGTCGTGCGGAAAAACAACATAATGCTGCAAAAAGAACTGCTATAAATAACGCAAAATCGAAAAATTATCAATCCTATGGTTTAGCTAATGCCTCTATATTTTTACAAAATAGAAACGATTTTGGTCAGTTATTCAAAAATGGTCAGTTGGATTTTGATGCATGTAGTAAAAATAAAGAAATGTATTCAGCTTATCAACAGGCAATGCAGCAATATCAACAATTCGGTCAAAGCAGCTTAGAACAAGAACTTGCAATGATAGAAGATGAATTTGATGCTAGATATGAAATTGAAATTCAATCACTGAAGGATCAACAGGTTGACCTTGAAGCTGAAAAAGTTACGGCTCAAAATCAACTTCAAGTCTTTGAAGGTATGGAAAAACAAGAAGGCGAATTTGCTAAGAAAAATATTCAAAATATGTTCGAAGCTTAACGCGATAATAAATAGGAATAAAGAAAACTTTCGGAAAATAGGAAATAAGGATAATTTAACCCGCTTTCAAAGCGGGTTTTTATTTTGAGTTTTTGTTGACTATGCATAATGTTTGCCATAAAATATTGTCAGCAGGGATTTATAATTATGAAATATTCAATATACTCCGCAGTAGTTGTAGGCAGCGGAATTGCCGGACTTTACGCAACACTTAGAATGAATAGAAATTTAGAGCTTTCTGATAATATTTTGCTTGTTACTAAATCCAATTTGGGTGAAAGTAATTCGCATTATGCTCAGGGCGGTATTGTTGGTGTTATGCAGGACAATAAAGAGGATTCTATTTCTTCACATGTTTCTGATACCCTGAAAGCCGGTGCCGGTCTTAATATTTCTGATGCGGTAAAATCTATCTCAAAAAGTTCTGATGCGGTTATAAAAGATTTAATGAATTACGGTGTGGAATTTGATACGACCGATGAAGGTAAACTAAGTTATACTCTGGAGGGTGCTCACAGTGTTCGCAGAATATTGCACTCCGGCGGTGACGCAACAGGGCGAAGAATGCAGGAGGCGCTTGCAAAAACTCTTCAAGAGGCACGCGGGGTCGATATTTATGAAAATCATAGTGCTGTGGATTTGCTTATCAATTCGGACGGTGTGTGTAAAGGCGTAATTTTGTTTAATAATGTGACAAAAGAATATGAAGTCATTTATTCTTCTGTGGTGATTCTTGCAACCGGCGGAATCGGCCAGTTGTATAAATATACAACAAACCCTCAGGGGGCAACCGGTGACGGACTTGCGCTGGCGCATATAGCAGGTGCGGTTCTGCGTGATATGGAATTTGTTCAATTCCACCCGACGGCGTTTGCGCAGGAAGGTGTGAAAAACCGTTCACTTATTACAGAAGCTCTGCGCGGGGAGGGTGCCAAACTCGTTGATGCTTCCGGTAAAGAATTTATGGCTAAATATGATCCACGCAAAGAACTGGCACCGCGTGATATCGTGACACGTGCAATTTGTAAAGAAATGATTGCACAGCATGTTGATCATGAATACCTTGATGCAACTCATATTGATAAAGAAATTTTGGCGCGCAGATTTCCTACAATTACAAGAATTTGTAAGAAATACGGTATTGATATATCAAAAGATTTGATTCCGATTGCGCCGGCTGCTCATTATTTTATGGGCGGAATTGTAGCAGATGTTGACGGAAAAACAGACATAAAAGGCCTTTATGCAATAGGGGAAGTCGCATCGACCGGTCTGCATGGCGCGAACAGACTTGCCAGCAATTCACTTTTGGAATGCGTTGTGTGTGCATATAACTTAATCGAAAGCCTTCGTAAAATGGATTTGAGTGCGCCGAAACAGATTGATTCTGATATTAAATCTGTTATTGACCGTTACAGCGAAGATGTTCAGGTTGATGAAAGCATTGATTTTGACATTGAAGATCTTATTCAACAATTGAAAGAATTGATGTGGGATAAGGTCGGGATTTTCAGGGATGAACTTTCGCTGAAAAGTGTGCTTATTGAACTTAATAAACTTGTTCTTAATTTTAACCGCGAATACAAGTGTCTGAGCAAAGAAGAGTATGAATTTAGAAACATGCTTATAGTTGCAAAAGCAATAACGGTTTCAGCCCTAAACAGACACGAGTCGCGAGGTGCTCATTTCAGAAACGATTTCCCTGAATGTGCAAACGAGATTAAGCACAGCTACTATAAAGAAAGGGAGAAAACCTTATTATGTTAAGCCGTTTTTATATAGAAAAACATATTAAAGATGCACTGATAGAAGATATCGGTTTCGGTGATATTACGACAGAAAATCTTGCCTCTGACGGAGATTTTCTGGATGGCTTCTTGAATACGCGATCAGACGGCGTTCTTTGCGGAATAGAGGTATTTAAAACTGTTTATGAAATTCTGTCTAATGATATTAAAATAAAATTCTATTTTAAAGATGGTGATAAAATAAAAAAAGGCGATAAACTCGCTGACATTTCAGGGCCGGCAAAGGAACTTTTAATGGGCGAACGTCTGGCGCTTAATTATATTCAGCGTATGAGCGGAATTGCAACTGAAACCGCTAAATATCAGGATGCAATCGCTCCTTACAATGCAAAAATTGTTGATACACGCAAAACTACTCCGAATTTCAGGGCTTTTGAAAAATATTCCGTTAAAACCGGCGGCGGTGCGCTGCACAGATTTAATCTTTCTGATTGTGCAATGATTAAGGATAACCATATCCGCCTTGCCGGCTCGATTACAAACGCTGTGACAAAATTACGAGCATCAATCTCTCATGCTCATAAAATTGAGGTGGAATGTGATACGCTGGAGCAGGTTAAAGAAGCACTTGAGTGCAAAGCTGATATCATAATGCTTGATAATATGTCAACAGATATGATGAAAACCGCCTGCGAACTGATTGCGGGTCGTGCAATAGTTGAGGCAAGCGGTAATGTTCATCTTGATACGGTCAATGCGATAGCGGCCTGCGGTGTCGATATTATCTCTTCAAGCGCAATTGTGGCAAAAGCACCAACGTTAGACATTGCGTTGGATATGTAATTAAATATCTTCGGGCACGTAGAAGTTTGAGTTTTTGATAATATCCCGCACAATAGGTGCTTCGCAATAGCCGCGCGTTACGGTCTGGTATTGTTTTACAATACTAATGACATCCTCTACGCTTAGTTTGATTGTTCTGCGTTTAACAAAATTGTTTTCAATAATTATAGCCATTTATACCTCCACAATCAGCCTATCGACACTACGGCGCGGCAGCTTTAAAAATTACTCCGTATGATATAAAAATAAATTTTCAAATTTATAGCAAAAAAATATTTGTTCAGGAGTTATAGCAATATGCGTATAAGTTCAAATTACATTACCCGACCATATTCTCAATATCAAAACAGGCAGATAAAGTCTGAAATTATGCCTGTAAGCCAGCCGCAGGTGAATTTCGGCCAATCATTCGTGCCAAAATTTATAAAGAGAATGCTTGTACCCAAGGATGTGAAGAAGAAAGCAAAATTTCACTGTTATCTGGCTGATAAGATGAAGCTTTATTTTGATTTTAATTATGGCAGAAGAAATTATACGGTAATTTCAATCGGGCGTTCCCTGGCATCCGTTGTAGAAACACTGGGGAAGAAAAGACGCGATGTTGTGTGCCTGCCGCTTTCCGGCTTGAGTTATGAGTTGCCGTCAGAGATTAAAAATATTGAGGTTTATAGAGAATTTTTAAAATCTAAAGGGCTTACAAAAGAAATAATTGCGGCAAATCCTGACAGGCATTATGTTCTGGTTGATAATTCAATCAGCGGACGAACCCTGCGAAATGCTAAAACGTTTTTGTCGCGTGAAGATTTGTTGGGCAATCCCGATAGACTGGAGATAAAGTCTGCTGAGGAAATTTACGGTGACAAGTATAATAAACTTTCAATGAATTATCTTTTTGCGAGTGATGAGTTTCAAGAGTTTTCACCTGTAGGGTGTTTACACTTGCAGGACTTAAAATATACTTTTGAACAGGCGAACTATAAAACCTGCGGCATGTATGAAACCAAATCACGATTATTTCGCAAGAAATTGTTTGATTTTTCTATACAGGATATAATTGACAGGAGTAATAAAAAACGAACCCGATAAACTTATTATCGGGTTCGTTTTAATATATAAGCAGTTTCGTTCATGTTTCATATTCGCGAAACTTTCTCGGACAGAATTAGTATCTGTAATGAGCAAATGCTTTGTTAGCTTCAGCCATTCTGTGGGTATCTTCACGTTTTTTGCAAGCTGCACCGGCGCCGTTAGAAGCGTCGATAAGTTCGTTAGTCAATTTTTCGATGAAAGATTTACCACCGCGTTTTTTAGCAGCTTCAATTATCCAGGAAGAAGAAAGAGCAAACCCTCTGTCTGCTTTAACTTCAATAGGCACCTGATAGGTTGAACCGCCGATACGGCGAGCTTTAACTTCCAGTAAAGGAGTAGCATTTGTTAGAGCTTTTTGGAAGATTTCAAGAGCTTTTTCGCCGGTTCTTTCTTCAATTCTTGTCATAGTAGCATAGAAGATTTTTTCAGCGATAGACTTTTTACCTCTTCTCATAATTCTGTTGATAAATTTAGAAATATCAACGCTGTTATAAATAGGATCTGCTAAAGGAACTCTTTTAGCAGGTTTTGAACGTCTTGACATTATTTCTTACCTCCTTTAGCTGCACCTTTTTGGTTTTTCTTAGCACCGTATTTAGATCTGCTTTGCGCTCTGTTAGCAACGCCTGCAGTATCAAGTGTACCTCTGACGATGTGGTAACGAACACCAGGAAGGTCTTTAACCCTTCCGCCTCTGATAAGAACAACGCTGTGTTCTTGGAGGTTGTGACCGATACCCGGGATGTATGAAGTAACTTCAAAACCGTTTGTTAATCTAACTCTGGCAACTTTTCTCAAAGCTGAGTTTGGTTTTTTAGGTGTAGTAGTGTACACACGTGTGCAAACTCCGCGTCTTTGAGGACATTCCATCAATGCCGGAGATTTTGTTTTGTCTGTCAGTTTTTTGCGTTCTTGACGAACTAACTGGTTAATTGTAGGCATAATTTCTCCTTTTTTCTGATTTGTTCGACCTGAAACCCTTACGCATTCCGGTCTTTCAGTGTATTATTAATTGAACTGCCGGCTATCCAGCACGAATCCGGCTAATGTGTTCATAATTATTAAACATCAAGCATTTTGCACTGTCAAGCAATGATTACTTTTCTTGTAACAATTTATACAGATTTCTGAGATAGTTAGTGCAGCCCATATCGCGAATGCGTTTGATTTCTCTGTTTATCATGAATGCAGGGATATCTCCGAGTTCGGAAATATCAATATTTATAACTTGCCGTGAGGCTATTGCTAATTCATTTTTTGCTGTGAAAATGTATTCTTTAAGCAGATTTTTCTGAGTTGCGAGGTATGGCGTTGGTGCATCTTCATAGTATATTTGTATTAATCTGTCAAAGTGTTTTTGCAGATTGCCGAACATTCGTGGTTTCTGGCTTAGCTGCATATTTAGCGGTTTATTTCCGCGGGCGCCGTTATCCTCGCTGCATTCCCAGATGACAATTTTTCCACCGCTGCTTTCTGGGATTATGTGTTCCATTGTGCCGAAATCTTTATTGTAAAGCTTCATCCCGATTTCTTCCGGCGTACGTGAGGAGTATTTTACGATAAATGCGTTCATATTGTTGTCGGAGGTAGGAAGCCGCCTGATTGTATTCATAATTTTTAGTCTTACTTTGTCATCGCTAAGTGTCAGTGCAAAATCGTCAAACCTGCTGATTGCACTTTTACGTTTGAATTTTTTGTTTTCCTGTTTGCCTCGCTGATATAGAATTCCTTTTGTTTCGCTAAGCAGTGAATGCAATTCCGGAACTTTGTTTTTAGGAATTTCCCCGCGCAGGAAGTTAAGCTCATCAAGAACCAGAAATTGTTCTCTTATCAAGTTTTTTTCAGCTTTTGAGTGAAGCATTTTTAAAATTGCCTGCATATTCATTGTCGGGTGCTCGGGTGCGAGTTCGGCCATTTTAAAGAAAATTTGTTTATTAATATCTGTCATGTTATGAATATTTTTGTCAAAGAGTTTTAATGCATCAACAGCCGATTCGTTTAAAAGTTCAAGGGGAATAAGTTTTTTCCCGCAGACAGGACAGGGAAGTCCGCACATCAAAAGTTCTTTTAAAAATTTTTTGGGAAAATATTCGTGAATTCTTGCACTGAAATTTACGCTATCAGCGTTATTTGTTTTTATCCTGTCAGGGGGGGGGGCAGACTGAACCGCAGTTGCCGAGTGAACAAAATTTTGACTTTTATATAAATTTATAGATACCGGTGAAATCCTCATGTCCGCTTTAAAAATCGAACAAAAATTTTTTTGCTATAATATTAAAAAAAGGAGTTTTGTATGAAGATTGATGCATTAAGAAAAGAGTCTGAGCTTGTTGATTTGTTTTGCTCGCTGGCGGAAATTCCTTCTCCGTCGCTACGAGAAGAAAAAGTTGCAGAATTTATAAAAAAATACTGTGCGGAACATGGTATTCACGCAGAAAGTGACAGTTACGGAAATGTCTATGTAAATGTTCCTGCGACTGACACATCTAAACAGCCGATTTTGCTCTCAGCGCACATGGATGTTATCGGTGATGATAGTCCTGTTGTTCCGTATCTTGACGGTAATTTAATCCGTGCTGAAGGTAGAACGCTGGGCGGGGATGACAAAGCCGGCGTTGCAAATGCGCTTTATTTTGCTGTAAAACTTTCTAAATCAGATATTAAACACGGCGGGCTTGAACTTTTCTTTACCCGTGATGAAGAAAGCGGCATGAGCGGTATTCATAACGCTGATTTCAAAAAGCTTAAATCAAAATATGTTCTGGTATGCGACAGCGATACTCTCGGACAGCTTGAGGTTTCGGGTGCAAGCTATACACTGGTAACGATTAACTTGAAAACTTCTAAGGGCGGTCATTCCGGCATTGATATCGGCGACAAAACCCGTTACAACGCGGCAAAACTTATTGCAGAGCTTGTTAATGACCTGCCGCAGGGCGTTTTTTATGAAGAAAACGGGTTTGTTATAACTTCCTGCAATATCGGCGGAATTTCAGCAGGCAAACCGGAGGTTACAAATATTATAAATACTGATGCGCTCGTAACATATTCTATCCGCAGCGCAAGCCGTTCAAAAGAATCTGAACTTAAAACCTTAATGGAAAATATTGTTCAAAAATTTAATGATAAATACGGCGAACTCGCACATGTAGAAATTACGTTTGCCGAACACTTACCGCCATTTGAAGCAAGTGATGATAAATTTTTGCCGGAGGTATTCAAAAAAGCCGGTGCAAATCTGGGGCTTGATGTGAAAGTTTCTTCTTTCCATGCAGGCGCCGAAACACATATTTATGCTAATGAAACCAATGCTTCGGGTGAAAAATTCTCGCCTTATCTCATTGGGCTTGCCACGGTTTGTAATATGCACTCTAAAGAAGAAAATCTTGATTATAAATCGTTGCAGAAAGGTCAAGAATTGTTGAGCGAAATTTTCAAAATTTTTAACGCTTAATTTTTATCGTGCTACAATGTCCTTATGGATGTAAAAGCAATTTTAGAATTTGATAAAATTACAGAAAAACTCGCAAATTACGCAAAAACAGCTCAATCAAAGGAGCTTTGCCGGAATTTGCGGGTCTTTGATGATGCAAATATTATTGCTTCTGAACTAAATTTTACTAAGGAAGCAAAGGCAATTCTGGATTCACCGGCCGAGCTTCCTATTTCGTATCTCATTGACTTTTCTGCATTGAAATATTCTTCTATGCACGGCTATTTTTCTGAAGAAGAAATTTATGAATGCGCTAAAACACTTTCAACCTTCCGCTACATAAAAAGATTTTTAGCTGATAATTCGTCTATCGCGCCGAAACTGGCGGAATCAGCCAGAAATCTTGCAGTTGATAAAGATTTAGAGGATAAAATTTTTGTCGCATTTGATGAAAATCTGCAAATTAAACACAATGCCACCCCTGAGCTTGCCGGACTTTATTCCTCACTTGGTGACAATGAGAGGAATTTAAAAAAAACAGTCGCTTCTTTGATGAATAATCCTGAGTTTTCCAAGCACCTGCAGGAAAATATTTATACAACACGTGACGACAGAATCGTTTTTCAGGTTATGGCGGCTTCAAAAAATAAAGTTAACGGGATTGTCCACGATGTTTCGGCGTCAGGAAGGACTTTCTATGTTGAGCCGGAACAGATTGTTCCGCTTAATAACAAAATCCGCGAAATTAAAGCACAAATTCACGCAGAAATAGTCCGAATTCTGGTAGAATTCACCAACCTGATTAAAATTAATATTGAAGAATTTATTAAATCCGAAAAAATTACCGCAGAAATTGATTTCCATTTTGCAAAAGCCCGTTATGCTATAAAAATTAAAGCCATTGAACCGACACTAAATAGTGAAAAATTTATTAAGCTTGAGGAAATGCGCCATCCGCTTTTGATTGATGTTGTTCAAAATGTTGTCGCAAATGATATTGAAATCGGGAAAGATTGTCACTGTATAGTGATTACCGGTTCTAATACAGGCGGGAAAACCGTTACAATAAAAACCGTCGGGCTTTTTGTCTTAATGACAAAAGCCGGAATGTTTCTGCCTTGCGCTGCTGCAAATATTTATCCGTTTAAACACGTTTTTGCAGATATCGGGGATGCTCAGAGTATCCAGCAGTCGCTTTCAACTTTCTCTTCTCACATGACAAATATCATTGAAATTTTAAATAAAGCTGATGATAAATCCTTTGTGGTTCTTGATGAAATTTGTGCCGGTACAGACCCGACAGAAGGCGCGCTTCTTGCAAAGACTATCCTTGAATATATGGCAGAAAAGAATATAACGTCTATTGTTACGACACACTATGGTGAATTAAAGTCGCTAGAATACACAAACCCGTACTTTAAAAATGCCTCTGTTGAATTTGATGTTACAACGTTGAAACCTACTTATAAGCTTTTAATCGGAATCCCGGGGCTTAGTAACGCCATTCTGGTTGCCTCAAATCTTGGTTTGCCTTCTGAAATCGCAGACAGGGCAAAAGAAATGCTGCATTCACAGAAAGATAATTCCATTATTGTTGTTGAAAAATTGCAGGAAACCCAGCAGAAACTCTCACGCGAACTTCAAACCGCACAGGAACTGCGCGAAACTACTGACGAAATTAAGAAGGAGTATGAAGACAATTTATCTCACCTGAAAAAAGATAAAAAGAAAACAGTGAAAATTATAAAAGATAAATTTGACAGAGAAATACTTGATGTTAAGGCAGAAATAAAGGGTATTATGGATGAGCTTCGCCGCGAGAAGTCAGAAAAACTTGCGCGCAGAGCTTATGCAAGGCTTGCTCAGCTTGAAGGCGGATTCAAAGACAAGCTTAATGATTATGAAGTTAAAGAAGAATACGGCGAAATCGACTGGAATTCCGTGAAAATCGGAACAAAACTTACGGTTAAAGAGCTTAACCAGATTGTAGAACTTCTTTCGAAGCCTGATAAAAACGGTAAAGTTCAGGTTAAAATGGGTAATTTGACGACAAAACTTCCTGTTGAAAAACTTGCACCGTATAACAAAAATTTTGATAACTCAGGTAAATATCACGCACCAAACACAACGCAAAACTTTAATCTAAGAAAATATTCTGTATCGACCCGTCTGGATTTGCGCGGGTTCAGGGTTGAAGATGCACTTGATAGCGTTGAACTTTATCTCGATGAAGTTAGTCTTGCCGGACTTCAAGAGGTAATTATAATCCACGGGCACGGAACCGGTGCTCTGAAAAGCGCTGTTCGTGAATATCTTTCGGAGTCGCCTTACGTAAAATCTTTCAGGCCGGGAAATGATTCCGAAGGCGGTGACGGCGTTTGCGTCGTCAGCATAAAGTAGTTTCAGGGTAGCAAAAATATTTTTTACGGTTTTTCTCCCTACTATAAGGAGATTAAATACATGTTACCCGTAAATTCATTGAATATGTCACAAAATAATCCTGATTTTGGATTTAAAGTCTTAGTCAAAGAAAACTCCAAACTTGTTGAAATGGCGGATTCTTATCTTTTTAGAGAATTGCCTAAAGATACTATTGAACTTTTTCAAACAAAGGCTTCAGCAATTTTGCCGGACAGAACCGTAGTAATAGAACCTACTATAAGACGTCCAAAGCCCTTTGAATGCTTTGATGCAAATTTTTATACCAATAATGAAAAAGTGGACAATATCATAGATTATGATTCTCACGCTCTATTGACCTTTTTAAAAAAAGCAACAAATAAATTTACAAAAGTTCATTCCAAATTTTTCTATAACGGCGGGCAAAGTCCTGAAATGATTGCAAGAACTGAGAAATTTAGAGAAACCAGTGCAAGACCGCTGCTAAAATTTAAAGACCTTTTATCTAAATATTAAGTTTTGAAACTGATAATTCTTTTATTATTTTCAAATAAAATTTTAAAGCCCTCGCAAGAGGGCTTTAATCTTAATATATTTTAATAATTACTGTCCAATGGTTATAAAATAAGGTAAAATAAATAGTGTTTTGGAGCTATTTATAGTTTGAAAGGAGAAAATATGAAATTAGATTTGAAATTTGCAGCGGTAACAGCACTGGTTTTAGGTATTGGTTTTGGCAGTGCAGCTATTGCAGAAGGCGTTCCGGGTAAAGTTGCTGTTGTAGATGTACCTAAAATTGTATCTGAATCAAAACAGGTTCAAGCATTAAAAGATGAACAGGCTAAAAAATCTCAGGAACTTAACAAATGGCTGGATGTTGTAAGAGCTGATGTTGCTAAGCAGCAAACAGAAGCCGGCAAAGAAAAATTGTTGAAAAAATATGAAAGTGAGCTTGCGAAAAAACGTGAAGCAAATGCAAAAGATTATGCAAAAAAACTTTCCGAAATCGACAAAAATATCTCTGCTACAATTGAAGCTCAGGCAAAAGCTAACGGTTACGATTTAGTATTATCTAAATCAACAGTTCTTTACGGCGGTGAAGATATAACTGCTGAAATTGCTAAAGTTGTTAAATAGGATTTGGCTTATTTAAAACGTAAAAAAGGTGTACATTTTATGTACCCTTTTTTTATGGGTTGAGAAGTTTGTTCAAAAGTGTTATTCTATTATAGTCGATTCTGTAAAATTAATTTAGGAGGTTATTATGAGAGGTTATGCAATGTTAAAAATTGGCGAAACAGGCTGGATTACGAAGGATACGCCGGCTTGCGGGCCTACGGATGCAATTTGTAAACCGATTGCGCTAGCTCCGTGTACATCAGATGTTCACACGGTTTGGGCGGGTGCTATTGGTGACAGGCATAATATGATTTTAGGACACGAAGCTGTCGGCGAGATAGTTGAAGTCGGGACGCTTGTCAAAGATTTTAAACCGGGTGATAGGGTTTTAGTATCTGCTATCACGCCGGACTGGAATTCTTTAGAAGCTCAGGAAGGTTACGCAATGCATTCAGGCGGTATGCTTTCGGGGTGGAAATTCTCTAACTTTAAAGACGGCGTTTTTGCTGAATATTTTCATGTAAACGATGCTGACGGTAATTTAGCGCACCTGCCGGAAGGTATGGATTTAGGCGCGGCTTGTATGATAAGCGACATGGTTCCAACCGGTTTTCATGGCGTAGAACTCGCTGATGTTCAATTTGGTGATAATGTTGCAGTTATAGGGATAGGGCCTGTCGGGCTGATGTCTGTTGCCGCAGCTGCAATCCGAGGCGCTGCAAATATTTATGCTGTCGGCTCAAGAAAAAATTGTTCTGATTTGGCAAAAGAATTTGGCGCTACTGATGTTATTAACTATAAAGAAGGCGATATCGTCGAACAAATTCTGGATAAAACCCACGGGTATGGCGTAGATAGAGTTATTGTTGCCGGCGGTGATAATGATACATTTGATCAGGCAATTAGAATGCTG
Organism: Candidatus Gastranaerophilales bacterium; assembly: GCA_944323035.1. Lineage (GTDB taxonomy): Bacteria > Cyanobacteriota > Vampirovibrionia > Gastranaerophilales > Gastranaerophilaceae > Gastranaerophilus. The sequence continues at coordinate 17,849 of CALUQY010000014.1, forward strand.
AAACCGGGCGGTAAAATCGGTAACGTAAATTATCTTGGTGAAGGCGATTATATTAAAATTCCGAGAACTGAATGGGGCTGCGGTATGGGGCATAAACAAATTGTCGGCGGTTTGATGCCGGGCGGAAGATTGCGTTCGGAAAAACTGGCACGTCTTGTTTTAACCCACCGTATTCATCCGGAAAAATTGATAACCCATACTTTCAACGGACTGGATGGGGTTGAACCGGCGCTTATGCTGATGAAAGATAAACCGCGTGATTTGATTAAACCTCTGGTAATTATTTAAAGAAAAAAGCCTCCGGATAACTTCCGGAGGCTTTACATTCGCGCAAATTTATTTTTGTGGAGTTTTACTCTATTGTATGGACACTATTAAAATATCTGATGTTAATTTTGGCTCTTTTAATAAAAAACAGATGGCGGAGTGGCGTTTGGCAAATAAAATTCAACACTACACTAATGCTGCGTATAAGGGTCATACCGGTGCAAAAGAATATAAGTTTCCTGTGATTCTTTCTTCGTCTAATAAGTTTAGAGGACGGCTGCCTGATATAACACCAGATTTGCATACTTTTGAAGAAAATGTTTTTCAGGAGTTAAAGGATACAAAACGTAAACCATTTGGCTATTTCAGGGTTCTGTGGAAAATGTGCCGTAATTTTGGAACAGGTGAGCGCTGGGATACAAAATTTCTTCCAGCATTCCCGGGAAGAGATAAAAATGGACATGTGCAGTATGCCCGATATAAAGATGAAATTGTATCTGGAAATGATATTTCAAACATTTTTTTCGGTCATACCTGTAAGTTTTTAGGGTTTCCGGAAAAATTGTCACTCTGGATTGCGCGTCTTGACGCTTCAGGTATATTAGAGCCGTTTTCAAAAGGCAAACTCCCGAGTAAAGAACTTTTAACTTTTAAAGATACCCGCTCTGACCAGCAGGCAATTTCTAAGGGCATGCGAGAATTTAATATTAATGATTATAAGCTGCGGTAAGTTGTTTAACTTACCGCAGAAATGCAATCTTGCTTGATAACGGTATTCAGAATTGTTTGAGCGTATTCTTCATGCTTGCCGTAGAAAATATGGGAAGCGTTTTCAACTACAATCACCTTATTATTTTGGGGGCTTTTGCAGCAGGAATTTATCTTTTCCATAAATCCTTTCGGGTCACCCTCTGTCAGGCTGTCTTTTGAACCGATTATAAAAGCCCCGTTTGGTTTTATATTGTAAAGAGAATTCGTTTCGCCATCCCCGCTGATTACAGGACAGTTTTTAAGATTAAAAGCATTATAAAAACTCAATACTGCATCTGCTGACATTGGAGAAAACCCGCCGAAGAGGTACGGTAAAATCTCGCTTCCTCTGCTTTCCTCTTCAAATTTTTGCGCAAGTGCAATGCATTCTTTTACATTTGGCATAACATCAAACCAGTGCCCGAGATCGACAGGCGCTGTTACCAGAAAATAATCCACAAAATTATCAGGCGTGTTCCCGAGATAGTGAATAATCTTGTTCGATCCGAGAGAGTGACCTGCCAGTATTATTCTTTTAAATCCCAGTTCTACTGCATATTTAACATAACTTTCTACATCTTCATAAGCAAGCGAGAAGTCATCAAAAACAACACCGGTATATTTCTGCTTGCCGGTTGAAAAATCAGAATAAGCTATGCAGGAAAATGCATCCATGGCATGTCCTGCGATAAACGCTATATTGTTACGGCTAAGCAGCTCTCCTGTTGCAGTTAATAAATCATTCTGAAATACATTTGAGCAGATTCCGCTCATCATAATGACAATGGTGCCCATATCTGTATTTCCCCATATCGCCCCTTTTAATTCCAGTCCGCGCGGGGTATTGACTCTTATTATTTCCATTTTTGTTAATCTCCTTTACGCAAAACATTTATTTAAAATTTCGTTGTTACATTTATCACTGCGGGTTAAAACTTTTCCCCTGCACGTCATAACAGCATCTTCCATTATAATTTCACCAACGCTGCCGGCTTTTATGACTCCGGATTTTGGATTTTTTACTGAAATTATATGCCCTTTTATATCCGCATTTACATCTGAATATTCAAAGCATAAATCTGTGTTTTCCATTTCGCAGTTGATAAGTTTCAAGTTTTTACAGTAGCAAAGCGGTTGTGTGCCCGTAATTTTGCAGTTTATAAGTGTAAGATTTTCAGAGAACCAGCCAAGGTATTCACCTTTCAGGTGTGAATTTATTACTGTAACGTTTTTGCTGTGCCAGAAAGCATCTTTTGTATCCAGATTTGAGTCTGAAATTTTGACATTTTTCATATATTGAAGCGAATATTTTCCACTCATTTCAAGATTTTTAATCTCAATATTTTTTGCTTCAAACAGAAAATATACAGAGTTTATTTTTGAATCCTGAATTTCTACATTGGAACATTTCCAGCCGAATTCGTCAGAACTGGTATCGCAGTTCTTTATTGTAATATTTTTACATTCTCTAAGGCATTTTACGGTATTTATCCTGCAGTTTTGAATAAGCCCGTCTTTGCCGTACCAGAGCGGTGCACGTGATTTTTCATCAAGGGAGGAATTTATAAGTTTGAAATTTTTCGCATGCCACAGCGGATAGCGTAATGAAAATGAGCAGTCGTCTACAACAAAATTTCTGCATTCTTTTAAAACCGACTCTCCGTCCGCATCACCGGCAAACCGGCAGGATACGACTTCTGTATCTTTGATATTATATAATGAACGTTCTTTGTCATAGGTTTTATTGTATATTTTATTTTTCATAGAATTTTCGCTCCCTGTTTTTGTTGAATATTGAAAATTAAATAATCAAGGCAGTCTATCTGTTTCTGGCTTTTATGCAGTTTATCAAGAAGAAATTTTCTGTGTGCGAAAAGTAATCTTAACTGTTCTGTTATTTTACCGCACTCTTCAAGCTGAAAAAATCGTGAAATGATATCCGTAGTACAATCCGCGTCTTTCAAATTTTGTAAAGTTTTGTTGTCGAACTTTGTCACGAAAATTATCTCCTTATATCTTTATTATTTACTATTTTTCAAAAATAGCAAATGCTTATATTACATAATTAAAAATACTTGACAGGCATAATTAAAATATTGTATTATACAAATATGGAACTGAGGGTTTTGAAATATTTTTTAGCTGTAGCACGTGAGGGCAGCATCACAGGGGCCGCAAACTCTTTGCATTTGACACAGCCAACCTTGACACGCCAATTACAAGAATTGGAAAAAGAATTAAAGCAAAAATTGCTGCTTCGCGGCAAGTATAAAGTTACGCTGACGCCTGAAGGTATGATTTTGAGAAAACGGGCAGAAGAAATTGTTGATATGGTTGAAAAAACCGAAGCGGAACTTTTATCTATAAGTGAAACCGTGAGTGGTGATATCTATATCGGCGGCGGCGAATCTGACTGTATGAAATATATCGCTGAAATTATCAAAGAAATTCAGGCTGACTATCCTGACATAAAATTCCATATTTTCAGCGGGAATGCCGAGGATGTTACGGAAAAGCTGGATAAAGGCCTTTTGGATTTTGGTGTTTTAATTCAGCCTGTGGATCTGTCAAAATATGATAATATAACGCTTCCGGATAAAGATGTCTGGGGCGTTGTTATGCGAAAAGACTGTCCGCTTGCTCAAAAAGCTTACGTTGAACTTGAAGATTTAAGGGGCTTGCCGCTTATTAATTCACGGCAGGCTATGAGAAAAATTTCAGGTAAAAATGATTTTATTGACTGGTTTCAGGGCGAATTTGAAAATTTGAATACGGTAGCGACCATCAACCTTGTTTATAACGCTGCAATTATGGTTAAAGAGGGTATTGGATATGCGATAACTCTTGATAAGCTAGTTGATACTTCATCAGAAAGCATACTCTGTTTCCGTCCGCTTAAACCAAAACTTGAATCCGGTCTTGATATAGTCTGGAAAAAATATCAAGTATTTTCGCCTGCCGCTAAGCTGTTTTTAGAAAAGTTGCAGGATACTTTTATAAAATAGGTATTATTCCGCAAGTCCCGCTGTTTATTTCAATAATTTATATATAATGTACGAATGTACGAGTGCAGTTTTTAAAACTGCGCTCTTTTATTACTGTTGAGCTGATTGTTCCTTTTTTGTACGATTTATATCAATAAGTTCTTTTACACGCGCAAAGGATTCCGGGAAAAAAGTCCCTATTACATATTCTGATTTGCAATTGCCTGTATTCAGCAATGCATATGATTCTGCAAAGAATTCCTGCAGATTGCTTAAAGCATATGTTGCATTTGAATTTATGTCAGAACCGTTTTGTCTGAAATTTTGCATTTCCTTTTCAAATATTGCATTTAATTTGTCATCAGCTACAGAGACTGGCTGAAGTGTTCCCCAATTGTCCAAAAGCTCCTGCACTGTAAGTGGTTTGTCCCTGTTGAGCATTAACATTGGATCTTTAATCATTTCTTTTAATACTTTTACTGCATTATCCTTATCATCTATATAATCGCACATGTGACCGGCTTCATGAGCAATTGTCAGAAGGGCACGCTTGCCGATTAAAGCATTCGGATCAAGAGTAATACTTCCATCTGAGGGTGAATAGTAACCATTTGTAGAACCGCCAATTGAACGGTCATTCATATGATCATCCAGCTTTATCCGAACAGCATGTAAAGCTATATCATATAATACCTGCGAATTCACTTCCATAAAAACCTGTTTAACATAATCTTCAGGCAATGCGGTTACATCAATAGTTTTAGGAGTATCTCCATTTTTACTTACAGCTATTAGACCGTTTGAAAAACTTACTTCAAAAGAATCATTGTTTATTTGCTCAATATAAGCCTTTTCACCCTTTTGAACTCTGTGAATTTTGGGTAACATATCTGCAATTTTTGAATTTTGGGGATTAAAATTCAATATTTCTTTAAACTGATTATAACCTTCTTTATAATTATTTATAAAGCCATCTTTCGTATAATCCAAAGTCGCTCTATGTGGCTGAAGTTTTGACATAAGATTTTGCATACCGGATAATTTTTTATCATCTTTTTCAATTTGAATTGCATCATATACATCCCCTATAAGCTCACGCCCTGTCAATTCTTTATATTTTTCGGCTGCAGGATAAATGTTGTAACCTCCGCTAATAACATCATCTCTGCCTAGAATTTCACCTGCCATGCTAAAGTTTTTTTCAGTAATCAATTGCAAAAATGCTTTGTCAAATGGCATTTTTACGGTTTGCTTATTTCCATTAAACATTGTTTCATATATAACTTCTTCATCTTTCACCGTAAGAGAAGAAACAAAATTTCCGTCTTTATCGTAAATTTCACTTCTGTAATTAGCACTATATTCTTTTGACTGGTTATTATTTAATTTGTACCGGATATTACCGTTTTCCTCATATATAACATCAAAATCTTCACCAACATGAATGCCGGATCCTGTAAGCTCTTTGTATCTATCAAATGCTTCTCCTGTAAGCGGCGGAGTTTCGGTGCCCGATTTATTTATAATTTTCGGAATAATCTGTAATTTACCGTCAATAATTTTCAGCTCATAATCTTCTCCGTATCTTGCTCCGCCGTCTACCATTTGTTGAATAGAAGCAACAGTTGCATCGTCAATTGTTGTTCGTTTCGGAATATGTGTCAAAAAAAGCTCTCCGTCAGTTATAAAACCATGTGGTTTCTCTTCTTCAAGGGTAGAATCTTTTATTTCAATTCCCGTTAAATGGTTATTTTCATCATATTTGAATGAAACCTTCGTAGAATTTGTAGTCCCTGCGCCAAATACAATATCTTCAAGTTTCATATTACGCTCATTCGGATCATTTAATTGTGAATACGATTGACTAATTGCAACATCATTTTTTATATGAAGTTTAAAATCTTTGCCGTTTTTATCCTTATTATAAATGTACCTTGTCTGTTCACCTGTTTGTTTATTAATATATGTCTGGGATGCAACTCTGCCGCTGTTATCGAACTTCTTTATCTCTTGGGTATTCTCGTCATCTGCTAAATCTCCGGAAAATGATTGCTCCATCAGATTCCCCGCTTCGTCATAAATTTCATAAAATCCTTCAAGTTCTCTTCTGTAAAACTTCTGTCCGTTTTTTTCAACAACTTTGTAACTTTCTGCTATAAATGGCCCGCCAAGCTTTTCTATTAATTCTTGTGACATGCCTGTTTTTTTAGAAACCTCTTCAAGACGCTTCTGGTAAGAAACTTGTCCTTTACTTGCTGCAAAACTCAAAAATTTACGGAAATCTTCAACTTCAATCTCGCCTCCGTAAAATTCCTTTGCTTCTTTCATATACTCGTTTAATTCAAAATCGGTAATGATATTATCCCATTTCCCTTCAAGAAAAGCTTTTTTATATGAACCATCAGACCTTTCACCAGATTCAACGCTTTTCATTTCCGCTAAATCACAGGTACTTAGCTCATTACCAATTTCACCATCTAAACTGTTAATTTTATCAAATATAAGCAAAATCTTATCAAGTCTGCTGTCATTTGCAAATTGCTTTTGTATGTCTTCTTTTTTAAGCTTTGATAAAGAAAGATGTGAAATATTAATATTACCCATTTACACCTCCAACATATTTATCGTTACTCTAAACAAAAATCTTTAATATTAAATGTAATTTTATAACTAAATTTAACAACATAAGAAAAAAAAGACCTGAATGAATTTCAGGTCTTTTTTTATGGCTGGGGCGAAAGGATTCGAACCTCTGAATGGCGGGACCAAAACCCGCTGCCTTACCGCTTGGCGACGCCCCATTATATCTGCGTCACAACCTTTCGGCTACATTTATTATTCTACTCGCTCAATTTTTAATGTCAAGAATTTATTTGTATAATCGGACTTTTTTCCTGCGCTTTTATAACCGGTGCTTTTTTGTTTAGAAGTTCTACTAATTCGTCTAAGACAGGGATTTCGCTCTCAAAGTGTCCTATGTCTATAATTGCGATTTCGCTATCAAGTGCCGTGTGGAATTTTAAATCTCCGGTGATTAATACCTCCGCTCCGCACTCCAGCGCGTCATGCCAGAAATCAGTTCCGCTTCCGCCGCAAAATGCTATACGCTTGATTGTTTGCAGGTTTTTCGGATTCGTATAGCGAATGCTTTTTGAAACAGATTTCAAAATTTCAAGTAGTTTTTCAAAGCTAATAACGCTGTCGTAAAAACGGAGAAATTCATGTTCAATTCCGCGGTTTATTGAAAACCCAAGCTTTTTAATCAGTGTTTCTGTAGTGCCGCACGGTGCTTTGTCAAGGTTTGTGTGCGCGCAGTAGATATCAATTCCTCTATAAAAGTTAATAGGCACCGTAAACAGCGGGTGGTGTGAAATTATCATATCGCAGGATTGGGTTTGTGCCTGATTTAAAATATCCTCTGTCACGGTAAGGCAAAGCATGACTTTTTTGACCTCCGGATTAGGCGTTTCAACAATCCAGCCGCTTAAATCCCACGGCTCTGCACTCTCCGGCGGCGCCGATTTTTCTATGATTTTTGTTAATTCATATTTGTTGACCATATTCTTTTTAAAATTTCTTTTGCAATATTTTCTTTGGAAGTTTTTTCTATCTTTTCAATGCCGCCGTTTTCGTTTAAGATGTGAACTTCATTTTCGTCACTGCCAAAGCCGATATCTTTGCGGGAGATGTCGTTTGCAATAAGATAATCGCAGCCTTTTTGGGCGATTTTTTCTTTTGCATTAGCAAGCAGATTTTCACTTTCAGCGCAAAAACCTATGATTTGTACGTTCAAATGTTTTTCTTTTTTTAGATCGCAAATGGTTTTTAAAATATCCGGATTTTTGACAAGCGTCAGGGTTATTTCATCGGTTCCGCCGGATTTTTTAATTTTCTGTTCTGCGGTTTCTTTTACCCTGAAATCCGCGACCGCTGCTGCCATAAAAACCGCATCCATATTTTCAAAATGTGTCAGAACCTCTTTTTGCATTTCAAGAGCGGATTTTACCATAATGGTGCCGGATGCAGGAACGGTTGAAATAAGAGTTACTTCCGCACCAAGAGCTTTTGCGGTTTTTGCGAGAGCAAAGCCCATTTTGCCGGAGGAATAGTTGGAAATATATCTGACCGGATCAATTTCTTCAATTGTACCGCCTGCAGTGATTAAGATTTTCTTACCTTCGAGCGGCAGGTTTGCGGTTAGTTCAGTGATTGCGCTGTCAAAGATTTTATCAAGAGATGCGAGTCTGCCCTGTCCTTCGTCGCCGCATGCCAGAAATCCGCTTTCAGGCTCTACAATTTTGTAATTAAGTTCTGCCAGTTTTTTCAGGTTTTCTTGAATAATTTTGTTTTCCCACATATTGCAATTCATTGCAGGTGCAAGAATAACAGGCTTTTTAAACGCGCAGACAACAGATGTCAGAAGGTTATCGCAAATTCCGTTTGCGAGTTTGGAAATAGTATTTGCGGTAGCTGGAGCTATCACAAAAATATCTGCTTCATCCGCCAGTGAGATATGCTCCGGTTTGAAATCCTCAATTTCAAACTCGTGGATAGCGACTTTATTTTGTGATAAGTTTTGCAAGGTTAGTTCGGTGACAAAATTCAGCGCATTCGGGGTCATAATGACTTTGACTTTTGCGCCGTTGCGTTTAAACATTCTGACAAGTTCGCAAGCCTTATAGGCTGCAATCCCGCCGGTAATGCCTATAAGAACAGTTTTGCCGCTTAAATTACACATTTGCCGCCTCTTTTTTGATGATTTCTTCCAATTTTAGAATAGCAGAGTCAACTTCATCGTTTACGATTGTGTAATCATATTTTTTTGCGCGTTCAATTTCTTCTCTAACCGCGCTTAAACGTTTTTGAATAGTTGCTTCATCTTCTGTATGGCGGTTGCGCAAACGGTGCTCAAGCTCTTCAAGGCTTGGCGGTGCTATAAAAATTAAAACCGCATCCGGCATCTGTTCCTTAACTTTTAAGGCGCCGACCGTTTCGATTTCAAGGATTAAATTTTTGCCGTTATTCAGACATTTATCAACAAATGCGCGTTTCGTGCCGTAAAGATTTTGTGCAAATTCCGCCCATTCAAGAAACTCGCCGTTTTTAATACTTTTTTCAAACTCATCACGTGTCAGATAAAAATAATTCACACCGTCTTGCTCGCCCGGGCGCTTGTCGCGTGTTGTGCAGGAAATTGAAAGGCTGTAATTAGGATTTCGTTTAAGAAACCCGTTTATAACAGTGCCTTTCCCAACACCTGACGAACCGGATAATACAAATAATTTTTTCTTCATAGTATACTTATTATACAATGAATATGTTAAAAGAAAAAGATGTTTATGATTTTTTGAGGAATCTTAATACTAAAACGGGGTTGAAAGACACATTAAAATATTTAACGGTGTATCTGCGTGGGGCTGTGAACGCCGGTGCTGTCTGGGTGCTTTTGATTAATCCCGAGACAAACAAACCTATGCATAAAGTCTGTTCTTATGATGCTCGGGAAAGGCTTGCAATGATGCCTGAGAGGGTGCAAAAAATTAATAAGCTTGTTGTTGATTATTTTGAGAATACTTTTGAGCCGGAAGATATTCTGGAGTTTATAAATTCTATATCAGAAGATGACCTGATTGTTGAGCCGGTAATTTTTTCTAAAAATCTTCAGGGAGTGCTGGGGGTGCTTGGCAAGAATAATAATTTCCGCAGTGAAAACTCGGATTTTGTACGCCTTATTCTGGAAACTGCCGCCCAAAAACTTGAAATTATCTCCCTGAAGGAGGAAAACGAGCGTACTTTTAAGGAAAGAATGGAGTTTTTAGCCAGTATTTCGCATGAATTTAAAACTCCGTTAAATTCTATTATCGGTTTTTCTGATATCTTACAGTTGAAAAATCAAAATCCCGAGCTTGAAAAATATATCAAAAATATTTCTAATTCGTCAAAATTTCTTCTCGGGCTGATTCTGGATGTACTGGATCTTTCGCGTTCCCAGAGCCGGAAATTGGAATTGCAATATGAGCAATTTTCGCCCAAACACGTTATTCTTGAAATTCTTGAGTCGCTTGAAAATCAGATAAAAGAGAAAAATCTTGAGGTTCGCTATACTTTAATGGAAATGCAGATTAATGCGGATTTAAGGCGGTTCCGCCAGCTTGTTCTTAATCTTATAAGTAACGCGGTAAAATTTAATAAAGTTAACGGTAAAATTACGATTGTTTCTTACCGCAACGAGAAGGGCGAATTTGTTTTTGAGATTAAAGATACGGGTGACGGAATAAGTAAAAAGGATTACAACAAAATTTTTAAATTTTTCTCTCAGGTTAATCAGGATCAATTGAAGCGCCAGCAGGGATCGGGTGTGGGGTTATTTTTGTGTAAAACGATAGTTGATGCGCATAAGGGGCATATTGATTTTAAATCGCGGCTGAATTACGGCAGTACCTTCTGGTTTACGCTGCCGGCAGCTTGATGAAAGTATAAAGAAGGCAATAAGTAAATAAGGCAATGGGGCAATGGGGCGAAACAACTATTCGTCATTGCGAGGAGTGAACGTAGTGAACGACGTGGCAATCCACCGGCGGTCAAGCCGGTTTCATGTGTGGAAGTCGAACTTACGGTCACGTTTAACAATAATATTAGGCCAATGTGGGTTGACTGGATTGCCACGCTCCCGTTGGTCGCTCGCAATGACATGAGCCGATTTCGCGTGTTGGTTTCAAAATGGTGAAAATACTCTTATAGTGCCGGCATTAAACAGTTGGTATGTCGCTTTTACCTTATTTTTGATTTCGGGTCTAAGATATCCCTAATCGTATCGCCGATAAGGTTGAAGGACAAAACTGCTATAAATATCAGGAACCCCGGTGTCAAAAGCCACGGACGGTAAATAATGTTTGAGAATACCTGCGCTTCTTTAAGCATATTCCCCCAGCTTGCATCAGGCTGCTGAATACCTAGACCTAAAAAGCTTAACCCCGATTCCGACAGAATATATGACGGAATGGATAGGGTTATCGCAACAATTATAAAGCTCGTTGTCTGGGGGAGAATATGCTTTGTGATAATCCTGAAATCTGATGCGCCGATTGATTTCGCGGCCTGAACAAATTCCTGATTTTTTATAGATAAAACCATACCTCTGACAACCCGCGCGAAGCCTGCCCAGCCAATAAATGCAAGGATTATAACTATCAACATAAATCTTTGGATACTTGTCATACCGGCCGGCAGAATTGACGCTAATATGATTAAAAGATAAAAACTCGGAATTGACATAATTCCTTCTGCAATCCGCATCATCACAGCGTCAACTTTTCCGCCGAAATATCCCGAAACCCCGCCGTAAATCATTCCAATCGGAAATAGTACAAAAAGTGCCAGAAATCCTATTGTCATAGAAATCCGGCCGCCGAAAAGTATTCTTGAAAATACATCCCTGCCGTTGATATCAGTGCCCAGCAGAAAAAGCTGCCCGCCTTTATCCACTGTCACGAGATGAAATTTACCGTCCTCACCGCGGGCAAAGAACTTCAGATAGTATTTCTGTGAACGGTCAAGCCGGTAGATGCTGAAATTCGTTTCGTCAAATGAGCGCTTATAATTATATGTATATGGTCTTGATAATTTCCCTTTCTCATCAATCGTAAAGATTTTGGAAGGCGGCGCGTATGCAAGGCTTCTGTTCGCAAAATCCTTGCTATAAGGCGCAATAAAGTTTGCGAAAGCCAGCGCAAAATAGATTATAAAAAGCACCCATAGCGCGATTTTTGCAAATTTATCCTTAATTAAGCCGTTAAAGATTTCTTTGAACATTATTTAATTCCTCCCGTCCTGATTCGAGGGTCGGTAAAGATTAATAGCAAATCTGCTATTAAGTTGCCTAAAATAAGCATGATTGCTCCCATCATCAGTGATGCCATTACAAGATTAATGTCGGATTTCATGACTGCTTCAAGGATTAAACGGCCTAATCCCGGATATTGGAAAACATATTCCGTAAGCGCAGCCCCGCTCAGCAATCCCGCAAACTCAAACCCCAGAAGTGTAATCATAGGATTAACTGCGTTCCTTAACGCGTGTTTAAATACAACTTTAAACTCGCTGATGCCCTTTGCACGCGCAAATTTTACATAATCGCTGTCAAGAACATCCAGCAGGTTTCCTCTCATCTGCCGCTGCAAGCCGGCAAGCGAAATCGTAAAAAGTACCGTCACAGGCAAAATCAGGTGCTTGGTTATATCAAGGATTTTTTGACCTAAATTCATTTCAAGGAAATTGGAACTTGTCAGCCCGCCAATCGGAAACCAGCCGGTTTTAACGGCAAAAATCAAAAGCAAAACTGCAAAGAAAAATGACGGTATTGCCATACCGATACTTGTCAGAACCGTTAAAATCCTATCCAGCGGTGATTTCCATTTTACGGCGGCAATTATTCCGAGCGGCACTCCTACAAGCCACGTTAAAAAAATTACGATTGTTGTCAAAAGCAGTGTGTTCGGAATTCGCTCTTTCAGCTTTTGCGCTACCGATTCACCATTGGAAGTTATTCCCAAATCACCTTTGATAAAAGATTTTGCCCACAGTCCATACTGAACCGCTATATTTTTATCTAGTCCCAGCCGTTCGCGTTCTCTATCCAGAGTTTCTTGCGAAATTGAAGGGTTTAAACGCAGTTCCGCAAGCGGATCAACCGGCGAAAGTCTTATCAGTGCAAAACTTACGACGGATACGATTATCAGAAGCGGAATGGTTTGTAAAATGCGTTTTAGAATATATTTAATTATGTCCATTTCCGCCCCCCGTATCAATATAAATCTCTTCAATATTATGGATTATGCCGCCAAGTGAGGTCGGGTAAACATTTTTAAATTTATTCCTTATCGCGCTTATCCTGACCGGCGAATAGAGATAAATCATTGGTTTTTCATTGTAAATTATTTCCTGATATCGGTCATAATATTTCTTTCTGTCCTCAAATGAAAGCGCGGTCGCGCCTTTTTCAAAAAGGTAATCCAGTTCTTTTTCCCACGGTAAAAGGTTTACACCGGCTTCTGCGGGTTTGCGCTGGTTGTACATGTGTAAGGCGCCGTTTGAAAGCCATACGTTTTTCCCGCCGTTCGGCTCAAGCGGGGAGCCGGTAAGCCCCATTACAACCATATCCCATTCATAGGTTGAAAGTAATTTATTTACAAGCGAATTGAATTCAATCGGTTTGAAGTTGACTTTCATCCCTAAATCTTCTAAATCCTGCTTGACCATAACGCCTATGGCTTCGCGTTCGCTGTTACCCGCGTTTGTCAAAAGGTCAAATTCAACGCGGTTGCCGTCTTTGTCGCGAAGTCTGCCTTTTTTATCCCACGTGAAGCCCGAGGCGCGCAAAAATTCTTTCGCCTTTTCAACATCCCGCGGATACGGCTTTAATTCTTCATTAAGAAAGATTGAATTTAAGCTTTCCGGTGTAAACAGCGGTTTGGCAAATCCGTTTGCAATATTGTAAACCATATTTTCCCTGTCGATGACAAGGTCAACGGCTTTGCGGAAGTTCAAATCGCGGAACCATTTCCCCTTTATCGGGTCAACATAAGGCTTTCCGTTTTCATCCTTTCTGTCGTTTAAATTCATTGAAAGGTACATTGTTCCGGTGTCGGGGCCGAGATTTATCATTGAAAAATCGCCGTGTGTCTGCCGTTCTTTAAAACGGGGAACATCAGAACCTTTCACACCGATAACGTCAAGTTCTCCGCCTTCAAATTTTAAAACTTCATTATTGGCATCACCGACAATCAAATAAATAATTTTATCAAGATATGGAAGCTTTTCACCTTTGGAATTTATCATGTAATAGTCCGGATTTCGTTTATAAACGGCGCGTTGCGCGGGAACGTATTCAACCATTCTGAACGGGCCGGAGGTTACTAAATCCTTAGGATTAATATTGGTTGACATAAAGGTGTCGAAAAATTCTTTGCCTTTTTTGACCGCGGGTTCAAATATATGTTTAGGGGCAACAGGTGTGGAAAGCGATGCCAGAAAAGGCGCAAACGGCTCCGGTGTTGTAAACTTTACGGTATAGTCATCAAGTTTTTGAACCGTTGGGAGTTTGCCGCTAACGCTTATAGAATCTCTTGTTGAAGTGTTTCCGTAGCCGTCTAAAATAATATTTTTCCACGTAAAATAAACGTCATCCGCTGTAATTGGTTTTCCATCAGACCATTTAACGCCGTGGCGCAGATGTACTATATAATCATTTCCGCTAATCTCAAAGGATTTTGCGAGTTTTGGAATATATTGCCCGCTCACTGGATCAATAGTCACAAGTCCGTCATACATAATATCGGCAAAAGTTGAGGATGTTGCATCTTTAGAGTTAAACGGGTTAAACGTTTTCGGGCCTTCGCCTATTGTGGAATTAATCATTGTACCGCCGAATTTGCCGGCAGGCAGGTCTGTTTGAATATAATCGACCCCGTTAATTGTGACATTTTTACGATTTGCAGGGTAAAAATCAAGTGTAAGTTTTTCCTGTTGAACTTCTTGTTTTTGAATTTGGGTTTCCGGTATATCGCGCCTAATGCAGGCCTTACCCAGAAGAAATATTAAAATTATGACTAATACAACATAACCCGAATTTTTCATAGTATCAGATTAGCATAAAAAACGTTTTTGTTGAATACTCTATTGACTGATTGTAGAATTAAAAAGAAAGGGTGTATAATTTCCCTTTCTTTATTTAACTAGCTCTTTATAAAGTTTGAGGTATTCTGCGGCGCTTTTCTTCCACGAAAAATCTGCTTCCATTGCGGATTTTCTCATTGCGTTAAGAACGTATTTATCCTGATACACCCACAGCGCTGTTTTTATTGCATTTAGCATATCCCAGCCGTTGTAACCCCAGAATTTAAAACCGGTTGAATTATCAAGCGGATAACCGGTCACAGTGTCTTCAAGCCCGCCGGTTGCCCTTACAACAGGCAGTGAGCCGTATCGCATTGCTATTAACTGGCTTAAGCCGCAAGGTTCAAATTTCGATGGCATCAGAAAGAAGTCGCTGCCGGCATATATAAGGTTTGCAAGTTTTGTGTCAAATCCGACGTAAGCCCTGATATTGCTCGTGTTATTTGAAAGCCATATAAAGAGGTTTTCATACGAACGGTCGCCGCTTCCAAGAAATACAAAATCCGCATCAAGATTTTTAAGTTCGTTTTCCATATCGCGGATTAAATCAACCCCTTTTTGCTCAACAAGTCTTGAAACAAAACCGAAAAGCGGACGGTCAGGATTATATTTTAAGCCGAAATATTCGCATAGTGCTTTTTTGTTTTCTTCTTTTTTATCCAGCGATTTTACATCGTAATTTTTCGCGATATTTTTGTCTTTTTTCGGATTATAAACATCATAGTCAATACCGTTTAGAATTCCGGCAATCTTCTGTGTGCAGCCCCGCAGTGTATAATCCATGCCTTCACCGTATTCGCCGGTCAGGATTTCACGTGCGTAGGTCGGAGATACAACAATAATTTTATCCGAATAATTTATTGCTCCCTTCATCCAGTTTACACAACCGTAATGCTCGCAGCCCCATTCATTGTAAACGATATCTTTTCTCATATTGGCAAAATCAATGATATCGTTAAGCCATACACCCTGATATGCAAGGTTATGAATTTCAAACACACATTTGGTTTTTGACCAGAATTCATCAAATTTGTAGTTGCTGTGCAGGTACAGAGGAAGCATTGCGGTGTGCCAGTCGTTTGCGTGGATGATGTCTGCGCGGAAGTTCAAAAGTTTTGCATATTCCATAATCGCAAGCGAGAATGCAACGTATCTTTCGTGTTCGTAGCGTGTATCCAGCCATTTCGGGTAAACCTCCTGAAAACATGAAAAATACCAGTCATTTTTGACAAAAAATACATTTATATCTGTTCCCGGAAGCTTTCCCATAAAAAGGTTAAACTTTTGAGGCTGCCAGCCGAATGTTATCCATAAATCGGAGTTTGGAAGCTCTTTGATACCGTATTTTTCTTTATCAATAAATCCGTGAAGCGGTGTGAACATTGCAATTT
The DNA here is from genome assembly GCA_944323035.1 of Candidatus Gastranaerophilales bacterium. Classification (GTDB taxonomy): domain Bacteria; phylum Cyanobacteriota; class Vampirovibrionia; order Gastranaerophilales; family Gastranaerophilaceae; genus Gastranaerophilus. Next base: position 33,915 of record CALUQY010000014.1, read on the forward strand.
CAGCGTCTTTTTCAAGATATTTGGGTAAACTCCCCATCACATCAGCCAGACCGCCGGCTTTTGAAAACGGCGCAATTTCATTTGACGCAAATAATATTTTCATGTCCCTCTCCTTTCGACTCAATATCCTGCCGCCTCCGGACAGGTATTATTCCTGTTCTTGCTGCTCCTGTTCTGTTTGCTCGGCAAGACCTTCTAAAAATTCTTCTGTTTCGGCAGCTTCAAGGTCAATCGGCTCTCCGTTTTTAATTTTCTCTTTAAGTTCGTCGCTTATATGAATCCCGTAACTTTCAGGGTTTACATCAAACGGGAATAGTATATCATGTTTTTCTGCTATAGCCATAGCCTGTTCTATACAAAGTTGAGCTTTGTCAAGATCTCTCTTGAACATAAATACTTTATACAAATTGTAGTTCAATAGCATTATCAGAAGCTCGCTGTGAAGCCTGTTCTTTTCAAGTTGAATAATGGAATTATTGATTACACCGTAAGCTGTATCGTATTGTTTTTCCATGATATGAATATTGCTCATAAAGTACCAGGCTAAAAGTTCAACGCCAGCCATACCTTTTTCCTGTGAAGTGTTTATGACATCGTACAGGATGTGGCTTGCTTTCGGGATAGAATTTATTCTTATGTATGCACTTGCTATAAATAAATCGCAGATTGATTCAATTTTGTGCAGCATACAGTTTTTCGCATTAACTTTTGCCCTGTAAATATCGGCAGCAAATGCTTTCGGATCGTCAAAGTGGAAGGCAAACGCTGAAACAATGAAGGAAATGGCAGGTGAAAATCTGTCTGTTGCTGCAATTTCAATTTCAGGAACCTCTTGTAATTTACCTTTCAGAAGTTCTTCCAGAATTACAAAATACTGGAACGAAGCCGGTAATTGCGGTAAATCCTGTTTTACCAGATCTAAAAATTGTCCGACGTTACCCGCAAGCAGGCAGATATTACAAAGAGCAACGTAGCCTACAGTATCATAAAGCATTGCGATAAAGTCTGTGCCTTCCATATCTTCAGGTCTAAGCATATCAAGCGTTTCAGGGGTTACGTATTCAAGAATTTTGTATCCTAAATCAAGGCAATCCTTCATTGCGCCGAGATTGAAGAGAATTACGATGTGAACAAGTGACATAAGGAAGAAATTCTTGTCGAAATTCGGGTTATTAGGATCAATTGACGCGTTAGGAAGAAGTGAAAGCACTTTGTGCATAAGTTCAAGACACTTGTTGTAATCGCCTTCCTGCAAGCCTGCTTTAATCATTTTGATACAAAGTTCAACAATTTTTTCTTTTTCATCCAGTCGTTCAAGGTTTTTGAGCGTATCTTCCGCAATGTAACCGGTTTTATCAGGAATTACTTCAAAAATATTGTTGGAAATCGCATCATACATCTCATTTTTAAATCCTTCCGGGTCTTCAACGAGATTGTATTCATCATTCTGGTTAACCATATCAATCATTCTTTGCGCGCAGTTCAGGTAAGAACAGTAATCGCCGAGTGACAGGTTAATATTTGCCAGTTTCTGCCATTGCTCAAATTCTGCGGTATGGTCATTTAGCAGGTGATAAAGATATGCTTTTGTCGGGCTTGGCATATTTTCATCAAAAACTTTTTCAAACAACTCGCCTGCAACTTCTTTCAGGTAATCCTGATTCATTGTTTCAAGCAGGTTTTCTTTCAACAGGTTGTAGTTCGGGAAATAGAAACAGTTGTTGTAATAGTACAGATAACCCATTGCAGACAGTCTGTTAATAAGTTCTTCGCTGTTTTCATATCCGAGGGATTCCATTGTCTGAACGTCAATGCGGGTCCCGAGAAGCATTAATGAGGCAAGAAATTTAAGCATTTCTTTCTCATCTTTCATCAGATTAAGCCGTCTGACAAGTAGCTTGTTGAGGGAGGACGGGATAATAATAGTTTCAGCCTTGGCAAGTTTTAATCCGTCATCCGTAATTTTTATTACTTCAAGCTCAAGCAGATACTGCAGCGCAAAGTCAAGGAATAATATACTTCCGCACGCATATTTCGCAATACGTTGGAGATAAAAACTATCCAAAATGTTTTTATATAATTCTTTATTGTCCGCAATAATTTTTTCAAACGGTGTCGGTTTCAAAAGCATTTCGCAGTAGTATGGTTTACTCAACAGGAAGCTTGAATTTTTATGCAGCGAGAATTTCTTGTTATAAGAAATTAAATAACTTATATCAAGTTCGTCAAAAACTTCAAGAACGTGGCGCATAATATCAAGTGAGCCGGCATCAATTTTTTCAAAATCTTCAATAAAAATAAGGCTGTTAGGTATTGCCTCTAGCAATGAGGCAAAAATATCATAATATTTAAATCTTGTTTCCAGAATATCATTATCTTCACGCTGATGAAGCGTGATTAAATCCCTAATTATCAAATCCGGGTCGATATTTTGAAACATTGAAAAATCATTTGTTGAGAATAATTTCTGTGAAACCGTGTATTCAAAAATTGCTGAAACCAAATCTCTAAAAAATGAATACGGTGCGTATTTCATATCATCATAACAGGTTATGCTGATGATATTTTTATAAAGTCCCAGCGCCTCAATTTCGTTTACGATTTTTAATGAATAAGGTTTATAAATCTCATCGGTCTTAATTGCCAGAATCCCTTTAGGGTAAGCCTGAAGCCTGTTTACCATGTGTAAAAGGACATCTGCATTTTCAATACGCATAAATTCGCACTGCACATCTTCCAGCCCTATAGTTTCCATATCATAAATCGCGTCAGGGTCTTTTTTAGCTTCCATTTTGCTAAGAGCATGACCGTCTATTTTATCCTGTTCCATAAGCATGTTTTGAACAAAATTAGGGATTTGAATTTCTTCAGGCTCATCGTAAACATCAATAAGCTCAATTTTATCCTTAACTTTTGCCTCATAGAACATGACCATTTCATCTTTGACCATGACAGAATCCAACTGTTCAAAGTCAAAATCGTTTTTCAAAATATCGTGGATTGAAGAGTCTGTAATTACCTGAAATGCGTTTAGAATTTGTTCTTCAGGAGAAAGCTTGTCGTGGTTTACAAAACTTACATTAAATTCTGATTTTACCGAACGCGGATCATCAGAGGTTTCTTTTTTTATGAGCGTAATATTACATCTGATAGTGCAATTCTTTTTGTGTGAAAGTTTACAGTTAAGCTTGGTTATTTCCTGAATTATATCAAGTGCGGTTTCTATTGCTTTTGCCGCTGAACTTGAGAAGGTGTATTCTTTAGTAAAACGGATTATATAGGCCTTGTCGTAGATACGGCATTTGTTTTTTGATTTTTTAACAACATCTTTTATGATTTTGTCGGTATTTGATTTGAATTTATTAAGAAGTTTCGACGAGCCGATATAATTTTTCATATCGTCGATGTTAGGCATGTCGATAATCATCATTGCATAAATATCTGTATTTGCATCATTCAGGACGCATGACATTTCAGTGTCAAAACCGCATTTCGGACATTTCCCTTTGATATTCGGAACGATTTTTCCGCAGTTATTACACTTGACAAGGATAGGAAACCCGCATTTTTTACATGAATTGGAAGTGTTGACTGTCCGGCAAACAGGGCAAATCAATTTTAAGACCTTCTTACAGTTCGGACAGGTCATTGCATTATCGTCTACTTCATAACCACATTTTGGACATTCCATAATTAAAATTATATCACAAAGATATCAAACGGTGCAATATTAATCTAAGTTAACCGGCTCCCTTTGTATTTTTTCTATTGCTTCGCGTGCCGTGAACACCAGCCAGTCAGGCACATTTGAAATCGTTGTAAACTGACGCAGCACATCAACTACCCGTTTAAAAGAACGGACAATATCGCCTTCGCCTATATCAATTTGGCCAACGATTGTATCCCATTCTGCCCCCTCAACCCATAGTTCTATCAGGGAAGAAAAATAGGTGTTAATGTAAAGCGGTTCTTCCAGTAAGTATTTCCCCTGTAATTTTTCTATGCGCCGCTTGATATTACGAATAGTATTCAGAGATTTTCTGACAGGTTCTGAGAACGGCAGATAAGGGAATTCCCCGCGCAAATCCTCTGTCGTAACCGCACAGACAACAGCCGCAAGCTGTGCCGGTGTTAAATTCTCCAGTGCATTAGAGAAAATTATTTCCGCAAGGAAAAGCTCATTTTCCGAGCGGATTTGTGATATCGTAATCCCGCCCTCTGTCGGATAATCATCTTTTAAATACCCAGCGTCAGTGAGAGCGTTTCTGTGTGCAAGAAATTTATTCCAGAAAATATCGCGCTGGCGCTCTATCTCTTTTTCAAGTTTGTGTTTGTGTCCGATTAATCGTCCTATTACTTCAATATTTTTTGAGTGCTTTTTGAATAATCTGCAATTATCACAGCAAAAAGTGTGCATTTTTTCAAGATTTTTCTTGTTATCGCGTGAAAATTGTAGAATTTCTTCTGAAATTTTGCGGTTTTTCGCGCTTTCCTGTTTAAGAATTTTTTTGTAGGTATCTTTATTTTGAATATAAAGATTTTTTATTGACAGGTATTCGCGCAAAGTGTCATCGTTTTTGGAATACGGACAGTCAATTTGACGCTCTTTAATCTGCGCATCATATTGTTCATTTTGCTTTAGTAGCGGGAAAAGGCGTGAGCCGGAAGAAAAGTAACCAAAACTTTTCATAATTAATTCTTTGGCTTCTTCCAGTGTAAATCGTTGTAAAAGATTTAAGACCATGGAATAACTTGGTGAAAAGCGGCTTTCTAACGGGTTTGCACCGCTCAAGACAAGTTCTGCGACTTCTTCCGGAGTTTGGAAATAACTTCCGACAACCGTTACATATCCGACTTCATCCATGCCGCGGCGTCCGGCGCGTCCGGACATTTGTAAGAATTCGCTGGCCGTAAGCATTCTGTGACCGCTGTCCGTGCGTTTGCTTACAGAACTTATAACAGTTGAACGCGCAGGCATATTTATACCGGCAGCGAGAGTTTCTGTTGCAAAAACTACTTTTATTAAACCTTTCTGAAATAATTTTTCAACAAGAATTTTCCAAGAAGGCAGAAGCCCCGCATGGTGTGAAGCTACGCCCTGATAAAGGTATTCAATATGCTTGTTGTTATAAAGATACGGGTTCTCCGCGATATATTCTTCGACAAACTGGCGGATTTGCGCTTTTTCCGCGTTTGTTACAAGGTCTAAATATGCGCATTTTTCCATTTGTTCGTCACATCTTTTTCTTGAGAATGTGAAGTAAATTGCAGGAAGCATGTCGTTATCGTGAAGATTTTGTACAATTTCTTTGACATAGCTTTTTTGTTCCTTCAATTTTCCGTGTCTGCCGTAAGGGCGTTTTTCTGGTCTGATTTTGGAATTAAGCTGTCCGCTCGGGGTTAAGAGCGGTAAAAGTTTTGTCGGCTGAGAACTGTCAAAGTAGAAAAATCTCAGCGGTACCGGCCGGAAATCAGTATTAACAAGTTTTGTTTCCGAGTGAACCGAGTTAATCCATTCGGTGAGTTCATCAGCGTTTGCGACAGTTGCGGAAAGTGCAACAATCTGGATATTCGTAGGGCAGTAAATTATACTTTCTTCCCAGACTGTTCCTCGTTGTTCATCGTTCATATAGTGAACTTCGTCAAGAATTACGTAGCGTACATCTTTAAGATTATCAGCAACAGCGCCGAGGTTTGTTCCGTAGAGCATATTTCTGAAAACTTCCGTTGTCATAACAACAATCTGAGCAGTGCGGTTAATTGATGTGTCGCCTGTCAGAAGCCCGACTTTTTCAGCGCCGTATTTTTCTGAAAAATCATAATATTTCTGGTTAGAAAGCGCCTTGAGAGGAGTTGTATAAAAAACGCGGGTATTATTTTTTAAAGCTTCATGAATTGCGTGCTGTGCAATGACGGTCTTGCCGGCACCGGTAGGCGCGCATACCACAACGCTTTTTCCTTCACTTATATAATCGCAGGCCTCTTTTTGAAAATCATCCAGTTCAAAGGGAAATTCGTACATTATACTCCTCATCTATTCCTATTCTCAGGATAACACGGATTAGCGGTTTTATCAAGGTTTAATAAAAATTTACAAATCCCTGCGGTTCAGTTATAAAAGGAAAATTTAAGGCTTAGTCGAATGTGTGTCCGTCTGTGTAAACTTGATTTCGTGCATGCTTTGAATTATGATGTCAATAAAGTTAATGTTTCGTTAACATTGTCGGGATTTAATCCCGAATGCAATTTACAAGATTGAGGGTTGTTATATTGAATATTAAAAAAACATTTACTATTTTAAGCTTGGCGCTTCTTTTGGGCTGCACATCAGCAAATGCTTATACTCTTGAGGAGATTAAAACAACTATTGTTAATCAGGCAATTGAACTTGGTATTGATCCGGCGCTTGCTTTAAGTATTGCAAAGGTTGAATCAAATTTCAGAATGGAAGCACGCAGTTCCTGCGGGGCTGTCGGTGTTTTCCAGATAATGCCGTCAACTGCAAAAAAAATCGGTATTAACCCGTATTCATTGACTGAAAACATCCGCGGCGGGCTTAAATATTATCTTACAATGTACAGAATGTTCGGCTCTGTTGAACTCGCACTTGCGGCATACAACGCAGGCCCGGGAAACGTAAAAAGATATAATAACACTGTTCCTCCATTCGGAGAAACAAAAAGATTTGTAGAAAAAATTATGGCGCTCCAGAATGTTCACAAAAACGATCCTGCAATTTTGCAGGCAAGAGCACCAAAACCGGTCGTTGTTAAAACTACGCAGGTCGTGAAGGAAGAAGTTAAACCGCAGGAAGAGGAAAAAGAAGATGAAGTAATTGATCTTGAAGCTCAAAAAGCATCTTCTGTTATTATAGAAACTATTATGCAGGAAGTTACTGCTATTTAATTATGAATATTTGTCTTTTTTGCGGCACATTTAATCCTGTTCATAATGCGCATATAAGAATGGCACAGTATGTTTTGAGGAAGTTCGATTTTGAAAAAGTGATTTTTATTCCGTCATACATTCCGCCTCATAAAAACACGCAGGGCGTGAGTGCTGAAAACCGTATGGAAATGGTTCGACTTGCAATTAACGGCCAAAAACGTTTTGAGGTTTCTGATATAGAATTTCAACTTGCGCAAAAATATGAAAAATCCTATACATATTTGACCATTCTTGAATTGCGCAAGCTTTTCAATACAGAAGAAAAATTTAATTTTATTATAGGCACAGATGCCTTTGAAAAAATTGAAAGCTGGTATGAAGCGGACAAGCTTAAAGGCCTTCTTAAATTTATTGTTTCACGGCGCGAAGATGATTGTGACCTGAGCCGGTTTGATTATTTGAGGGAAAAAGGTTTTGATTTTGACTTTACAAACCTTGCGTTTTATGATATTTCTTCAACAGAATTGAGAAATAGAATTTCACACGGGGAAAGTATTTCTGAGTTTGTTCCAAAAACAGTTGAGGATTACATTATTGAAAATGGTTTGTACAGATGAAATAAAAGAATGGCTGAGGGTTAACCTGACCGCAGAAAAGTATGTTCATTCGCTTGGAACGGCAGAGGCTGCAAAGGCGATAGCAGAAAAATGCGCTTATGATGAGGACAAAGCGTATTTTGCTGGGCTTGTGCATGACTGTGCTAAAAATCTTCCTTTTGAAAAACAGCTTGAACTTGTCAGGCGGGCGCCGTTTGAGCTTATGGAGGGTGAAACTGACAACGCAAAGATCCTTCATGCTCCGGCAGGCGCTGTTCTTGCCCGTGAAATTTTCAATGTTGAAGATGAGGAAATTCTTTCTGCTGTGCGCTGGCATACGCTGGGGCATGTCGGGATGAGTATGCTTGAAAAAATAATTTTTCTCGCAGATAAAATTGAACCCGAAACCCGCGGACGCGAGGATTATGAAAAAAGGCTTAAAGCCCTTGATAATCCGGAAATGCTTGAAAAAGAAATACTTGATTGCTACATTTATACGATAAAAAGTCTTGTTGACAGACAGTTAAAAATTTGCAATCAAACGATTGATGTTTATAATTATCTGTTAAAATTCTTGAAATAAGTGTACAAATTAGATTTTTCATGATAAAATCTCAATGAAGGAGCTGGGTTTTAATGAAAATATTGGAGATAAAAAATAGTTTAGTTAAAATAGCGTATGACGTAGAGGACAATTTAGCACTTTCTGGGTTTGCAATCATTGAAGATACCAACACCCCGTATGTTGCTCAGGTCGTTAATTTGAAGGCTGAAAACGGCAGAAATTTTGCAGTTTTGAAACTTTTGTTTACATTCAATACAGACGGAGTCTTGAAAGCATACAATGGAACGATACCTTCACTTGACGCTACAATTACCAGGCTTCCTTCAGAAGAAATATTGAGCATTCTGCCAATGGATAATCCTGTTTATTTAGGGCTTCTGGCACAGCAGAATCTTCCGTTTAAGCTTGATTCCTCCGTACTTGAATCTAATCTTTTAATCTGCTCCAATAATGTTGACAATACCAGTAAACTTTTAAGCAATATTCTTCCTCAAATCGTTGATGAAGGTAAAAAAATAGTTTTATTTGATGTGAATGGTGATTTTTCATCAGAAGATAACTTCGTATTCGGTAAAAATTTTAAACTTCCGCTTAAATCCCAGTTCCTTGATTTTATATTTGAAAACGATCTGGAAGGCGTTGCACCGGTTAGTAAAGCGGTTATTCAGGATATTTTTAAAGAAGTTCAGGATTATATTAATGACTTGCCGGAAGGTTATCTGCCTATTGATTTGTTTATTAACGTTGTCCAGCAGCAATATCAGGAAACCGGTATTGCGGAACTCGTTCTGCTTAAAAATAAATTGTTGAAATATATGAATAACAATGTTTTTGCAGCAGGTAATGACGATATAAATCTATTTAGAAATAAGGTAGCACATTCAGATTCATTGATTGTTGATATCGCTAATGTTGATTTGAAACTGCAAAAACTGCTAATTCCTTATATGTTTGATTGCGTTTCTACTGTTAATTCGGATACATTTGTCCTGATTACAATGAATAACGATGTCGCAGATAAACGCTTACTCAGAAAGACCCTGGAATTTAAAAATATTTATACAACAATTATTTGCGGTCATGAATTTAAATATCTGCCTGATTTGAAGCAGATTATTCAAAACCTTATTCTGTTTGCACCGCAAACTTTGCAGCATGATTTCGCAAATTACAATACTTTCCTTAACAAGTTAAATCCGGATGAATTTGTTGTATACGGCCCGGCTACACAAAATATTCCGTTTATTGTTCAGGTTAAACCGTATGAAGATTTAATAGAACTAGATAAACAACTTGCCGAAAACCGTGAGAAGGAAGCCCGGATTGAAGAGGCGTCAGATGAAAAGGAAGAAACAACTGTTGAAGAGAATGTTTATACAACGATACCGCCTTCATCTATGGATTTGACGGAAGCTTTGAAGGAAGAGCCGGCAGCCGAGCAGCCTGAACTTATATCTTATGAAGAGCCGGAAATTATTGAAGTTCAGCCGGAGCCTCATGTAGAGGATAAAGTGAAAGATGAAGTTGTACTTCCTCAATTGCCGGAAAATAAAGAAGAACATATTGATGATTTTCCCTCCTTTCATGAAGAGGAGCCAATCGTTTCTGATGCTGACGATGCGCCTGCTTTTGAACAGGAAGTTATTAACGACAGAGAAATTTTGGAAGAACAGGTAGCAAAAGATGTTGATGCGGCACTATACCGCAAGTTTGATGAAGAATCACTGGAAACAGAAAACGATGTTAACCCTGATGTTCTGATTGATGAAGAGCCGGAACTTTCTGAAAGTGATCTGGATTTTATTCAATCTATGCCGATTGAAGACAACAATCAGGAAGTTTATACAGCTGATGAGTTTGAGCAGGAATCTGATGACGGAGTGCCTACCGTTGAAGATTTAGAAAATTCTGTGCTGGATGAGGGTTCTATTGAAGAACTTGATGTTGACAATTCGCACATGTTTATTGACGATGATGACGATGGAAGCGCTGATGACTCTCAAATGGTTCCGATTTATACTCCGGATGAGATGAAAGAAAATGATGAAAACGCTCCGTTATTTGAAGCAGGCGATGTTGTTTCCCACCCTAAATATGGTCAGGGGGTTGTTGAAAAAATGATTAACTACGGTAATAAAACGCTTTGTTCAATTAGTTTCGTGAATATCGGCAGAAGATTACTGGATCCGAACTTATCAGAATTGAAGCTGGTCAGTCGCGGCGGGGTTATTGTTAATAACTAATTAGACCTTAATTTTGAAGCACCTTTTAAGTAAACATATTGCGGAACAAAATATTCTTCGCAGTTTACAACTAATAAAATGCGAATGCATTTTTCAATGGCGCCGTCAACGGTTGCTTCGTTAAAACATAGCATGGCAACATCAGTCCAATTCCTGTCAATACGTGCAAATTTTGCCGGAAACGCTGCTGTTAAATCTTTTGTAAGCGTAAAAATTATATGTGAAACCATTGATTTATCAATATTATTTCTTTCAACTATTTCATCAAGAAGTTTTAATGTACCGGTTTTGATTGCATCAACAGTATTTTCTTCGACAGTAATAGCACCGCGTATCCCTTTTGTAATCATAAGAATTCTCCTATTTTTTCAATCCGTTATACCAGTCCCTTGCACTCATTTCGCCCTTGCCTTCAGGTTTTACACGGACTAATAAAATACTTTTGTCACCGCAGGCAACTTCAATACCTTCTCTGGTTAAATTTAAAAATTCTCCTGCAGAACCCGAGCCATTACAAACCTTTGTTTCAAGAACTTTAATAATTTTATCGTTGTGCATAAAATACGCGCAAGGAAATTTATAAATTCCGCGAACCAGATTATGAATTGATTGTGCATCTTTGTTCCAATCAATCAAACATTCTTCTTTATCAAGTTTGTTTGCAAAACATACTCCGTCCTCGCACTGTTTTTGAGGGGTAATTGTTTTTTCGACAAGCCCGATAAGTGTTTTTTCAAGTAATTCCGGTGACTTTTCGCTGATTTCTTCAAATAAGTCAACGCAGGTTGTTTTATCCGAAATTTTTATTATTTCTTTTAAGCAAACATCTCCGCAGTCAAGCCCGAGTTCAGTTATCATCGTGCAGATGCCGGTTTCGGTATCACCATTTATAATTGCGCGCTGAATTGGGTTTGCCCCTCTGTATTTAGGAAGAAGCGAGGCATGTAGGTTGATTGTCGCATATTTTGGAATGTCCAGAACCTCCTGTGATAAAATTTGTCCGAATGCAAATGTTACAAAAAAGTCAGGCTTTAAATCTTTTAAAGCTTCAATAACCTCCGGAGATTTTCTTATTGATTTCGGCTGAAAAACAGGTAGATTTTTTGTCAGCGCAAATTCTTTAATCGGCGGCATTGTAAGTTTATGGCCGCGTCCTGCCGGTTTATCCGGCTGGGTAACTACGGCAAGCACATTAATTCTTTTGGAATTATATAAATATTCCAGCGATTTTAATGCTATTTTAGGTGTTCCGAAAAAAACTATATTTATCATGTTTATTCCCTGATAAGTCTGTCCTGCTCAATTTTTGGAAGGTTATGTTTAGCAAGTTCCTGTTCGGTTTGTTCAACATCAGCGCATCTGTCCACAAAAAGAATTCCTTCAAGGTGGTCAAATTCGTGCTGAATTGCACGCGATAGAAGCGAGCCGTCTTTAGCTTCCATAACAAAACTTCTGCCTTTAATGTCGGTGGCTTTTACCATGACATATTCTGCTCTTGTAACGTCAGTGTAGACATCAGGAAAACTCAGACAGCCTTCCTGCGTACAAACGGAACCCGATTTCTTAATGATTTTAGGATTGATGAACACAAGCGGGTGAAGCGGTTCGTTTTCAGTGCTGACATCAATAACGAAAATTCTCAAATTAACGCCGATCTGCGGAGCCGCAAGTCCGACACCGTTGGCACTATACATAGTTTCAAGCATATCGTGCACTAAGTCCTGAATTTTTTTTGAAACTTTAAAAACCTCTCTGGTAGGTTCCCTTAATGACGGTTCTCCATATTTTACAATTCTTTTTATAGCCATTTCTTCTCCTTATTCGTAATTATACTACAAAAAAGTAACTTTTCAAAATCGGAAAAATGTTGTATAATTATGATAGAGATGAAAAAGATAATTTTACCTTTAATATTTATTTGTACTGTAACAGGATTAAGTGTATCGGCGGAGGGGTTATCTGCAACGCAGGTAACCGGCGTTGACAGCAGGCCTGAGAAAGTGGTGCCTTTTTTGAATAATTCTTATAAAAATTCACGGATTTTTGTAGGTGCAAAAATTAACCCGTACGGTAAAGTTGACTGTAAAGAATCCGCGAACGCGTACGATCCGTATTATTGCGGTCTTAGAAATTCTCCGGAAGTAGTTAAATTCAGTAATACACGTGCCGGAATTACTTTTACTTTTTAGTTCTGTAGAATTAGCAATTTTTTAAATCTTTTATTTTTATATATAATAAAGGGGAAATTTATGAAAAAAATATTTGGTTTATGTGTATCTTTTATAGCAATATGCGTGGGATTCTGTTCAGTGCCGGCATTTGGCGCAAGAGGCTATACTCCGTCTTACGGAATGCGTGTTGAAAAATATTCAACCGGCGGCACATTTAACTTATCCGAGCCGCATGTTGTAGCGCCTGCTGTTGGGCATGTTAATACGACCGGACAGGCGCAGCTTGTGGGCTACTATTCGCACAGACGCCATCATAACATGATACCGCGTCACAACGGTATGTATAAAACTTATGACCGCAAAACCGTTAAGCGTACCGCTGTTAACAAAACTAAGTACAGAAATGCTGATGAAAATAGAAAAACACGGTACAGAACGCCGGCTTACAGAAATAAAACACTTGAAGCATATAACGGCCGCTAATTGTCCGAGAAAGACTCGCGATAAGGAACGTGAGCGAGTCTTTTGAGTGACGTATTAGACAGCGCAGCCGCTACGACTCGCGGTTCAGCGAGGCGGTGTGGCGGAGAACTGCTTTATTTACTTAAGCATTACCATTAAAACCGAAATATCAGCCGGTTTGACGCCGCCTATTCTTGAAGCCTGGGCTAAGTCTTTCGGTCTGATTTTTTCAAGTTTCTGTTTGGTTTCGGTTGAAATATGTTCAATTTTTGAGTAGTCTATATTTTCAGGAATGATGTATTTCTCAAGTTTTGCCGATTGCTCCACCTGAAATTCCTGACGCTTCAGGTAGCCGTCATATTTAACAAGTATTTCAACCTGTTCACAGACATCTTTTGGGAGAGTTCGTGCGGTTGTGTCAAGTTCTTTTAATGTTTTATATGATATATTCGGACGTTTCAAAAGCTCAATCGCTTTTACACCGCGGTCTATATGTTCGCCAAATTTTGTCAGAATCGCATTCGTTTCTTCTGTTGCCGGAATTTTTGCATCTTTAATCCTGTTCATTTCGTTTTCGATTGCGCTCTGTTTAGTTTTAAAGATTTCAAACTGCCTGTCATCAATCAAGCCGTATTTGTGCCCGATTTCGGTAAGACGCTCATCAGCATTATCCTGACGCAGAAGAAGTCTGTATTCCGAGCGTGAGGTGAGCATTCTGTATGGCTCATCAATATCTTTTGTTACGAGATCGTCAATTAGGGTTCCGATGTAAGACGAGCTGCGCGGAAGCTCAAGCATTTCACTCTTATTTATATAGTTTATAGAATTTATTCCGGCGATAAGCCCCTGAGCAGCGGCTTCTTCGTAACCGCTGGTACCGTTAATTTGTCCGGCAAAGAAAAGCCCCTGAATTTGTTTCGACATCAATGAATGTGTTGTCTGAACTGCCGGAACATAATCATATTCAACCGCATAGGCTGGTTTTATGACGTGTGCATTTTCTAGACCCGGCAGGGTTCTCAGCATTTTTACCTGAACATCTGCCGGCAGGCTGCTTGAAAAGCCCTGAATGTACACTTCATAAGTTCCCAGTCCTTCCGGTTCGATAAAGATATGATGAGAAGGATTTTCGCTGAATCTAACGATTTTATCCTCAATTGACGGGCAGTATCTAGGCCCGACACCTTTTATCAACCCCTGATACATCGGGGATTTATCAAGGTTAGCCTTGATAATTTCGTGCGTACGCTCATTTGTTCGTGTAAGATAACAAGGAACCTGTTTTCTCACCGGACGATCCGGTTTGAATGAAAAATAAGTGATTTCTTCATCACCGGGTTGAATTACCATTTTTGAGTAATCAATAGTTCTGGCATCAACTCTCGGCGGAGTGCCTGTTTTGAGCTTTTGGGTAATAATACCGTATTTATTTAAGGATTCTGATAGACCGAGTGCCGGCATTTCTCCAAGCCGCCCGGCCGGATAGGATTTTAACCCGACAAAAATTCTTCCGTTTAAAGAGGTTCCGGTTGTTAAAATTATGGCTCTTGTCCTGTATTCTATTCCGAATTCGTCAACCGCGCCTGTAATTTTCCCGTCTTTCACAATAATATCCGTAATGCATGCCTGACGTAATTTAATATTATCCGTGGATTCAATGATATTGCGCATAACGTGCATGTATTCTTTTTTATCAGACTGTGCCCTTAGCGCTCTTACGGCAGGGCCTTTTGAGGAATTCAACACTTTCATCTGAACGTAAGTAGCATCTGTAACTTCTCCCATAACACCGCCCAGTGCATCAATTTCTCTCACAAGTGTTGATTTCGCAGGGCCGCCCACTGCCGGATTGCAAGGCATAAGTGCAATATTATCCAGATTTAGTGTGGCAAATAATACTTTAGCTCCGAGCCGTGCGCTGGAAATCGCAGCTTCACAACCGGCGTGTCCCGCGCCGACTACTATTATGTCGTAATCATTTTCCAAGTAATTCATAATTAAATTATATGCTAAAATTATCTTGAAACAAGTGATAATTTTTCACCGCAAACAGCTTCTTTTTTAGCGGTGTACAGATTATTCTGTACTGTTCCGAAATTTTTGAACTGAGGGTTATACAAAAATTTTCTGCCTTTGAATGAAAGATTTTCTATCTTACGTTTAGGGTCGTGGTAAAGAATCATTGTGTTGCCGGTTATTTCTATCGGCGCTTCTTTGTAATGACCGTCAGTATCTTTAATTCTATGTTTAATACAGTATTGATTTTTATCATTTTTTTCAACTACATAAATATGCTTCATATCGCTATTATCGCGATTTGAATCAAAGAATATGGTATTAAGCGGCAGACCTGCCGGAAGCCCGACTGTCAGTGCATGTCTTTTTCTTTCATCCACTGATAAATCAATCTGATTCAAGGTAACTTTATTAGGAATAAGTTCTGCATCAGGTTCGTGAACCTTTTCCAGTCCGCTTACGTTTAATAAGGATATTGTCATATAGCCAGCGGTATTTTCCCGTAAAATAGTTGGAATTACTACTTTTTCGTCATTTATTCCATAGTTGCCTTCCTGAAGTTTTAATGGGAATATTGCACCGTCATTCAAAGCCTGAAGTTCTGAGCGTCTACGCTGATACATTATTTTTCTTAAATTATTATTATTTTCAACAACGAATCTGCGTCTGTCAGGGCTATGTTTATCGACCCATTCATTATGCAGGTAAGAACGGTTTTGCAGTGTTATATTTTTAGTTGCGTATTCAAAACCTGTAGAACCTAATTCATCACCTGAATACAAGGTCGGGTTACCTGGCAGTGCGACAAGAAATTCCATCATTGCATTATATTTTTGGTAAGCCGGTTTCATTATTCTTTCAAAAACATTTTCCGATAATATTTTTAATTCCTTATCGGTAATATCAAAACCAGCTTTGTGAGCGTTTTCGAGTGTTAAGTCAATGGTCATGTCAATAGGCTTAACCCCGAAAGAGCCGGCTTCAAACGATTTCCCGTCGAATTTTCTGTTAGCAATTTCGGTTAATGAAGTCCTTATTGCATCTCTCAGGAGGCTTGCTCTGTCATTACCGATTATTCCGGAATTTACCATATCATCAATCTCAGCCATAAAGCCTTTTTTGAGTGCGCTGACCATTGCAAGATCCATAGGACTGTATCTATCCAGATTGTAGCTGTCAATATCAGACGGCGAACCGTCATAATCTCCCGTAATAAGTCTTACGGCTTCTTCTTTATAATCATGGTTTGTCCAGTCATTTTTAATCCCGTGGAAGAAATCCATATCCAATGCCATAGCGTGAAGCGCACGGGTATTATCATGGTTATTGAGGAAGGTATAAGAAAATATTAACGATTGCAAAGGCCCGGAACGTAAAAATCCTGTTTCCGGATCAACAAGCTGGAAGTGAAGTTTTTTATCCAGATATTTACCGCCGTTTGCAGAGTGTTGTCCTACGTTAAAATCTTTAGAGAACATTTCAGGCAGTGTGCTGAAAAAGAAGTCATAGTTGGCAACAGATGTTAAATTAGAATCAGTCAGGAATTTACCGATAAGATTTGTTTTATTAGGATATCGTTTTGAACCGTGTCCGTATTCATCATAAAGCTCATTCATATCGGTAAGTTCTGCAACCATATATGAATTAGGGTTTTCTTTAAGAACATCGTGAGCAAATTTTTCCCAGAAAGAAGTTACCTGACCAAAAATAGAATCAAAATCAGTTTCACCATCTTCCCTTAAAGACTCAATATCTGCAACATCCTTAGCCGCGTCAATACGCCAATCCAAACCGGCCTGACTGCGGTCTACTATAGCTTCAGCCAGACGAAAGCTTTGTGCTGTAGTTTTTTTCAATTTTTTCTTTAAAGCGTCTGCAAGAGCTTCCTTATCGCTTTCAGAAATATTATTCAAACCTGATTTAACTCGTTTAATAAGCTGGTGAGCTTCATCTTCAGGATTGATCCCCTGGACGCCGATATCTTTAAGAGTTATTTTTTTCAGCCTGTTGTAGTCATAGGAAATGTCACCGTTATCATTTGTTTGGAAACGGGGAGCTTCGCACAATGATTTAATAACAGCGTATTTCAAAATTTCTTCTGCCAGATAAGGTAAAACATAATTTCCGTATTCGGTATTGTCATCCCCTATATGAATTTTTTCGTTTTCAGGACGTTCTTTGTCGTTATTCAAACGTTCAATAATGTCTATTGCGAAGTCAGTTAACGGCCCGGTTGAACCAGGAGTATCGCCTATGAAAAGATGATTTGTTTCCTGATATACCTTCTCGTATTTTGGCTGTAAGTGCGGATTGCCGATTTTATTAAGGAAAAATCTGTCATAAGTTACAGTATCATCTAACTCCGGCTTATAGTATTCCGGCTGACCGATGTAATCTTCTTTGCATGAACGTTTTGTTATATATGGAGTAGCGAACACGGCAGATATGTCATCGCCGAATTCAATTGAATCCAGCGGCATATTCATCATATACTGCGCTACCTGAGTTTTAAATTCATTGGTATTAGTATTTCCCTTTAAGCCGTCGTAGTTGCCTTCAAGGATATTCTTTACGGCTTCTTCTGATAGGTTATTTTTTAACCGTTGCGGGAAAATTCCTGAATTAACTTTTTTAATAATTGTTTTATAAACTTCTTTCGGGTCGTCCTCATCAAGTTCTTTAAGGTTTTGTGCCACATAAAGGTTCAAAATTTGATTTGTTTTTCTTGTCCAGTAGCGGGCAGAGGTTACAACGTAATCTCTGGCTTCGTTTGCTGCATATTGAAGCTTTTTGACTTCTTCCTGCTGTTCAATACCCGGTTTTAAAGCAAGAATTCTGTCCATTTCACCATTTGAAAGAAAATAGTGAATTTTAGCAATATCGAAATTGGAATTCCAGGTATCAATATTCCCTTCAATTTTGTTATCCAGCTGCATATTGGAAAATTGGGCGATAAATTTAGTACCTGTTCCGCTGTACAAATCAATTTTAGCAGATTCTTCTTTGTTGTACTCATTCAATCGTTTAACGTTAATATCATACTCTTTGACGTCAATAGGGCAGCGGTAAGGGATTACCGTATCATTGTGAGTTGCTTTTGATAGAGGTTCATCATAGAAATTCTTGTCATAGGCTTCAATCGGTTCTTGAGGATCAAGTTTTTCGGCATTAACAAGCTCTTTATCATAAATTTCGAAATATGTTGGTTTTGTTTCTTTGTATTCAGGGTTTTCTACCGGAATATATGAACCGTCAACCGTCTTTTTATAGAAAAATTTAGGGTTCACCAGTCTATGTGTAAGGAAATCCGTATTTTGAGAAAATACGCCAAAAAGAATTTGGTCGTTAGGGTTCATTCTGAACCAGTTAAAGAACGGGGATTCTTCTTTCCATTTTATTGCGTGGTTAAAGTGTATCCCTTCCAGACCTTCATTGACAAATGCACCGTCTGAAACCAGAGTTTTGCCTTTAGCAAAGAGCGCTTTAGTCAAAGAAGTGTAGTTGTTAATATTGCCCAGAGAAAGTGCCATTTGCATACAGTTTTTATTCCAATAAGCATGGTGGGTTCTGGAATCATCTGTAAATAAAGGCAAACTTACAATTCTGTCGTAAGGATCCATTGCTCCGGCATCAAGTCTTTTTTCAAGACCGGCCAGAGAACCGCCCATTTTATTAGAGAATAATCTTATATTATGCCGCAGTTCTTCGTAGTTTTCGTTACTTATAATATCATTATCTGCATCATAAACCCATTTCGGATCAAAGCTGTCCGGAACAAGCAGGAGCATTGAACCGCCGCGGCTTACATCAGAGGCCGGAACATAAAGGTTATAAATATTTTCATCGGTCAGGTTGGTCTTGTCTTCTCTGTCATCAAGCAGAGCACCTGCATCAACTCCGTATCTTTCTATATTTCCGGTTCTTTTGTTAACCAGTTTATAGTGATAGGCAAAAGGTTCATCCTCCATAATACCGAATTCGGCATGGATATTTATTCTGTTTTTCCCCGGATATAGCTTTCTGCCTTCTTCTGTGTCATTAAGAATATCAGTATATTTGTCGCCGGTAAGATAATAGTTCCCGAATCTATCGCGTTCTACAAGTGCAACTTCAAGGTAGCAGTCGGTTTCGGCAGGGTCAAACGGATAAGAAAATTCGCCTGTTCGGTTCCCTTCATCGGTTTTTGTAGGCTTATAACCTTTAAATGCCACATTATTATTTACTTTTTTATTATGATAGTTAGCAGAATCAAAATTTACTTTCACGCAGATGCCTCCACCACACAATTATATTAGTAGGCTGAAAAAATTTTTTTGCCTTTTTGTACGAATATAGAGGAAATTTTTTACAATTCTTAAACTTTTATTCTATTATTTTCCCCCCAAAAACCTCTAATGCCATATTGACCGTATCCGAATGCATGTAATATTCTTTAGAATGCGCGTTATATGAAGTTAAAGAAGTTTCTTTTTCCGCCTCAGCTTCATCAATAAGTTCCTCTTCGCTTTCATTGGTTTCTTCTGTCTGAATGGGTGCAGGATCCGGTTTTTCCGCAGGTGCCGGCTTTTTTGCCTCCGGTTTCTCAATTTTTTCCGGAGCAGCCGGAACTGCTGCAGGTGAAGGTGTCGGCGAGCTTAGCCTGGGCGACACCGCCGGTTCTCCGGCTTTTGGAAGCCGAACGGTTAATTCAACATTTTTACCGAACATTGAATTAATTGCATTTTGCAAAACTTCTCTTTTATTGCCGTCTGTGAATTGTTTTAAGAAAATTTCATTTTTAACGGTAAGAGTAACGCCTTCCGGTGAAATTTCAACCGGATTAGCCCATTGCTTAAGCAGTGCGCGTGTCGGAGCGCTTGTAATACATTCAAGAAGCTGGCCCCATAGTGAAGCTAAATCGTTACCGGCAGGTTTTGCCGGAACCGGCATTGGTGAAAAACCGGATTTGTCTTCTTTTGCAGGAGCTGCTTGCTGGAATAGAACTTTAGGCGCAGGAGTTTCCTGTCTTTGAACCTGTGGTTTTACCGGCTCCGGTTTCTGCATCGCAGCCGGAGCCGTGGAATTGGCCGCCGTAATGACATTGCCGTTTTCAAGCCTTGTGATTCTTTCCTGCAGTGCAATTAATGAAGTGTTTTGAGCAAGATTTGCCAGATCAATAATTGCAACTTCAAGCCAGAGCTTCGGATTGTTCGTCATTTTTAATTCTTTAATGTACTCTGAACTTTTGTTTATAAGAAATATAATCTGATGCGTGTCCAGAGCCTGTGCCTGCTTAGAAAGTTCGTCTATCTGGAGTTCGTTAAGCTGTGATAAATCAATGGCGCTTTCTTTTGAACAGGTTTTGACAACCAAAAGGTTTCTGAAATAGTCAAGGAGGTTCGTTAAAATTTGAACCGGCTCATTGCCCGAGTTGTATACTTTTTCCAAAATTTCGATTGCTTCATTCGGTTTTGAGTCAACGATTTTTTGAGAAAATTCATTTAGGATATCAAAGGAGAGGCGTCCGAGGAGGTTATCAATCTCAGCGGTAGTGATTTCTCCGCCCAGAACGCTCAATTGTTCTAACAGCGCAATACTGTCGCGCATACCGCCTGCTGAGTTTTTGGCAATTGAAATCAATGCATCGTCAGTGATATTAATATCTTCTTTTGTTGAAATCATACGCAGGTGCTTAACGATATCGTCTGTCGTAATTCTTCTGAAATCGTAGCGCTGGCAGCGGCTTTTGATAGTATCAAGAACTTTGTGAACCTCGGTGGTTGCAAGTATGAAGATAACGTTTTTAGGCGGTTCTTCAAGAGTTTTCAATAGCGCATTAAATGCTGTGGTTGAGAGCATGTGAACTTCGTCTATAATATAAATTTTATAACGGCTGTTTACAGGTGCGTACATAACGCGCTCTAAAATATGCTGGGCATCTTCAACAGAACGGTTGCTTGCCGCGTCAATTTCAATGACGTCCATTGGAGTAGAATTTGTAATATCAATACAGTTAGCGCATTTACCGCACGGATGAATTGTCGGGCCTTCAACACAGTTGAGGGATTTTGCAAAAATTCTTGCGGTAGAAGTTTTACCGGTTCCGCGCGGGCCGGTGAAAAGATAGGCGTGCGAAATCTTATTTGTTGTAATCGCATTAGTTAAAGCTTTTTTTATATGTTCCTGTCCGACGACTTCTTCCAGTTGCTGCGGACGATATTTTCTGTACAAAGGCATATAATTCATGATAAAATTATTATATCAAAAAGTTTATTGGAAGGGCAAAATTGTGAATATTGTTAAACCAAAAAAGTTACAAAAGGGTGACACAATAGGTATTATCGCGCCGTGTGGAGTTTTCAGCGCCGCGGACAGGCTTGAAAAAGGTATTGAATTCCTGGAAAGTGCGGGGTTCAAAATTAAAGTCAGCGATAAACTTTTTGCCCGTGAGCGTTATATGGCGGGGAAGGATGATGTGCGCGCGGGTGAAATAGAAAAATTTTTTGCTGATGATGACGTTGACGGAATAATCTGTGCTCGCGGCGGATATGGCGCAATAAGGCTGATTAATCAAATAAATTATGATATTATACGTCAAAACCCGAAAGTTTTTTGCGGGTTCTCGGATGTGACGGCGCTTTCTATAATGTTTTTGAAGCGTGCGGGGCTTGTAACTTATTCTGCGCCGATGATTAACGGTGATTTTGGCAATGATATCTCGGATTTCACGTGGGAAAATTTTAAGCGCGCTGTAATGAGCGATGAACCTCTTTTTTTTGACGGTAAGGAAATAAACGGCGGAAAGGCAGAGGGTATATCTTTTGGGGGAAACCTTGCAACTCTCGTTTCGCTTTGCGGAGTTGATTTTCTGCCGGATGAGGGTTTTATTTTATTCGTTGAGGACTTGAACGAACCAGTTTACAAGATTGACAGAATGCTTACTCAATTGTCAAATATAGAAAATTTCACCCGAAACCTGAAAGGCGTTGTGCTGGGTGAATTTTCTGACCTTGATAATATTGACTATTTTGAGGAACTTATTGCCGAATTCGCCCGCTGCCGGAAGGTGCCGGTTTTGAACGGGTTAAAAATTACACATTCTCAAGACAAAATAACTGTTCCTATAGGTGTTCCGGCGCGGATTGAATATGGACAGTTTACATTAACCTAATTTTCGTCCGGCATTTCGTAAGTATAATTTGGCGGGCCGACTGTTTCATCTTCGTCAGGTTCATCCGCGGCTTTGAGTTTTAAACCGAAAATATCGCCGGGCTTGATGTCTAATTCATCGCCTTTACTTACATAAGAAAGTATTGAATTTTCATAAACATTTTCAACCGCCGAGTGCAGACGGTGGCCTTTAGCTTCCTCGCCGACAGCGCCTTCTATTGCGTGATAGCCCATGCTTAAACCTTCGACAAAATGATCCCCGACGCTCAGGGCGGCACTTTTTGCTATTTCTTTTTTATCAAGTTTAAATGGTGCAACATACTTGCCAATATTATTTTCTTCAACATGTTTTGTTCGTCCGAGTGCATTTGTTACGGTTTGAATTTCGTATTTAAAAGTAGCATTGCGTTTAAGACGCTTAGGGTCTTTAATCTCTGTCAGGCAGCCGGTTAATATATCGCCTTCTTCAATTTTTATATCCTGCGTGAGTTGAATTTCATCTATTGCCTTTAATTCTATTTGTTCAGGAGGATTAATTGTAGAAAACGGCGTTATTGCTTCTACTTTTATTGTCTTGGCAAACGCAGATGTGCCAATGATGAGTATTGAACCCAGTATCAATAATTTTTTCATTTAACCTTCCTTTCCAATAATGGTTTTAAATATTTACCGGTATATGATTTTGAGCATTTGACAATTTCTTCCGGAGTGCCTGCTGCAACTACTTCACCTCCGCCGTTTCCGCCTTCCGGCCCTAAATCAATTATATAATCTGCAACTTTAATTAAGTCAAGATTGTGTTCAATTATTAATATTGTGTTGCCCTGATCAGCAAGTTTTTGAAGAATTTTAATTAATTTATCCAGATCATACCAGTGCAGCCCGACAGACGGTTCATCCAGAAGATAAAGAGTTTTTCCTGTCGCGCGTTTGTTAAGCTCCGATGCAAGTTTTATACGCTGCGCTTCTCCGCCGGAAAGTGTTGTTGCGTTCTGACCGAGTTTTATATAATCCAGACCGACATCATAGAGTGTTTGGAGTTTATTTTTAATCGCCGGAATATTTTCAAAAAAATCCAGCGCTTCTTTGACGCTCATCTCAAGGACATCGGCAATGGTTTTACCTTTGTATTTAACCTCAAGCGTTTCATTATTGTAGCGTTTTCCCTTGCAGACATCACATTTTACGTAAACGTCAGAGAGGAAGTTCATCTCAATTTTTATGACGCCGTCGCCTTTGCAGGCTTCGCATCTTCCGCCTTTAACATTAAAACTAAAACGGCCGGCCTTGTAACCGCGTGCTTTTGCTTCGTTTGTTTTTGTGAAAAGTTCTCTTATATGTGTGAATACATCGGTATAAGTGGCAGGGTTTGAACGCGGGGTTCTGCCGATTGGCGACTGGTCGATATCAATAATTTTATCAATATTTTCAAACCCTGAAATTTCATCAACCCCCTGTGGTTTGGGTTTATCTTTACGCAGCTTGTAAATAGCGTATTCGTAGATTAAATCCTGCATTAGTGATGATTTGCCCGAGCCTGAAACACCGGTCAGCATAACAATTTTACCCAGCGGAATTTCAACGTCGATATTTTTAAGATTATTTATGTGCGCATTTTTAACTATTAAGGAGTGTCCATTGCCTTCGCGTCTGGTTGCCGGAACCGGAATAAATTTTTCACCGGAAAGATATTTGCCGGTAAGAGAATTTTTCGCTGCAATAATGTCGTCAACACTTCCCTGGGCAATGACTTTCCCTCCGTTAATACCGGCTTTTGGCCCGATGTCAACTATATAATCGGCATTTCTTATGGTATCTTCATCGTGTTCTACGACAATCAGTGTGTTGCCGAGGTTCCTAAGCCGCAAAAGCGTATTAATAAGCCTGTCATTATCGCGCTGGTGAAGCCCTATTGAAGGTTCGTCCAATACATACAAAACACCGGAAAGCCCGCTGCCTATCTGGGTTGCAAGTCTTATCCGTTGTGCCTCGCCGCCCGAGAGAGTTCCCGCCATACGGGCAAGATTTAAATAACTTAAACCGACATCTTTTAAAAATTTTAATCTGGCGCTGATTTCGTCCAAGATTTGTTTTGCAATCTGCATATTGAAGTCATTCAATTCCAGATATAAATCGGAAATAAAATTGTACGCTTCATCAATCGGCATAAGCGTAAATTCGTAAATATTTTTTCCGTTAACAGTGACCGCAAGGGCGAATGGATTTAAACGAGCTCCAAGGCATGCCGGACACGGTTTTGTTATCATATATTTTTCAAAATCTTCGCGTGAATTTATATCCCCGACAGAATCCTGATATTTCTTTTCATAATAAGGAATTACGCCGATATAACGGTGATATTGTGTGTGGTAGCGGCGTGTGCCGAACTTTTTCACATGCAAAGGCACGATATCAGGGCCGCCGTAAAGAATTAAATCTTGTTGATCCGGAGATAATTCCTCAAACGGTTTATCCATGTCGATCCCGTAGTGCGAACAAACAGAGTTCAAAACATCCTCATAGTAAGTGTTAGAAGTTCTTGCCCACGGATAAATTGCACCTTCGCGCAGCGACTTTGTCCTATCCGGAACAATCAAATTCGGATCAAAGAGGAAATCAAATCCTATTCCGCCGCATCGCGGGCAGGCGCCGTACGGCGCATTAAACGAGAAAATCCTCGGTGCAAGTTCTTCAAAACTTATATTACACTTAGGACATGCCAGCTTTTCCGAATAAATTTTTTCTTCGCCGCCTATAACATCAACAATCAAAATTCCGTCAGCTTTTTGGAGTGCAATCTGCGCACTGTCGGCAATCCTCGAACGCGCGCTTTCTTTGACAACAATTCTATCTACAACAACACTTATATTGTGTTTTTTCGTTTTTGCAATTTTTATTTCGTCCTCGTCAAGATTATAAATTTCATCATCAACTTTAACCCTGACGAACCCTTCCTGCCTGAGTTCTTCAAAAACGTTTTGAAATTCACCCTTTTTGCCCCTTGCAATAGGTGCCAGAATTTGAATTTTTGTGCCTTCTTGCAGTTTTAAGATAGAAGCGACTATTTCGTCAATTGACTGGGGTTTAATCTCTTCACCGCATTCAGGACAGTGTGGAACGCCTATACGCGCATAAAGCAGCCTTAAATAGTCATAAATTTCGGTAACGGTGCCGACAGTTGAACGGGGGTTGTTGCTGGTTGATTTCTGGTCAATTGAAATCGCCGGCGACAGACCGTCAATAGATTCGACATTAGGCTTATCCATCTGACCCAAAAATTGCCGCGCATAAGTCGAAAGACTTTCAATATAGCGTCTTTGACCTTCCGCGAAGATTGTATCAAATGCCAGCGAGCTTTTGCCGGAACCTGAAACGCCTGTGAACACTACAAGCTGGTCTTTTGGAATTTCAAGCGATACATCTTTTAAGTTATGTTCTTTTGCACCTTTTATGACAATTTTATCTCTCATACCAAGATTATGTCACAAAAATTCTGGTAATCAAATCTATTGTTGCTGCTGCTTTTTAGCCATAGGTTTGCTTCTGAGTTCATCAACCCAGCTTGCAAGCGGGGTCGCCGCAATCGGAACCGCTAATCTGAAGATTGCACCGATAATTACCATTTTCTTTAATAACCCCATACCGTTTACAAGTTTATCTATGTTGGTTGGGAGAACTAATTTCTTAGTTTTAGCGTAATCAAGTGCTTTTAACGGTTTTACCTTCTTGAGTTCTTCTTTGGAAGCTTTGTTTTCTTTCATTTTTTTGATTTTATCAAGAACGGCTTTTTGTTCTGCCGCAAAATCTTTTTCAAAATCCTTATCATCTGCTCTTGCACCGATAAATTTAGCGGTAACTCTTTCCCACCAGTTGTTAAGTTTACTGTCAATCAGGTAGGATAATGTGGTTGAAATTACGAATGTCAGTCCCTGATTTATTGCAAGAACTTTTTTCTTGTCATCTTCAAGGTTATCGTTATTCAGGGTTCTTTGCATATAAACACCGCTGATAATAGCCGAAGTCACTGTTGCAATATGGTTGAAGAGGAAATCGGATTCTTTCCATTGTTCTGCCTTCTTCTGCAGGGTTTTGGAATTTAAAAGCGGGCTGGTAATATGTTTTGCGATTAAGTCTGTAAATTTGTCGTAAAATCCGCTTACTTTATTATTTTTGGTTGCATTTACGATTGTTTCAACGGTATCTTCCGGAATTTTACCGTGGAAGCTTACGTCTTTTGCTTTGTTATTATCATTTGCAATGAAGTTTTTAAGCTCTTTGCCGCCTTTTAAATTGCTGTAATCATTCTGCTGTTGAATTTGTTGTTGGTGTTGTGCCTCAGCAGGTTTGTTTTTAGGAGTTTTTGACAGCCCGAATACGTATTTAAGGATAAGCGGAATAAGTGCAATTGTGAGCATTGCTCTCGGAACGCAGATAATCCATTCCGGAATGTTTCTCATCAAGGTATCCATTGTCCTCATCTGAGGTTTACCAAGCTTGCTGATTGAGTCGCAGCCAAATTTCGCAGGAGCAGCTTTTGCTTTTTTCAGAGCATCATCAAGAGGTTTAGTGAGAAACATTGTAACAAAGTATCCCAAAAATCCGGATGAAATCGCTTGACCGGCTGAATAAATTTTATCTTTTTTATCTTTCATTCCCGGAATAGCCATTGTTAAAGTCGGGCGAACCATGCCTGCTGTGACAAGTGCAACCAGAGCGTTTGCTGTCTGGTTGTGGTCATTAGTGTATTCAAGGAAATTCGCGAATTTGTCGCTGGAGAGAAATTTTTTAAAATTCCCCTTGAAACTTAAAGCGGCAGCCTCACTCGTATCCGTAAAGCTGCCGCTATTAATAACCTCGTTTATACCTTCTGTTGTTACACCACTCTTATGGTTTACCTCATAAAACGCACTTCGCTTGTGCTTGAGCTGTTTTATACCTTGCGAATTCTCCTGCAGGTAAGGGTTGTTTGTATAATTTATCGAGTTAATAATCATCTTCACACCATTTGTTTTAAATAGTATCTTGTACATTTATTTTAAAACAAAGGAAAATTTTTTTTGTCATTTGGTTAAGAAAAATTTACATGAAATATATAAAACCCTATTGCCTTTTACCTATTGATTTATTGCCTTATCTAATTACCAGCACATCGCATGATACATTGTCACAAACGCGTTTTTCTGTCTGGTTTGAAAATAATTTACTCTTTTTTTCTTCGCTTTTCCCGTCGAGAATGACTAAATCAATTTCGTTATCAAGAGTGTAATTAATAATTTCCTGCGCCGGAATGCCGGTTAAAATTACACTTCGTGAAGATTGCAGCCCCATATTGTCAAGAATTTCTTCAAGACCTTTTACGATTCGGTATGCATATTTTTTTTGTTCCTGTTCAATCTTTAAGTACCAGTTTGTATCAAGTGTACCTTCTAAAAATAACAGGTTGGGATTTTCGTTCACAATACAAATATGAATTTCTTTATCTTCAAGGTTAAGTTTTTCCAGTTCCGAGCGGAAGTGTTCTGCGGAATTATTTTTGTCACCGATTGCAAGCAGAACTTTTTTTGTATGATTTCTGTGTTTTGATACATAAACTGAAACAGGAGATGCGTTTAATAAATCGTAAGAAACCGAGCCGAGCCATTTTTGAAGTCCTTTTTTGCCGTGTGAACCGCAAAGAACAATATCGTATTCATTGCTTTCAAGTTCTTCAAGAATTAAATCCGAAACCCCGCCGCACATTTTTATGGTTCTGCCAATATTCAGACCTGCTTTTTCAAGTTCTTTTTTTGTATATTCCAGAATATTATCTGCCAGATTGGAACAGGAAATATTAAAATCGGATTGTTCAACATCAACATCCTCCGGCAAAAAATTCCAGTCAATAACGCAAATTGCATCAATTGCTTCGCGTTTCGACCAGTGCGAAAAATTATATATAGCGTTGAAACTTATCTTGGATCCGTCTGTACAGAATAAAGCCTTCATTAAATTTTCTCCTTTTTCTGCTGACATTTTAATTTATGTTAAAGATTTTTAAATTACCTGCTCATCTATTTTTTTTATGATATAGTAATTGAATTAGATAGTATGAGTTTTGTAAAATGCCGGCTGAAAATAAGATTAATCTAAAAGAATATAAAGAATTAATAGAAACTATAGCAAAGGT
>CALUQY010000015.1 GCA_944323035.1 Candidatus Gastranaerophilales bacterium
ACTGTAAACGGCACGATAACGAATGCAGAATCGTTACATATAATCAATGACGGCGCAGGCGCATTAAGTGTTGGAGCAGCAATAACAAATGGCGGCGACACGACGATAACGAATGCCGGAACAGATTTAACTGTTGGCGGTACAATTGATAATACAGCTAATTTGATTATTACAAATAATGGTACAGGTTCATTATCAATGAACGGTACAGTTGAAAATGATGCGATTACCAATATTATTAACTCTGAAACAGCAAAAGATATGACACTTAATGGTGTAATTAATAATGGTGACGCTCTGTTGGTAAGAAACCATGGAATCGGTGCAATGCTTGTTGGTGGTGAAATTACTAACGGTGGCAACTCTGAATTTACAAATAATGGTTCTGGCTTAACAATGGCTGGTGTTATTAATAATTCAGGCAATATGATGGTTACTAATAACGGTGCTGATGGGTTAATCTTTACAGAAGCAAGCAATATTATTAACCAGGGTGGTTTGAAAATTACGAATAATGCTGGTGACTTAACTATGACCGGTGCAGTAGACAATAAAGATTGGACTAATATCGTTAATACTGAAAATGCAGGTAATGCAACAGTAAATGGTACAATTCAGAATGCTGCTTCATTACAAATTACAAATAATGGAACCGGTGCATTGGCAGTAGGTGCTGATATAGTAAATGGTGGTAATACAACAATTACAAATGAAGGAACTGACCTGTCACTAACTGGTAACGTTGATAACGAAGGTAACTTGATAGTTACAAATAACGGTACTGGAGCATTAACTGTTAGCGGTACAATTGATAATGAACTTAAAACTAACATTATCAACAGTGATAAAGGTACAGATCTTACAATGAGCGGTACTATAGATAATGCCGGTAACCTTGTAATCAGAAACCACGGAACAGGTGCAACGCTTGTTTCAGGTGATATAATCGGCGGAGCTGATTCCGAAATAACAAATGACGGAACCGGTTTGACAATTGCTGATACCTCTACAATTGACAATGAAGGTATCATCTATATCAATAATAGATCCGGTGATATCCAAATTGACGGACAAGTAACATCAGGTGATGTAAGTATTCAGAACATTGGTAAGGGTATCATTATCAGTAATGATGCAAATGTTACCGCGGATAAAGGCGATGTTCGCGTCCAAAGCTTCGGTACAGAAGATTTCCAAGCAAAAGGTCATGTAACTGCCGCAAATGATATTGTTGTTGATTCTAAAAATAACGACATTATTATTGGTACAACCTCTTCTGATAATTCAAATAACCTGACTGCAGGAAGAAATGTTGACTTATATTCCTATAACGGAAGCATTCTGAATGCAGGTACGACAAATACGATTGTTAAAGCCGGAGGTGACTTCAGTGCCAAAGCTATTAACGGTACAATCGGCGGATATGTTGACTCTGGTGTTTTGCCAACTTCAAGAGATTTAACAAAATCAATTAACGTTGAAGTTGATGGCACAGTAACAGCAAATACATTAAGAGCCGATGGCAATAAAGATAATCTGGTTATTAATATTGCAAGTAAAGAGGCTGATTTGAATATTGATCAGGTTCATGCAAAAGGTGACGTTCTATTGTTAGCCGGTGTAACAACTGATACAAGCGCTTCAATTCTAAATGCAGCAAAAGATGACAGCGTCGCAAATGTTGAAGGTGAAGCAATTTCCTTAATTGCAAGCAATACAATCGGTACATCTGATAAAGCCGTTACATTTAACCAAAGAAATACAGATAAAGAAGTTGATTTCTTGTCTATCAAAGATATGAATTTGAAAGGCCTGGATGATGCTTATGATACAAATGCAGGTACAATAATCTCAAGAGAAGGTTCTGCAAATATTGAGTTCTCCGGTAATACAATCATTGATGAAATTACCGCAGCGAATGATATAAATGTTGTAACCCGTGGAGCTGCACTTCAAATTCACAAATTAGGTTCTGTACCGGAAACTCCTGTGGATTACTATGGACCTAATGGTGATATTACACCTCAAAATGCTACAATCAAAGCTCTTGATATCAATACAAGAACAAGACTTGATAATACTATGATTGATGGTGTAAATCACTGGGCAGATTCCAGAGTTGTAATTGATGAAGGTCGTCTGCAAAACGGAGGTAACCTAACAGTTGTTGCGGATAGAGCATACGCTAACGGTGTCCAATCTAA
Source organism: Candidatus Gastranaerophilales bacterium (assembly GCA_944323035.1). Classification (GTDB taxonomy): domain Bacteria; phylum Cyanobacteriota; class Vampirovibrionia; order Gastranaerophilales; family Gastranaerophilaceae; genus Gastranaerophilus. The sequence goes on from CALUQY010000015.1 coordinate 2,205, forward strand.
GATTAACAAAGACGGTTTCTCTAAGATTGCAAATGATGCAACAGCTCGTTTTGAAGGCGAAGATCTGACTTTAACACACGAAGCGGTAAGACCGGATGATGTTACAGATATCGGACACGATCAAGATGAAAGAAATTACTATTATCCGGAAGGTGATGGCGATTTCACTGACGGTTCAACAAATGTTGACCCTGATGACGGTATAGTTGACGCAACTCCGTTAGAAATTGAAGATCCTAACCCAGACCCAGATCCTGATCCAGACCCAGATCCAGATCCTGATCCAGACCCAGATCCTGATCCAGACCCAGATCCAGACCCAGACCCAGATCCAGACCCAGATCCAGATCCTGATCCAGATCCTGATCCAGACCCAGATCCTGATCCAGATCCAGACCCTGATCCAGATCCAGACCCTGATCCAGATCCTGATCCTGATCCAACACCTGACCCGGATCCTACACCGGATCCTGATCCGGATGACCCTAGTCCTCTTCCGGAAGTCGGATATCAATATACATATAAACAAAGAACTATGGATCATAACATAGAAGCAATGGATAAACGTCAAACAATGCGTTTTGATGTCGGCGGTAACAGCATTCCATTGACTCTGGCACCAAATGATCAAGTAGAATCTGTAATTGATATCTCAAGAGGCGGTGTTGCGGTAACACATAACGAAACGTTGAATGTTGGCGATGTGGTTCCGGTTCAGATTACATACGGTGATATTGTAATTGACACAGATATTAAAGTTGTATCAGCTACTAAGCACCGCGCCGGAGCAGAATTTGTAAACCTTGATGAGGCAACAGCTAACAATATTCTATATATGAATATTCTTATTGAGGATTCAATAGCTCAGGCAAAACTCCAAAAACAACAAGAAATGGAAATGCAATCTGTACAAGAACTAGAACAACAAATTGATGCAGTTGCAAGACCATTCAATACAGAAAATGATAATATCTCACTTATTAAATAATCTGTAATAACAATATAAAAAGAACCGATCTCATTTGAGGTCGGTTCTTTTTTATGTTTTAAAATATGAAGAAATGTAACAAAAAGCATGCAAAAATTAAAGTTTAAATAAAGAACTGCCGATACATATAACAAGGAAACGGAAGCCGAAAAACAAGAGGTCGAGTCGGCGGAAGTGAAATGGTATTGCGAGCGAAGTAAGCGAGCGATCAAGGGAACGAAAGGAACGCAGTTATGGGTATGGCAGCGAGCCAGGCGAGGTTTTTGGGCCTGACGGCGAGAAAGACAAATGTTGAATATGAAGGTCAGCAGATCAACCAGCAACGGACTGCGTTATCTAACCAATCTGCAAGTTATTATACTAACTTATTGGGAATGAATGTACCGCAGCCGCCATCAGTGCAAGATTATACAAAGACCGTATACTCATTTAGTGATGGAGCGTTAACGAACCAATTAACGAGTTTGATAGCGCATGCAGACGGAAGTTATACTATTTCATATTTAAGGAATTATACAGACAATGATGCAATAGTAGCGTCAACGCCGAGCAGAATAATAAAGAATGATGACGGTACATATAATGTAGGAAGTACTACATTAAGGGAGTTGGGCGTAGCGGATCCAAATGATCCATATTATGCGAGCCTTTCCGATGATAACAAAAAAGCGTTACTGGAAGATGAACAGCATTATTTAGATTTATTGAATGAGAAGTACAGCCAAACCGGAACAGATACGTGGTTGGTAAGATATGTGAAGAACGAATCAACGGGAGCGTATGTTCCGACGTTTTACAATAAATCTGTATTGGACGGAGCAACGTATGACAGTACGAATACATCTGTATCGTATATAGGTGCGTATACAAAGGGCAGTGCACAGGTAAGCGAAGAGTTAAAGGGAGTCACTGCGTTTTTGGAACAGGATTCAACGGGACGTTATATAAATATAACTATAGAGGATGAAAGCGGGAATTTAACGACGTACTCCTTAACGACAAGTACAGTAAAAGATGAAGATGCATATAATGATGCAATGAATCAATATGAATATGACAAGGCAGAATACGACAAAGATGTACAAGAGATAAATGCGAAGATAGAAATAATCCAGACAGAGGACAAGGATTTAGAGATAAGATTAAAGCAGTTAGATACAGAGCAGGATGCGATCTCCAACGAGCTTGATGCAGTAACGAAGGTTATTGAAAAGAACGTTGAATCCTCCTTCAAAACCTTCGGCTAAGCTTAAGACTGCCACTCTAATTGGCTGGCGGGCTTGCGGTTCTGATATATAAAAAAGACTCATCAAATGATGAGTCTTTTTTTAGAGCTATTTTGCTTGCTTGAGCCAAACTTTCGCAACTGACGTATTCTCCTTAACATACCAGCGCATAATCCCAACGTTGACATTCAGGCGGTTTGAGGTTAATTGATTTTTCATAAAATTTGCAATAAAAAGGCGCCGATTAAGGCACCCTCTAGAATCAATCTCTGTAAAATGTTTAAATCTCTATCCCATCTGCTATGTCCATAGCCGCTAAAATAATAACATCGGAATTAGTTTCGTTTTCTTCTTCAATAAAATTGATTAGTTTTTGTTTGTTTTCTTGAGTTTCCAAGTCCTGAAAAACACCTATAATAAATTCTTCATTATCCCAGCTATCAAGCAATAATTTAAATAATTTTTCATCCAGTTCAGTTTTAATTATCTTTTCACGTGGGAATAAAGTAAATTTCATTATTGGATTTCCTTTTTTCCTATTATTCTATAATCATCTTCCAAGTTTTGAATTGTATAACGGGCGTTACCAATATATTTTTTAAAAACTGCTTTTTGTTTTTCTTCTGATGTTATATTTGTCCGTATTTCACTCATAACCCGCGCATATTCATCTTTTGGAAGCCGGACTTCTTTGCGGGTTCTTTTTCTTATTTTATCACTTCTTTGTGATTTTTCAACCTTGCCGGAACCGCCCTCGCCGAATTGTCCGTTTGCTTCGCGGGGGTCGCCTTCTTCCCACTTATCAGAGCTAAAAGGGTTTTGTGGTGTTTCACTACCCCCTAACAAATCCGCAAACGGGTCGTTCTCAACTGGTTCTCCTTCCATTTCTTCTGGAAGCGTGTTATAGCCGGAGTTTATGTCCTCTCGCAATACACTTCTAACCTCATCAGGTGAAATCACACCGGCGTTGATGTAGTTCATATCCGTTCTTGAATTAAGTTCTTTGATTTCCGCACGTTCTTTTTCTGTCGGCGTGTCGATAGGGTCAAAGTTCGTTATATAATGTTTATCAAGGTCAAATTCTGACTTCGCAAGCAGTCTTCATAAAATCACAATCGCAAAACATTGCAGCATCAGCACCATCACGTAACTGCAAACAAGTTTCATAAATCCGCTATCTTAAAAAATTAAAAGACCGTTAGAACTGAAGTCCTACGGTCTTTTAATTAGCGGGAGACGAGGCTCGAACTCGCGACATCCTCCTTGGCAAGGAGGCATTCTACCACTGAATTACCCCCGCATCGGGTACTTCTTTATAATACATGCTGAATTTTAAATTGCAAGCACTTTTTTATTTCTTATTTAAAAAGTCCCTTAAATGTACGCAAAATGACGGAGGCTGGCTATTTTACTTTGTCCTCTACCATGATTAAATGCCAGCCGAATTGTGTTTTGACCGGCTCGCTAACTTTACCTACCTCGCCGTTAAATGCTGCATTTTCAAATTCCGGAACCATTTGTCCTCTGCCGAAATATCCAAGCTCGCCGCCGTTTTTGCCGGACGGGCATTTTGAATATTTTTGTGCATAGTAATCAAAGCTTCCACCTTCATCAATGTCTGTTTTTATTTTTAGTGCTTCTGCTTTTGTATCAACTAAGATATGTTTTGCTTTTACGCTGCTGAAATCTTCAGCAAATGCACTGCTGCACATAAGTAATAATGCTGCAAATAGTGTGAAAAATTTTTTCATATTTTACTCCTTAATATAATTTCTAATCTGATTTCTGCCGTTTTCTTTAGCCTTATACAAAGCATCATCCGCGAAATCAAAAAGTTCTGTTGCGTCCTCACAGTCATCAAGGTTGGAAGCGTAACCTATACTTATTGTAACCTTCAAATCCTGTGTTTTAAATTTAAAGTTATTTTTTTCAACTTTTTCGCGTAATCTCTCAAGCGGAATTTTTGCGTCGTCTGCATTTGTTTCTGTCAGTATTATAACAAATTCTTCACCGCCGTATCTAAATACTATATCAGTTTTTCTAAAACTGTCATTCAACAGGAAAGCTACTTCTTTTAGAATTTTATCGCCGCATAAATGCCCGTAGGTGTCGTTAATTTTTTTGAAAAAGTCGATATCAATAACTGCAAATGTCAGGTCGTTTTTGTACCTTACGGCCCGCAAAAATTCCCTGTCAGCTGTGCTTTCAAAATGGCGTCTGTTAAAAAGACCTGTCAGAGCATCGGTTATACTTAATTCTTTAGTTTTAGTGTACATAAAGTTAATTTTTCTGATTACATCAAGTTTATTATCCTCAGGAACATCGAAATTTTCAATGATACTTTGAATATTTTGCTGAATTTGATCTAAAATTTCATCAGAAAAATTAAAATTATCAAAAGCCTCTTCTTGCATTACCATATTGACTCCTTAAATTTTAGTATAGCATAAACTATTATTTTTGACTTTAAATTTATAATCATTAATCTATTTGGAGGATACCAATTGACTAAATTGTGCTAGAATAGATTTAGTAATTAAGACTTGGCGGGGTATATGTTTTCAAGTTTTATACAGAATTTATTAAATACGGGCGGACAGAGTGCTGCTATGCAAAGGGCGGCGCAGATGAACGCACATTTAAACAGGCTTTATCCGCAGGCAGCTCAGCAGGCAAATCAGAGTGCGCAAGCTCCTCTTACAACTTCTGATTTACCTGCAAACATGCCAAAGTCTTTTAACGAAGCTTTACAATCCTCTATGACGCAGTCAGTTAACTTCGGGCAGCTGCTTTTGAATCCTAAAGTTAAGAGTGTTAATGCCAGACTAAGCAGACCGCAGAACGATGTTAATAATGTCTATGGTGAAATAGAGGCTATACAGCGCAGCAATCTTAATAAAAGCATTGAACAGGTGAATAAGGTTCGCAATTCTCAAAATATTTCTGCAAAACCCGCGGAAAAGGGGCAGCTTGTCGATTTAATTTCTCAGATTTGTGATAAGCATGGAGTTGATGAAAAACTTGTAAATGCTGTAATTCGTCAGGAGTCTAATTATAACCCGAAAGCAACCTCAAAAGCCGGTGCTATGGGCTTAATGCAATTGATGCCGGCAACCGCTAAAAGTTTGGGGGTTAAAGATCCATACAATTCTGTACAAAATGTTGACGGCGGGGTTAGATATTTGAAATCCATGCTTGACCGTTATAATGGAAACATAATTCTGGCTCTTGCTGCTTATAATGCCGGCCCGGGTACTGTTGATAAGTATGACGGGGTTCCGCCTTATAAAGAAACCCAGCAGTATGTTAGAAACATTCTGGCAAACTATCTGTAATTTTATTAAGAATTTAACCTTTTTGTGTTTTTCTGTTACAATATCCCTATCAACATTATAAAGGGGATATTTAATGAAATTTTCATCATCTTTCAAGGTAGGACTTCTTGCTTTTATATCGCTGGTATTGCTATTGGGCGTAGTAATAAGAGTGAAAGGCCGTACGTTTTCCAACGCTGAGAGAGTAGAAGTTCGTTTTAAGGATGTAAACGGCATGCGTCCGGGGGCGGCTGTTCAGGTTATGGGTATGCGTGTCGGGCAGGTTGAGGAAATCGAACCTGTTACTACTGAAGATGAAAATTATGTTAAAGTTAAGTTTGTAATTACAGATTCGGATATTGATATTCCAAAGGCTTCTGCACTTTCAATTCAACAGTCGGGGCTTATAGGTGAACTCTTCCTTGAAATTACTCCGCCTAAAACCAGAACGGTTTATCTTCCAATGGTAACAAAGGATATTCTTTATAAAGATGATGTTGTTAAGATGAAGTTGGATGATAAAGTTTATGACGTCGGTAAAATTAAGGACATTAATGTCGTTTCAAGCGATCTGGTTCCGTATTATCTGCGCGAAATTGTGACTTCAAATTATGCATATAAAGTTGATTATATTGTCGATTTACCGGGACTGATTCTGCCGGAGTTTATGAAAGGCAAGCTGCTGGTGGAGCATAACCAGCCTAATTCAATGTTGATATCAACACTCGATGATGTTGTATTGCCTTATCCAAGTCAGGAGTCGCCGTATACGATAATTGAACCGATGAGAATCGCAGACTTCATGGAATGGCAATATCGCGCAGCAGAAGGACTTACAGAAACAAATAAAAAGGTTAACGAACTCCTTTCTAACGAGCTTATTGCGGAACTTCAAAAATCTGTCGGGAATATTAACTCTCTGACGGCTGATGCAAGTGAAGTCCTGGCAAAATTGAATGTGTTCATGGAGGAGGATCTTGATAATCTGATTACGTTGACAGAAGCGGCAACAAAAGATTTTCATCAGCTTTCCGAAAATCTGAATACACTTCTGAAGGATGAAGATATTAAGAAAACCGTTATTGAAACTGCTAATTCGTTTAATTCTCTTTCAAAAAATATAGATATTTTATTCGGTGATGACGAATCATCTCAAAAACTGGCCTCTGACTTTAGAGCAATCATTTCAAATATGAATGAGATTAGCGCGTTTGTTGAAACAATGACAAAAGATGAAAAGCTTAAGGGCAGCATAACAACTTCAATTAAAAATCTCAATAATGCAATGCTTGATATTTCAACCGCTCTGGCGCCGTTGAATTCTGTAAATTGCGAAAATAAAACGGAAATTCAGGCAATGATTGAAGATGCAACGGTCACGACTGCAAATTTGAGAAAATTCTCTGAAAAATTGAATAAGAGATTCTTACTGTTTAGATTAATGTTTTAGGATAGAGGCATGAAAACAGAAATAACAAATTTTCATTATAACAGAGCAAACAATTTACCGGGGATTGTTAAAAGTTTGCTCAAGTTTGCATCATATTTTTACGATGCGGCGACTACAATTAGAAATTTCCTGTATGATAAGTATATTTTACCTATCACCTGTGTAAATGCAAAGGTTATATCAGTGGGTAACCTGACAACCGGCGGGGTCGGCAAAACTCCTGTGGTTGCTAAAATTGCCAACTACTATGCCGGACAGTACGGTGAAAAGGTTTGTATAATTTCACGCGGATACTGCGGGCATCTGGATAATAAAAATGTAAATGTAATTAAGCTTGACGGTGATATTAAATGTGATGCCTATTACGCAGGTGATGAGCCTTACTGGCTTGCCCAGAATACTCATCCGGAGGTTATCGTTTTAACCTGTGCGGATAGGGTTAAAGCCGCTGAATACGCAGTTAACAACTTTCAGGTGCAAACGATTGTTCTGGATGACGCTTTCCAGCACAGAAGAATTAACCGCGATGCAGACATAGTTCTCGTTGACAGCGAAATGAAATTCGGTAATGAGGGACTTTTACCTTACGGTCCGCTCAGGGAAAATCTTAGCGGTTTGAAACGTGCCGACATTATTTATGTTGTAAGTAAAAATACCGACCACAAAAAGGCTGAACAGTACGCAAGAATTATGGCCAAAAAGCTGGAAAAAGACGTTAGAGTCTGCCGTGTTGAGCCTGATATTATTTACAATATTAAAACAGGTGCACCTCTGGACAAATCCCAGCCGATTACAGCGCTTTGTGCTATCGGGCAGCCTGAGCAGTTCTTGAAATTTCTTGGTGATTTGAAAGTCGATGGAATGCTTATTTATGAAGATCACTATACCTATACGCGCGAAGATATTGCGCAGATTAAAGGGAATATAGTGACAACCGAAAAAGACGCTGTAAAAATCCAGAGATTTGGATTTAACAACGTCTATGCATTAAAACTAAAAACAGAATTTGATTTAAGAAAGATTCTGAGTTAAACCTCAATAAAAAGCCTTTGCCCGACAATATTTTGTTTGCCGTTAACATATCCGGCGAAATAACCGCCGCGTACCGGCTGATTTTTCCCGTATGTATTGGAAATTGTGTTTCCGTTATAAGTTACAAACGGATTGTTATCATAAGGTGATGATGTTGATGTTCTTACCGGCGCCACAACTGTTGATTGCGACGGCATAAGCGCACGAGTTAATAAATTCACAAGACCTGCCATATAACCTCTCTTCTGACATTACTTTAATGAAGATTTTGTCTTTGTCAAAATTATAGCATGCATTTTTGGAAAATTTAATATAAATTTATGAAAATCATACTTTTTATGTAGTATAATATGCAATATGGAAAATAAAAAGAATATTTTAATAGTTGGGAATAATATTGCCTCTGTAGCCCTTGTCAAAAAATTGCACGGTTTAGACAATTGCGGTGAAATTTTTGTAACCGGGTTTCGCGGCGGCATGCCGGATTACGTAAAGATGGCAGATATCAGAGATGAAAATACTGCAGAACTTTTGAGTTTTGTTTTGGATAATAGTATTAATCTGACAGTAGTTTTTTCTAAAAAAGCAATAAAAGCTGATATAGCAAGCTTTTTTAGCGCAAACGGCCAGATGATTTTTGCACCCGATTTTGAGAGCGCAAAACAGCTGATAGATGAGGCTGCAACTAAGAAATTTCTTTATAAACTTAAAATCCCGACCTCAAAATTCGGTGTTTTTGAAAAAGCACAGCTCGCGCTTGACTATATAAAAACTGCGAATTTCCCGCTTGTTATTAAAACTCCGGAACCATTAAATGAACAGGATTTATTTGCATGCCCTACTGTTTCTGTTGCAAATATTGCTGTGAACGATTTATTTTTCCGTGCTGAGAATAAAATTCTTGTTGAAGAATATGTTTCCGGCCACAAATTTACATATTATGTGGTTACTGACGGGTACAAAGCCTTGCCGCTCGGGGTTGTATCTACCCATAAATTTTCTGATAGTCACGAGGGCGGATATTTGACAAAAGGTTCTGCTGCAAGCATGCCGGACTTCAAAATTACAAAAGATGATGAATTCAAAATCATGAAAGACGTTGTTATACGCCTTTTAAACGCGTTAGAAAGTTCCGGACATCCTTTTATGGGTATATTGGGGTTAAAGTGCGTTAAAACGGAGGAGAAGGTCTTTATAGAAAGTATTTCTTGCTGTATTGAAGACGCAGATGCACAAGTTTTGTTTAATTCTGTTGATGAAAACCTGATTATGTTATTCGAAGCGTGTGCAATGGGTGTTTTCGCAGATGATTATGATGTTATAAAAACAAACGGGCTGGCGTCAGTTTCTGTAACGGTATTTTCACGCTATGAGGGCAAAGATATCGAGGGTATCGACAAACTTGACGAACCTGACAATTTGAATTTATGTGTTGGCAATTTTAAAACTCGAAAAGGTGCTGTTGGTACTCTTACAGCAAGCGCAAGTACACTCACCAGAGCAAAACAGAAGCTCTCAGACGAGATAGCGGCTATTTCGTTTGAAGGAATGAAATATCGAAAAGATATTATTTCTTAGCAAAAAGGTTCATAATTTTATCAAGCCAGCCTTCAGCGGATTCTTCACTGTCCAGTCCGTTGATTTTGGCAAGTTTTGCTTTAATTACTTCGTTTTCAGCAAGGTCATGGCTGTATTTTAAAAATTCATTGTAGCATTCGCACGCTGCCGGAAAATTCTTCATTTTTTCGTAAGCTTTTGCCATTCGTTTAAGGCATTCAGTGTTTTTGCCGTCAAATTTTAATAATTTTTCAAGATATTCTACAGCCATTCTATAGTCGCCGATTGATTCCCTGAAATCAGCCAGTTTTAAAAGCGCAGATTTATCGCGCGGATCGAGTTTTGATAATTTTTCATAAAATTCCATTGCATGGTTTCTGTCGTTGTTTTCTTCGAGCAGAAACGCCAGTGAGGTTACGACATTAATATCCTCAGGGTTAATCCGGTGCGCTTGCAGAAATTCATTAATAGCAATGTCTTTTTCGCCTCTTAAAAGGTGATATTTAGCCCAGCAGACCTGCTCATTAAATTCATCATTCTTATTTTCGTATATAAGCGCTTTCATCTGGTAATAGAGCGGTGAATTCTTCTCTAATTGATTGTATTTTTCAATATATTCAAACGCTTTGTCGTAATTTTCCTGCATAAATTCAACCTGCGCTTTGAGAATATAAAGCTGCGGCTCTTTTTCGTATTTTTTCTCCACTTCTTCAATCAAAGCGATAGCGGTTTTAAGTTCGTTCATTTCAAGATAACACTTGATTTTCAAAAGTTCATTATGCGAAATTTCAATAGCTTTTTCGTAATCACCGTTTTTGAGGTACAATTGCGCCAGAATTTCCTGAACACCGCGGTTGTCAACACCGTTTTTCATTGCCTGCTCAAGCGTTGAAATCCCCGCTGTAATTATGTTTTGACGCAAATAAATGTTAGCAAGTTTGACGTAAGCCGCTTCATTTTTTTTGTCGTGGTCGAGAATTTTTAGATATTCATCAATCGCTTTGTTATCATTTTTTAAAAGCTCATATAACCCTGCGATAGCAAAACGGGTAAGAATAATCTCTTCTTCCTTGTCAGTGCTTGCAACAGCTTTTTTGTAATCGCTTATAGCATAATCATACTGGTGCTCAAGGTTTTTCATATTTCCTCGGTAAGTGTAGTATTTGAACTTATCCGTAGAGTAGTATATATCGCATAACTGTTCGTACACCATTGTGTTTGTGGCGTCGAACTCAAGTATTTTTGAGTAATATTCAGCAGCAGAATCCTTATCGCCCGTCATAAGGCACAGGTGCCCGAGGCGTTCTAAAATTCCTAAATCTTTAGGCATTTTTTCGTGAAGTTTTTTATATTCTTCAAGCGCCAATTCGTACTGTTCGTTTTCTTCGTATTGCTCTGCCAGTTGTATACTCATAAAATATCCCCTTTACCAAGTCTAGTATAAACTTATTATATCATGAAGCTCATATATGGCAATAAGCTGACAGAGTATTAAAAAAGAAGGGTTTTAATAAACCCTTCTTTTAATTTTATTATTGAGCCGTTATCACTATGCCTTAGCGCCAGCTTTAGCGATAATTTCAGCTTCAATGTTTGCCGGAACTTGTTCGTAGCATTGGAATTCCATTGAGAATGTGCCGCGGCCTTGAGTGTTACTTCTCAAGTCTGTTGCGTAACCGAACATGTTTGCCAGCGGAACAATCGCTCTAACAATTACGTTACCGGTGTTGCCTTGAGGTTCTTGACCTTCAATACGTCCGCGTCTTCTTGAAATATCACCGATGATTGTACCTGTAAATTCTTCCGGAATTTCAATTTCTACTTTCATCATAGGTTCAAGGATACAAGGTTTAGCTTTCTTAGTACCTTCCTTGATAGCCATAGAACCTGCGATTTTGAACGCCATTTCAGAAGAGTCGACTTCGTGGTAAGAACCGTCATAAAGTTCAACTTTAACGTCAATCATAGGATATCCGGCTAAGATACCACCTTCAAGCGCTTCTTCCATACCTTTTCTTGCAGGTTCAATATATTCTTTCGGAATAGCACCACCGACGATTTTGTTTTCAAATACAAATCCTGCATTTTCTTCAGCCGGAGAAATTCTGATTTTAACGTGACCGTATTGACCTTTACCACCGGATTGACGGGCAAATTTAGAGTCTTGATCTGCGGTACCGCGGATTGTTTCTCTGTAAGCAACCTGTGGCTGACCGATGTTAGCGTCAACTTTGAATTCTCTGAGCATACGGTCAACGATAATATCAAGGTGAAGTTCGCCCATACCTGAAATAATGGTTTGACCGGTTTCTGAATCAGATTTAACTCTGAATGACGGATCTTCTTCTGCAAGTTTTTGAAGAGCGATACCCATTTTATCCTGATCGGCTTTTGTTTTAGGTTCAATTGCAACAGAGATAACCGGTTCAGGGAAGCTCATTTTTTCAAGAATGATAGGTGCTTTTTCATCGCACAGAGTGTCACCTGTTGTAGTATCTTTCAAACCTACTGCCGCACAGATATCGCCTGCGCAAACTTCTTCTTCTTCCTGTCTTTGGTCCGCATACATACGAACGATACGTGAAATACGTTCTTTTTTACCGTTTGTAGCGTTCAATACGTAAGAACCGGAAGTTAATTTGCCGGAATATATTCTCAAGAATGTTAAACGACCTACGAACGGGTCAGTCATAACTTTGAAAGCCAGAGCTGAGAACGGTTCATCGTCGGATGAGTGGCGTTCAACTCTTGTTCCGTCTTCCAATTCACCTTCGATAGCTTTAACGTCAACCGGTGAAGGCATCAATTCAACGATAGAATCTAACAGCAATTGAACACCTTTATTTTTGAACGCTGTACCGCAGGTAACAGGAACAATTTTGTTGTTGCAAACAGCTTTTCTCAGGCCTTTTTTCAATTCATCAACGGTAATTGAAGCAGGATCTTCAAAGTATTTTTCCATTAATTCATCATCTTCGCCTGCAATTGCTTCAACGAGTTCATCTCTGTATTGTTGAGCTTTTTCAAGCATATCTGCCGGAATGTCTTCAACTTTAATATCTGTACCAAGATCGTTAGTGTAGATATAAGCTTTCATTTCAAAGAGGTCAATAAGCCCCTGGAATTTATCTTCAGCACCGATTGGAAGTCTGATAGGATGAGCGTTTGCACCCAATCTTGTTTTAATTTGGTCTACTACACGATAGAAGTCAGCACCGGTTCTGTCCATTTTGTTAACGAATACCATACGTGGAACTTCGTATCTGTTAGCCTGTCTCCAAACTGTTTCAGATTGTGATTGAACACCGCCTACAGCGCAGAATACGGCAACAACGCCGTCTAATACACGAAGTGAACGTTCAACTTCAATTGTGAAGTCAACGTGGCCCGGTGTGTCTATGATGTTAATCTGGTGTCCTTTCCAGGTTGCTGTTACAGCAGCTGACTGGATTGTGATACCTCTTTCTCTTTCTTGTTCCATAAAGTCGGTAACAGCAGCACCATCGTGAACTTCACCGAGCTTGTGAGTTTTACCTGTGTAAAACAAAATTCTTTCAGTTGTAGTGGTTTTACCGGCATCGATGTGAGCGGCAATACCAATGTTTCTGATTTTCTCTAATGGAGTTTTTCTTGCCATTTTGGTTTTTCCTTTTTCTTTTTCAATTATATTTACATATACGCTATTTACTATTTAGCCTTATTTTAATTATGGCACAAACAATTATTTTAGCAAGTAACGTTTTTTGTGTTAAAATAGGGTTATACGGAGGAGAATATGGCTAGAAAAGTTGAAGTTTATGCGGGGGCTTACGCAAGCGGAAAATCTGAAACCGCGCTGAATAGGGCACGTCAGTACGCAAAAGCGGGTAAAGCCGTAACGCTTGTTGATCTGGATACGGTTGAGCCGGCATATACATTGCGTCCGATTGCAAAACAACTTGAAAGTGAAGGTATAAAAGTTATTACCCAGCCCGAATATTTCGGACTTGGTGAGGCGGGAAGCTATATTACACCAACACAACAGAACTGTCTTTCGGTTGACGGTGATATCATAATTGATGTTGGCTACGGCGCGTCCGGACTTGATATTCTGGATATCCTCAATAATATTGAAAAAGAAACAAACTTAGAAATATATCTTGTTGTGAATACTTCTAAGTTTGAAACCTGTAATGTTGAAAATATTATTGAATATATAACTTTTTCTGAAGGCGTTGAAAAGAGGGATTGGAAACATTTTACCGGCCTTATTTCAAACACCCACTTTGGCGATGAAACATCTAAAGATGATGTTGTGAGAGGGTATGAAATTCTGAAGAAAGCCTCCGAGAAAGTTAATATCCCTGTAAGAGCCATTGGTGTTGACGGGAAGATTGATTTTCCGCCTTTTTATGACGGTGTTGAAGTCTGGTTCTACGACCGCCTGATGCCTAAGGCTCTCTGGTAAACCTTATATATTATAGTTATAAGTTGTTTGTGCGATATTGCTGTATTGTGTTTGAGCCTGTCTTTCCTGATAGCAAGATTTTTGAACAACAGGAGCAGTGTCGCAATCATATTTTACAGCAACAACATCAGCTGCAACTACTAACAAAAATAAAACGTTCATTAAAATGATGAATAAATTTTTCATATTTCCCAATCCTCTTTACTACTTACATTTCTATAAAGTATTTTAATATAAAAAAATTGCGTTACCAGCTTAAATTTTAGTTAACATATCTTTACAATATGCCCGAAAGCCTTGCTATGATATAATTGTAAGGTAATGAAAGATTTTTGTCCATACATAACCAATGACGGCTCGGTCGGGCTTTACAGTAAAGAATTCAATGATATATACCATTCAACGTTCGGTGCATACGCTGAAGCATGCGAAAAATTTGTGCTGCCTGCTGATATTGATTTCTATATGCAAAATTTTTCTGAAATAAATGTTCTCGATATTTGTTACGGAATTGGATACAATTCAAAAAGTTTTTTAAATTTTTTCTTTGAAAAATTTTTCAAAAAAAATGTAAATGTAAACCGACATAACGATACGATATATTCCGATAATATTTTTGGCAGAAAAATATATATTAAAGCAGTAGACACAGATAAAGAATTAATATTTTTATCTCCTTTTTTTACATGCAACGCAAAACACAAACCCGAAAATCAAAATTTGCCTACAGAAAAAGTTGAACATCTTTCCACCGGTAAAATCGAAAAACAGTATGACTATGACAATTTTATAAATTATTTGTTGATAGAAAAATTGGCAGAAAACTTTCCGGACTTTTTAAATTCTGATTTTTTGGAACTGTATTTGAGAGAAAAAGATAAATCTCTATTTTTTGATAATGCCGGCGTTAAATACTACCGTTTTTTGCAAAAGAAGAGGATGTCTGGTGCCTCCGTACGCTCTTTAAACGCCTTGTTACATAATATATATTATTTGAATATATCAAGTCGCTATAAAAAGGCTATGAAAGCCCTTAAAAACGGTATTTTTGAGATTGATTACAAAGTAGAGGATGCGCGCAGTGCTATTCTGGCAGACGATAAAATTTATCAACTGGTTTTTCTGGATGCCTTTACACCTGAAAAATGCCCTTGCCTCTGGTCGGTTGACTTCTTTAAACTCTTACATAAACATCTGGATGAAAACGGACGTATTCTGACTTATTCAAATTCCGCAAGAATAAGAAACGCCTTTTTGGCCGCAGGATTTTATGTCGGAAAAATTTACAATGAACGTGCAGGCAATTTTACCGGTACTATTGCAGTTAAAAATAAATCATTTATAAAATATCCCCTCTCAGATTACGATTTAAGGCTTATGAAAACTCGGGCAGGTATATTTTATCGTGACGAAAATTTAAACGCGCTTAATGAGGCTATTATCGCGCGTAATAAATTTGAAGTGGAAAATAGTCCGTTAATGTCAAGTTCAAAATTTATAAAAGAATACAGAAAGGAACATCAAAATGTATGATGTAGTAGTTGTCGGCGGCGGAACCGCCGGTGTCGCTGCGGCGTATACTGCTGCGAAAAACGGTTTGAAAACTCTCCTTGTTGAAAAGAAAATTCATCTTGGCGGCTCGATAACCTCCGGTCTTGTTTTGCCGGTGATGAATTCCGGTAAATCAGATATTAACCGTGATTTTTTTGATAAATTGGCAGAAGAAATGGCAAAATATGGCGCTCAAATTGACTTTGAAGGTAATAAAGGCTGGTTTGATCCGGAGATATTAAAAATAGTTTTAGACAAACTCCTAACTTCAGTAGGTGTAGAAATTCGTTTTTTAACCTCCGTCTATAGTGTTGAATTTGATTTCCATAAAAATATTAAAAAGCTGTTTCTACAGCAAGAATTATTATCAGAATGTATCAATAAGTTATATTCAAATAATTCTGATTGTTTGAGAGATGTAGAACCTAAAATGTTATTGGAATATCTCGACAAGATAGATAGCGATAATATATCTAAAGAGAATAAAAGATTATTGGAACCTATCGAAACGAGATATGTAATTGACGCAACAGGAAATTGTGATGTCGGAAAAATTTGCGGATGTAATTTTATTGAAAATTTGGAAAATGAAACACAGCCTGTGACGCTTAGATTTATTATGAGCGGGATTGATATGGAAAAGTTTGCAGCCTTTTTGCGCGGTATTGATGCAGATAATGAAGTTTCGCCAATTGAGCGGATAGGTGAAGAAATACATCTTTCAACAGCATATACTTGGGATAAGGGCAGCCGGTGGGCATTAAAGCCTATTTTTGAAAAGGCGGTAGCGGCGGGTGATTTGACCGAAGAAGATAGCAACTATTTTCAGGTATTTACGGTTGCCGGATGCAGAGGCGCGCTGGCTTTTAACTGCCCGAGAATAGTCAAAAACGTTGATATTACTGACATTACATCAGTTTCAAAGGCCTTAATTGAGGCACGTGGAAGTATTTTCAGGCTTTCTCGCTTTTGTAAAAAGTACTTTCCGGGGTTTGAAAACGCTTATATATCAAATATTGCGGATGATTTGGGCATAAGGGTTTCACGCAGAATTAAAGGGAAATACATTTATACAGAGCGCGATATAATTGAGGGTAAACGCTTTGATAATCCGGTCTTAGAGGCAAATTATCCGATAGATGTTCACAGCAGCGCAAAAGACGGGTCAACGCTGAAAAAAATAGGTTATTATCAGCTTCCTGTCGAAAGTCTTATGTCGGCGGATGTGAATAATCTTTTTGTTGTCGGGCGTTGTATAAGTGCTGATTTTAAGGCTCAGGCGGCGTTAAGAGTTCAGATGTCCTGTTTTTCTATGGGAGAAGCTGTTGCTAAGTATATTTCAGCTCTCAGAGGATAATTTTTTTAATTTTGAACGCAGTATCTCTGCTGCGTTAAGCAGCGGGTCGATAGTCGGCGAATATGGCGGTGCGTAGGTCAGATCATTTTTACAAAATTCATCTACACTCATTTTACTCAAAAGCGCTGACGTCAGAGTATTAATCCGTTTATCGCCGTCACCGGCTCCAATGGCCTGTCCGCCTATTAATTGCCCGTTTTTCCGGTTAGCGATCAGTTTAAGGGTAATATTATTGACATCCGGCATATATCCGACCTTATCATTCTTTGTTACGGTTACGGAAATGGGTTCAATATCATGTAATCTGGCTGCCTTTTCAGTCAGTCCGGTCATAGAAATCGTTAAATCAAGACATCTTGTGACAGCCGAGCCTAGAACCCCGTTAAATTCATCAAATTCTCCGCTTACGTTTATTGCTGCGCATCTGCCTTCTTTATTTGCATTTGAACCCAGTGGCATCCATATAGGTGTATCATTTATAATTAAATTAACTTCAACGCAATCACCGCAGGCGTATATATTTTTCAGGTTAGTCTGCATTTGTGAATTTACTTTGATAGCTTTAGTCAGACCAAGTTCAATACCGGCATCGTATGCAAGTTCAGAATTAGGTTTTACGCCGGTAGCTATAATAACCATATCTGTGTCAATTACCTGTCCGGAGTTTAATTTAACAGATTTGACACCGCTATCATCGCCGCTAAATTCTATAACACTATCTCCCCTGATAATTTCAAAACGATTTTGATTTATTGATTCAAGCTGCTCATATACCAGTGAACTCATATCAGGATCCAGCATTGGCATTATATGGTTTGAACTCTCTACAAGAGTCACATGCAGCCCGCGGACGACAAAAGCTTCCAGAAGTTCCATGCCTATATAGCCTCCGCCGACTATCAGAACTTTTTTGGAAAGTAGAGCTTTAGCTCTTATATTTATGCCGTCCTCTATTTTTCTCAGCGTAAAAATATTTGGCAAATCAATATTTTTAATCGGCGGAATAAAAGGTCGGGCACCGGTTGCAATGATTAATCTGTCGTAATTAACCAGTTCTACCTGATTGTCAGTCAGGTTATGAACCAGAATTTGCTGCGTTGCAGGAATAATTTTAATTACTTTGTGTAAAAGATTAATTTTTACATTCTGTGCTTCAAATTCTTCCGGTGAACGGACGAGAAGCATTCTGTAGTCCTCAAAATTTCCCTCTATATAATACGGCAGTCCACAGGAGGAATACGAAATATGTGTATCCTCCGTGTAGACAATAATTTCATTATCTTTAGACATTCTTCTGGCTTTTGCAGCAGCTTTAGCGCCTGCGGCAACTGCACCGATAATAACAACTTTCATACAACAAGGGTAAAAGATATTTATATGTCTTGCTATTGCCTTATCTGCGGTTCCGGGGATTAATTTAATGTTGATTTAGATAAGAAAATTTGTTTCATAAGCAGACAGTAACAGTCATCTGTAGCATTCAAATCAGTATTTTTAACTAAATCCTGTACTTCTTGTTTAAAAACATTTTTTTCAAATTCATTGTAATTCATACTCACATCTCCTAATCACATGTAATTTGTCGGGAGCATGGAGTGAAAACTTTAATCCTTTTTGGATTTTTTTATATTTTTTAACAATTTACAATAAATTTCATCAAACCCGGAGTGTATACTTGATATAGCCTCTTTTGACGGGAGAAAAAATTGTACAATAAAAGAGGCAAGATCAACATTATTATCCGGTGCCATATACGGAAAAACTATGCAATTTAGTTCGGGGCCGTAATCACTGCTGAAGCCTTCATACCCGCGAGCAATTATCCCTGTCTGATCTTCAAAAAAATATTTATCTATTTTTAGTTGTCTTGCGCTCTTTTTGAAATTTTTCAGATTGGATTGTACGGTTAATATATCATCAATACTTTTTCTTTTAGCATTAAAGATAACATCTTTAACTGTTTCAATACTCTCAGTATTGGCTGAAAGCGGGCAAAATAAAATGTGATTGTTACTGTTAAGAAAGTAGGCTGATTTATCATAATGGGCAGCATTTGCAAGACTTGAGCCGCTGGCAGCAATATCATCTAAAATTATAAATGCTGACTCAGGCCGGTATTTATTCAGTGTTAAAAGATTATCTGTTTGCAAAATATTCTCCGGTGGAATATTATACATTTTTGCAAACATATACGTGATAATGTTGTAACTTTTTGTTAATTTATTATCAATTGGCACAAATAAATAAGCTTGCTGCGGCGGAATTTGTTTTTTCTTAAGATAGCTGCTGATATGATTATGCATAATTTTTAGGCTGTCAATGAGCCGTTGTTTTGTGTAAACATCAAGTTCGCTTTCGTAGTAGTCCGCAATATTGTTGCGCAAAATTTTATACTCTTTGTCGTTGTTTGTAAAATGTCTTGCAATAGTTTCAATTGTAATTTTAATATCATTTTTAGATTCGGGTGCAAACGGCGCCATTTGTTTTAGAATAGTTTTCCGTGTCGGCTGAGCTTTAATACTAAAGGTAACGGGTTCAGGATAACCTAAAAGTCTTGTGAGTGTAATAATATTGCCGTTTAGAGCTTGAAACAAATTCTCCTGAAAGCTTTTTTGAGGGGATTTTTCTTTGATAATCTGGAGTTTTTTAAGAAATTTTTGGGTTGCGGCTTCCAGTAAATTGTCATCATCAAACAGAGTTATGCCGTCATTAAAACCTTCAAGATTTATAAATTTTATGTTATTGAGATTTGGTCTGTTACGAAAATACATAAGTTCGCTCATCGTAACAATCTGACCTTCCTTAAGATGCTTATTCTCGGGGAAAAGCCTTTTTTTATGCTGAAAATAGTGAAAGTTGCGATTTATTGGGGTTGAATAATTGATGCTTCCGATATTATTTTCGCTCAACATTTCAGAGAATTTTGGCAGACAGGTGTAATTTGCCCACTGTGTAAGCCGCTGCATGACGGTTAAAACTTCTTCTTCACTAACCTGCGGAAAAGCTTTTAGTGTATTTTGAATAGCGTTTTCAAGCTTTCGGGGTGTAAATGAATGAAGCTGCCGTTGAATTTTTGAATATATTGACTCAACAAATTTTTCAAACTGTTGATTTTCAATTAATTGAACGACTTCAAATGTGTCAGATTTAAGAGGTTTTAACGGGCGACTTACTCCGAACTTGATGCATTTATTGCAATTTATTTGAGATAAATATATGGAACTTTTAATACTTTCAACTCTCATGTGGAGAATAAAACCGCTGAAACTAGATTTTTGCTATTTAATATTTCGTTACAGTTTGGTATTCTGTAGCAATATTTTATCTGTCGGACAGTTTATATCAATATAGGGGAATTTAAGAATTCAAAGGGGATATTTATTATGTCACTTAAAATTAGCAAAATTGTTTCATTTTTTAAACGTAATAAATTGAAAAGTGCGGAAAAAATCGCTGCAGATTTAAAACCGCATAGAATGACCACTTCATATTATAATGCAGGTTCAGGAGTTACAACTTCCCAGCGTGAGTTTGATATTTTAACAAAACACGGAGATCCATATATTCATCTGATTAAGAATGAATCACAGGTTTTGCCGGACGGAACCAGAATGACAAGAAGCCATGTTTGGGGAAAACCTGCCGAAGGCGGAGAATATCATTTTGGCTTTGGCGGTGATGCAATAGACAGAACAAAAACTATTAGTATAGAGCCGGATAATATTCTTGGCGGTAAAACAATTACAATTAATAAAAATTATAAAGATACATTCGGCGACAGAGGTCGTAATGAAACTTTAGTAAAAGTTTATGATAAAGACGGCATTTTGCAGCATAAAGAGCTTACAATTGACTATACAAACGGCAGTGGCTACAGAGTAAGAGCAACGCAAGACCGTGAAGTTGGGAATTTAAATTCATCGGCCGCAGATATGCTGGAAGAACCTGTAAAACACTTAAACTACAAACATGAATTATCAACAACACCGGGTCGTTGCTTAGATGAACAACATTTTTATACGCGCTCAAATCACGGTAATTTCTCAAGCGATGGTACAACTTACTCCCGTGCGTTAGCGGCAAAAGCTAATAATGAAAAAGCCGCAGCAGAAGCTGCTCAAGAGGCTCAAAAGGCTGCCAAACTGGCAGAAGAAAAAGCTGCTGCTGAACTGGCTGCCAATAGACCCCGGGTAAATGTCGGAAAAGTCTTGACGGGGTATGATATTGAAGATTTAAAAGTAGTTGAAAAAGTTCAGCCAAACGGCGGGGTTAAAAGATACTACTTTCTGCCTGAAACCGGAGCCGGTAAAAGACAACCGGTTATAACAACTTACGATCACGGTTCATTACATCAGGAATGGATTAGAAACGGTAGAGAAGATCTGATTTATATGAAACAGGTTGGCGATGGCACACCTTATCTTCTCGCTAAAAAGGGTAATATAACACAGGTGAAATACACTGAAGGTCATCATCCGGATTATCTTGAATTTGCAGGCGGCAGAAAAGTTTACAGTCCTTATAGAGGAGGCAATGTAAGAGAACAATATTATGATGACGGTCTGAACACTGCAGTGATAAATCAATACGGTCGGGCGGAACGCGGAAGAGTTACTGTTAACAATTTCGACTATGACGCGGACTTAAAAATTTATGGTGAAGGTTCCGAATACTTAACTAAAAATAAACGGTATGCTATAGATAATGGTGATATTCTGCATTGGGATAATTACAGTCCCGCTGACCGTTCAAAATCTGCAAATGCCGCAAGAAGGCTAATTAAAGAGGTAGAAAACGAAGCTGACTTAAAACGGCTTGACCTTGAGGATTTATTCAAACCATTTGAAGCATAACAAAAAACAGCTCTGAGATGTTTCTCAGAGCTGTTTTTATTTAAGAAAGATTATTATTTACCTTCAACAACCGCTTGCGCAGCAGCAAGGCTTGCCTGCGGAATTCTGAACGGTGAGCAGGATACGTAATCCAGACCAATTCTGTGGCAGAATTTAACTGAATCAGGATCGCCGCCGTGTTCACCGCAAACGCCGCCCAGTAATTTAGGGTTAACTTTCTTACCTTTTTCCATTGCCATTTCAACTAATTGGCCTACACCTTCTGTGTCTAATGTTTCAAACGGATTAGCAGGTAAGATTTTTTGTTCTACGTAGCGTTTGAGGAATTTACCTTCCGCATCGTCACGTGAGTAGCCGAAGGTCATCTGCGTAAGGTCGTTTGTACCGAAGGAGAAGAATTCAGCGTATTCTGCAACTTTATCAGCTGTCAAAGCCGCACGTGGAATTTCTATCATTGTACCGAATTTGTATTCAACTTTAACGCCTTTTTCAAGCATTACAAGCTCGGCAACGCGTTCAAGAATTTCTTTTGCAACTTTAAGCTCGTTTACGTGTCCGATAAGAGGAATCATAACGTAAGGTTTTACGTTTAATCCTTCTTTTTTCAAGTCGCAAGCAGCTTCAAAGATTGCACGAACCTGCATTTCGTTGATTTCAGGATAAGTTAAGCCCAGACGGCAGCCTCTCAAGCCCATCATAGGGTTGGATTCCGAAAGATTTTCTACAACGTGAAGAAGTTCTTCTTTTTCTTTGTAATCTTTACCCAGAGCTTTCAGCGTTGCTACTTCTGCGATTAAATCCTCTTTAGAAGGCAGGAATTCGTGAAGCGGCGGGTCTAATAAGCGGACAGTCATAGGAAGTTCGCCAAGTGCCTTGAACATTGCATAGAAATCTGAATACTGCATTGGAAGAAGTTTGTCTAAAGCTTCTCTACGCGCTTCCGGAGTTCCTGCAATAATCATTTTTTGAACCCAAGGGAGTCTGTCCGGATCCATAAACATGTGTTCTGTACGGCAAAGTCCAACACCTTCTGCACCGAATTTTAATGCATTTTCAACGTCTTTCGGTGTATCAGCGTTTGCTTCAATCTTCATTGTTTTAATTTCATCTACCCAGTTGAAGAAAGTAGTGAAGTTATCATCAATTTGAGCTTCCGCAAGTTTAACAGCGCCTTCCATAACAACACCTGTGCCGCCGTCAAGTGATATAATATCATCTTTGCGGTAAACAGTTCCGTCAACACCGGTTAAAGTTCCGTTTTCAAGGTCAATTTTTAAATCTTCGCAGCCGGAAACGCAAGGTTTACCCATACCTTTAGCAACAACTGCAGCGTGGGAAGTTGCACCGCCGCGAAGCGTCAAAACGCCTTGAGCGGCAGCCATGCCGTGAATATCATCAGGACATGTTTCAATACGTACAAGAATAACTTTTTCGCCGGCATTGCCGCGTTCAGCTGCTTCTTCCGTATCAAAAACAATTTTACCGACCGCAGCCCCCGGAGATGCATTTACACCTTTACCGATAACGTGTGCTTCTGATGCTGCTTTTTTATCAAAGCAAGGAAGCAGGATTTGGTTTACGGTGTACGGGTCAACAAGCTGGATTGCTCTTTCTTTTGTGATAATACCTTCATTGTGCATTTCAACTGCGATTCTGACCGCTGCAGCAGCAGTTCTTTTGCCGTTACGGGTTTGAAGAATCCATAACTTGCCGCGTTCAATAGTAAATTCCATATCCTGAACATCTTTATAGCCGACTTCAAGTTTTTTGGCGATATCAACGTATTGTCTGTAAAGATCAGGCATTTCGGTTTCAAGCATTGCGATAGGTTTCGGAGTTCTGATACCTGCAACAACATCTTCACCCTGTGCGTTAGTCAAGTATTCACCGTAGAATTTATTTTCGCCGGTAGCAGGGTTACGTGTGAAGGAAACACCAGTTGCACAGTCATCGCCCATGTTACCGAATACCATTGTTTGAACGTTAACCGCTGTACCGAAATTGTGGTCGATTTTGTTCATATTTCTGTAAGCAACGGCACGTGGAATATTCCATGAACGGAATACTGCTTCAATAGCTTCTTGCAGTTGAATATACGGATCTTGAGGAAATTCTTTTCCCGTAACTTCTTTAATGACCTTTTTGTAAACCGGAATTAATGATTTCCAGCCTTCTGCAGAAACTTGAGTATCTTCTTTAACCCCTTCGCGTTCTTTCACTTTTTCAACTTCGGATTCAAAGTATTTTTGTCTGTCCATTTCCCACGCAACGGAGCCGAACATAGTTAAAAATCTTCTATAAGAATCATAACAGAATCTAGGATTGTTAGTTAATTTAACCATAGCTTCAACGGTTTCGTCGTTCAAACCGAGGTTAAGAATAGTTTCCATCATCCCCGGCATAGAAAGTCTTGCGCCTGAACGAACGGAAACCAAAAGCGGATTAGTGGCATCGCCGAATTTTTTACCGGCTTGCTGTTCAACTTCTTTCAGGGCAGCTTTTACTTCATCCATTAACCCTTCCGGCATTTTGTTGCCGTGGTTAATATAGTCCATACATGTTTCTGTCGTAATTGTTAACCCTGGTGGCACCGGCAGACCTAAATTGGTCATTTCTGCCAAATTTGCCCCTTTCCCGCCGAGAAGGTTTCTCATGTTAGCGTTACCTTCGCGGAAAAGCCAAACTCTTTTTTCTGTCATAATTCTTTCTCCTTAATTTAAAATAATGTTAACACTAACTGCCCGCTAGTATACCACAAACATACGAATTATGACAGTAATAAAATTTTTTATTTAGCCAGATCTTGCAGAATATCAAACGGTGTCATATTATTTTTGACGTGCGAAAATCCAGGTAAACTTGATAAGTATTCTACATCCAGCATACCGTAGTCGTCAAAGCAGCCCGGAAGTTTTTTATGTACTGCATCTCTGGAACCTAAAAGTGCTATAAAATCTTGTTTACTGCATTTGTTAAGCGGTTTGGCAACGACTTCAAACTGCTCCGGCTTTTTAATACCATGCGCCCTAAGAGTTGTAACGTAATTATTAACCATAAAGTTAAGATTTTCAAGGCTGATATATTTCATTTCGCCGATATCATTCTTAATTAATTTAGCGATTTGAGGAGCGATGTCTTTATTGTTTACTAAATACGTAATTGCCTTATTAAATTTTTCTTCTTTAATTATACTGAAGCTAGTATTACTATAATGCCAATCTCGGTATTGATTAAGAATTGTTGCAGGTCGGACAGAGCCATTATTTTGACCTGCGCGTTCAATATTTTTGCGGGCGACATTAATTTCATGTACAGCCTGATCAAAATACTTACTTGAGCGCGGAATAAACGCTTCAACCAGTTCCTCGGATTTAATTTCTGATGTAACCTTCAAATCCAAACGGCGATCTCTTGCGTATTCAATTTTAGGACTTGTTACTCTGTCTTTAAATTTGAATTTAAGACTGCGGATTTTTTCCGGTAATTCTTTAAGATTTTGTCCCAGTCGTTGAACCAGATATTCGCCTTCGCTATTGATATTGTCCGCATTACGGAATAAATGTGTGTTCCCATCTAAGCTTTCAAGACGAATTGTCTCATCATTCAGCTTAAATTCATATAAATGCTTTTTCAATTTCCCCGCTGGATTGAATTCCATTATGTGCTGAATGGGATTTTCTTTAACTCCGGTTGTAATAAACCGTTCAATCTCTTTCAATACACCATTTTCATACCTAAAAATTTCCATTGAATCATTAAAGGGTTTGCGGATAAAGTTCAATGCACCTTCTGCGTCGAATTTTACAAAAGTCGGCAAATCTTTTTCGCCGGTACGCAATATGAAAGTATTCGCATCACTTTTACTGTGTTCAAAAGCTAGGCCAAGTTTTTCCAATTCTGCCAGAAAATCAGCTTGATTTATCTTTGGATTTTTTATCACTTTGCGTAATGCCGCAAGTGAAATAAATGTTAGAGCTGGAGGAATCTGATTATTGGAATTACCGTCATTGCTTACGGTGGTACCTGAGGAGACAGAAGAGGATTTAGCTTCGGTTGTTCCTTCACCAAAAATTCTTTTCGCGAATTTTTCTGCGTCTTTTCCTAAATGTCCGTGTTTTGCAGCATAAAGTCCGCCGAGTACAATCACAGCGGTTGCGCTTAAACCTATCATCCATTTTGCAGCGTTAGATTTTTCTTCATCAGCCGGCGGTTGAACCTGAGGCTGTGTTTGCACAACAGGCTTTTGAACAACATTTTTATCGCTGTAAGGATGCAAATCTAGCTGTTTCCGGATATCAACACTCATAACAAACGCACCTGAAATTTTACCTACACATATATAAGTAAAGTTTCGGTGCGTTTAAAAATTGCCTTAATGTAAAGTTTTATTGCGCATTATAATAGAAATTATCAGCCTTCATACGGTCAATGACTTCTTGAAGTTCTTCATCCGAGCAGACAAATGAAAGTCTGAAATAACCTTCGCCATGCGCCCCGAAGGCGTTGCCAGGAACAACAACAATTCCGGATTTTTCAAGTAAATCCTGACAGAAGGCAAAAGCATTGTCGTATTTTTTCGGGATAGGAAGCCACAGGTAGAAGGTTGTGTGCGGAATATTATCAATCGGCCAGCCAAGTTCCTTCAAACCTTTGACAATAATTGCCTGTTTTTTCTTATAGTTAAGATTTCCTTCTTCAATATATTTGTCACCTTCCGGAGAATTCATCAAATCAGCACAGGCAAATTGAAGCGCCTTAAAAATTCCGTTATCAATAGTGGATTTGCCCTTGCCAAAACGCTGAACAATATTTTCATTACCGCAAATCCAGCCAAGACGCCAGCCTGTAACCGCATACGGTTTTGAGAATGAGAAAAATTCCACGGCGATATCTTTTGCGCCTTCAAGTTCAAATACACTGAAAGGCTTTTCCTTTTCGTCAAAATAAAGTTCCGAATACGCTGCGTCAGAAACGAGCAGGATATTTTCTCTGCGGCAAAAATCTACGACAGATTGAACGTATTCTCTTGTCGCGCTTACGCCAAGCGGGTTATTAGGATAGTTAATTAAAACCATTTTAATTTTATTTTTGTCATATCCGTCCTTTTGCAATTTTGCCAGAATTTCATCCATATCAGGCATGTAGTTATTTTCAGGAGTTAAAGGCACCGGATAGCCTTTAGCACCCGAACATTTGATAAACTGCCAGTATGAGGCATAACAAGGATCAGGACAAAGAATTATGTCTTTTTCAAACTCGTTTTCTTTTGGAGTTGTCGCAAATCTTATAAGGTTTGCGATACCTTCTTTTGAGCCGATAAGAGAGAAAATTTCTTTTTCCGGATCCATTTCCACGCCGAAACGTCTTTTCATCCATACAGAAATTGCGTCACGGAAAGGTTTTTCACCTTTCGGAGTTGAATATGTGTGAACTCCCGGTTTTGCAAGATAATCTTTTAACTTATTAATGACAAATTCCGGCGGATTTGCGGTCGGCGCGCCCATAGAAAGTGAAATAGGCTTCCTTCCGCGCGCTGTTAATTCCGGCGTCAGGCGGGTCGTAATTTCTTTCAATTTAAACATTATGTATGTGTCAAGCGACATAATTTCTTTATTAAAAACTTTTTCTTCCAGGCAAAGTGTGTTTGTCATATTAATTTCCTCATAAATTAGGCGCCAACCATTTTCATAGGGCCTTCAATTGACGCTGTAACAAATTGTTTTGTGTAATCATTGTCCATTTTCAACAGTTCTTCAGGGGTTCCGCTGAAAACTATTTTACCGTCATAAAGCATGATTACTTTATCTGCGGTTCTTTTTATTGTAGACATCTGGTGCGTGACAACGATTGATGTGGCACCGGTTTCGTTGCGCAGACGCAGGATATAATCCTCGATTAATGTAGAAGCAATCGGATCCAGACCGGCTGTTGGTTCATCATAGAGAATAACTTTCGGCCCGGTCACAATCGCGCGGGCAAAGCTTACACGTTTTTGCATACCGCCTGATAATTCTGACGGATAAAGGTTTTCTATTCCTTTTAAGCCAACGAGTGCAAGTTTTTCGGCAACGATTTCGCGAATTTGTTTTTCCGTATATTTTTTTCGCAAATCTCTGCGTTCGTGCAGTGCAAACGCAATGTTATCATAAACCGTCAGCGAGTCAAACAGTGCTGAATACTGAAAAACGAATGCAATATCACCGCCGGAGGTTATAATCTCTCCGCTGTCTTTTTCGATTAAGTTTGAGATAAGTTTTAAAATCGTACTTTTACCGGAGCCGCTAAATCCGACAATAGCAAGAATTTCGCCGTCATTAACCTTAAATGACACATCGTCAATAACTTTCTTCTCTCCAAATGCTTTTACTAAATTTTTAACTTCTATACTCATCTACTTAATCCTAACGCCTTAAAATAGTGTTGTCAAATTTTATCAATAGCCCACGCTAGAAGAAAAATGCAATCGCAAACAGCATATCAATTATTACAATTGCAACGAATGACCAGACAACGGCACGTGTAGTTGCAATCCCGACACCTTTTGCACCGCCGCTTGCATGGAACCCGAACGCGCAGCTTATGAGAGCAATTACAGCCCCGAAACATACAGCTTTTGCAAGGCAGACAAACATGTCTTTTGCAAAAATTCCTATCCAGATTGAGTCAAAATATACTCTGTAGCTTAAACCGGCAGCCAGATCCGATGTCAGTGCGCCGGCGAGTATCCCGAACAGAGAAGAAATTATCACCACCGGCGGCATCATAAGCATTCCGGCAAGAACCCGCGGCAGGAAAAGATACCCGTAAGGGTTCACCTTCAACGTATAAAGCGCGTCAATCTGCTCTGTAACCCTCATTGTCGCAAGTTCAGAGGCAAGCGAAGAACCAATCATTGAAATTATAGCAAATCCTGACATTATAACGCCGAGTTCTCTGACAATCAAAACCGCGACCAGAGCGCCTACAAAGTTTCCCCCACCCTGTTTAACCATTTCCTGTGCAATTTGCGAAACAATAATTACGCACGTCATTCCGACAATCGAAAGCGTTATCGGAAGCGAACTTATACCGAATCTCTCGCATTGATTAATCAACTCTTTCCATTCAAGCTCGCCGCGGAAAAAAGCCTTGATAACTTCAAACAATCCGGTTGTAATATTGCCCATTACCTCCATAAAATCAACCAGATTAACCAGAATACTCTTAAACAGTTTATAAGTAACTGTCTGTTTTAATATATGCCTAATCAATGCCATAAGACGATTGTACACCAAAAAATATTACTTGCCAACTTTATTAAGGCTGTAATTGTAGATAGCCCTCAAGCCCTCAAGTGTCAAATCCGGCATAATGTAGTCAAAACTTTCTCTCATATATCCATCAATAAATGTCGCAAACCCGCCGGTCGCAACGACAATATATTCTTCCGGCGCAAGCTCTGCCTTAAACTTTTTAATCATGCCGTCAATCATGCAGGCATTTCCAAGAACAATTCCGGATAAAATCGCATCAACTGTATTTGTTGCAACGGCACGTTTCGGCGGATAAAGTTCAATTTTAGGCAGTTTGCTGGTTTTCGCATTCAACGCGCCAAGCTGCATGTGAAGCCCTGTCGTAATCAAACCGCCTATAAACTCTCTTTTTTCCGTAACAACTTCAAAAGTTGTAGCAGTTCCGAAGTCAACAACAATAGCGTTTTTG
The DNA here is from genome assembly GCA_944323035.1 of Candidatus Gastranaerophilales bacterium. Taxonomy (GTDB): domain Bacteria; phylum Cyanobacteriota; class Vampirovibrionia; order Gastranaerophilales; family Gastranaerophilaceae; genus Gastranaerophilus. The sequence continues at coordinate 31,681 of CALUQY010000015.1, forward strand.
CCGAATTTCTCTAAAACTCCGACCGCATTTGCAATCCTGTCAGCACCGACCTCCATAGGATTATCAAGTTTTATTCCCAGATTACAAGGCGTTTTAGGCGTTACAACCAAACTTTCGCAGCCAAAAGCCTTATCAAGCGCAAACTTGAATTTGTAATCAAAATCCGTTACTACAGAGGCAATAATAATACCTTCCGGTTTCAGCCCCTCCATATTTTCTTTAATTAGTCCGAGGTAGTCATCTATCGGAGCACAAAAATTTGACGGCGCTCTAAATCGTTTGACCAATTCGTCACCGTCAAATATTCCAAATGTTATACTGCTGTTTCCGATATCAATTACTAAAATCATAGCAAAGCAGTTCTCCGCCGCCTGCCGCCACCGCTCACGCAGTGTCGCTCCGCGGCTACGCTGTCTAACACGCCACTCAAAATTTCGCAATTAGCGAAATTTTTCGGGTAGCAAAGATATCTTAACACAAAAATTTATTTTAATAAAGCAGTTCTCCGCCGCAACCGCCTCGCTGAACCGCGAGCCGTAGCGGCTGCGCTGTCTAATACGCCACTCAAAAGACTCGCTCACGTTCCTTAACGCGAGTCTTTCTCGGACTGTTATATACCGCCGCAGTTATTTCCCGAAGTGCCAAAAGTTGATTTAACAGTTTCCAGGAAGTTAGCACCGTTTGGCGCAAAACTTGCTGTCATTCCGCCGCTTTGCTGCTCATCAACAGGTTTTCTCTTTACTGCTTCTGCTTTTGTCCATAGGGATTCTGTGCTGCCGACTCCGCCGATTGCTTCTGGTCCTGCCATAATTATCCTCCATGATAAATAATATTTCTATACTCTATATATACTTATAAAGTTTTTCTCTTCTAAAGAATTGCCTGATTTGAAGAATAATTTAACAATTCGTTACAAAGATTAAAGTTTGCGGATAAAATGCCGACATTAATAGTACGAAATAGTCTTTAAGGAGTATGTTTAGAATGAAGAAAATTACCCAGACAGGAAATGAACGCGTCAGCGTTAAATATATATTAAGAGGAGCAAAACGCCGCAGGGCCAAGGCGTTAGAAGCCGTAAGAGCAATAAACTCTGAGGCTGGTATTCGGGCAAACTTATTTGCTGTAAAGTAAATATCCTAAAGATAAGAAGAGATTTGAAAGGGTTTGCAGATTCTGCAAACCCTTTGTGTTATTATCCCCACGGTTTAACCAGAAATTTTATGGCATCGCCTTTTATGTGTTCCTGAAGTGCATATTCGACTTCATCAAGCCCGATAGTTGCAGTTATAAGCTGTTCAACATCAATCTGACCTGACGCAATAAGTGACAGCGCCTGACGGAAGTATTTTGGCGTGTAGTGGAAAACACTTAAAATATTTACATCACCGTAGTGCATTTTGCCAGTATCAAGTGAAACTTTTTCACCGCCCTTACAGCCCCCGAAGAAATGCACTGTTCCGCCTTTTCTGACGCATTCAAAAGCTGTTTCCCACATCTGCGGCAGACCGATGCATTCTATCATTACATCAAGCCCGCGCGGGCTGTTTGCAGCCGTTTTGAAAGCTTCGCAAATATTATCACAATTTTTTAAATCTATAACTCCGTCAACTTTAGCAAAATCAAGAGCTTTTTGGAGTTTAACAGGATTTCTGGCAGCCGCAAAAACCCGTGCCCCTTTAAGTTTGGCAAGTCGCGCAAACATCAGGCCAATCGGGCCAAGTCCGAGTATTCCGACGGTATCGCCCGCCTGAATTTTAGTCCTTTCAACGCCGTGAACGACATTCGCCAGTGATTCCGAGAATACAGCTTTATCAAAATCAAGGTTTTCCGGCAGAAGAAGTGTGTTTTTTTCGACAATACGTTTTGGAACAACTATATACTGAGCGTAGGCACCGTTTAAGAGGTCAAGATTTTCGCAGAGATTAAACTGTTCTTTCTGGCAGAAAAAGCAGCTTCCGCAAGGTGCGGAATTTGCCGAAACAACTTTGTCGCCGGGTTTAAATTTTTTGACACCGTTGCCGGCAGCTTCAACAATTCCGGAGAATTCGTGCCCGAAGCCGGACGGAATTTTCTTAATAAGCACCGGATGTCCGCGGCGGTAAGTTTTGACGTCAGTGCCGCAGGTGAGCGCTGACATTACTTTTACTAAGATTTCTCCCTCTTTAGGAACCGGTGTTTCAACTTCCTCATACCTGATGTTTTCAGGCCCGTAGTACATTAATGCTTTCATATTTTAATTTTATCACGAAAAATTTTTCTAAATTTGATTATAAACCTCATTTGTAAACAAATGTTATTTGTAACAATTCTTGGCGAAAGATTACCGCTTCTTATTTCTGCAAAAAGGATTAATTCCCGCGCTATTGGTTTTAAAAATATAATGTATAAGGAGAGATGTTATGGAAACCAAGACTATTAATATTTTACTTGTAGAGGATCAAAAATTAATGCGGATAGGTTTGAAATCGCTGCTTGAGGAGCACAGCAGCATTGAAACCATATACGAAGCGACAACGGCAAAAGAAGCAATCGAAAAATATAAGCTTTTAAAGCCTGATGTTGTGTTAATGGATATAGGTCTGCCGGATTACAACGGAATAGAGGCAACGAAAAAGCTTATTGAATACAATCAGGACTGTAAAGTTATAATTTTAACGTCACATCTTTCGGAAGAGGAAATTTTTTCTTCTCTCCATGCAGGAGCGAGGGCTTATGTTATGAAAGATGTTAACACAGATGTTCTGGAAATGATAATTAAAACTGTCAATGACGGGGCAATGTGGCTTGACCCAAAGATTGTGCCGATACTGCGGGAAAAGAACAGCGGAGTTATACCTGCGCGGAAAATGTCGCGAGCAACCTTCCGTGCCCAGCATGCAAACCTTACGCAGCGTGAATATGAGGTTCTTAAACTTGTGGTAGACGGGAAATCTAACCAGCAGATAGCAGATACGCTTACCATTTCAGAACATACAGCCAAAGCCCATGTTTGTAATATAATACAGAAACTAGTCGTAGATGACCGGACTCAGGCCGCGGTAAAGGCTTTGAAGGAGGGTTTAGTCTAGTCATTTCTGTTAACATTTTTTAATAATAAAGGATATTTAAGCAATTATTCAGCTTGAGTAACATTATTATTCTGGGTGTGTAGACATGGCTGTAAGTGCAATTAAAAATACTGCAAATAGAGTGCAGCAGGCATTTTATAATGTAATGCCGAACTTTGTTGCGGGTAAAAAAGCCGATAAGTTCTACAAAACCTCGGGAAGAGAGATTTCATCTGCCGAAAATCGTTTAATTTTAGGCGTTACAGCTCTGATGTCACAGCCGTTTATAGATTTCTACAACCGCAAAATTGATGAGGATACAAGGCGTGTTGCAGTCTGCCGTACTGTTGCAAAAATTATCGCCGGTACCCTGACAGGTTACGCTGTAAGAAAAGGTACGATTAAGGGGATGCAAATGTGTTCCCAGCTTCCGGGTAATGGTGTTCCAAGGTGGAAAACGCTGTTTACGCCTAAAGATGTCAAAAAGATAGATACTGATGAATTTAAGCAATATCAAAATGCTCTCGGAACATATATTTCTCTGGGAGTTATGGTATTTACCAATTTCCTTATTGATGCGCCTTTGACAAAATTCCTGACAAATAAATTTAATGAGAAGGTTGTTGAAAAGAAATCGGGAGGTACTAAATGAATTTAGACAAAGTACTTTCCAATTTGTATAAAAATTATGGTGAAAATCCGGGTAAAATGCTGGTTCACACAGGTACTGCCGGCTGGATTTTGTCCTGTGCCGCACAGTTAATGGCAATTTGGACTAATGACAAAATTCCGCCCGAACAAAAAACCTTCTTAATTCCGCAGGAACTCGGCGACGGACTGATTAATATTTTATCATTTTATATACTGACTTCTTCCGTCAAAAATCTTTCGTCAAAAGCTGTTTTGAATGGTAAAATCGCCAATAAGGCTATCAGAAAGTATCTAGAGAAGCACAATTTGACCGATAAAATCGGTAAAATAGATTTCAACATAAAAAAGACAGAACACTTTGGCGATATCAAGGAAGATTTTAACGCGTTTAAAAACGGCGTGGACGTCATTGCCAGCACCGCAGGCTCAATTCTTTCCTGTAATATTGTAACGCCGATTTTGCGCAACGAGTATGCTGCCAAACAACAGGTTGCCGCAAACAATGTTCTTGCACAGAAGAAAGAAAATGAAAAAACACCGTATAACCGCTTTACAATGAAGGATTATCAATCAATATTGCGGCATCCCGGAATGAGGATTTAGCTGCCGGTAAAAAAACTTATTGACAGCACGGCTGAAATAAACAGAAGTATTGCACCTATCTTTACAAAATAGTCTGTCTGGTAAAAATTTTGATCATCGAGCTTTTTTACGATTGTTTTTGAAAAATCGTGTTTGCAGCTTTCTTTTGTTCTGTCAAATGAGGAGTGCAAAAGCCGTTTAAAAAGATACATGTCCTCTAAATCTTTGCGGGCAAGCGGGTTAGAAATTGTCATTTTTTTTATTTTAATACTTTCGCTGTTTTCCAGTTCGCTGTCAAAGTACGCAGAGAGTTTTTTCTTGAAGTTTGCATATTCTTTTGTCACAAATCTGTCGTTATTTTCTTCTACCGCATTTTCTTCAAGCTCAATGAAAGAAAAATCATTGCATTCATCGAAAGCCTTTAAGTAAAGTTCTTTGCAGTGCGGACAGTTCTCAAGATGTTCTTCTATGAGTTCTGACAGCGCAGGATTAACTCTCCCTTTCAGATAAAAAGGAAGAATAGCCTGAATTTGTTTACACGTGATTTTGTTTTTCATAATTTTTACTCCTTTACAAATAGGCTTTCAGGTTTTCCTGTAACTTATTTCTTGCGCGCGAAATTCTGGATTTTACCGTACCGATATTGCTGTTTGTTGCAAGCGCGATTTCTTCATAAGATAAACCTTCAAGTTCCCGCAGGATTATTACAACCCGGAAGGCTTCGGGAAGATTAAGTATTTCGTACTTGATAATTTTATCCAGTTCGGAAGAAAGACAGATTTCCGGTGGCTTGCATTTCTTATCAATAAAAAAGTTTTTTATAGCCGAGAAAAAGCTGCTGTCCTCGTCATCTTCCAGTGAAATGACCTCGTATTCCTTCTTATTCTTGCGCAAATCATCATAAAAAACATTGGTTGCAATCTGGTTGCTCCAGCTTTTAAAGCTTTTCGGGTTAGCGAGCGACTTAATATTTTTTGCTATCTTAAAAAGAACTTCTTGAGTCAGGTCATAAACGTTATCTTTGTTGCCGGAAAGGTACATCAGCGCGGTATAAATATTTTTTTGTTCACGTTTAATAAGTTCCTCTAACGCCTTAAAATCGTCCTGCTGCGACAGGACGATTAAATCTTCAAGCGGCATTTTCCGGTAAGATAACTTTTGCATAATAAGCACCCCTCACTCGGAATAATAACCTATCGCAGAAATTATTTAATTAAGCAATATGCCTAGCCTTGCGGGGGAATTTGTAAAAAAGCGGGTTCTTAGAACCCGCTTTGGCTTTTTTATATAAGTTTATCTAAACCGCCTAAATCAATTTTTTTGCCGTATTTTGCATCTGTAAATACCGGTAAACCTTTCTCATCATATCGAATTACTCTTCCGTCAGGTAACTCTGCGAATGACCTCAAGCCGGTTCTGCTGTTATAATAAACTGTTTTGAGCGGCTTGCCATCAGCACCAAAAAAGACTTTTTTCTTTTGTGGAGTTATGCTACGTTCGGACATACCGCTAAATACGGCTCTGCCTCCCAGATGTTTTCTACCGGCAAAGACTCTGTCAATTGTACGTTCATAAATTCCTAAGCCACAATTCCCGTATTCATAAGATTTCTGGTTAAATGTATTTACACTATGTGTACCAACTTGTGAGTTTGTATTCGTTGTAATTTTTGTTATATCACCATCATAGGTAAAACGAGTTTCCAAGTCAGGAACTATTCTTGAAACTTCTTTTGAACCATTTTGTGTCTGTGTTGAGATTTTTGTCAAATATCTTTCTCTTCCACCATAGTAGGATATGCGCCCATTCACTACGGTTTGTCCGTTAAGTACCTGCTTAGTTCCGGTGAACTCTACTAAACCTGATGCATTAGTTGAACGATATGTTCTACCGATTTTCTTTGCCATATTTTCGCCTACACGAAGAATTTTTTGTACTGAATTTCCCATAATAAATCCCCTTTCGTTTTCTAATTTCCCGTACACCACTTTGTGTATTGTGTTGTGAGGGGCAAATACAGTGCGGGGATTAACCCTTAACAATTCTTCACATTTAAAAGTGCAAAACGCAATTTTCAAATAACACAAGTTTTTATAACTGTACAACACAATACACATTATGTTGTACAATTGGCAAGGGGTCTGGGGGGTTATTTTACGTTAGCAGAAAGACATTTTTTCTCGTAAGCCAGTCTGCCGTTAATCGTGTTTAATCTTGCCATAATTTCCTTAAATTCCGGAATAGAAAGGCTTTGTTTACCGTCTGAAAGAGCCTTTTCAGGATTATGGTGGACTTCTATCATCAAGCCGTCAGCGCCGACAACAAGTCCGGCTTTGGAAATCGGTTCGATTAAATATCTCTGGCCGGTAGCATGGCTCGGGTCAAGAATGATTGGTAAATGCGAAAGTTTTTTAATAACCGGAATAGCGGCTATATCAACTACGTTACGGGTGTATTTATTATCAAAACTTCTAATTCCGCGCTCGCAAAGGATTACATTAGGGTTGCCGTTGTACATAATGTATTCTGCTGCAAGAAGGAATTCTGTAATAGTGCTGCAAAGTCCTCGTTTAAGTATAACAGGAATCCCGGATTTACCGACTGCAGTCAGAAGTTTAAAATTTTGCATGTTTCTTGCGCCGACCTGCAGCACGTCAACATATTTAGCAATCATCGGAATATCATCTGCATCCATAACTTCTGTAACAGTTAAAAGTCCGGTCTCTTCGCTTGCACGTTTCAAATATTTTAACGCTTTTTCTTCATAACCCTGAAAATCATAAGGTGAAGTTCTCGGCTTAAACGCACCGCCTCTTAAAAATTCGCATTGCATTTCTTTTGCCGCAATTGCGACTTCAAGTAAACCTTCATAAGATTCTACCGAACACGGGCCAACAAAAGCAGCTTTTTCATTGCCGCCGATTTTAACACCGTTTTTAAATGTAATAACGGTATCTTCCGGGTTTCTGTCGCGGCATGCAAGGCGGAACGGTTCTCTGATAACCTTTACTTCTTTAACCCCAGGCTGTGCCAGAATTATATCCTGTGAAATTGTTGATTTATCCCCGAATGCATCAATTACCGTAATAAGATCGCCGCGGTTGACCTGTATTCTAAATTCGTGTTCCGTTAATATATCACATACTTTTTTAATATTCTCTTCTGTCGCATTCTTTTCCATTACGATAATCATTCTGTAGGGTCTCCTGTTATTTATATAGTAGTTACAAATAAAGCAGTTCTCCGCCACTTCCGCCCCGCTGAACCGCGGGTCGCGCGTTTCCCTCTCGAAAAACAGTTCACTGGACTGTTTTTCTCGGCAGAGTGCTGTCTAATACGCCACTCAAAAGTTTCGCTTGCGTAAGCGGGGGAGTTGCTACGCAACTCATTCACGTCACGTTCCATATCGCGAAACTTTCTCGGACAAGTAAGCAATATTATAATTATAAAATTAAAAAATAATCAATAGTTTATGTACTTTCGTTTATTGTAAAAATTTCATGAATAGTGAAACTTATTTGCAGGAGGTAACAGCAATGACAGAAAAATTTCAATTATATAAATGTGAAATTTGCGGAAATCTGGTAGAAGTTTTAATCGCCGGCGCAGGGGAACTAGTTTGCTGCGGGCAGCCGATGAACCTTCTAACCGCGCACACGGAGGAAGAAATTAAGGGTGAATCGCATTTGCCGTTTATGTTCCATAACGAAGAAGGCAAAGAACTGGTGCGAATAGGTGAAAAAATTCATCCAATGATACCTGAGCATTATATTCAATTTATAGAACTGATTTCTGAAAACGGTAAAATTTCCGTTACAAAATTCTTTGAGCCGGAGGAAGTACCGGAAATCTCTCTCAATGAGGACTTTGGAGATTATATTGCACGCGAAAATTGTAATATTCACGGACTCTGGTCAAAAGTTATTAAGCATGAATAGTCTTTCGGGGCAGATTAAATTAATAATCTGCCTTAATAATTTGCCACGTTAAAAAATTTAAGCTATACTTATGCTAAAGGGAGAAGTGTATGAAAAAGATTGCAGCTTTATTAATCGGTTTACTTTTTTTATCTTTAAACGCGGCTTTTGCCGACCGTGTTTGGGTCAATGATTTAAGAACAAGATTTTTAAATAACTCGGCTATAATTATGGAAATTAATCCTCGAACATTCAATGCACACGATAATGACGGCGACGGATTGATAAAAAAATCGGAAACAGAAGAAAGCGGAACTTTCCTCAACGGAATTTCAAGACTTGATGCGATGCAGACTTACGGCATAAATACATTATTACTTATGCCGGTTAATCAATTAGGAAAAATTAAGGCTCTCGGTACTGCCGGTTCACTTTACGCAGTTGCAGATTTTTCTAAACTTAATCCGCAGCTGATTAGCGATAAAACTGCTATGACAGATATTGAACAGGCTAAAAAATTTATTAGAGAAGCTCATAACAGAAATATTCGTGTAATGGTTGATTTACCTGCATTTGGCGCGTATGATTTATATCTTAAACATCCTGAACTGTTTGTCAAAGATGCCGGCGGCGAACCGGTAATTCCGGGAAGCTGGTCTGATGTAAGACTCTTTAACGCCGGAACAGAAGAAGCTTATAATAAGGAGGTTTTTGCACTTTATCAAGGATTTATTGATCTTATGCTTGAACTTGAAGTCGATGGAGTCAGAGCATGCGTACCTTCTACAAAACCTGCAAGCTTCTGGAAGGATTTAATTGTTTATTCGCGAAAAAATGATCCTCAATTTTTATGGCTGGCTCAAGCTTCCGATTCCAACACTCCGGTAGTAAATTCCCAGCTGAACACTGCCGCAGATAAGCTTTTAGATGCCGGTTTTGATGGTTATTACGGCCCGTTTGATGAATTTAAAAATATTAAAGATGCAAAAACTTTTACCACACAAATTTCAGATATGCTTGATAAGTTAAAGAAACGTACTGATAAAAAAGCTGTAGTCGGTGCATTTGCGACTCACGATGATATCAGTCCTATTCTGGCTAAAGGAGCGGCTTATTCTATTATGCAATTTTGGCTGAATGCTACGCTGCCAATCAATTCCTTTGTTCTTGACGGTAATCAGGGCGGCGATAACTTTGTTTACTCTTGGGGTAACAAAAACGCAGCTGTATCCGAAACGGATGATATGCAGTATTTTGTAAACCGAGGAAAAGTTGATATATATAATTTCTCGCGCAGAGCCGCTACTTCCAACCAGATACTTATGAGTGAGTATGTAATGTCAAATCAGTTTAAAAGATATTTTTCTACTCATATGAGTGCCGGTACATTTAATATACTTAAAACAAGCCATCCGGATATTTTTGCCTATGCAACATCTTATAACCGCTCAACCATAATAACTATGGGTAATTTGAATTTCAGCTCTTTTGCAAGAGGTGAAGTTAAAATCCCTAGATTTGACGCAGATAAAGTTACAATTCCGGTGAAAATCACTGAACCGCCGCTTCTGGAAAGCGGAAAGCTTTCTGTAAGTCTTAATCCGGGTGAAGTACAAATTTTGATTATAAACGATTACGAATTATAGAATATGAGAGGAGACGTAATGAAAAAATTACTATTAGGTTTAATGTCAGTGCTTGCCGTAACATTTATGGCTGTTAACACTGCGTTTGCATACCCTGATGTGGAAGCAAACCACTGGGCTGCAAAAGAAATTAACGAATTATCCGAACAAGGTGTACTGGTTGGATACCCTGACGGAACTTTCCAGCCTGATGAACTGGTTACAAGAGCCGAGTTTGCGGCAATGGCAATTAAAGCTTTAGGACAGGAACACGCTCAGGTAGCACAGCCGGTTACTTTTGAAGATATTCAACCGGACTTCTGGGCTTATGACGCTATTCAAAAAGCTCTGTTTTTTGATTTAATTTCAGCAAAAGACAGTCTTTTCAGACCGGATGACTCAGTTTCAAGAGCAGAAGCTATTCTTGTTGCAAGCAATGCTCTTTCTGATAGGGATATCAGCTACGCTAAAGCAAGAGAAGTTCTGGCAAAAAAATATGTTGACTTTAACACTCTGACAGAAGAAGCTGTAATTAACTATGGTAAAGCTGAAATTTTTGAACTTATTGTTGTTCAGCCTTCTATGGAAAAAGCAAGAATTGAAGCGGACAGAGCTGCTACCCGCGCAGAATGTGCTGTTATTTTGTACAATATGAAAGAACAGGCAAAACAAAACCCTAACGCAAAACTTGCTTACGCAATGAAAAAGAAAACCGGTGAAGGTTATGTTGTTCCAAACGTTAAAGTTGAGGGTTCTATAGCAACAATTCCGGCAGGTTCATACTTACCTGTTCAGGTTACCGGATATTTAAGCTCTCAAACATCCGAAGTCGGTGATATTTATACAGCTAAAATCTCTCAAAACTGTGTAACATCTGAAAATTATATTTTATTTCAGGATGGTGCTTATGTAAGAGGCCAGCTTCTTGATGTTGTGAAAGGCAAATGGTTCATAAAAAACGGTGTACTCTATCTGGATAATGCTTTAATAACTACTGTTAACGACCAGACTGCAAAATTAAAAGGATTTTGCGACGTAAAAAAAGACAGAAACTGGTTTATGCAATTCGTCAGAGCAGTATTTAAAGGCGAAAAACTCTCTGTATCTGCTGACTCGACAATTTTCATCAAAACCTCCTGCCCTATAAAAGTTGACTTAACTAACGGCTGGATACTTGAGTAGGTTAATAAGGCAATAAATTATTTAACCTGATAATTGATAGGACGATATAATAATCGTCCTATTTTTTATGGTATAATTCTTTTATGAATAAAACTTATGATGAAATAATTTCCGTTGTTAGAGGGGATATAACCAATTTAGAGAGAATAATAACAGAGGACAACTTTTTTTCTACAGAAGCGGTTCTTAAATCACTTATTCTTGCTCCGGCGAAGCGTATACGGTCGGTTATTGCGTTTTTGTTTTTACGTGCGTACGGAATTGATATAACGACTGATCAGCTTAATCTGCAATGTGCTGTAGAACTCGCGCACACGGCCTCATTAATTCACGATGATATTATTGACACAAGCGAAAAACGCCGCGGAACAGACACTCTTAATTCTATGTATGGCGACAAGTATGCCGTTCTTGCAGGTGATTTGACGCTTACCGTTGCTCTGAATAAAATTATTTCTCTTGAGAATCACACTCTTACAGAAGATTTTTTAACTGTTTTTTCTGAAATGGTAAATGGAGAAATCTCTCAGCTTGTTAATAAAGGTAAAATTCCGGATTTAGAAGAATATTTGCAAAAAACCCGTAAAAAAACTGCCGGATTATTTGCAGTTTCTCTAAAAGGCGCTGCGCTTCTTGCGGGCAAAACCGGGCTTGCTGCAGAATGGCATGATTTCGCGTATAATTTTGGCACCGCATTCCAGATTAAAAATGATTTAAAAGACATGGATGAAGATATAAAAGATGGAGTTTACACTGCACCGGTTATATTTTCACGCGATTCCGAATGTATAACCGAACAGGCATTACAGAAAACTAAAGAGCTTATAAACTATTATCTATCTGCGTTGGAAGAGTATTTGGAAAAGCTGCCGGATAATGAGTTTTCGCATGCATTGAAAGAATTATTGGAGTTGTATAAAGAATGATAGAAATGTTAAAAAAATATTTAAAATCCGATAAATTTAAAGAAGATTGGCACGAACTTGTTGAAACGGTGATATTCGTTGTTGTTGCCGTTATTTTGATAAGATTTTTTGTTGCGGAAGTCCGCTGGATTCCGTCAGGTTCAATGCGCCCGACACTTCTTGAAGGCGATAGAATTATTGTTGAAAGATTTTCGCGTTTTTATTCTACCCCTCAGCGTGGTGATATTATGGTATTTTATCCGCCGTTCGTTGAACTAAAACACTCTCCGGTTGCACTTTTTAAACGTCTGACAGGCTTTTTCTGTAATGACGTCGCTTATATTAAACGTGTAATCGGACTTCCGGGGGAAAAATTTGAAATAAAACGCGATAAAACCGGTGCTTATACTGTTTTTATTAACGATAAACCATTGGAAGAACCATATATAAAAAGTAAATTTGAGTTTACCCCGTGCGAAGATCCGCGGGTTAACTGCGGACCGTTTATCATCCCTGAAAATAATTATATGATGATGGGTGATAACCGCGGCGCATCTTATGACGGACGTTTCTGGGGAACTTTAGACAAAAAACAATTTATCGGCAGAACAACCTTCCGGTTCTGGCCGCTAAATCGTATAAAATTTTTAGGACGCCATAAATCTACAACTGGTGAAAATACTTCATATAATCAGCAGCAATAGTTGAACTCGTTGCGTTTGCAAATGTCGCCTTGAGGTTCTGATCACTGTCAGAATCCGTCAATTTAGTTATATTTTCTGTTGCTCCGACTTTTTCATCCTTTTGTTTATCAACTTCCCGTTCGGTAATCTTTTGGTACTCTTCAAAAGCGTCCATTACTGATGTCTGCATTTCATTTCGCAACGCTAAATCACCTTCATAGCTGCCGGTCGACTTAATGCCCTGCTCTTCAAATTCTGCAAGTATATTATTCCAATCGTTGTAATTTGGAACCGAACCGCCTCTGGCAGCTGCAGCCGCCTGCGCATCACGTAATTCATCTAAACTTTTAATTCTCATATCATCTGCCATAATAAAACCCTCTATATCTCTCTTTTTATATAAAGTTTTTCTATAGCTTATATATTCAATATTCAGAAAATATGTAACATTTCTTAATAAAGGTTAGTCAGAAACGCAATTTTGCAACTCTGAAAATCTTTATAGGGGTATAGAGGATATTTAATATAAAGGAAAGGGAAAATTGTATGGGAACTAACGGGGTTACTATGACAGATGCCCAATTGCAAGCTCGGGCGTTGGAAATACAAAAGTTTTATGCCGAATCTGGCATGACTTTGCCAGAATCTTTTAAAGATAAGAAAACCGGTGCGCTCTTTACTTACAAGAAAGGTGAAGACGGAAAAATAACCTGTACTTACGATTATCATGACGAAAAGACAAAAAATTTGATATTCTTTGAACGAAAAACCGTTCCGACATCCAGAGCAGGATTAGGCTATCTGACCGATGCGCAGTTTGAAGAATTCAAACAAAATAATCCGCATCATTTTTATCAGAGCCAATACGCGGCAGGTGACAGTGCTGTATTTCTGAAAAATCACGCACAAAGTTACATTAATTCCTATGACAAAGATACAAGAAATCAAACCCGGGACGATTATCAGAATATTGTAACCGAAGAACTGATGGCATCCGGAACTTTTGATAAAAAATCAGCGAAAAAAATGGGCAAATACGCTAAAAAAGACGCTATTGCTGAAGAACGTTCCGCAATGAGAACTGTTTATATTGATAAAACCGAGTTTGAAATTGCCGAAACGCGGCTGAAAGCAGAACAAAAAATTGCGAAAAAACGTATCAAAGCATTTAACGATTCCGGCAGATCATATGAATCACTATCCTCTCAAGAAAAAATTCAACTTGAACTGGATATGGCCAAAATGGAAGAATCCGTTGACTATATCAAAAATAAAAAAGTACGTGAATATATCAATGATCCTAAAAATAGAGAAAGATTCTTTGTTGTAAACCCTGAAACCGGACGGTTTGAATTCAGCTCGGACTTATACAAAGAATGGGCAAAATCGCATACACAAGGGGACAACACACTGACTACTTCCGAACGTGAAAATGCTGCGGTTGCAACGGGTTTAAGCAAAAAACAAATGAAAAAAGCCGTTGAATATGCAGGTTTGGATACTCAAAAAGATCATACATTGAAAATTGAACTTGCAAAAAGTTTAGTCGGTTTGATTTCAGGTCCTTTGATTGCATATATGACTAATGCAAATATTCACGATGTCAAAGAACTTAAAGACAGAATTGAGATTGTGGCCGATGCTGCAGATCCGGGTAAATATACAGTATTTGTTGACGGCGTAAGTATTGCGGAAGCTAGAAGCGAAGTAATCGCAAACTTTAGAAATGTAGCTACAAGAAATGCGGCATTGAGCAGTGCTTTAGCATTAGTCTTTAACAACGGACTCATAGATCCTGAAAAGGCACGTGACAGCAAAGCTGATGCAATTACAGCAGCAACTATTTCTACACAGAATATTTTCAGAGGCAAAGAAGTAACTGATATTGAAGGCGAACTGGTAATTGATGGCTGCGATGACGAGGAAGGATGTCAGGCTGCATTGCAAAAAGTAACGTCTGAAGGTGAAGATAAACCTGAAGATGTTAAATACGAAAAATCTTATTTTAAAGAAACTGACGAACTCTCTTACTGGTACGACTTTGTAAACGCTTATGATTTTGATACTAAAAAATACTCAATTAAAGATATTTACAGAGCAATTCAAAGAAGAAACGGCTACACTGCAGAAAAGCCAAATCCGCCATTGAATGTAATGTTACCGCTTGATTTAACATTAGCGGATGGAACCAAAATTGCAACACGTAAAAAAGAATATACAATACCAAGACATAAACGTTCTACCGGCAAGGGTAACGGTAAAGGCAATGCACCGGGAGGTAAGCCTGAACTCGTACAAATTCCGGGCACAACTGAATACAGAGTATTCGATTGTGACGGGAGGCTTGTTCCGGGTAAATTTACCGAGCAAACGGCTCGTGAAAAATACAAAGAAATCACCGGTCAGGAATATCAAGGAGAAATTCCGGAAGCATAAAAAAACGGCCTTCAATGAAGGCCGTTTTAAATTTTTGATTAAATCATTAACGCCTAAGACATCATGCTTTCTAGCAATTCAGCATCCCGCTGTGCGTGCGTGAGATTTTCTCTTTGCTGCTTCTGAATATAAACACGCAGCGCTTCTCTGATTAATTCGCTTCTGGAACGGTTTTCACCGTCAGCAACCAGATCAATCTTGTTTAGAAAATCCTCAGGCATTGAAATCAAAATTCGAGCCATCAATAACTCCTTTTATTAATTTTATACTCTTTCCGTATATATTTATAAAAACTAAAGTTATTGAAAAATTGCGTATTTTATATATATTAAGTATATATTTCTTTACATTTATTTTTTATTACCGCTCTTACGGTTTCGAATTGCAGCAGCACCTCCGCCGATAGCAGCTATTGCCGTTGTTACTCCGACAATAATTTTACCGCGCCCGCGAAATTTTTTAGATTTTTTAGCGGCATTTACAGCCGTTTCCGCCGACTTTTCCGAAAAAAACAGCTTTTTTGCATTGTTATAAAAAAGATCTTCAATAATTTTTTCTGAATCTTTTGCAAGATCTTTATCTCCGCGAATTGCAGCTTTTATTTCTTCTACGAATTTTGAATACGAGATACGGGCATGGTCTTTATCGCAAAAACGTGCAATAGGAGCATCGGTTCCAAACATAAGTCTGAATGACTGATCGCCGAACTTCCAGTCTGGATCTCCTATACCTTTTAATTTTTTAATTGCTTTTACAATATGATCTTTAGGAGAAAGTACGCCTGCAACGGGTTTTGCATCAATATCTACCCAGGAAATATCAGCATAAAGATTTGCATCACCTTTTTTTACAGATTCAACAAGAATATCTATAGCCCTTTCATGTGATTCGTTCCAGCCTCCGCCCATGTGAGCCATTATAAACGGCGCGTTTTTATATTTTTTTGCGGCTTCATAAATTGCCCCCGGATCCCCAAACGGGTCTAATTTCGACATATCAAGCGTTCCGTCCGGCAGTCTGAAAAGTTTGCCTTCACTGTCTACAGGAACCTGCGTATGAAATAAGCAAGGAATTTTATTTCTGTTTGCGAATTCAAAATATGGCTGGTATCTGGAATCTGAAACCGGAAGATGTAAATCATTAGGGTGAAACTTCAAGCCTACAAAACGGTTTGGGAAATCCTTGAGAAGCTTTTCTATATTGCTTATACTCCCGTTTTTAGGCGAACAACTTGCAAGAAGCGAGTAAGCACCATCCCCCTGAAAGGATTGCAGTGCGCTTTTATTGCCGTTGTATTCATCTTTCAAGCCTTTGAAGGTATCTGTATCTGAAACAATCATTCTTTCTACGGTATCATTATTAGGAAGCGGCTGCTTAACAAAGACATCCAGCATATCTTTTGTATAATAAACCTGTTCATGTTTCCCGATATGTGCGTGCATATCTATTAATCTTGCCCCGAAATTCATACGGCAGGTATCAAGTCTTATCATTAGCAATTCCCTTCCTCATTTCCGCGACTTTTTCTCTTATGTATTTATACATATTTTCATTACCATCAGGAAAGGCCTCATAAACAAGTTTTTCTGCATCATCAGCCCTGCCCTGCTTAACATAAAGACTATAAAGTTTCGTATAAATTTCATATTCGCGATCAGTTCTGAATCCGGGGTGGCGGACTTCCGGTCTTGAAAGTTCCAGAGCCTTTTTAAGAATATTTTCAGCAGCCGGATAGCATTCTGCCTGTTCGCTCTCCTCTGCAATTTGCAGCAAACGCGGAATTTTTACTTCAAACAGATTTTTTAGCTGTGCTCTGACACTTTTGGTCATAAAATTTATTGTAGCGAAGCAGTTGCCCCACATAGAAGCCACGCTCGGACGTCCGGAGCCTTCACAGTCGCATTTGCGGAATATAATTTCATTATCGCTGTTTTTATCAAAGAATAATTTTTCGGTTCTGTCAACGTATAAGCCTTTTTCCGCTATTTTTTCCTCTCTAAGTCTTTTAGGAGGATAAATACTCCCTACAGGATAAAGAATATTCGGCATTTCATCAATCGGTTCTTCCCAGCTAATTAATTGCCGCATTATACTTACAAGATTTCCTTCATAAGAAAAGTCCGTGGTTTTAAGCCCGACGAACTGGGCGATGTCTGCGATGTCCTGACTTCCGGCGTATTCTCTAACGTTATAATGTATAGAACTTCTGTCTGTAAAACTAAATCCTTGAATATTACCGGATTTATCACGTACAGGATAAAAATTATAAACACCTCTTGCACGGTCAGTAACGCAGGAATCGTAAGCTGAAAATATATAATCTCCGTTTTCAAGACGGTTTTGCAGATTTACGATATGCGCATCGGAAAGGGTTAACAAATTAAACTTGTAGGCATTTTTTGATTTTAACTCCTGAATAATACCGTTAATTTTTCCGCCTTCATCATTACCAGTCGCAATATACTTATATAATGCATTCTTCAGACCACGATCTTTAGCATGCCATTTAATAGCAGCTTCAAGAGGATGATCTGCAGGAATATAAACATTTACACCCTTTTTAACCATATTATTTATGGTTTTTATTATGCTGCCAAGGTACTGAAAGCCTTGTGAATCCTTATCCATAGTTATGCGCGAAGGATTATTCTCTAAAAAGTTTATAATAAGTTCTCTTTTACTTTTGACGTTTTGAGGCGTAAAGTTTTCTTTGGGCGAGTTTGAACGATTGTAATAATAGCTCAACTCATTAAGTTCAACCGGTGCTGTACAGGGAATTGCAACAAAGTCATTTGGTTTAACAATATTTTCGGCATCAAGTCTTGTCAACTCTTTATCAAGCGAAAATAAGCTTTTAAGCCCCTTATTATAAGTTAAAGGTTCAATTTCGTGCAGGGTCATAGTCGTATAATTTGCGATATCAGACCCGATAGCTTTTGCAAAATGCAGCATTGTATCGGCGTGCTCACCACAATCCAAAAGATGCATTTTAAAACCGCTAAAGTTTACATTTTTTCGTTTTTCTTGATTTTTAACAGCACAACAAGCAGGCGGCGTTTTGCCTATAGCATAAACTCTCATAAATCTCTAAGCCCCTTAATACTATTAGTTTAGTAGTTACTTCTCTAATAAACTATAAAAAGGATATATTGTCAATTAATACATTAAGAAATATTACCAGTCAGGGAACAAACGTGCACCCGCGCTTTATCCTTTAACGGCCCCCTCATTTTCACCGGAGATAAAAAATTTCTGCAGAGAGAGGAAAAATATTATAATAGGAATTATTGAAATAATTGAACCTGCTGCGATATAGCGCCAGTTAGAGCTGAACATGCCCTGCAAATTGTTTATTCCGACAGGGAGCGTAAACATTTTTTCATCGTTCAAGACAATGCTTGGCCAGAGAAATTCTCCCCACGAACCAATAAAGGTAAAAATTGCAAGAATAGCAAGCGTAGGTTTGACCATAGGCATAAGCACTTTGAAAAATATCTGCCACGAATTGCATCCGTCAACAATGGCTGCTTCTTCCATTTCTCTCGGGATAGATAAAAACGCCTGACGCATAAGAAAAATTCCGAAAGCGTTCACCGCAAACGGCAAAATTAAGCCCAGATATCCCGACAGCGCACCGGCAGTGTCAACCAGATTTAATTTTAAAATTATCAAATAAACCGGAAGCATTATCGCCTGAAACGGCACCATAATTGTTGCAAGAGTTGCAAAAAATGCAATCTTTTTACCTTTAAATTCCATTCTTGCAAGCGGATACGCCGCCATTGATGAAAAAATAAGATTTAAAATCACCGTAAACAGTGCCACCACAGCGCTGTTAAAAAAATATTTCAGAAAATCAACCCTGCCCCATACTCCCGTATAATTTTCAAATGTAAAATCCACAGGGATAAAATTTGGCGGATAGGCAAAAATATTCTCGCCCGCGCCTTTTAAAGAGGTTGATATCAGCCATAAAAACGGGAAAACCGACAGAAGGGATACTATTATTAAAATTATATGTGAAAATGCGTTTTTTAATTTCATAGCCTATATTTATCCCTCTCAAAGCAGAATATGTTTATACACGAAAGCAACAGAACAATTACAAGAAGAATTACCGCCATGGCAGACGCAATACCTAAATCAAGGTTTTCAAAGGCGCGCTCATAAATATAGTAGACAATGGTTTTGGAAGAATTTAGCGGCCCGCCCTTTGTCATAACATAGATTTCTGCAAAGACTTTCATCGCAGAAATTGCGCTTATCGTCGAAACAAGGGCAATTGTCGGCATCAGATGAGGAATGGTTACAGTCAAATGCTTCTGCCATAAGTTTGCCCCGTCAATCTCACACGCTTCATAAAGTTCCTTAGGCACACTCATCAGCGCCGCAAGATAAATAACCATATAATAGCCGATACCCTTCCAGATAGTCACAAGCGCAACCGACACCAGCGCAAATCTCGTATCCGTAAGCCATGCCACCGGACTAATATGGAGCCGAGAAAGCAAATAATTTAAAATTCCCTGATCTGCATAAAGCCATTTAAACGCTATTGAACAGACAACAATAGATACAACTACAGGAAGATATATTAAAACCTTGTATAAATTTATTGCACGGAGTTTCCGGTTAACCAGCACAGCCAGAAAAAGCGGGAAAATTGTTAAAAACGGTACCGCAATAACCAGATACAAAAAAGTATTGCCAAGAACTTTCAGAAAAACAGGATCTTTCAACACAGCCGAATAATTTTCTAATCCGGCAAAAACCGGATTGTAAAGACTGTTTGAATAGTCCGAAAAGCTCAGGAAAATTGTTTGCAAAAACGGCAGAAAAAAGAAAATTCCCAACAACACAAACGCAGGCACCAGAAATAAATAAGGCACATATTTCCCGTAAAACTTATACATAAGTGAATTATATACAAAAATTTACCAAGTTGCAAATAGCTTATGATGTTATATTATAAATTATAAAGAATAATTTATCGGGAGTGTGTGAAATGACAAATGAAAATAATAAACCTGTTGTTAATCTGATTTCAAAGCCGGATAATATGCTAAAGACTGTCTATACAGCCTGCAGAACCTGTTACAGTGCAGATTATCCGATAAATATTTATAATTCGGCCGACGATAAAGAAAAAATGCTTAAACTTATTGAACGCGTTATTTCGTCCGGTCACTATTCAACAATTGAACATATACAGGTAACGTTTGCGATTTCAAATGTTTCGCGTGCCTGCACACACCAGCTTGTGCGCCACCGCCACATGTCATTCTCGCAAAAATCCCAGAGATATGTTAAAGAAAAAGGCGAATTTGACTATATTATTCCGCCGACAATCGACAGAAACCCTGAATTAAAAACAAAGTTTCAGGATTTTATGGGTGAAATTTCTAAAAAATATCAGGAATTTGTCGAAGCAGGAATACCGGCAGAAGATGCGCGTTTTGTTCTTCCAAACGCTGCTGCAAGCTCTCTTGTTTGCAGCCTGAATCTTAGAGAAATGATTCATATAGCGAATTTACGTCTTTGTACACGCGCCCAGTATGAAATCCGTACTATGGTTAAGATGATGTGCGATGAACTTGTAAAAGAAGAACCATGGCTTAAACCCTATCTTGTTCCGAAATGCGAACGACTCGGATTCTGTGATGAAGATAAATCCTGCGGTCGTATGCCTGTTAAAAACTAGATGAACTTTGTAAATTTTCCTTAATATAATTAAACTTTTATCGTTTAACTGCCGACATACCTTATGTTATGTAAATTTGAGGTAATTTATGTCAGGCAATGTAGGCGGACAAGACGGAAATCAAATTAATATAAAACTTTACAACGGTAAAACGGTTAACCTGAAAAAGCTGGATAAACTTATCGGTAAGTCGACTGAAGGTTCTGTTTTTGCCAGATTTGATACGGCCGATAACGGCGGTAACGCTAATAATGTCTTTGATGAAGCCGAAATCAACCGGATTAAAAACACTCTTTTACAATATCAAGCCAGCGGCAACAGCGTAAGCCAGGACGAGTTAAACATGATGTTCGGCTACGGTCAAATCGGGCCGGATTTAAAACAAAGACATTTTGACGTAAATAAATTGACTTCACTAATTGATTCATTACCGGATGATGACGCTCAACCGGAACAATCTGTTAAGGGCACCCCACACCCTGCCGAAACAAAACAGGTGTTCACGAATTATACTGTTCAACCGGGCGATACTCCGGAAAAACTCGCACAAAAATTTGGCTTGCAAGGTGATGATGCGGAAGCCTTTATTAAACATTTGCAAAAGCAAACGAATAAAAAAGGCTGGTTTACAGTCGGACAAAAAATAACACTCTTAGGCGAACATTCAGAAGCTCTAAAAAACATGGCTGATTATTCTGAGGATGCAGCTGTTCTGGATAAGCGCTGGGCAAATACAGAATCCGGCAAAAAAGCTATTGCGGCAGAAGAAGCCAGAAAAAGAGCCGATGAGGAAGCCAGACTTGAAGCACAAAAAAAGAAACCTGTTTCGCCTCCGCCGCCTAAAGATACCACACCGGCCTCACAAAGGCTTGTTATCGCAAGTGTGCGAAATAACGGTAAAGCCGCAGCAGCTGTGCTTAAAGAACAAATTAGCTGGGCGTCTTTCAACGACAATACCAGAGCTAAGCTGGCAGAAAAAGTTACAAACCAAAATGTTGCATACGTTCTTGAAGCATATCCTGACTTAGTCACTGATATTGACGATGAGTGGGGTATGGATGTTAAAGATGTAAAAAAATATGTAGTGGAACCTCTTAACAAACGTTTAAGAGAATTAGGCATGAATAAACATTGCCTTCCTAATGATTTGAGCAAGTTTAAAATGGAAGATTTAGAAAAAGCCTGCGGCAATCTTGCTGCGCTTATCCGTAAAACAGATGCCGAAAACGGTTATGTTTTCAAACCTGCTGCCGGAGATGAGGGCAAAGTTCATCAACCAAGGTTAAGTTCGCAGCGCGGACATGTAGCATTACCTTCTGCACAAAAATCAGTTCCAAAGGCACCTGCTCAATCACCGAAACCGGCAGAGTCTAAAGAAACTCCTGTTAAACCGGAAGAAAAGGAATATTGGAAATATCTTTCTATGGAGGAATTGTCTTATCCGGAACCATTACAAGACAGACTGTTTGAACTCAGACGTTACGGCATTGAAGTTACCGTAAATAAAACACGTGACGGCTACAGGCTTGATTTAAACGAAAATGCGCAAAATATTGAACGATATACCCGTCCGATGTTTAGCATGGATTCACCAATTCCGGCGACAGAAGATGGGGGTACAAACGTAACAGACCTGTTAAATTTATTCGGTACTGAAAAAAGCCTGATTCTGGACAATGAGGGGAATTTGGTAAGCCAAAATCAAAAATCTGCAGACAAAACAGTTGTAACACAATACGACGCAGACGAAAAACCAATTCACACGGAAACAAATTATAAAAAATACGTAAGCTACAAACCCGTTGATGAACAGAGAGTGGTCAACGATGATGTTGCAACTGACATTGAAATTAACAGACCGGAACATTTAAATGAAGCCGGTACCGAATTCGCGGACTCACTTGAAGATAACAAAGCTGCGCTTATGAAAACTCTCGGACTTGATAATGAACAATATAACAATCTGGCAAATCTTGCTATGGGTATTGCCGAGCAGGAAACTCACTTCGGTGCTTCAAGATATACGACAAGGGCAGGTGAAACAAATACACAGTGGCGTAATCTGGCTAAACAAACAATGGATGCGGTATACTATAGCGAAGATTTACCGGATTTTGTAAAAGATACTGTTTTTGCTCTGGGCGGAACAATGTCTTCTTCTGTTGAGGAATACTATCAAAAATATACTGACGGCACAAAATCCTATGGTATGACTCAGGTTAAAGTTGATGAATTTATCAAAGACAGTCCTGTTCTCAAGAAACAACTAGCCGCGTTTGGTATTAATTCCGGAGAAGATATTAGAAAATCCCCTGAAAAACAGGCGATTGCAACTATTATTATTCTGAATAATAAACGTATTGTTGCTGAATCCTCGACATGGCAGAAACGTCTTGCTGACAATAATGCAAATATAACTGATAAGGATCAGCAAATTACTCAAAATGATTTGATTGCGTTACTTTACAACGGGAATTCCTCAAAAACAGATCTTTTAAAAAAGGGGCAATTAACGATTAGTGATGCACCTTACGCAAGAAACGTCCGTTCTTATGTTAAGTTTTATTATGAGGTTTCAGAGGATGAATTATCCCGCCGCCGCGCAGATGCTCTTGGGACCGAATCTCAGGGTAACAACGGTCGTCTTGGAACAGTAATTTTTATGCCAACTGCCTACACAACCGATGTTACTAATTCTAAAGAGGATTTACAAACTCTTGAAGGCGCGTTGAAAAATAATTCTTCAATACCACAACAATTGAAAGACCAGTTAATCATGGCGGCCCGCAAAAACGAAATCGCCTTTGGCTACGGTTTAAGCGCAGATGAAGCTTCCTCAATAACCGCTGCCGATGCGGCGTTAATACTTGATAAACTCGATGGTTTAAAGAGTAGAATTACTAATCTTGTTGATCCGGCAAGAATAAGAACAGAAGTACAAAAAGCACAGGATGATTTCCGTTCCGACTATCTTGAATCAAGACAGGTTATTGTAAATGACGGTGATGTTCCGGCTGGAAGCATTATTCCGGCGCTGCGTTCCGGCGATATTGTAGATGAACGTTTGGATTATAATCGTGAAACCGTAGTCACCAGTGCTCACAGGGCCGGCCGCGGCGGCGGAGCGCAACGCGCAATTAACCGCGATGCAGCGGCCATTGCCGCCGGAAATTATAGAGGTTTTGCAGTTCAGGAAGATTTAGGAGTTAACCCTTATGATGCCCATGGCAACTATCTGCCGCGCGAACAAAGAGAACTGGCTGAATTCGCATCACAGGTTACAAAAGATATGGGCACCGGCGGTTTATGCTTAACCGGTATAAAGGCATCCTTTGAAAGCGCCGGCATAATTGAAAAAGGCGAAGTTGTTTATCCTAAAGGCCACAAAGACTGGGGTAAACCAATTGAAAATGCAAAAGATTTAAGATTTTATCTTGATGCGCACCCAGAAAAATTTGAGGAAGTTAAGTATGTCAGCCTCGGAAACGGTACGTCGCGTGAGCTTAATGCCTCAGATATTAAGAATTTACCGGCCGGCTATATAGGCGTATTTATACCGGGGAAAGGTTTTGAAGATCAGGCAGGTCACGCGTTTATCACTAATGGTAACGGGCAGGGCTATGCGGATGAAGTTGATAACCTTCGCTGGGATGACTTTAAATCATCCGGTGCCGGAAACGGTAAAGGTGAAC
Source organism: Candidatus Gastranaerophilales bacterium (assembly GCA_944323035.1). Taxonomy (GTDB): domain Bacteria; phylum Cyanobacteriota; class Vampirovibrionia; order Gastranaerophilales; family Gastranaerophilaceae; genus Gastranaerophilus. The sequence goes on from CALUQY010000015.1 coordinate 56,105, forward strand.
ACGGTATCTTTAAAATTTACAGACTTAAAGTATAAAAATACCGCCCCGTGCTGGAGCGGTATTTTTTACTAGTTATCTCTGAATTTATTAACCATTTTTCTCATAAATAACAGATATGACGAGAAGTTAATGTTATGACCTCTGTATTCAGCCTTTGTTATAGGTTCTACAAGAGAATTTAAATATACTTCCAGATTTGTATATTTTTTCTCTTTAACACTTAACTTTCTGCCGTCATAAACGTTTTTCGGATTCAGTCCGTTATCAATTTCCCAGTAATCAGGGATACCATCGCCGTCAGTATCGCTTGCGATTGCTCTTCCCTGATTGGTATATTTAGGATAAATTGACGGATCATTGCGGAAGGAAGTATGTTCCATTTCCTTAACGTTTACAGTTTCAACCATATTAGTGTCAATAATATCACGTTTTAAAGAAGCACCTGCGTATTTAAGAACTTTATCTTTAGCTTTCTGTACACTGTGGGTGTAAATAAGTTCGTGCGGGAATTCTCTTGTTGAAATCATTGAATTCTTTGATTCCACAAGGTAAATCGTATTAGGATAAACTCCCATAACGTTATCATTTGTATTCAGCGGGTTTAAGAATACAAAGTTGTTCGCGACAAAAACCCTGCCAGGAACCGTATTTTTAGCACCGGTATCTACAATCTGAAAACGTGCCGGAATAATTGTTGAGGAACCAAATTTATAATAATTCTTTACAAGATTATAAAGTCCGAGATGCACGCCGTGAACAGACTGTGAACCCCAGTTATAGAGGACGTTATTTCTGAAATCAATTAAGACATCATCAAGAAGGTTTAATCTTTCCTGCCAGAAATAAGGGTTGCCAATACTGTTATTCACAAAGTAGTTGTGGTGAATACTCAGGTCATAACCGCCGACTCTGGCACCGTAAGGCCCCAGCGATTCACCGATAATACACCACTGAATTGTAGAATCTGAGTTATCAAAAAAGTCCAGATTGCTAGGATTACCCCATGAAAGCGAGCAGTGATCAATGATAATATTATTCTGATTCTTAATAATTAAAGAAGCCTTTTTATCTTTAGTTCCAAACCGAAAACGCAGATACCGCAAAACTACATGATTACACTGAAAAATTACGGAATCGCCTTTTATACAAATTCCATCACCCGGTGCGGTTTGTCCTGCTACCGTAACAAATCCGTGTTTAACAATGAGAGGAGATTTAAGATCAATAATTCCGGCAACATCAAAGACAATTGTTCTTGCTCCTTTTTGCGTCAAAGCATGTCTTAAAGTGCCGGGCTTATAACTGTCTTCAAGTGTAGTAACGTGGTACACCTGTCCGGCACGTCCGCCGCGTGCAAAGGCTCCCGCTCCGTATGCACCGTCAAAAGCATAATCAACATTACGCATAAAAATATATGTAAATACTGTTATAGTTACTGCAAAAAACAAAATTATAAGAACAATAAGTAAACCTGAGAATTTGCTCAAACGCAGCAAAAGTGTCTGGAAATTTTTCATACTTTATCCTCTCTGTTATTACTTTATTTTATAAGATTTTAAGTAATATTTCAACATGTTAAGGAATTAATACGTTATGCTCTTTTCATTTTTTCTATAGCGTGTTTAACCAGCAAAGAAGCGCTAACAAGTGAGGCAAACATTATCGGGAAACGATAAATATTTTTCATTTTCTTTGTTAACGCAGAACTCACAGAAAAGAAAAATAATGGTATCATTGTGTTGAAAATAAGATATTTCGTTGCTTTTTTAACTTGTTTGGAATATTTTTCATTGTCAGTAATATTCAAACCGGCAAGCCCGACAAATGCAGAGTTAAATGGATTAAAGACCTTAAAATCAGTTATTCGCCAGAGCATTTCCTGTTGAATGTCTTTGCCGACTACATTATCAACTTTTTTCTTCATAAATTTTTCTACTTGCTCAATTTGTTTTGGCGGTTTTATATTAACCATTTTTTTATCCTCTTCAACAAGAGAATTAAGTTTATGAATAGCCAGTCCGTGTTTATTCAGAGCGTAGTCGGCAAGTATAGCTGAAAAAAGACCGCAGCCGACCATTGCAGTATTTGAAATACAGCTTGCAATAATATTTTTGGAGTATTCAATAGGCGTATGAAGCGGTTTATAGAGTGTATCAAATCTCCCCGCAAGATTTTTTTTATAAAAGTCAGTAGCAGCAAATTTTTGAAATTTATTATTAAAAAATTCAACTGCAGGTTTAAATATTTTTTCGTGCAGGGTTTTATTTTTGCCAAGAGCCTTGTATCCTAGCATTCCGGCGGAACTGGCTGCAAGAACAGCTACATCATTGAACAGAATATTACGTTTATAATCCTCGCCGACACTTCTATAATCGTGCACGGTTTTTGCAGTGCCCATCAGCAAAAAGATGCCCGCTTCCAAATTCTTCGTATTAAAAATTCTGTTATCAGTTACATGCATGCTTTTTGTATTAAGTTTAAACAAACGCAAAATTGCGTGTTTTCAACACAATTGTAATATATTGTAAAATTTATTTCGACTTTAATTCAGGATAAACATTCCATTTAATAAGCGGATTTTTTCTAAACCATGTAAGCTGTCTTTTTGCATAACGCCTTGAATTTTGTTTCAAAAGAGCTGCGGCTTCATCCAGTGTGCATTTACCATCAAGATAGCCGATAATTTCGCGATAACCGATTGTGTCGGTAAGGTTTGGAATTCTGCCGTGCTTTTCCAGCAAGCGGCGTGTTTCATCAACTAGCCCGTTATCAATCATAACTTCAACGCGTCTGTTAATGCGCTCATACAATTCTTCGCGCGGGAAGTTTAATCCTACCCATTCAACATCATATTTGCCTTCATCTTTTATCCCGCGAACTTTTGACATTGGCTGTTTTAGTGTTTCGACTATCTCAAGAGCACGAATAATCTTTTTCCTGTCATTTTTTTCAATTTTTGCAGCGGTTTCAGGATCAATCAGAGCCATGCGCGCCTGAAGCTCATCAAAAGGGAAAGCGTCAAGTTCCCTGCGCAAATCATAATTCGGTTCAACCTGCGGTAAGTCATAATTTTCCAGCAAAATTCTAAAATAAAGTCCTGTACCCCCTGCAATTATCGGAACTTTCCCTCTTAAGGTAATCTGCTCAATACATTTTTCGGCTTCTTTAGCCCACAGCGCAGCAGAATAGTCAAATTCCGGTTCCACAATATCAATTAAATAATGAGGAATACCTTCACGCTCTTCCATTGTCGGCTTCGCGGTTCCGATATCAAACCCGCGGTAAACGAG
>CALUQY010000016.1 GCA_944323035.1 Candidatus Gastranaerophilales bacterium
ACCCGGGTTCATTTTTCTTACATTCGGTCATATCCCTTATTAACTTTTTAACCTATTAACTTTTTAACTTTTCTTGTTCATTTGGCCATAACGACTTATTGCCATATTGCCTTATTCTCTTATTGACTTATTCATTATGTACCATGTTTTACTACATGTCAACTATTTAGAGGGTTTTACTTTTAAAGAAAAAGTATTAAATTATAAGTATGAAAAAGAAATTTTTGATTTTAATTGCGGCATTAATAACTTTTGCACCGGCATTTGCTGAAGGTGACGGCAGTCTGTGGGATAATTTCGGGGATATAAATTTTTACAACTCAAAAAAACAAACCGCGGTTAGTGACGAGCAATTTGACGAAACAGTTGAAAAAGTCAAAGAAAAACAAAAGAAAAAAGGATTCTTCAACTTCAACCGCGAGCCGAAAAAGATGAAAGGCGAAAGCTACCAGCAAAGCAACGAAACAGAAATTATAAAAGGTATCAGTAAAGAAACACCGATTCTACGTGTTCCGTACGAATTAAAGACGCAAGACGGCGGAGTGCTGCCGATAGGCCACTATCAGGCGGTATTTGAAAAAGACGAGAACGGCGCTGTTACAATGAAACTTTATCAGGCGCATTACCTGATGGCGCAGTATCCCGCACAGGAAACCGACGAGGATTTATTTGACGAACACATAAACTACCTGACGCTTGAAGATTTCGGCGAAAATAAGGTCAAAATAAACTACGGTTCAATGGATTTTAACGCGTTTGCGATAGTCGACAAAAAATAAAAAGAGCGTCTTTCGCAGGCGCTCATAAACTTTTCGTGCCATATTCGGCACTAACATATCCAAAATCAACAGCGATGCACTCATCGCTCAATCTTTTTCAATAATTTGTCAATTTCTTCCTTGATTGCCAGAAGGAAAAGACTAATTTCGTTTTTGAAGCTGTATGCTCCGGGCCAGAAAGAATATCTGTACATTCTTATTACTCCTTATAAACTAACTGTCTACAGGAATATATTCGGCAGAGCGGAGAAAATCTTTAAATAAATCAGGGTTAATGTAACAAAAGCGTAACAAAGCTATTTTCTACGTGCTGCAACGATCACCGGAGCGTAGGTCAAACGGGCTTTTCCGTCATTTGCAGAAATCGCGTCACAAAAATTCTTAACCCCGGCAAAGGTCATTTTTTTAGCGGAAAGAGAATTAACACCCGTATTTTTCAGGTGTGCAAGGAGTTCAAGCGGATTTGAAAACTCCAGAACTTTTTCATATTCAATCATCTCCAGAAGTTCAAAATCCTTCTCCAGCGCATCTTTTATTTCCGCTGCAGAAAGATATTTAAGCGACAGCCCCAGAACTGAATGAATTTCTTTAAAATTTTCCGTGGAGAAGGTAGAAAAAGCAAGAATTCCGTTTTTATTCAAAAAGCGTGAATATTGCTCCAAAGCAGAGGGAAGAGAAGAAAACCACTGAAACATTGCGTTTGAAATCACCAGATCAAAACGGCCGGAAGGTTTTATTTTCATTGAATTACCCGCGATAAAAGTATAATTTTTCACAATTTTATCAAGATAAAACTTTGATTTTTCAACTATATCGTTGCAGGTAAGGTGTTCATAGAAAAGTTTATCCGCGATAATTTCCGTCAAAAGACCGGTGCCGCAACCCAACTCCAAAATTTGAGCGAAAGTTTGTCCTGCATTTTTAATAAGAGTATTAACAAGAAGTTCTGCCATTTCACGCTGCACACTTGCATTCTCGTTATATTTCGGCATACTTTTTTCAAACTTTTGTTTTAAAATTTTCGGGTTTACTTGCATATTTCTTTCCAGCTTTTGAAGTTATAGAACGGGAAATGACCGTCAGGGAGCACTATTACAGAAACTCCAAGTTCTTCCCATGCATTATGCTGATTGCGCGGCGGTATAATCTTATCATTTTCGCTGACGTAGGCAATTTTATAAAAACCGTTTGCCTCCGCCGGTGTTGTGCTTATCAAGGCTTTGAGGCTGTGAAGTTCTTCAACTCTGTTTTCAATCGTCCGCGCAACAGGGCAGGTCATATATCTTTCAAGCTGTTCTTCACCGTAAAAAACATTTTGATAGAATTTGCCTTTCAAACCTTCTGCCGCGTATTTTAATGTCAAATCAAAGGTTCTGTGCGGAATACCGAACCCGTTATCAATCGGCATAGGTGTTCCGTTTAGCGCAATGGTTCGTTCAAATTCCGGCAGCTTATCTTTCAGCAATGCTGCTATATAAACACCCATAGACCAGCCAATCAGATAGTATTTTTCGTACCCCGAAAAATCCACATCCAGCGTCAAATCGCTGTAATCATAAATTACAACAACATCTAGTCCGGAGGCATCTAAAAATTTAAACGGGTTTTCATCAAAACTCCAGCCTGCAAAAAAGATTAAAAGTTCAGAATTTCCCTTATTGAGCCAGCAATGTTTCATCGAAGAGAATCTCCACTAATTTTTCCAAATCTTTTTCTTCAATATCAGTTGTGAGCGACAATCTCAGTCTTGACGTTCCTTCCGGAACCGTCGGCGGTCTGACAGGAAGCGTAAAATATCCGTTTTGATAAAGAATATCACACACTTCACAGGTTTTTGCATTATCGCCAATTATCACCGGAACTATATGTGAATAATGGTTATCAGAACCGTTCAGGCGTGCAAAGAGTTTCTGTCCGAGAGCAATCATCCTGTAACGTTCATCTTTCATCTGCGCAAGGAAGTTTTCAATTACCCAGAGTGAAAACGCAATGTTTACAGGCGGAAGCGATGTCGAAAAGATAAACGGACGCGCTCTGTTTACCAGATAATCAATCAAAATATCATTACCGGTCACAAACGCACCGACAGAACCGACAGCTTTGCCAAAAGTTCCGACAATCAAGTCAATTTTGTCAATTAAATTCAGATGTTCGCAAACGCCAAGCCCTTTTTCACCAAAAACTCCGAATGCATGCGCTTCATCAACAACAAGAATACAGTCAAATTTTTCTTTCAATTCAACAAGTTTTGCAATATCTGCGCAATCTCCGTCCATTGAAAAAATACTTTCGGTTACGATGACAGCATTTTTAAAATTATGTCGTTCCCGCACAAGCAATGCTTCCAATCGCTCCATATCGTTATGCGGATAACGGAAGAATTTTGCACCGCCAAGACGCATTCCGTCAATAATACTTGCGTGATTAAGTTTATCAGAAAATATTACATCCCCGCTCTGCGCCAGCGTGCTGTTAACACCTACATTGGCATGATAACCGCTGTTAAAAAGCAAAGCCCTGTCCTTACCGTAAAGCGTTGCAAGAAGTTCTTCCAATTCGTTATAAACAGGAAGATTTCCCGTCAAAAGCCTGGCTGATGCGCTGCCGAATGAATACTCATTTCCGCCGGATTTTAAAAATTCTGCAATAATCTCATGATTATCTGCAAGTCCCAGATAATTATTAGAGGACAAATTTATAAGCCGCCTGCCGTCAAACTCAATAAATTTGCCGTTTTTCATCGTAATATTTTTTATAACCCGATGGTGTGAATTAAGTTTTAAACCATCTAAAATTTCTCTATAACTCTCAAACATATAGATAATTTACGACAAAAAGCAAAAATTGTCCAGTTGTTAATTCTGTTATTTCATAATATCAGAAAGCTTAAAATCGCTGTCCTTCTTAGGCGCACGAACCTCCTGAATTATTTGTATTTTTTCAATAGATTTTAATCCGATGCTCTCGTCCTGTGTAAAAACGCTCGTTACAAAATCTTTAATTTTACTTAAACATTTAACCATAATATCACCTCTCTAATGCAACGGCCTGCGTGCACGGCTGCGCTGCCTTATATAAACATTATTAAACCAATTTTTCCAAAAACATTAATATTTATGGTATATTTTGGAATAAGGAAAAGGAATTAGAAATAATAAAATGAGTTATAGAGAAGAAAAGATTTCAGATTTTGACGGATGCTGCAAATTTTTTGAATCGGATTTATCGCAGGATGAACTTTACGACAGGCTTAAACACGGAACCATTGCAGAGAAACAGCTTTCCTGCGTGCGTCTTTCCGACTGTAACAACAATGAGCAGGCAGAAATTCTAATGGATAATTTAACCGGTATAGACGGCAAAGTCAGGGAATCAGTTTCGTTTAAGCTGAAAACTTTTATTGCAATGCGGCCGGAACTCTTTTGCCGGAAGGATTTTTACGAAATTTTTCTTGACGCGATTATAGATATAAACGGAAACATCTGCCGCAACGTGATTAGCGCATTAGAAGCCCTGACTCCGAAAAGATATTTCTGTGAATATTTTATTAAAAATATTATCGCCCGCGCGCTTGCCGTCACTGGTACAATAGAAAAATTTGAGTACAAAGACCGCAAATACGTTACCAATAAAGAAGTTTTTAAACTTTACTGGTATCTTGAAACCTTAGGAATTTTCAGCGAGATAGCGGCAGAAGAATTATTTCCGCTTCTTGAACGAACCTCAAAAATTGAAGAATACACCATTAGAGAAAAAACAGCCCGTCTGCTTTCAAAACTTCCGCCGGAAATGGCAGAAAAGCTTGACGGACTGAATTTTGATAATAACTTTTACGTTAATCTGGCATTGAAAACCAGAGTTTAACACTTTACACACCTGCCGGGGTCAACCGGCTCCCATAACGGAACCTGTGCTTGCGTTTAATGTTTTACGCACCACTGCCGGTCAAGGCGGTTTCATAACTGAAGCTGTACCTGCGGTTATCGTTTTACGCACCAGGCGTAATATGAATATGTTTCTTTTTCATAATCATCTGTTAAGCCGCTAGATATTGACATACCCCAGACTTTTGTACTGGAAATATTGGTTGTCGACCAAATCGTTGGAGCACTGGAAGAGCTTGAATCTATCAACAAATTTTTATTGATATACATTGAAGCCAGTTCATCAATATTTGGCAGTCTGTATTCCGTATCATAGGCAGTACAAGCTTTCACGGCTTCAGGCTGATTATATGTATCATCTAATCTCCGCGGTGCAGGATACGGTGCAACAACTTTCACGTCAGACGGATACAGGGCTGTGATAAAACCGATATCTTTACCAACTGTGTTAGGGCCCTTGTTGCCATTTAAGTCATAGACAAAGTTTGCACAAATTTTAGGTGAAATTCTAAACCCGCCGTAACCTTCAGAAGTTTCGGCCAGACTGCCAACGCACTTAGGGTTATAATATAGGATTACGCTTTCACCGTTTGCAGTTTCAAAAGCCGCGGCCTTCGTGTCATAAAGTGAATAATTATTATAACTGTCAGAAAGTGATATTGCCATTTGATCGTTTAATTCTCCCATGGTTTTCGGAACATTAATCTGCGACGCTTGTAATGTTGTTATCCGGCTTGCGACCCCGCAGTCTTCCAGATGATCACTGTCACAGATATTATTAATTTTCATCACTTTAGACAACCCGCCGGTAATAAATGTTTCAGCAGCGGTATCAATTGCAGAGGCAGACGATGTAGCCTCCACAACTGTTCCATAACCGTTAATTGAATCCATTAATGGAATTGCCTGACTAAATCGAGCGTAGAGTGCTTTTCTCTGCGTATTCCATGTCCGCTCATTAATGTTTCCGGTAAGGCTTGGTAACGTTATCGCAGCCACCACACCGATTATCGTGAGGGATAATAAAATCTCAGCCATGGTAAATGCACATTTCTTGACCGACAGCCTGTTGACCAAACATAGAACCGACTCAGTCGGTGTCATCCCGAATTGCGCGAGCGAGCGGAGGCACAAAGCGAAAACCACGCTTTTCGCGGTGCCGTTTTTCGCGAGTCGAGCAAGACGGTTTCGGGATCTGGCCAACGTTACCGGTAGCTCGCATCGCTGGACAGATGCTGAAACGAGTTCAGCATGACATGGGGAACTAACATCCTCAATACCTAATTTTGCGGGTAAGGAACCCCCCCCCCCCCCCCGTGCACGGGAATACTCTTCGTTTGTTTTTCATCTTTCCATCCTTTCTTTTTTCTAGTTAATGAGTTAATCAGTTAATAAGTTAATTAGGATTATGGAATTTTATCCGGGTTTATTTCTCTTCCATTCGGTTATATTCCTTATTAACTCTTTAACTTATTAACTTATTAACTTTTATCGTCCATTCGACAATTACGACCTATTGCCTTATTAACTTATTTTCCTATTGCCTTCTTTATTATGTAACATGTCGGAGAATTAGTCAAGCCTACGCGAAAAGCTCGTTAATTTTATCCGTAATTTCCTGCGGATCCATCTCGTTTGTAACTTTATTCACATCCTGCGCGATTTGATAAAGCTTTGCAGCTTCAATCTTATCGCCCGTAATCGTTACGGCACGCGCCAGATTAAAATGCGCAAGCGCATAGTTCGGATTACATTCCACGGATTTTCTGAAAAGCTCAATTGCACGCGCAACACGCCCCAAATCATCCAGATTAATTACGCCAAGGTTGTTATATGCAATGTCATAATTCGGATCGTATTTTATGGCAAGTTCGTATTCTGTAACGGCTTCATCCAAATCACCTCTGCCCCAGTGTAAAAAGCCCAAATTACAGTGAATTCTGGCATTTGTCGGTTCAAGTTCCAGAGCATTTCTGTAAACAGCAAGAGCGTTATCAATATCTTCTTTGTCATAAAAAGCACTTCCGAGATTGATATACACGTCAATATCCTCAGGCGTCAGAAGATAAGCGCTTTGATAAGAACTGATTGCGGCGTCAAGATCGTTCGTTGATTCCTGAAAAACAAACCCGAGAGTCTGATTAACGACACTTGTCCAGTTTTTACGCGGGTTCAGCGTAACCGCCGTTTGGAAGTGCGAAATAGCGCCTTTAATGTCGCCTTTTACATACAAAATATTTGCAAGGTTTGCGTGAACCTCAGGCAGATTAGGTGTAATTTTCAAAATTTTGTTATACGTATCAACGGCGCTGTCGAAATCACCCTGTTCTTCATAAGCCTGACAGAGGTGTTTATATGCCGGAATATTCAGGGTATCAAGCCAGATAGCCATTTTGTATTCAGTAATTGCGTCCTCAAATCTTCCGAGAGCGAGATAAACATCACCCAGAAGGCAATAAAGAGGAGTAAACCCCGGAGCCTGATCAATAATTTTCAAATAGATGTCCAGAGCCTCATCATACTTTTGGCGCTGAATATTCATATATGCCCTGAAAAGAGCCGGGAAGAATTTCATATTCGCAATGACTTTTGAAACATATCCGAGCGCAATATCATCAAACGGGAAAGTCAAAACCGCAAGAAGGAATTCCCATTTTGCAAGACATCTTCTCAAGAGTGCCTTGTAAGAAGAAACCTCATACAGACTTGCAAGGAGGTATCTTGCAGAAGATGACTTAAACGGTGCGCATTTTATGGCTTTAAGTGTGTAGTCGATTGCCTCCTGAAATCTGGCTTTTTTAGCATAAATCTGCGCCAGAATATAATAAGCTTTAGGCTGCTTATCATCTTTAGAAAGCGCTGTATTGAGATAGTTTACCGATTTATCCAGTTCACCTTTATAGAAAAGCGCCTGTCCGATTTTGAAATAAACCAGAGCGGAATCGAGGTAAGATTCCAGTGCAATCTGGTATTCCGTAATTGCATCGTCAATATACTGACAGGAGTTAGAAATATCAATATGCCATGCAAGATAAAGATCGCCGAGCCGGATATGTAAATCCGCGTTGGTCGGATCATCTTTCAAGCCTGTCTGACAAAGTTCAATGGCTTTTTTTACGTTTCCTGATCTGTAAGATTTATTAATTTTCTTTTCCAGTTGTTGAGTTGTATTCATCTAAAATTCCTGCATGCTATATAATATTATTTTACAAAAAGCAGGCTAAAAAGGCAAATTGTAAACCAACAATCGAAACCGCCCGACTTTTAGAATGACGGCCGCCACGCCTCAAGCCACACCTGCATAATCCCAGAGTCTTTTAAGAATAAACGCCTGACGAACACAGGTATAATCTTTTGCCGGATAGTAAAACGGGTATGTAATCGCGTGGCAGATACGTTTTCGGAGTTTGTATCCGTTTGTTGCCCGAAGCATTCCGACATAACTGTTAAATACCGACGCCAGCCACTCAAGAACATTTTCGCCGATATCATAAACACCGTTTTCGTAGCGTTTTACGAGCCTGAAAATATCCCTTAACGTTCTTTGGCGCAGGTAGAAGCGGTTAGGTTTTGCGACGTATCCAACGAAATCAATTCCGTTAGAAACGAGGTTAACCGTCTTTTTATCTTTGTGCAGGACAATGAGCAGATTTTGCGAAATAAAATCCGCGATTCTGTCATAGCAGTAATTAAGCCTTTCAGGCGACTCATCCATAATCACGAAATCATCAACATAGCGGCAGTAATATTTACATTTCAACTCGTGCTTAACAAACTGGTCAAGCACATCAAGATACACATTACTAAAAAACTGGCTGGTAAGATTGCCAATCGGAAGCCCCTTGTCAGCAGGGCAATTCCAGAGGCTTTTGTAGGAAGGCAGCAGGTTAAATTTCCACTGCGGCGACTGAACGATTACATTATCCTTCGGGTTATGATAGACAATTTGCCGGATTAAATCGCGCAGCCACGGTTCCGGAATTCGCTTCAACAACAGTTCATAGAGAATATTTTTGTCAATTGAAACAAAAAAATTCTTCAAGTCTGCCTTGAGGTAATAAGCTTTTTTTGTGTAATCGTGCGTAACAGCCTTGGCATATTTAGCGACTTTTTTGGCAGCGTTCAGCGTCCCTCTGCCGGGGATACAGCTGAAAGTATCCTTTATAAAGGTCGCGTAAAATCTGTCTTTAATCGCATTATACACAAGGTGGTGAACAATTCTATCCCTGAAAGAAGCAGCCCAAACTTCACGCGGCTTGGGTTTGAGCACGACAAAACAGATGCTTACTCCGATTTTATATTCACCGGATTTCAACTCATCATAAAGCTTCATCATGTTAGATTCCAGATCGAATTCAAACTCCATGGCAGAAAGCGAAGAGCGCTTGCGCTTCCTGCACTCGTAGTAAGCCTTATAAAGGTCCTCTATTGTAAAATCCAACTTGAAATCAACGTTTTTGAATCTACGTTTTTTATGCTTGTCTTTTGCCATTTCCAGATTTTCCACCGGGGGCAGCCAAAAAGAAAAAGTTAAAATCTCCTGTTTTATCACCTGACGCACCGCACATTGTTGCTATTGGACCGCGTGTTCGGGTTGCGGTTGCCCGTATTGAAATTCTGGTTCCATGCTGTGCCAGACTCTCCAGAAGAAATGACAGAGCCAGACCAAAAGTTACCGGACGCTTGGAGGCAGACAAAAATCGACAAGACGAATGAATACTTACCGCATTTTTACCTGAACCCCGTTTCCGTCATCCCCGGTCACGGGCAGGTGCAATGCGTTTTTGCAAAAATCCGTTCATAATGCCGACTCAAGAGCTTTCACTCTTGACTTCTGTTGGCACGAGACCTCCTCACAATAAAAGATTAATCGTTACTTTTTAACGCCCAACCAGTTATAAGAGGCGGTTGACCCCGCCAACCGCTGCCGACGAGATAAAATAGCACGCTCTGTTCCTACACCGGGGAACAGACTCTGGCCGTATTTTCAAAAGATTTTAACCAACCCGTTGACTGTTTTTCCAAACTGTCACGTTTTTGAATCAACGCAAAAAATCGGTTATCACCCAGTATTTTAAGGTCGTGGGCCGCTCTGATGAGTACGCCCAATTCTTGTATATAACACAGTAAAAGCTTCAAGGATTCCACCTTGTCTTTGGCTGTATTTGTTATATACACCTGTTTAAGTAGTTTAATCGCAGAGTGATGAAAGTGTTCCCCCAAAGTATATCTGTAATCCTTATGGAAGGTTTTGGTCACCTGCAGGACATCTATAAACAAGTCATACGTAGTCTTATAAATAGGCAGATGCTCATACCTAGCCATACTTTCTAACTCTCCTGGAAAAACTAATTACAGTTGTAATATAACACGCCAAATTTAATTTGTCAGCCGAATGTTAATTTTTGTTATAGATTTTGCCAAAAGATTAGCCCGTTGACTAATATAAAACATTAACCTATAATACCGACAGGGTAAGTGCCTTCCACTTCCGCTGACACACACGATTATATGAAGAAATCGGTCAGAGAGGAGGTGAGGAAATGACAAAGGAACAAATAAAGACTGCTATAATTGCAGTTATAGCAGTCCTTAAATTCATTTTAACTTTGTTATAGGGCATGAAGAGAGTCCTTAAACTAGAGATTAAGCTTTAAGGGCTCTTCCCTATATTGTTATTATCAACTATTTATATAAGTTTGTCAAGTGATGAAAACAGAACGCCATTGCATAATAAAGGCTCTGCGGAAGAGAACTCCTCCGCAGATGCAGACCGAACTTAGCCGTTAAGTATATCGGGTATATTAAAGATTAAGTCCGGTTTACGTGTGTCTAAATTCAACTGAAAGGATAGAATTGTTGTTGTTTTTTGTCACACGAAAAAATTTTTTATGCCGGCATTACAAGCACCGGCAAAGTTGAAGAAAAGACTCGCGCAAGTTGGATTTAATACACGAGTCTTGGTTTATACTAAATCCGAATTTACAATTACTGTATAACCTGGAAAATACCGCAAGTAAATTGGACAACGGTGTATAAACCGTACAAGCAAAGTTTTCGTCATTGCGAGGAGTGAGCGCAGCGAACGACGCGGCAATCCACTTAAGTACGCAACGTCGATTGACTGGATCACCACGTTGCCTGCGGCTCCTCGTGATGACTACAGCACGTCATTGCGAGGAGTGAGCACTGCGAACGACGTGGCAATCCCGCTAAGCACGCAACTTGCCATGACTGAAAATTTTCACAAAAATCCGCCGGTAAACGGCGGATTTTTGCGTTTAACCTGGATTAACCCGTCCTTGAACTTTGTATTTACAAAATTTCCGGATATGTGCTAATCATATTTTGTTGTCAAATTTCAATATCATCTATTTGGTGTATTTTTGCCTTATTTCCTTGACCTGCGGGCGTTTTAGCCTTATAATTAAATAACAGATTGGTATTTAACGTGAGGTTTAACGCTTTTTAAATATTTAGGTCAGGTTTCTGGAATTCGATGTGAGATTTGTTAACAGGCTCTTTCGGTTTCGAAAAACACGAAATGACTGAATAACTTATCTCCTGACGCACCGCACATTGTCGCCAACGGACCGCGTGTACGGGTTGCGGTTGCCCGTATTGAAATTCTGGGCCCATGCTGTGCCAGACTCTCCAGAAGAAATGACAGAGCCAGACCAAAAGACGCCGGACGCAATACCTAGGAGAGTTCTATTATAGAACATGGCTGACAGTTCATCGCGATTTGGCAGCCTTGCTTCGCTGTCTTGTTTTTTGCAGAGTGCTCCTGCTTCTGTCTGGGCAGATGTGCCAGCGTTGGACGCCATCGGGAACGGTGCAACTACAACCGGATCTGACGGATACAACGCCGTAATAAAGCCGATATCTTTACCGACTGTGTTTGGGCCTTTGTTACCATTTAAGTCGTACACAAAGTTTGCGCACATTTTTGGCTGAGTGTAATGCCAGCCTGTTTCCTGCATATCTGCGACACAATTCGGGTTGTAGTAAACAAGAATTGATTCGCCGTTTGCAGTTTCAAATGCTGCCGCTTTCGTATCTAATTGACTATAGGTATAAGATGTTGATGCACTATCTGAACCAACATAAGTACCATTGAACATACTATTGAATGCTACTAATGTGTTGTAGCTTGTCGTAAAGTTACTCAGCACATCTCCGTTCATCGCGGTAATTATGCTTGGAATACCGCAATCCTCCAATGCGTCATAATCGCAAAGGTTAGTTGTTTTTAATACTTTAGTAAGACCTTCGGTCAAGAACGCCATTGCAGCATCATCTTCAGCCTCATAGGAACTGCCGCTGCCGTCAATACCGCCAGCATGCAATGTGCCATAGCCATTCAGGTTAGGCATCAGAGAAAGCGCCTGAGAAAAACGCGCATAAAGAGCTTTACGCTGCGTATTCCATGTACGCTCATTGATATTACCTGTCAATGACGGTAACGTAATTGCAGCAACAACACCGATAATCGTTAAGGACAAGAGTATTTCTGCCATAGTAAACGCAGCATTTTTACACGGATTCCATTTATAGAACCGGCTCAGCCGGGCTGCCATAGTGAATACTACGCTTGTCGCAGCGGTTGTTGTTGACTGGGAGAATTTACCTAGCCACTTGGATATTAGCCAGTCGGGCTGTTCAGCCGGTCGCCCCCCCCCCCCGGGTCAAAATCCCCATATTACAAGGATTTTCAGCTTTTTTGTTTTTCATGTACATTCCAGTATAACTCCTTTCTGATTAACTCATACAATAATTATAAATCTTGTTGTATACGTAGGCAATAGAAAATTAAGAATACGTTTACAAAATGTTACATTGATTTATGATGTATACGTCGAAATACAGTAGAAAATCGGTAGGCAAAGTCTCTTACTGAATTGCCACGCGGTCTACGACCGCTCGCAATGACGCACTTTTGTCATCACGAGGAGCCACAGGCGACGTGGTGATCCAGTCAACCAATGTTGCATTCTTAAGTGGATTGCCATGTCGTTCGCTCTGCTCACTCCTCGCAATGACAAAAACCGTGAACTCGGTAACGAATATGGCTGTCGACTCAGTCGACCTCGCGATGACAGGCTTGACACAACGTCATTGTGGGGAGTGAACGTAGTAAGTGGCGAGGCAACCGGCATAATTTCCTTAACATTTCTACACATAAGCGCAAAAATTTTTATTCAGGAATGTTATACTAGCCACTATGAGAATAAACAGTATAAACACGATAACATTTAACCCTTATAAAAACACTAATTACCCAAACTCGAAACATAACACACAACAAACAACAGGGCTGTATCAAAACAATACAGTCCTGTATAACCCCGCAATATTGATGAATTTCAACGGCGGTGCGTCCCTCAACCTCAAGGCAACGATTGAAAACCTTGAGTTCCTCGGTGCGCAGTTCAACAAAATGGATACAATCTTCCCGCCAAAAGTAAAAGAAGCAGCAGAGGCTATTATCCACGCGGGCAACCCTGAAAACCTCAAGCTGGTTGACGTGCACAAAAGAATTTTCGGAAAGCTGAAAGAATGCTCTTCTCTTGAAGAAATAAAAAATTTATTTAAAGAAGATAAACTCTTTGATGACGTAAAAAACGCATCAGATACTGAATTCGCACCCGGAACCTACGGGCATAAACTCGTCAGCGGGGAAAACTCATATTTTACAAAAGATGAAGATCTTTCAGTACAATTAATCAAGCTATACTGGGGCGACGGATTTTCACTGACAGACTTAAAAACTTACACTGACGGCAAGGATATTAACTATCTTCTGAATAAGTTAAATATTCCGAAACGCGACCAGCACTACGGCGCATATTTAAAGTTGTCAGATGAAGAGTATAATACCCGCCTTACGCGCGAAATGGCCGAAAAGCGAATGGAAACCATGGATAGAAAAGCCGCTCAGGCAGAAGGCGAGCCTGTCTACATTCCGCGCAAACCGCTCTCTGATTTGCATAAACAGCACATTTCCGAAGGATTAATACGCTACTATCAGGAACACCCCGAAGCATGCTATAACCTCTCACAGCGACAGCGTGAATTTTACGAAAAACATCCGGAACAAAAACTTATTTTCACAGAAGTTCTAAAACGTGCCTGGAATCTCAAATCTGCAGATAATATCAAAAAAGCACTCAGCAAACACATGTCACGTAGTGGTTTCAAAAATTTTGATTTTTCAAATTTAACCAACCCTTTTGCACTGGATCAAAAACAATCTGTTGCAATGAAAAGCTTCTGGGCTATGAATGATTGGGCAAGAAACGCTCATTCCAAAAACATGCAGTACGGCTGGAAAACTGTAAAAAGAGATCTTGAAAATCCGCCGGTATTCTTTAACTACCCGCTCGGATTAGTTAAAGACATCATTGCTTTTGCAAAAGAAAAAGGAGTGAATCTTGCCGTTGAGGATTTTGTAACTCATTTTGAACCTATAACACAAAGAGCAATGTATAAACCTCAATTTTTTGATGTTTATTCTGACTTTATAAATGACTCAAATAACGCGGACATACTGGCAAGTCTTTATCAGTATTCCCTTGTAAAAAGCATTCAGGGTATGGTTAAAAATGCAACCCCGCAAAACATTAGTTCAAGAAGAAAAATTCTTGAATTCTTAACCAAAAAATATCAATCCCAAATTTATGAACTCGACCCTAAAACCGGCAGGGTTATACGGTTTAAAGATATGAACATTGACCAGTCAAGAAATACTTTTATGAATGTACAACTTGATTTACGCAAACTTGATCCGGATCTTGAAAGAGAATTTGTAGAAAACCTCACAACCGATTATCCGATAGTAAAGGCAGAAGGTCTGAAACATAGGGAATAGTCTATGAAAATAGCAGCCATAAACAATATTAAATACGCCAACAATCAGCAATATAATAAAAACACCGCTGCGAAAACTCCGCAAGGACTTCAACGCGGTGTTTATAATCCCGTTTTCTATAAAGATTACAATGTACAAATAAGTTTCGGCAAGCGCTCACCGGAAGATTTCTACTCTCAAGACTTCAACAGAGATAACATGCCGGAAACCATGAAAAAATATCTCTATGCAAAATTTGACGAAAGAAGCAAAATCGCACCCGTTCAAATTATGCAGGAGGCCTTTGACGGGCTGGAAAGTGCATCAACCGTAGAGGATATCAAAGAACTTTTCCCGAACGAACCGAAATTTCAAAAACTCCGTCCGGCCAACTACAACAATGCAACAAGCGGCATATTGAAAAAGATTAAAGATATTAAAGACATGCAAGATGCTCCTGAACCGCTTTTCAAAGACGGAACAGATGATTTAACCACGTACCTCGTAAAAAAAATCTATCTGGAAGGAAAAACCGCAAAAGAAATTGACAAAGATTTTGCAAAAGAGATAAATTCCGTCTACGAACTTGCCGCAAAAGTTTCTGATGAAACAAAAAAGGCCACAGGCAAAAATGAAAGCGTATATTTTTCACATTCAACAATGTACAATCTCGGAATCCGCTTTCCCGAAGTCCCGTTCTGGAACTCATTTATAGCAACAAGGGATGATTACGAACGTACGAAACGCGTTAAAACTCTAACCGGAGAGTTCGTAAACGCCGACAGTGCAGAAGGGAAAGCGGCAATTCATCAACGCAGCCGGACAACCCGCACCGACAAGCCGGCACCACGAAAATATAACTTCAAACGCGACAGAGTAAAAAACATCTCCGACACAATAGTTAACTCAAACGGCGATACTCAAAAAGCACTCAAAGAAGTTCACCGAAGAGGCAGAAATCCGGAGGAATTAACCTTTGTTCAAAAATACCTGAGCCAGATTATGACGCTTGCAACAGAAAAAATTCACCTCTCGGAAGAAATGATTTATTTCAATGAGTCACGCAGAAGCACACAGAATAAACTCGATGGCAGCATTATCGACAAACTTATCTCGGGAGATGACCTCACTAAACGCGAAAGTACACCGTTCAAAGAATTCTGGCGCCAGAACCCGTATTTAAAAACCGAATTTTCCGCAGCAATCACAGACAGCATTATGCAGTTGACAGACGCTTACGGCGCTGACGGTAATAATTCTTACTTCAAACTCCTGCTTGAAGATATCGAAAAAATTAAACCTGAACGGGAAAAAGCAAAACTTGAACACGCCCGTATTCAAGCCGAATACGATGAGCTGGCTAAATCACTTCAAGCGGAAGAAACATTTAAAAACTCGATAGAAGAAGCTAAAACCGCCGTTCAGGAAATTCAGACAGCACAGGAACCCCAAAAATTTAAGTACATTATTGACGGACACAAAATCGAAACCCCGTTTGATATTAAACAATATGCATACAAAGCATTTGAAAACGATTTTACAATGGTTCCGCGTAAAATCTTTGATATTTACATGCGCGAACAGGCAAAACTCATTAAAGATAACCCTGAAAAATTTTATATCAGCTGCTGTTTTGAAAAATCAGACGAAACTCCGGAAATTAACAAAGTTCTTTATACAAACGAAGAACTATATAAAATTAGTGATGATTTAATCGCGGAAATGGAAATTAACCACAATGCCGAACTCGAATCCTGCCGCCTGACACTCATTGAATACGCAGACCGGCACAACCTGGCAACTCCGGAAGAAATCAAAAAATTTGCGAACTCTGATATTTTAAGAATTCGCGATAACCTGTACAAAAAAGTTCTTGAATCCGGCGATGTGGAAATGGCTCATAAAGAAATTCAGGAAATATTCAAAACTGTGCACACCCCGCTGTCTAACAAAGAAAAAATCAGTATCAAACATAAACTCGTTCAACTTCTAAAAGAATATAACCCGAGAAATTCTATGTCACCGGGCACCAGTGTTCCTGCAATGATTGAACTCCTTTCTGATGGTATACAAAGACATGCTCCTTATGCTGAAGCCATAAAATCCCTGCTGGGCGAGGATGCAATAATGAACTTTGAAGGGCCGTCACTTCGCTATCTGCTCAAAGAAAACGTAAACCCGCTTTTTAAACATCTGATAAGTGAACATACCTTTAAATCCCTAATATATCTTCATCCTGGCGACTGTTCTATTATCGTAACCTCAAACGCAGAAAACTTTGTTCGTTTAATGAGTTCATTCCCGTCTGAGCGGGAAGCGATTTATTCACTCTCAAAAAGAGTTATCGCCAGCACAGCCGGCTTATTAAAATAATTTAATATAATATTCTTTTCTTAAATGTTCATGGTAACATAAAGAAAATAGGGAGTAGTTTATGATTACAATAAAAGATGTAGAACACGTTGCAAAGCTTGCCCGTCTGGAATTAACCGACGAGGAAAAAGAACTTTATACAAAACAACTCGGCGATGTTCTCCAGTACGTTAACCAGATGAATGAAGTCGATACCTCTAACATTGAACCGATGAGTCAGGTCGTAGACTTCGTAAACGTTATGAGAGAAGACAAAGTCGTCTACGAACAGACAAAAGAAGAATTAATGAAGAACGCACCGGAACAGGAAAACGGCTTCTTCAAAGTCCCGAAAATCGGGGGATAAAGTTAACGGGGGGTTCTTGCCCCCCTTTTTAGTATGTAGATATTTTTATGAGGGGCAACATGACAAAGTATATTTTTATAACAGGCGGTGTAGTAAGTTCACTGGGTAAAGGCATTATAGCAGCATCTTTAGGACGTCTTTTGCGTGCAAGAGGTTTTAAGGTTATTAACCAGAAATTTGACCCGTACATAAACGTTGACCCCGGAACAATGAGCCCCTTCCAACACGGTGAAGTATTTGTAACCGATGACGGAGCTGAAACTGACCTTGATCTCGGCCACTATGAACGTTTTACCGATACTAACCTCGGGAAGTTCAACAACGTAACATCCGGCAGCGTTTATCAAACAGTTATTAACAAAGAACGCCGCGGCGACTATTTAGGCGCAACTGTTCAGGTAATCCCTCATATAACAAACGAGATTAAGGCACGTATTATTGGTGCTACAAAACAGTTTAAACCGGATTTTCAACTTATTGAAGTCGGAGGCACCATAGGTGACATTGAAAGCTTGCCTTTCATTGAAGCTATCAGACAGTTTAAGACCGAAACCGGCATAGGAAATGCCATTTCAATTCATACGACATTGCTTCCGTACCTGCCGACATCAGGCGAGTTGAAAACAAAGCCTTCACAACACAGCGTCAATGTTCTGAGAAGTTACGGTATTCAGCCGGAAATCCTTGTTTGCAGAACCTCACGTTCCATTCCGAAAACAGAAAAAGAAAAACTCGCGCTTTTCTGTTCTCTTGCCAAAGAAGCGGTTTTTGAATGCAAGGATATGAAAAGCATTTATGAAGTACCGCTGGCGCTTGAAGAACAACACATGGCAGACGTTATTCTTGACCTTTTACGTGTTGAAAAGCGTCCGGCAAATCTTGATAAGTGGAAAAAACTTGTAGAAACGATTAAAAACCCGAAAAAAACAGTTAAAGTGGCAATCGCAGGCAAATATACAAAACTTTCAGATGCTTATATTTCCGTTGTAGAATCACTTAAACACGCAGGTTTTGCTAACGATGCCGCAATCGAAATCAAATGGATAAATTCCGAAGACTGCGTTGACTGGGAAAAATGTAAAGAACTTTTCTCAGACGTTCAGGCCGTAGTTGTTCCTGGCGGCTTCGGCGTCAGAGGCATTGAGGGCAAATTAAATGTAATTAAATACGCAAGAACCAATAACCTGCCATTCCTAGGCTTATGCCTTGGCATGCAGTGCGCAGTAATTGAATACGCAAGAAATGTTGTCGGACTAAAAGGAGCTAATTCCAAAGAGTTTGATGAAAACGCACAATATCCTGTAATTGACTTAATGCTTGAACAGAAAAATGTTCAGGCTTATGGCGGAACAATGCGTCTGGGCGCTTATGACTGTGTTGTCAAAAAAGGTACAAAAGCCCACAAAGCATATAAAGCGGACTTAATCTCCGAACGCCACCGCCACAGATACGAAGTAAATAATGAATTTATAAAACAGCTTACAGATGCAGGACTTGTCTTTTCCGGTATGTCGCCTGACGGAATGCTTGCTGAAATGGTTGAGCTTCCGAAACTTGACTGGTTTGTGGCGTCACAGTTCCACCCTGAATTCAAATCACGTCCGGAGCACCCGCACCCGCTATTTAAGGGTTTGATTGACGCGGCAGTAAAAAGAGTTAAATGATAATAATATCTCTGCCTTGGTAAAGGCACTGAGTGCCATCCACAAGGGTTGAACATGACATTTTAACGACCAACCTAAACAGGAAGCCACCTTGACCGGCGGTGTCATTCCGAACTGCGCGAGCGAGCGAGCGGAGTGCGGAGTGCTGAAAGCACGTAGGCACGTTTTCCGCGAGTCGAGCAAGACCGTTTCGGGATCTGGCCATTGTTACCGGTAGAACGCAACGCCGGATAGATGCTGAAACTGTCTTGGATTTGCTCCACGCTCGCAGAGTTTCGCCTAAGGAGCTTTGCTCCAACAGGCTCAATCTGCTCGCTAGCCGGTTTTCACTTCGTTCAACCGTACGCAAATCCGCTAGTTCAGCATGACAGGTATGTTTTACATTCCCGCTTAGTGCCTCTGCTCGCTCGCGCAGTTCGGAATCACAATTATAGGCTTTCGACTCGCCAATAGTGCCTGTTAAGAGAGGCCCCCCCCCCCCCTGATAAAATGCTTACTCTTCGGTTTTTCATTCTTTCCATCCTTTCTTTGTCATAAGGCAATAGGTCATTAGAGCATTACGGCAATAGGACTATTCTTTTTTTCATCCATTTGGCCATTACGACTCATTGCCTTATTCTCTTTTTGCCTTATTGCCTCTTCCATTATGTAACATGTTTTCCATTTAGTCAAGAGCGAAAAAAGAAAAAGCTCTTTCGGATAGAAGGAAAGAGCATAGACTGAGCAATCAGAAGAGTTGAGGATATTTTGTATGCTTTAATAATATCTCTTTTAGCAAGCTCAAACCTTGACTCAAAGCATTAACTTCGCATAAAAAAATAGCCCCCGAAGGGACTATTTTTTATTTTATTATTAATCCTCCTACTCTTTCAGGAAGGATTCATAATTCCGTGCAAGTAGGTGGCTTTTAACCTGATTGATTAAGTCAAGCGCAACCCCGACCATGATTATCAGAGATGTGGAACCGATACCCATAAGAGTTTTGATTCCGGTTGTGTAGCTCATCAAGGACGGAATTAACGCGATAATTCCAAGAGCGATTGCACCAATAAAGGTTGTTTTGCTAAGAATTTTATCCAGAGCTTCCGCAGTTGGTCTGCCCGGCTTGATACCAGGGATTGAAGATCCGTATTTTTTCAGGTTATCTGCAATATCCTTCGGCTGCATATTCGGCATAATCGACGCATAGAAGAAAGTCAAAATTACAATCAGAGTGAAGTAAATTACATAATAAAGAACCCCATCCGGATTTAACCAGTGACTTAAATTCAAAATAGTGGATTTTACCGCAGCGTTTGAAATATTAGCCTGCCCCACCAAACTCAAAATAGTAGATGGGAAAAGCAAAATCGCAATTGCAAAGATAATCGGCATAACACCGCCCGGGTTAAGTTTAAACGGAATAAACGAATTCATACCGCCGTAAACTTTATTTCCAACCTGACGTTTCGGATTAACGATAACAACTTTTCTTACAGCTTCCTGCATAATTACAATGACAATCATCGTAACAAAGAATACCGCAAGAAGGACAAGTAAGCCAAGTTGTAATGCACCGTTATTTGCTACCATTTGCGCAGTTCTTGACGCGTAAACAGGAATACCGGATAAAATACCGACAAAGATAATCAGAGAACCGCCGTTTCCGATACCTCTTTCGGTAATCAATTCAGAAATCCACATTACACATACCGAACCTGCTGTTAATACCAGAACAGAGCTCAGGAAAAACATCCCGTGATTAACGTTTGGCATTATTGCTGTCGGCAGGTGTTTCATGTAAAGCATAAAAACAAAAGATTGGAAAAACGCCAGAATACAAGTAAAATATCTTGTATATTGCGCCAGTTTTCTTCTGCCGGCTTCACCTTCTTCTTTCTGTAATTTTTCCAGATGCGGAATAATTACAGACATCAACTGGATTATAATTGACGCGGTGATGTAAGGACCTATACCTAACGCAAAGATAGATACGTTACCTAAAGCACCGCCTGAAAATAAGTCCAGAAACCCGATGATATTGTTTCCCTGTGCTATTTGTCTGAAAGCTTCGTTATTAATACCGAAAAGCGGTAGCTGAGCACCAAGACGGAACGCAGCAATCATTAAAAATGTGAAAATAATTTTCTGTTTTAATCCTGATGCGTGCCACATTGAAACCAGATCATCTGTTGTAGGCATTCTCATTCCTTGTGCCATTATACTAACTCAACCTTTCCGCCTGCTGCTTCAATTTTTTCTTTTGCTGATGGAGTAACATAGCTTGCCTTAACAGTCATAGCTGATTTCACTTCACCATTGCCTAATACTCTCAATCCAACAGTTGCAGGATGAGCTTTTCTCATTTCTTTCAAAGTTTCAATAGAAACTTCTTTAATGCCAAGTTGATCTAATCTACCGACATTGATTTCTTGATATTTAAGTTGGTTGATAATTTTGAAGCCTTTTAATTTAGGCATTTGTCTGTAACCAGGCATTTGACCGCCTTCAAAGCCTCTTTTAGAGCTTCTGCCGGATCTTTGGCCTTCACCGTTGTGACCGCGGCAGGAGGTTTTACCGTGACCTGATGAACGGCCTCTGCCTACGCGTTTTGTTTTGTGTGTTGAACCTTCTGCAGGTTTTAAATCTTGTAATGTTATTGTCATAATTATTTTCCTCTTGGCGGGATCAACCGCTCCTTCTAATATGCTATTTGTTACACTGCACCGGTTATAACCGGTTTAATCTCTTACTCTGTCACTTCCAATAAGTGAGGGATTTTGTTTACCATACCCATAATTACCGGGGAATTGTAGTGTTCGACTACCTGATCTTTTTTCGTGAAGCCTAAAGCTTTTGCAACTTTGCGCTGTGCTTCGGAGCAACCGATTAAACTTTTAACAAGTTTGATTTTTATTTGTTTATTTGCTGTTTTTGTCATCATTTTATTTCCTTTATAAGTTAAATTATTATCTAAAATCAATTAGTCAATTAGTTAAGCAATTGAGCTAATGTCAGCCCGCGGCGTGCAGCAACTTCAGAGAACGGAGTGAGGCTTTTTAATGCTTCAATCGTTGCATAAGCAGCGTTAAGCGGGGATTTTGAGCCTAATGATTTAGACAGAATATTTTCGATACCAGCAAGTTCAAGAACTAAACGAACCGAACCGCCGGCGATAATACCTGTACCTTGAGAAGCAGGTTTCAACATAACTTCACCTGAACCGGAACGGCCTGTTATAGGGTGAGGAATAGTTGTTTTGAAAATAGGTACTGTAATAAGATTTTTTCTTCCGTCAGCGATAGCTTTTTGGATAGCAATGATAACTTCAGAAGCTTTAGCACAGCCAACGCCTACCTGACCTTTTTTGTTACCAACGATAACAACTGCGCGGAAGCTTAATTTTTTACCGCCTTTAACAACTTTTGTAACACGTCTGATTTGAACAACACGTTCTGTCCATTCAGATTGCGGTTTTTCATCAGATGTTTCGATTTTTTGTTTTCTGCCGCGGGATTTTCTTCTTGATTGTCTGTCTTCAGCTGTGCTTTCTTCAACAACAGCTTCTTCTGCAGCAGCATCTGTTGTTTCTACTGTTGTTTCTGTAACTTCAGAAACCATTTCTTCTTTGTTTTCTAAATCCATTGATTTTACCTTTCAAATTAATTAGTTAGTATCGTTTTATATTTTGAGAGAATACGCCAAAATAAAGCTTTTTTTATAAACAATTAAAGTGTCTAGCCACACCATAATCGCGACCGGTTATCAAACACCGGCAAAATAGCATTTTGAAATCGTATTCGGGTTATTTCTGACAGGGGTAGAATAGCATAAACAAAACACCGCGTCAAGCGCGGTGTTAAGAAATTATAAGAGATCAATTCCGTTTTACGCACCTTACATAGCCTTTGCTTTCATGAGGATAAATAGTTCCGTCATACACAGACAGGTGCCATGAAGTTCCGGGAGCAATCAGCGAGGATGAGATGTAATAATAACCACTTGTACCGATACCGCCAATTAAATTTTTATTTACAAAGATAGCCTTCAACTCATCATGAGTCGGCAAACGGCTTTCACTATCCAACTCCCTGCAGTGCTTTAAAGCTTCCGAAACAGAGTATTTTGAATTTAAATCCCTTGCCAGTGGATAAGGCGCAACAATTACACTATCAACAGAGTTAAATACCGTGATAAAACCAATATCTTTTCCAAAAGTATTAGGCCCTTTGGTACCGTTCAAGTCATAAACAAAATTTGCACACATATAAGGCTGAATATAATGAGTTTCATAACTAGTATCAGTACGGCAATATGGATTATAATAAACTATTACACTCTCGCCGTTAGCAGTTTCAAAAGCCGCAGCTTTTGTATCTATCTGTGAATAACTATGCACAACACCGTCACTTCCGACACCACTATTATAATTAAAATAGTTGTTAAGTTCTACAAGTGTTTTCGGGACAGGTGAAATCGGACTTCCGGAATAAGGAATAATTTTATCAGGGATTCCACAATCCGATAAGTGTTCACTGTCACAGATATTGTTAAGTTTTAACACTTTTGAAAGCCCGTTTGTAACAAAAGTTTCTGCAGCAGTATCCACAGCGTCGCTTGCACCGGAAGAGCTTTCTTCTTGTAGTGTTCCGTAACCGTTTAGTGCGGCATCAAAGCAATTGCCTGACTAAACCGTGCATAAAGCGCTTTTCTTTGCGTGTTCCATGTACGTTCGTTTATGTTGCCGGTGAGTGACGGTAACGTTATCGCCGCTACCACGCCGATTATCGTGAGAGATAATAATATTTCTGCCATTGTGAATGCTAAATTTTTGCTCGGATTCAATTGTGGAAGTCGCTCAGCCAGTGACATCCCGAATTTATTTCGGGATCTGGCCGGCGTTACCGGTAGCACGCAACGCCGGATAGATGCTGAAACTGTCTTGGATTTGCTCCACGCTCGCAGAGTTTCGCCTAAGGAGCTTTGCTCCAACAGGCTCAATCTGCTCGCTAGCCGGTTTTCACTTCGTTCAACCGTACGCAAATCCGCTAGTTCAGCATGACAGATACTTTTCACATTTTCGCTTTGTGCTTCTGCCCGCTCGCGCAGTTCAGCATGACAACATGGGGGCGCGGCGTTTTTGACTGGATTGCCACGCCGGCATTCGTCGGCTCGCAATGACGAAATATTGTCACCCTGAACTCGTTTCAGGGTCTGGCCAATGTTGAATACCTGCTCGTATCGCGGGACAGATTCCGAAACAAGTGCGGAATGACAATTATAGGCTTTCGACTAGCCAATAGTGCCTGTTAAGAGAGGCCCCCCCCCCCCCTGCATTTGTTAATACATTTCTGCGGTTTTTCATTTCTTCTATCCTTTCTCCGGGATGTCACCCGGGTTTTATCATGGTACCGGCTTTTCTTGCTCGACTCGCCGAAAACGAGTTACGTGCGTCACGCACTCCACTCTCGGCTCGCTCGCGCCGACCGCCGGTCCTTTCTTTTTGTTCCGTTGGGCTGGAAAGCCCAAACTACTTTATCATAAGGCAATAGGTCATTAGGGCATTAGGGCAATAGGACTTTTTTTATCCATTCGGTCATTACGACTCATTGCCTTATTCTCTTATTGCCTTATTGCCTTCTTCATATGTATCCTGTTTTCTATTTAGTCAAGACTAGACGTTACCTGTAGAGCTGTTTCTATCGTCCTCAAGCTGTTTAATAGTGCGCATGTCAACATTGGAGTCCTCCTCATAATTATTTATAGATACAGGAACATCAATTTCAACGTTAACATCTGCTTCTACCATTTCTATATCATCTTTCGGGAACTCTTTAGTCTTACCGTCTTCCATTTTAACTGCAACAGTTCCGGTCAGAAATTGCAGGTAGCACACTTTACCCAGACCGTCCGGTGTCATAACTGACGAACCGACAGGCGGCATGCCTTTGGCAACTTCTATGTAATTTGAATATTCATAAGTAAGGCAGCACAAAAGCCTTCCGCAGGTACCGGAAATTTTGCCAGGCGTAATCGGCATACCCTGATCTTTTGCATATTTAATATTAATTGCTTCAAACTTTCTCAAAAAACTTGAACAACAGAAGGGTTTTCCGCAAACACCCATGCCATCAAGAATAGAGGTTTCATCGCGGACGCCGATATGTCTTAAATCAATTCTGACACGCGTAAACACCTGTGTTAAATCTTTCAATAACCCGCGGAAATCAACTCTTTCCGGTGCGGTATAGTAAAACGTAATTTTCCTTCTGTCAAACGTGATACGGCATTGAACCAGATTCATCACAAGCTTATGCTGCTTAATAAGCGCCTGACATTTAAAAAATGAAGTTACTTCCTCTTTTTTTATCTCTTCAAGGGTTTGAAGATCTTTCTGCGACATAACACGAATAACCGGAAGCGGTTCCGGCATTTTTTTACTTTTTTCCCAGATTTCAGCGATTTGAGAATTAACTTCAATAGCTTTTAGAGCTTCTTCACCTTTTTCCGTACGGACAAGAACAAGCTGACCGTCCTCAATATTTATTGAGTCAGGAACCGAAAGCGGGTAAAACGTATTTTTCAGGTACAGAGTTGCAAATTTAAACATATCTTTCTTCTTCCTTCAGCTTTCTGTTCATAAGTTTTGCCAGCAGTTGTTCAGGCGTAATATCTGTATAAACAGCTTCATAGATTGCATTAGAAACCGGTGCGTCAATTTCAAGTTTTCTGGCGAGTTCACAGATTGCGCGTGAAGTTTTTACGCCTTCTGCAACAGAGCCGAGTTCAGCCAGAATATCATCAATTTTTTTGCCGCGGGCAAGCATAGCGCCTACGGTGTAGTTTCTGGACATAGGGCTTGAGCAGGTAGCAATTAAATCGCCCATGCCGGAAAGCCCGTACAGTGTTGAAGGGTTTGCTCCCAGACGCAGACTGACGCGGACGATTTCTGCCATTCCGCGGGTCAAAAGCGCGCCTGTGCAGTTGTCGCCAAGCCCCATTGTTTTTGCAAAACCTGATGCAATAGCAATAACGTTTTTCAGGCTGCCGCCAAGTTCTACGCCGATAACGTCAGTATTTGTATAAAGTCTAAATTTATTCGGAACAGAGCAGGCTTTTTGGACAAATTCGGCAGTTTTTATATCTTCACACGCAACAGAGGCGGCTGTTGGTTTTCCCTGCAAAACTTCTTTTGCAAGCGTCGGGCCGGAAAGCGTTACCAGTTTTTGTTCCGGAAGCACATCTCTTATAACCTCCGACATACGTTTAAGGGACGGGAGTTCAATACCTTTTGATGCATTAACAAGAATTTGTTCAGGCTTAATACCGGCTTTTTTCAACTGTTCACAAACATCACGCGTACCGGAAGTGGCTACAACGGATAAAATAATTTCAGCGCCGGCAATTGCGCTTTTTAAATCCGACGTGATTTCAACCTTATCCGAGAGTTGAACTTCTAACGGTTTTGAACAGTGCTTATTTTTAATAAGCTCTTCTGTCAGATCCTGCGCACGCCCCCAGACCGTAATTTCATCAAAATTACCGGTCAATAACCACGCTAATGTCAACCCCCAGCAACCTGCTCCTAAGACTGTTAATTTCATTATTTATACTACCTCAATCTTCTTGTTTAATACTTTTCTTAATACTCCGCAAGCATGTTTTAATTCAAGTCTTGCCTCTTCCTTATCAATTGATTTCATAATTGAAACAATTGAAGTTTTAATCTCCCAGTTTGTGTCCAATAACGACTCTAAAGCTTTACTATAACTCACATTCGCAATATTTGCAACTATTCTGATTGCTCTGTCTTTAAGTTTTTCGTTGGTAGCTTTCAGGTCAATCATAAAGTTTTCATAAGTTTTGCCTATTTTAATCATCGAAGCAGTCGTGAGAATATTCAAAATCATTTTTTGAGCTGTACCGGCTTTCATCCGGCTTGAGCCTGCAATAACTTCCGGCCCGACTTCCACACAGATAACAAGCCCTGCTTCCTGCGCAATTTTACCTTTTGGATTGCAGGTGACAGCAATGGATTTAACGCCTTTTTCTTCCGCAACACTCAGCACACCGAGTAAATATTTAGGGTTGCCGCTTGCAGAAATTACGACTACAACATCTTCTTTATCAAGGATTTCTGCATCCATACAGCCCAAATTGAAATCATCCTCCGCGCCTTCAACTGCGGTTCTAAGCGCGACATCACCGCCGGCAATAAAGCCTTGAACCATTTGAGGATCAACGCTGAAAGTCGGAGGGCATTCAGACGCATCCAGAACCCCGAGCCTGCCGGAAGTTCCCGCGCCGTAATAGAATAAACGCCCGCCTCTGAGAAACTGTTTTGAAATCAAATCCACAGCCTTCGCAATTTCGTTTTGCGCCTCTTCGACCGCAAACGCCACCTGCTTATCTTCTTCATTAATCTTTTTAACTATTTCCAGAGTCGGCAGCAAATCAATATCTATTGTATTTTGATTTCTGCTTTCAGTGATGATTTCTGACATATTCACATCCATTCTCACATAAAGGACTTATTGCCCAAATGTCATATTTACCCTATTGCCTTCATCAAATTTGCCATTTCAATAGCGGTTTTAGCTGCGTCAGCACCTTTATTACCGGCTTTAGTTCCTGCGCGCTCAATTGCCTGTTCTATGTTGTCCGTGGTAAGAACGCCAAAGATTACAGGAACACCCGTTTGTAGGCTGACAGATGCAACACCTTTGGAAACTTCCGCACTCACGTAATCAAAATGAGGAGTTGAGCCCTTAATCACCGCACCGAGCGTAATAACCGCATTATACTTGCCGGATTTAGCAGTTTTTTGCGCAACCACAGGAATTTCAAAAGCTCCCGGAACCTTTACCACATCAATATTTTCTTCTTTTACACCGTGGCGCTTAAGTTCATCAATTGCGCCGTCCAAAAGTTTTGAACCTATAAAATCATTAAATCTGGCGATAATGATACAGAATTTTTCATCCCCTGCTACCAGCCGGCCTTCATATATTTTCATAATACACATTTCTCCTTAAATCCTATATGACTATAATAGCGCATATTAACTTATTTGACAATAAGCGGAGCAAAAATCTTATAATAAATATACATAGAAGCCAGAACTAACAGAAATCCGCTTGCTTTCAAAAGGAAATCAGATACCATATAGAAGTTTTTCATAGTCTTAATTTTAGACGTCAAAACACCTGCAAGAATAAGGATTAATCCCTGACCTAGCGAAAACAGGAAAAGCATTATAACAGCGTTCGGGATATTTGCATTCAACGAAGCAAATGCCATAATTCCGGCAAGAATCGGTGTAGAACACGGGGTTCCGGCAAGCGCAAACACCCCGCCCAGCAGCACCGGATAAACATACTGGTTCATCCCTTCATTCTTAGGCATTTCTTTCACAAGTACCGGAAGTTCAAAATCCAGCACTCCCAGAAGTTTCAACCCCATAACAAGAATAATCCCTGCCAGAATCAGTCCGAAATATCCGCCCGAAAACGATGCAAAGACCTTACCCGTTACCGCGCAGATTATTCCTATAACAGTGAAAACAACCGCAGTACCCAAGACAAACATAAACATTTGCAGCAAAGTTTTTGAGGGTTTTGACTCACCGTATCCGCCGACATACCCAACAATTATCGGAAGCATTGCCAGAGAACACGGAGAAATCGAAGCCACCAGCCCCCCGAAAAACGAGAGTGCAAATAATAACCATAAACTGTTTCCGCCGGAGAATAAACTTGCAAAATTTTCCATTACTGCATTCCTTGTTCTAAATATTTAACCAGTTCTTCTTTAGGAATAGAACCTTCAACACGCGCTACCTGCTCGCCTTTAGAGTTAAGAAAAACCATAGTCGGCACAAGTTTAACATTATAACGTTTAATCATTTCACTAACCTGCGGAGATTTTTGGTTAACCGAAATTTCAACAAACTCAACTTTATCTTTATACTGCGGCTCAACTTCACTCAAAACTTCAGCCATAGCCTGACAATCAGAGCACATCGGCGCCGAGAACTTAATCATCTGCGGCATGCCCGTAGCTGCAACAGCAACTTCAGTAGCAGCCGGCTGCTTAGCAACCAGAAGCGCATACGCAATCACCGGAAGAGCAAAAATCATACATATCACAAGCAAAGTTTTTTTCATAAATATTTCTCCTTTTGCTTATATGATTATACATAAAACAAAAGAAGTTAATTGCCGACCCTACCTAAACAAAAAAAAAGCCATTCTTTCAGAACGGCTACCAGACTTGGGGAGGAGATACGGAACTACCCGCATCCTTCCCTAAGTCTTTCGTTTAGAATTTAAAACTCTTTAAACAATAAATAAAAACTCATACAATTAGAGGATTAAATATATATCGCTATAGGTATAACAATTGCAGATGGACCTTCAATCTCAAAAACGACATCAGGAAGATTAAATTGAGAAAGTTCACTGCTTTTAAAGGTCTCACTAAAAGATTGTAAAATAGTTGCATTCATTGTACGCAAAGAAGTTTTACGCAATAAATCAATACTTTCCTGTCCCGAGCTGCAAACTTTAATAACTTTTCCTAAAACCTTAAAACGCCCGCCTATTATTTCAGAAACATTATCATTTCCCACTAGATATTGTTCCAGTAGTGATAAAACTAGTTTGCCACCCTCTGCCTTAAGGATATAATCAATTGTTCCAGACTTATTAAGTTCATCTGCAAAAGATTTAATCTGTTTTTTATATATTTTAAGTGAATTCTCTTCCGAGGATTTAGCACGCTGCTTTTTAACACCGGTCGTTGCTTCCTGCGAAAAGATTTCACCCATACTACAAATACTTGAAAACTTTTCTAAAACATCCAGTAATGGATTTTTTTGCAATTCTCCCTCCACTTCAACAAAATCGCCAACCTTTATTTTAGAAAAATCAAACTTAGCTTTAGAAGTATCAAATAAAAATCGATTTTTTAACAAAGCAGTTCTCAATTTTGAAAAGAGAGAGACATTAGTATGAACCTTTTCAAATTTAGTTGCAGACGACTGTGAAGAATTAACGTTTCCCGAAAGATTTGCATCAAACTGGATTTTAAATAACTGCTCCAAAAGTGATTGAGCCGAATTAGCACCTGCAAGTTTTGCTTCGCCATTTGCTGCGACACTGGAGCCATTCGTTATCTCACTAACAGTAGAGAATCCATCTTCCATAATAGCAAGCATGTCAAAAACAGTTTTTTCATTAAGATACACAGGTATGACCAATTGTTCTTTCGTAACCATATTATCCCCCTCAAGTAATTTATCTCTTTATAACACATTTTTAAGCAAACGTAAAGATAAAGGCCGAGAACCTGCGTCACATCTACATTTCCGGAATCGCCAAATTGCAATATTTTTCGCCGGAGTATTCTGACTAAAACCCGCTTATATCAATAGTCTAACATATTGTTAAAAAACTTTAAGGAGATAATAGAGTGTTATATTGACTATCAATATTGACGGTGTATGATTTATTAACATGGTATAATTTAATTTGGGTAAGTTGTGCCAATTTTCAAGAAGTAAAGCAGTTTTCCGCTGCACCGCATCGCTAAACCGCGAGCCGTAGCAGCTACACTGCCTAAACAAAGAAGACAAAGCAGAATATAATTTAAATTTATATAGATAGTAAGTACATAGACGAGGTGAATTGATGTCTAACACAAAATATGCAAAAAGAGTAACTCCGATGGGTATCCCGCATACCAGATTGGATGATTTACCTGATCTTATTGAAGTGCAAAAAAAATCCTTTGAGTGGTTTTTAAAAGAGGGCTTGAAAGAAGAATTACTTTCTTTCTCTCCGGTTAAAGACTACACCGGAAGATTAGAATTACACTTCCTGCCGAACTATACTTTCGACAACGCAAAGTATACAATTGAAGAAGCACGCATCCATGATGCAACTTACGCAAAACAGCTGCGTGTAATGGTTAGATTAGTCAACCGTGACAGCGGTGAAATAAAAGAACAAGAAGTTTACATCGGCGATATCCCGACAATGACTGACAAAGGTACTTTCATTGTTAACGGTGCTGAACGTGTTATCGTTTCCCAAATCGTTCGTTCTCCTGGTGTTTACTTCAAAAGAGAAATCTCTCCTGCCGGAAAACGTTTATACAACGCTACAATGATTCCTAACCGCGGTGCATGGTTGAAAATTGAAACAGATTCCAATGACTTAATCTACGTCAAAATAGACAAAAACAGAAAAATCCTTGCTACAACATTATTGAAAGCTATGGGCATCACTGTTTCCGAAATGGAATCTTTATTCACCCACTTTGAATTCTTAAAGAAAACTCTTGATAAAGATACAACCGAAACTACGGATGAAGCTTTAATTGAAGTTTATAAAAAATTAAGACCGGGCGATCCGGCATCTGCTCAAGGCGGACGCCAGATCTTAGAATCCCGATTCTTTGATGAAAAGAAATACGATATCGGACGTGTCGGCCGTTACAAATTAAACAAAAAATTAAACTTAAATATACCTAAAAACCAGAGAACATTAACTGTTCAAGATATAGTTGCGTCAATTGAATACTTAATCAATCTGACTTACGATGAAGGTGTTGTTGATGATATCGACCACCTCGGTAACAGAAGAATCCGCTCTGTCGGCGAACTTTTACAAAACCAGTTCAGAGTCGGGCTTTCAAGAATCGAAAGAATTGTTAAAGAAAGAATGACTCTTCAGGATTCTGAAACATTGACCCCGTTAAACCTGTTGAACACAAAACCGTTGATTGCTTCTTTAAAAGAATTCTTCGGAAGTTCACAATTGTCACAGTTCATGGATCAAACTAACCCGCTTGCTGAATTAACTCACAAAAGACGTATTTCAGCATTAGGCCCTGGCGGTTTGATGAGAGAACGAGCAGGTTTTGCGGTTCGTGACATTCACCCATCCCACTACGGGCGTATTTGTCCGGTAGAAACTCCGGAAGGTCCGAACGCCGGCCTGATTGGTTCTCTGGCTACCCACGCAAAAGTTAACGATTACGGCTTCATTGAATCGCCGTTCTTTGTTGTCAAAGACGGTGTTGTTACTGATGAAGTAGTTTATATGACAGCAGACGAGGACGAAAACTATCGTTGCGCTCCGTCAGATATTCAGCTGAATCCGGATAACAGTATTAAAGCTGAATACGTACCTGTTCGTTACCGTTCAGAATTTACAATGGGCGAAAGTAAAAAAGTCGACTACGTCGGGGTTTCTCCAATCCAGATTATCTCCGTTGCGACTTCATTAATCCCGTTCATTGAACACGATGACGCAAACCGTGCACTAATGGGTTCTAACATGCAGCGTCAGGCAGTACCGCTTCTTATCACTCAAAGACCGGTTGTTGGTACAGGACTTGAAGCACGTGCCGCTAAAGACTCCGGTATGGTCGTTGTTTCAGAATGCGACGGTACGGTAACAAGAGTTGTCGGTGAAGAAATTATCGTAACAGACCTTCAAGGAACCCCTCATGTTCACCAATTAATGAAATATGTAAGAAGCAACCAGGATACCTGCATTAACCAGCGTCCAATTGTTCACGAAGGCGACAAGGTTAAAGCCGGTGATGTAATCGCTGACGGTGCTTCTACTTCACAGGGTGAACTCTCATTAGGTAAAAACGTACTCGTTGCGTATATGCCTTGGGAAGGTTACAACTATGAAGACGCAATTCTGCTATCAGAAAGATGCGTTCACGATGATATATTCACATCAGTCCACATTGAAAAATTAGAAATTGATGCAAGACAAACAAAACTCGGTCCGGAAGAAATTACCCGTGAAATTCCGAATGTTTCGGAAGACGCATTAAGACACCTTGATGAACGCGGTATTGTTCGTATCGGGGCAAGAGTTTTTGCAGATGATATTCTGGTAGGTAAAGTTACACCGAAAGGTGAATCTGAACATCCGCCGGAAGAAAAATTGTTAAGAGCAATCTTTGCTGAAAAAGCAAGAGATGTTAAAGATAATTCATTAAGAGTTCCGCACGGCGAAGGCGGAAGGGTTCTTGATGTTAAGGTATTTGACAGAGAAAAAGGCGATGAACTGCCTCCTGGTGCAAATACCGTAATCAGAGTTTATATCGCTCAAAAACGTAAAGTTTCTGTAGGTGATAAACTCTCAGGACGTCACGGTAATAAAGGTATTGTATCAAGAATATTACCAAAAGAAGATATGCCGTTCTTACCGGACGGAACGCCTGTTGATATCGTATTGAACCCTCTGGGTGTACCTTCCCGTATGAACGTTGGTCAAACTTACGAGTTGTTGTTAGGTTTGGCAGCGTACCTGACCGGAAACTATTATGAAGCACCTTCATTTGATGAAAGATACGGCGATAACAAATCCGAAATCGTAACCCGTGAAGAATTGATGAAAGGTATCAAAAAATCAGGCTGCGATTGGGTACTTCCTTCCGGTAAAGTTAAACTTATAGACGGAAGAACCGGTGAACCGTTTGATGAACCGGTTGCAGTCGGTCTTTCATACATCTTGAAACTTGTCCACCTTGTTGACGATAAAATTCACGCTCGTTCAACAGGTCCTTACTCACTTGTTACACAACAACCTTTAGGCGGTAAGGCACAATTTGGCGGACAAAGATTCGGGGAAATGGAAGTTTGGGCGCTGGAAGCTTACGGTGCTGCTTACACTCTTCAAGAAATGTTAACCATCAAATCAGATGATGTTAACGGCAGAAACAGAGCGTATGAAGCAATCGTTAAAGGCGATAACATTCCAAGACCGGGTATTCCTGAATCCTTCAAGGTACTGGTAAGAGAATTACAAAGTATCGGTTTAGACATAACCGTTGCCAAAAAAGATGGCGTTGAAGTTGACCTGATGACAGATATGGACGATTTAAGAAAAGCTGCTCCGCGCAGAACTCTTTCTGACATTGATTCAGAACTTCTGAATATCAACTTTTTTGAAACACCGTCTTCATTAGGTGATTTATAAGAAATTTTTAAGGGGGCTGCTTACAGTGCCCCCTAAAATCCTCATCTTCAAAAATTTAAAAGGAGAAAATAAAATTGACTACAAGTATTGATTATTTTGACTATATACGAATAAGTATTGCATCTCCGGAAAGAATACTTAAATGGTCTTACGGGGAAGTCACAAAACCGGAAACTATTAACTACCGTACGTTGAAACCTGAAAGAGACGGTTTGTTCTGCGAAAGAATTTTCGGGCCTACAAAGGACTGGGAATGCTATTGCGGTAAATACAAACGTGTTAGACATAAAGGTATTATCTGCGAACGCTGCGGCGTTGAAGTTACAGATTCCAAAGTAAGACGTCAGAGAATGGGTCACATTAAACTCGCTGCACCTGTTTCTCATATCTGGTTCTTAAAAGGTATTCCTTCATACCTTGGTTTACTTTTAGACATGACTCTTAAAGATCTTGAACAGGTAATCTACTTCAACAGCTACGTTGTATTAGACGGTGCAGAAAGCCCTTATAGAAGATTACAATTAATTACTGAAGAAGAATATGATGATTATATTTCAGAAAACGAAGAAACTGAATTAAAAGTAGGTATCGGTGCTGAAGCAATCAAACAACTTCTCAGCGAATTAGATATAAAAACTCTGGCAGAAGAAATCCGCTCAGAACTCGAAATGGGCGTAACTTCTGTTCAAAAGAAAAGTAAATTAATTAAGAGATTAAGATTACTGGATTCATTAATCAATTCAGAAACTGATCCAACCTGGATGGTAATGGATGTACTTCCTGTAACACCGCCTGATTTGCGTCCAATGGTACAATTGGACGGCGGACGTTTTGCGACATCTGACCTGAACGACTTATACAGACGTGTAATCAACAGAAACAACCGTTTGCAAAGACTTTTGGAAATGGGCGCACCTGAAATCATCGTCAGAAACGAAAAACGTATGTTACAAGAAGCAGTTGATGCCCTGATTGATAACGGCCGCCGCGGAAGAACCGTTGTAGGCCCGAACAACAGAGCGTTGAAATCACTTTCTAACATTATTGAAGGTAAACAAGGTCGTTTCCGTCAAAACCTGTTAGGTAAACGTGTTGACTACTCCGGCCGTTCGGTTATTGTTGTAGGCCCGCAATTAAAACTTAATCAGTGCGGTCTGCCGAAAGAAATGGCAATTGAGCTATTCAAGCCTTTCGTTGTAAATAAATTGATAGAAAGAGGACATGTACAAAATATCAAATCTGCTAAGAAAAAAATCGAAAGATCTGATGCGGACGTATGGGATATTTTAGAAGAAGTAATTGACGGACACCCGGTAATGCTGAACCGTGCTCCGACCCTTCACAGATTAGGTATTCAGGCATTTGAGCCAAAACTGGTCGAAGGCCGAGCAATTCAGCTTCACCCGCTTGTTTGTACAGCGTTCAACGCCGACTTCGACGGTGACCAGATGGCTGTCCACGTTCCGCTCTCTATTGAAGCTCAAACAGAAGCAAGAATGTTAATGTTAGCAACTAACAACATCCTCGCTCCTGCAAACGGTAAACCTATCATCACTCCAACTCAGGATATGGTCTTGGGTATGTATTACTTAACAATCCTCAAAAATCCTGATATGGAACCAAAAGGTTACTTCTACAGCTTCCAGGATGCAATTTCTGCACTTGAAGTCGGAGTAATTGAGCTTCACGACAAAATCGTTGTAAGAGATGAACACGGTGAAAGAATTGAAACTACAGCAGGAAGAATTATCTTCAATGAGGCTGTAAAAAATGCACTTGCCTAACGGCCAGTTTGTACACAAGTTACAATCAAAAAGGAAAAGTATAAATGGAAACAACATACACTAATACAAAAAAATCTATTGAATTCATCAACAAACAGATGGATAAAAAAGGTTTGAATAAATTGTTGGCTCAAATCTATTTGGAATTCGGCGGTGCCAAAACTGCGGAACTTGCAAACAGCTTGAAAAATTTGGGCTACAAATATGCAACAAAATCCGGTGTAACAATTTCAATTAACGACCTGTCAGTTCCTGCTGTAAAAAAAGAACTTTTGCAAGAAGCGGAAGCTGAAATTGAAAAATCAACAAACCGATATTTGAAAGGTGAAATCACCGAGGTAGAAAGATATACAAAAGTTATTGACACCTGGTCTGAAACAACTTCAAAATTAACAGAACAGGTAGTTGAAAACTTTGACAGATTAAATCCTGTATACATGATGGCATTCTCCGGTGCAAGAGGTAACTTATCACAGGTATCACAACTGGTTGGTATGCGTGGTTTGATGGCTGACGCACAGGGACAAATCATTGACTTGCCTATTAAATCAAACTTTAAAGAAGGCCTGTCAGTAACTGAATACATCATTTCATCATACGGTGCACGTAAAGGTCTGGTAGATACAGCGTTAAAAACTGCAGACTCCGGTTACTTAACAAGACGTCTGGTTGACGTTGCACAAGACGTTATTATCCGTGCAGATGACTGCCATACAACAAAAGCTATTAATATGAAAGCTATTATGGACGGTGATCAGGTTATTGTTCCGCTTATCGACAGATTGCTGGGCAGAACAATTGCAGAAGATATTAAAGACGCAGAAGGCAACGTAATTGTTCCTAGCGGCACAACAATGAACCGTGATGATATCAGAAAAGTTGAAAAAGCAAAAATCAACTTAACAGAATTAAGAGTACGTTCAGGCTTAACCTGCGGACTTGAATACGGCATCTGCCAAAAATGCTACGGCTGGGCAATGACTACGCAAAAATTAGTTGATATAGGTGAAGCAATCGGTATTATCGCAGCACAGTCAATCGGTGAACCTGGTACACAGCTTACAATGAGAACATTCCACACCGGCGGTGTATTCAAAGGTTCAGGTGCTATGAAGTCAGTTGAAGCTAACCTTGCCGGCGAAGTTATCTCAAATGTTAAAACAAGAGAATTAAGAACCCGTCACGGGGATATCGTTCAGGTTTCCAACTACGAAGCCGATATTGAAGTTAAAGGCGAAAAACGCTCTGAAAAATATCACATCCCTGCCGGTTCAAAAATCTTCTTCAAAAACGGAATGAAAGTTGAAAAAGGCTTCAAACTTGCAGAATACGAACCTGTTTCTTCAGGTGACGGTTCCCGTTTAACCGAAAAAGCAACAAAGGATATTACAACCGACCTGAGCGGTGAAGTTATCTTTGAGGATTTCGTTGCTGATGAAAGAAAAGACCGACAGGGAAACATTTCCAGAACTACTAACAAACAAGGTATTATCTGGGTTTTAGGCGGCGACGTTTATAACCTTCCGGGCGGTTCTAAAGTCCTTGTTAAAGACGGCCAGAAAATTAAAGCCGGCGAAAAACTCGCTGAAACTTTAACAATCTCCGAACACAGCGGGGAAGTAAGGTTTGGTGAAGATTTAGTTCTTGAGAAAGTTGACTTTGAAGGAAAGAAAATCAATAAGATCGTACAGGGTAAAGAAATTACAATCGTTATTGCATCAATCGCTCCGGGCAATGCAACATTTGAACAAACCAAGAAAGAACAAATATGGACAGTTCCGTCAACCGGTGAAAAATATATCGTTAAAGCTCCTGTTGATACAACAGTTGAAAACGGCATGATTATCGCGGAATTAATTGACGAGGACTGCGTTGTTTCATCATCCGGCGAAATCCGCTACGTTGACGTTGAAGTTGATGAAAACCAAATCATCACAAAACCTGGTAAAGTAATCTTCATTCCGGAAGAAATTCACCAGATTAACAAAGATTCATCTCTTAAAATGGTTGAAAACGGAACTCAGGTTACAGCAGGTACCGAAATTGTTAAAGATATCTACTGCCACTTAGATGGTATCGTTGAATTTAAAGAATACAACGACGTAATCCACGAAATTACAATCCGTCCGGGTTCAATTCACACACTTTCAAGCGTTTCTGAATTGAAAGTAGACGAAGGCGAAGTGGTTAAAAAAGGTACCGTTATCGCTGACGGTATAAAAGCAAAAGAAACTTCTATCGTTACGATTATGGATTCAAGCCTTGACGACCTTGATATTGACGATCTGGATGAAGAAATTGACACAACTTTATCTCTGGATGAAGATTCAATCTCTAACCAGCCAATCCAAATCCTTGTAAGACCGGTTCAGGTGTTAGACGTTAAACAAAGAGATGTTTCTATCAAATTTGATACAACTGATAACTTAATCGACATCGTAAACGTAACACAATTACAATACAAAGACGGTGCAAGAGTAAGAAATCTTGACGGTTCAACCATCACAAGAACAAGTCTGGTTCTTCAAATGCAAGGCTACCTGTCACACCTTAAAGGTATGGTTGAAGTTGACGATCAAAACAACTTGAGAATCGTTGTACTTGAAAACTTAATCGTCCGCCGTGAATTTGACAGCAGTTCTAAATTGATGACATCAATGCAAACTGAACTTCTTGTTAAAGACGGTCAGGTAATTGATGCAAAAACTCCGGTTGCAAAAACTCAGGTTCTTGCAATTGAAGACGGCGTTGCATCAATGAAAAATACTACAGAAGATGCAAGAAGACTTCTGCTTACAAGCGATACATTTGAAACAAAAATTCCGGTAAAAGGAAAAGCTGTTGTTTCTAAAGGCGACTTTGTAAGAATGGATAACGTA
This sequence comes from Candidatus Gastranaerophilales bacterium, assembly GCA_944323035.1. GTDB lineage: Bacteria > Cyanobacteriota > Vampirovibrionia > Gastranaerophilales > Gastranaerophilaceae > Gastranaerophilus. The sequence continues at coordinate 38,547 of CALUQY010000016.1, forward strand.
ATTGCAGAAAGCGGCGAAAAAACTGAAGTTTCAGGTCAGGTAATTGCCGTAAATAAAGGCGAAATTACAATCAGAACAGGCCGTCCTTACTTAATCAGCCCTGGTACAATGTTACAGGTTGAAAGCGGCGCTCTTGTTCTTCGCGGTGATAACATTGCAACACTGGTATTTGAAAGACAAAAAACCGGTGACATCGTTCAAGGTCTTCCGCGTGTAGAAGAACTTCTTGAAGGTCGTAAGCCAAAAGATTGTGCTATTCTGGCAGAAGAAGAAGGTATTGCTGAAATCGTGACAGATGAAGATTTACCAAGACTCTACATCGTAAACGAAAACGGCAGAACTGAAATCAAATACGCAGTTGATTCAAATATCATTGTTAACAACAAACAAAAAATCAGCAAAGGTCAGCCTTTAACAAGCGGTCCTTTGAACCCGCAGGATGTAATCAGACTTTGTGGACCGGAAGCGGCTCAACAATACCTTGTAGACGAAGTACAACGTGTATACCGTTCTCAAGGTGTAGAAATCGCTGATAAACACATTGAAATCATCGTAAGACAGATGACTAAAAAAGTTAAAGTTATTGAAAGCGGTGATACAACATTGCTGCCAGGCGATTATGTTGAACTTCAAACATTTGAAGAAGCTAACAAAGAAGCAATAGATGCCGGTAAAAATCCTGCGACCTGCGAATATCAACTGTTGGGTATCACAAAAGCTTCATTGAAAACAGACAGCTTTATCTCATCAGCTTCCTTCCAGGAAACAACCAAAATCTTAACAGAAGCGGCTGTAGAAGGTAAGAAAGATATGTTAAGAGGTTTGAAAGAAAACGTTATTATCGGTAGATTAATCCCTGCCGGAACGGGCTTCCACCACCTGACAAATTCTGATGAAGAAAAAGAACGTGAAGAACGTAAACGCGCAGTTGCACAACGCAATCAGGCAAGAAAACCTTCAGCAATTCTGGAAGAAATCGAAGGAATGTTCGGAACTCCGGATTTTGCAATGGATGAACACGACGACGATGATGATATTGAGTCATAATCGTTTAGCACGGTTCAAATAAAGCATAAAAAAAAGCCTTAAAGTAAACTTTAAGGCTTTTTTAGTATTTAACTGATGGAGATAGAAGTATCTGTACCATTGTGAGAATACCGTGCGGGGCCAGCCATCCAGTGTCATTGTGAGCCGGCGCGGCAATTCTGAATGGCATAACTCTACTTGATTCAGGATAACTGGCTTTGCTGCTTTACGCCTCGCTCGCACACGCAGTTCTAAATGATAAAATAAAGCAGTTCTCCGTTGACTCTGCCGGGTGTGAGACTTTATCGGACATTGTGACACAATGTCCTTTTAGTCAAGTTTGTTATATAATAATTGTATGTATAAAGATAAAAAACTCGGAGCATTTATTGTGCCGACCGGAGCCGGCGCAAGTATAGGCGGTTTTGCGGGTGACGCAAGTCCGTGGGCGCGCAGGTTCAGTGAAACCTGCCGGCTTATAGTTAATCCTAATGTCGTCAACGCTGGCGGATTTTCCGGCATAAACGATAATATGTTTTATGTTGAAGGATACTCTCTTGATGAATTTTTCAAGGGAAATTTAAACCTGATTCCTTCACGCTGTAACAAAATCGGAATAATTATTGATAAAGGAATTCCGCAGCACATTTTGAATGTTCATATTAATACCATGAACGCGGTAAAAGCCGTATATGGTCTTGATATTCCGTTTTTTAAGATTACGAATGAGCCTGTGGGCGTAGAGTTTAATATGGAAAAAAGCGGGATTTCAACAGGTTCGCTCACAAACCCGCAAACACTTCTGGACACGGCAAAAGTGTTATTGTCAAAAGGGGCAGACGCGCTTGCCATTGTTTGTATGTTTGAAAATCCGGAGGATGATAATCCTGATTATCAAAACGGGTTAGGAGTTGATCCTGTAGGCGGTGTTGAAGCCATTATTTCGCATTTTATATCAAAAGAGTTAAAGGTACCTTGTGCGCATTCACCGGCCTTTGACGACCTTGAAATCACAACAGAATTGATTGACGGCAAATCCGCGTCAGAATATATTACACCGACTTTCTTACCGTGCATTCTGCTGGGGTTAAGCAATGCGCCGAAATTCAGCACAAGGGAGGGAATAAGCATCAACGAGCTTGATTTTTTAATAATGCCTCACAACTCACTCGGTTCAACACCTGTATTTGAATGTTTAAAACGCAATATTCCGGTTTTTGCCATTGAAGAGAATTCTACCGTACTGGAGGTTACAAAGCAAAAAATATTCCCGAAAGCCGACGGAATAATACCGGTCAAAAGCTATCGGGATTTATTAGAGAAGATGTGCGGCAGTGCCGCCTTTTAAATATTGACATCCATTTTGTTATAAAGCCTTATTGCCCTATTGCCTTATTCACTTATTTCTTTTGAAATATCATAACGTATTCGTGTTTGAAGATGTAGAAACCGCCTGCAAGCGCCCTGTAGCGCCATAAGTTTGCGTCTTTGCCTTTGCAGCGTTCGTTGCCCTGAATATCTTTTACGATAACGGCTTTTGTTGTAAAACCGATTTCGTTCATACGGCGCATGCACTCAAAACCGAGCGGAATATATTGCGAATCCGCATATTTATCACCAATTATAAGAGCTGCGAAACGTCCTTTTTCAAGAAGGTCATAGCCGTTTTTCGCGACTTTTTCAAACAAATCATAAAAATCTTCCGTTGAAGCACAATTAGACAAATCCTCTTTTCTGTCTGAGAATTTTATAATATCGTCATAGGGCGGATGCAGGATTAAAAGCTGCGCCTTTTCCTCACCCATAATTTCAAGGCGCGCTTTGATTTTTTCTTTAGCGAGTTCTGATGCGGAATCCGCGCAGATAATATTCACATCTGTAACGAGTTGTTTTGGCGTAAATTTTTCAGAAACGCTTTCTGCGAGTTCGTCTTTCAATTCGACACCAATACAGCGTCTGCCCATATTAATTGCTTCAATTCCTGAAGTGCCTGAGCCGAAAAATAAATCCAGAACGATATCACTTTTCTTTGTAAATCTTTCATAGAGTTGTTGTGCGATTTGAGGAATATAATTGCCGTGGTATTCGTTAGAATGCCCGTTTTCGCGCGAACGTGACGGGAATTCCCACAGAGAATCTGTCAAAATGTGCGGATAATCCTTCCAGTTATTCAAATCAATATCGCTGTATTTTGTAGTTTTAACCGGCTTTATAACCTGCAAATCCGGTTTTTGTACGGGTTTAAGTCTGGTGTTCCCTCTTATTGTCATACATTTCCCTCTCTTCTCTAACACTTTAATCTTATAAAATTGTTTCAAATTTGTAATCAAACGTATAGATGAGATTTTGTTTGATGTAGAATTTAAGAGTTAATAAGTTAATAAGTTAATCGTGCCCCAAAGGGCGCTGTTAATATGGTTTATAGGAATTAACCCGAATTTATTTTATCAATTTTGGTTATATTCCTTATTAACTTATTAACTCATTAACTTTTCAACCATAAAGCGGTAAATCATCCGAGGAGAAAATCATATTGCCACGTATTCAACAGTTATCAAAGCACATGATTAATCAGATTGCAGCTGGAGAAGTAATTGAGCGACCGGCGTCTGTTGTTAAAGAACTGGTTGAAAACTCAATTGATGCCGGTGCAGGGCGTGTTAGTATTGAAATTACTAACGATTGCAGAAATATACGTGTTGCCGATAACGGAAGCGGGATTCACCCTGATGATATTTATCTGGCGTTTTCCAAGCATGCCACAAGCAAAATCAGAGAAAGCGAAGACCTTTTTGATATTCACACACTAGGCTTTAGAGGAGAAGCGCTTGCTAGTATAATTTCTATTTCCAAAGTCACCTGCACGACAAGAACAAAGGATTACGACCACGGAACCCGCGTAATCTGCGAGAATTCCGAGGTTAATAAAATAGAAACAAGCTGCGCTGTCGGAACAATTATGGATGTAAAAGATCTTTTCTACAACCTGCCTGCACGGCTTAAATTCCTCAAAAATTCCAACACGGAATTCTCATACATTCAAGAGTTAATTCAGAATCTAGCGCTTTCACATCCGGAAGTGGCGTTTGAACTCAAGAGAAACGGCAAAACTGTTCTCAAAACTACAGGTCAAAACATTCCGCTTCTTACGATAAAAGAAATTTACGGGGAAGAAGTTTCTAAAAATTTAAAAGAAGTCTTGAGAACAGATGAGCTTTCTGGGCTTAAAATCAGCGGTTTTGTAAGCACGCCTGATTTAACCCGCTCCAGCAAAAAATATTATCATATTTACATTAATTCCAGAACAGTAAAATGTCCTGTGTTTCTCAAAGCAATTGACACCGCTTACAAAAATATGATATCAATCGGCAAATACCCGGTTGTCATTCTAAACCTTGAACTCCCGACATCAGACGTGGATGTTAACGTTCACCCGACAAAAAAAGAAGTACGTTACAAAAACCCGAACCAGATTTTCAACTTTATCATGACCTCAATAATTGCAGGGCTTTCAAACTACACAGAACGCCAGTCAAATATTGTCGAAATAAACCAGCCGGCTCCGCGCAGGTTTGAAAATCCGGAAGTTGAAGAATCTCCGGCAGTTATAAACCTTATGTTCCCGCAATCATCACCGTCCTCCGCTGACGATACCGTTTACCTGAGTGAAAAAGCAACCGGAAAGATTGAGGAGCAAAGAAAAGAAGAGATTTCACAAACACAGTTTTTCACGCATGTTGAAACCGCTCCGCCAGAACCTGAGGACAAAATTATCGGACAATATAAAAATACATATATTCTTATAGAAAAAGAGGACGGACTGGAAATAGTCGACCAGCACATAGCTGAAGAACGCTATATTTACGAAAAACTAAAAGAGTCCAAAGAAATAATTTCACAGCTTCTGTTTATCTCGGATGTGCAGACAGTTTCGGCAAGCGAGGCAGAATTAATCAAAGAAAATCTGCCAAAATTTGAGCGCTTCGGCTACGGAATAGAATTCCTTTCTGACACCGAACTCATCTTCCGCAAAGTTCCGCAAATGCTTGCTAACGTCAACCCTAAAGAAATCCTCGCCGATATCTTTGAGCATATTGACGGCGACATAGATAATTTAGAAGAAAAAATTCTTATAACAACCTCCTGCAAAGCTGCCGTAAAAGCCGGTCAAAAACTTTCTACCTGGCAAATGCAGGAAATCATAAAAAAATGGCGGACAACAAAACTTCCGTACACCTGTCCGCACGGACGCCCGATTTGCAAATTTTTTGAGCACAAAGACATCGCAAAATGGTTCCAGAGAAATAATTAACGCCGTTCTGACGTCTAACAACAAGGAGAAATTTATGACTAAAGAAACCTATCTGCACGAAAAACACATCGCATTGAACGCAAAAATGGTTGATTTTGCCGGCTGGCACATGCCCGTTCAATACAAGACGACAATCATTGAAGAACACAACACTGTCCGCAGCGCTGTCGGACTTTTTGATGTGTCGCACATGGGTGAAGTTTTTGTGTCGGGCAAAGATGCGCTTAAATTTCTTAATTCTGTTGTTCCGCAGGATATTTCAAAGCTTGCTTATGAAAAAGCCGTCTACTGCCAGCTTCCGAATAAAAACGGCGGGCTTATTGACGACTTGATAATCTATAAGCTGGGTATAAAAGATTATCTGATTATCTGCAATGCTTCAAGGCTGGACGAGGACTTAAACTGGCTTGTCCGCAACAAAAGAGGGCTTGATGTAAAAATCGACAACCAGTCGCATAACTTCTCACTCCTTGCAATTCAAGGCCCGAAAGCCGCTGATTTGATGAGAAAAATGGGTCTGAATACCAATCAGGACTCTTTCACCATAAAAGCCGGCGAAGTTGCAGGAATAAAAGTTCTGGCCTCCCGCACCGGCTACACCGGCGAGGACGGCTGGGAAATCCTCGTGGAAAACGAATTTTCCGAATACCTCTGGGATAAAATTTTAGAAGCCGGACAAGAATTCGGCATAAAACCGATAGGACTCGGCGCACGCGACACTTTAAGACTAGAAGCGGCTCTGCACCTCTACGGCAACGACCTTGACGAGGACACAACACCCGTTGAAGCAGGACTTTCCTGGTCTATCCCGAAAGATAAAAAAGATGACTACAACGGCAAAGCTGTAATTATGGAACAGCTCGCAAACGGCGGAAGAAAGAAACTAATCGCGCTGAAAATGCAAGACAAATCTATCGCCCGCCACGGTTATGACGTCTATTTCAATGGTGAAAAAGCCGGACACATTACCAGCGGCGGGCCGTCCCCGACTCTCGGCGAAAACATAGCCCTTGCTTATGTAAAAAATCTTAAAGAAATTTGCACAGATACAGTTGTTCAAGTTATGATAAGGGAAAAATTACACGATGCAGTTGTAGTTAAAAAACCTTTTGTCAGCAAAAGAAACAAAGTAAAAGGAGAATAAAATGGGTATCACAGAAAAAATATTATGCTCTTCAACGCACGAATACCTGTTAGACAACGAAGACGGCACCTTCACAATCGGTTTAACAGACTACGCCGTAGAACAATTAGGAGATATTGTATTCCTTGAACTGCCGGAAGTCGGTACTGAATACCAAAAAGGCGAAAGTTTCGCAGCTATCGAATCCGTAAAAGCCGCATCTGAAATCTATATGCCAATATCCGGCAAAATTATAGAAATTAACGAGCACCTCGTTGAAGCTCCGGAAGAATTAAATCAGGATGTTTACGAAAACGGCTGGCTCGTAAAAGTCGAATCCGACGCAGATGCCGCTGAAATGGCTGATTTAATGGAATATGAAGACTACAAAGAAAGCGTAAAATAATGGAAAATTTTTTAGTACATAACAAAAACACAAGAGAGCAAATGCTTGCCGATATCAATATGTCAACAATCGACGATTTATTTGCACAAATCCCGCAAACAGCCGTTCCTGTTGACTTTGAAAAAGAAATCGGCAAGGCACAGAGCGAACTTGAAACACAAAAAGCAGTAAAAAAACTTGCGGGGAAAAATAATATTTCATTAGAAAGTTTTCTCGGCGGCGGCTGCTATAACAAGTTCACACCGGCCTGCGTGCTCCAAACTGCACAGCGCTGGGAATTTCTAACCGCCTACACCCCGTATCAGGCCGAAATCTCGCAAGGCACACTGCAAGTTATGTACGAATTTCAAACAATGATTTGCCGTCTTACGGGCATGGATATTGCAAATGCGACAGTCTATGACGGTGCAACAGCCTGCGCTGAAGCTATCCTTATGGCAGCAAGGATTTCAAAAAAATCCAAAGCTCTTATCCATGCAAATATTAACCCTGAATACGAAAAAGTTATTAAAACTTATGCGTGGGCTAAAAATATTTCAATTGAAAAATTCAGCGACAATTTACCTTCGAATTTGTCAGATTATGCGTGCGTTTTAATCCAAACTCCAGACTATTACGGCGAAATTCTTAAAACTCCGGAGCTTGAAAACACTCTTTTAATCGTAAGCACAAATCTCAGCGCATTATCAATCCTTGAGCCGCCAAAAGGCGCTGATATTCTGGTAAGCGATGTTCAGACGCTCGGGATTCCACAATCGTTTGGCGGGCCTTACGCCGGCATCATTGCCTGCAAAGAAAAATATATGCGCCAGCTTCCGGGACGTCTTGCAGGCCGTACAGTTGACACTAACGGCAATACCGCTTACTGCCTGACAATCCAAACCCGCGAACAGCATATTAAGCGCGAAAAAGCTACAAGCAACATCTGTTCAAATCAGGCGCTAATGGGGCTTTGTGCCGCAATGTACCTGACGGTTATGGGCGAAAAAGGCTTTAAAGATGCGGGCTATCTCTCCGCTAAAAATGCGCACCTTCTGGCTGACAAATTGCAAGCCGCAGGAGCCAAAATTGAAACTAAAAATTTCTTTAATGAATTTGTTTTCAGCGTAAAGTACGCAGACGCTACCTTAAAAAAGCTTAAAGAAAACGGTATTCTGGGCGGGATTAAGCTTTCAGACACACAAATTCTCACCGCGGTCACAGAAATGAACAGCGATGAAGGAATTGAACAATTCGCAAAAATGATTAATAATTAATAAAAAAGGGCGCTATATAAATATAACGCCCTTTTTATTCATCGTTTAACACACCAGACTTTAAGGTTACTCGATGTGTTACGTGCAAAATCATCAACCTGTCCGTTTGCATAAACAGCTAAAAATCTGACAGCAGTATTATTTGAAACTAAGGTAGATGTCCAAAAAACACCGCTGGATAAGCCAATCAGATTTTTATTAACAAACAGTGAATACATTTCCTCCATATTTGGGATTCTATATTCACTATCATTAGCAGTACACTCTTTGATAGCATCAGAACTGTTTGTGTAGGTTGTATTGGAAGATCTAACATACGGATAAGGCGCAGATATTTTAGGATCACTCGGATACATTAACGTCATAAATCCTATATCTTTACCGACAGTATTAGGCCCTTTGTTGCCATTTAGATCATATATAAAATTTGCACATACACGGTTTTGTCCCCAATATCCCGTGGTACCGTGCCATGTAAGGTTTTGCAAATCACCAACACAATTCGGATTATAATAGACTATAATACTCTCCCCGTTCTGTGTTTCAAATGCCGCGGCCTTTGCATCCATAATGCTTATACTTTCTGTTGCCATAGATATTGCCCCAACCATATTAGAATTCAGCTCTCCCATAGTTAAAGGAAGTGATATTGCACTGCCGCCGCCAAGCGGAGTAATTACAGAAGAGAAGCCGCAATCTTCCAAATGTTCATTATCACAAATATTGTTAATTTTTAAAACTTTTGAAAGCCCGCTGGTTATGAAAGTTTCTGCGGCAGTGTCCTCAATGGATGTTGAACCCGCACTGTCTGTAGATTCTCTTAATATGCCGTAACCGTTCAACGCCGGCATAAGCGCAATTGCCTGACTAAACCGCGCATAAAGGGCTTTGCGCTGGGTGTTCCATGTGCGCTCATTTATGTTACCCGTAAGGCTTGGCAAGGTAATCGCCGCAACCACACCGATTATCGTGAGGGAAAGCAAAATCTCAGCCATGGTGAACGCTATTCGTCGTCCGTGAGCCCGTAAACCCTTTATGGCTCTCGACTCAGTCGAGCGGCTCAGCCGGGCGGCCATGGTAAACGTTGCATGCTCCAACCACCCTCTGTCATTGCGAGCGGTCGCAGACCGCGTGGCAATCCAGGCACTGAGTACCATCCACAAGGGTTGAACATGACTTTTTAACGACCAACCTAAACAGGAAGCCGCCTTGACCGGCGGTGTCATTCCGAACTGCGCGAGCGAGCGGAGTGCGGAGTGCGTGACGCACGTAGGCACGTTTTCCGCGAGTCGAGCAAGACAGTTTCGGAATCTGGCCATTGATACCGGTAGAACACATCGCTGGACAGATGCTGAAACGAGTTCAGCATGACAGTTATGTTTTACATTCCCGCTTAGTGCCTCTGCTCGCTCGCGCTGTTCGGAATCACAATTATAGGCTTTCGACTCCTCAATTGTGTCTGTTAAGAGAGGCCCCCCCCCCCCTGTGCAAGTAATTACACTTCTCTGTTTTTTCATTTTTCCATCCTTTCTTTTTATTGTGTTGGGCTGGAAAGCCCAACCTACTGGAATAAGGCAATAGGTCATTAAGGCATTAAGGCAATATGACCTTTATATTATTTTCTGCCATTTCGGTCATATCCCTTATTAACTCTTTAACTTATTAACTTATTAACTTATTAACTATTTTATTATGTACCATGTTTTCTATTTAGTCAAGACTACGTATTTGAATGCAGAATAAAAGCCCCTTGCGGGGCTTTTGATGTGTGTTCTAGGGTAAATAATTATCGGATTTCAGTTATTTTTTACTACGCCATATATGAAATATGCGGCATATTATTTACAGCTTCATTTCTTCTATTTTGAATAATTTTTATAGCTTTTTGTATTTTATAGAATGGAGATAAGAACATATTTGATTGAACAGCATCCGCCTCTTTTGTTACATTCCAATCTCTTTCAAAGCTTGTTCTTGCGCCTTCACCTTGAATTGCAAGAGCCGCAATATTCGGCATGCGTCTGTCATAATTATTTTTATTGATATGATGATTATAATTATTATCTCTGTTGCCGAAAACTACCGGATTTGTATTGATTTTAACTGGATTGATAGCGATCATATTGACCTCCTTTCGGGCTTAAAAACCTTCTGCCCTTTTTATTAAGTGTTTTTCAAACACTTCTTTTAACACTTTTAATATAACTCGTATTAATATTTTTGTCAATACTTTAAAAAGAAAATAGCCCGATTGGCTCAAAAGCCTGAAACGAAAGAGGAAAAGCATAAAGTGTCCAAGATGCACTTATTACGCTATTTTTAAGTGTTATTTTTACAATTATATTATGTTAAGAATTGTGAAGCCTTTTTTAAATATCCTTTATTCAGAGGAAAAGCCCCTGCTTTTTACATTTCGTAATAAATATTACAATATTAGCAAAATTTCAGGTTAAAATAACTTTAGATAAGTATGACAGTGTGTGTAAACGGAATAAATTTATACAGTACGAATCCTGTGCAGAACGTGAACAGCAAGACGAATACTCCTGTTCAGGCACAGCCTGTTAACCGTGCTCAAAAAATGGCTTTCTGCGCAAATAACGATAAAACCGGCGTGAATTTCAGAACAAAACTCGCGTCAAAAGAGGAAAAGGAGTATTTCAATACAGTTTCCTCGGCTATTTCCGGAGAAGATAAAAAACTTTTGAACGGTCTTTTGAAAAGCGGCATCCTTCTCAAAAACAACTCTGACGACAAATCCACGGTTTTAGATAACTTATACAAAATTGCGACAACTGAACGCGCAGAAGGACTTGATAAAACAGTAATACTTAAAAACGTCATAAGAACGCTTGCTTTCCCGTATTCAATCAACCAGAAATTAGGTGATATTCCGCCGGAATACAAAGCTAAAGCGTTAGGTTCGCTGCTTGAAAACAAAGAATTGGGCTTGAATACATTGCAGGAAGCGGATGCGAAGTTTAACGACCTGCATTCGAGCACCTGCCCTACGGCATGCGTGGAATTTAACCTTGCAAGCAAGCATCAGGCAGAATTTGCCCGTTTTGCAAACGATTTAACCTCTCCGAAACTTTCAACCGAAAAGATTGTAGATTTAAGAAATCTGTCCAAGAATTTAGGAGAGGCTGTAAGGCTTTTAAATATGTTTAATACTAATTTCGAAGTTATAGATGCAAACAGAGTAAAAGTAACGCTTAAACCGGACAAGGATGTCCTTCTGCGCGCACAAATCCAGACTAAACATCAGGACGGCATGGAAAGAAACACAACGGACGTTCTTATTCAATCAACACTTATGAATTTAGGCTCCCAACAAACATATAACTCTTTAATTGATGAACGTAAGGGCGATATCGCAACGGAAAATACCGGATTAATTGAATTTGAAAAGACATTTATTGAATCGGTCGCCGAAAATAAAAGTACAACGTCCATGCTTTATCAACAGGTAGATGATAATCTGGTTGTGACAGGATACGAGTGCGATTTTGCTACAACCAAACAACAAATTCTGGATACTCTGAAACGCGATCAGAATGTCATCATAGGCATAACATTCTTTGAAAAAGACAAAGAACAGCCGGATCCAAACCGGCCGGCAGATGCTATTGCCGGCGGGCACGAAATAACAATTGTTGGTGCCCGCACAGACAAAAACGGTGAAACTATATTTATCTGTCAGGATTCTGATGACGAGGTGAACATGCCAATTGAATATCCTGAAAGCTGGCTGCTGCCGCGGCTTCACCATGCAGGGCTTCCTGAGGACATTGCAGATCGGACAATGCCTGATACAAAAGAAAACTGGCAGATAACAATGGAAACTTATAAAGAGCTTAAAAACAACGCGGCATAAAAAAGCCGGTTTCCCGGCTTTTTTAACGTTTTACACATAAGGCATGATATGCTGCCCCGTCGCCTGGAACTTGTATTCCATAACGCCCATTTGTCATATCCATAACCCAGAGAACAGTGCGAGTCCGTGAAGTTTGGCTTCTACTGGATGTCCAATAATTACCTGAAGTTCGCCCGATTAAGTCACGATTTACATATAGAGCAAAGGCTTCTTCCTTATTTGGCAGCCTGAAATCAGAATCCGATTGCGTACACAATTTCGCTGCGTCAGATATTTCTACCGAATCAGAAACATTATTTGTCTGCGGCATTGGTGCAACGACAATACTATCAGAAGGATAGTATACAGTTAAAATTCCCATGTCTTTTCCAACAGTATTAGGGCCTTTGTGACCATTTAAATCATAAATCATATTCACGCAGACTTTTTCCTGCGCTACATAAACAGAGGTTTCATTATAAGACGGACGACACCCGGGAGAATACAGCAATGCTATACTTTCTCCGTTTTGGGTTTCAAAAGCCACAACATCCTGATCGTCTTGTGAAAATGAGCCATCAAAAGTAGTTCCATCAGATCTGGTATAAAATACACTTATTGAAACCATTGTAGAATTCAACTGACTCAATGTCAACGGAAATGATTTTTGAGAACCGGCCAGGTTAGTATAACTGGAAACAATACCGCAATCTCTAATATGATCTTTGTCACAGATATTGTTAATTTTTAATACTTTGGCCAGAGCGCCGCTAACAAAAGCCTCACCGCTAGAGTAAGTATTAATACTGTCAAGCAAAGGAAAAGCCTGAGAAAATCTTGCATAAAGCGCTTTTCTTTGCGTATTCCATGTGCGCTCGTTTATGTTGCCTGTAAGTGACGGAAGCGTAATCGCCGCTACCACACCGATTATCGTGAGGGATAACAGTATTTCTGCCATGGTGAAACCGACACACGCAAACCACTTCCTGTCATTGCGAGCGGTCGCAGACCGCGTGGCAATCCAAGCACTGAGTGCCATCCACAGGGGTTGAACATGACTTTTTAACGAACAAGCCAAACAGGAAGCCGCCTTGACCGGCGGAGTCATTCCGAACTGCGCGAGCGAGCGGAGTTCAGCATGACAACATGGAGACGCTGTGTTTTTGACTGGATTGCCACGCCGACATTCGTCGGCTCGCAATGACAAAAAATTGTCACCCTGAACTCGTTTCAGGGTCTGGCCAATGTTGGATACCTGCTCGTAACGTGGAACAGATTCCGAAACTGTCTTGCTCGACTCGCGTAAAACGGCACCGCGAAAAGCGTGGTTTTCGCTTTGTGCCTCTGCTCGCTCGCGCTGTTCAGAATGACAATTATAGGCTTGCGACTCCTCAATAGTGCCTGTTAAGAGAGGCCCCCCCCCCCCCTGTGCAAGTAATTACACTTCTCTGTTTTTTCATT
>CALUQY010000017.1 GCA_944323035.1 Candidatus Gastranaerophilales bacterium
CAATCTCTAACGAGCTTGATGCAGTAACGAAGGTTATTGAAAAGAACGTTGAATCCTCCTTCAAAACCTTCGGCTAAGCTTAATACTGCCACACTAATGGGTTGGCTATTAATGAATAAAATTTTACCTATAACTATATATATGTTTCCTTTTTTTACTTAGGGCGCTTCTTTCTGCGCCCTTCTTTATTTCTTGAATAAGATTAATTTGTATTATATTATTATTTTGATACTGAATAAATTGTGAGTAGCAAAATAGCTGATTCTTGTTATTTTACCTCCTTGTGTTATAATTGTGGTATGAAACATAATATTGTTGACGACAGCATTAGACGAAGTATTGAAGATCGTGAAATAGAAACCCTTAGTGAGTTTGCAACGAAAAGTCGTTACACACGCGGGCGTGTTAGAGCGGAGGTTGATTGCCCTTTTAGGACGAATTTCCAGCGTGATCGGGATAGAATTCTTCATTCAAAAGCGTTTCGTCGTCTGAAGCACAAAACGCAGGTATTTTTATCGCCTTATGATGATCATTTTAGAACCAGATTGACGCACACTCTGGAGGTTTCACAAATTGCCAGAACTATTTCCAGAGCTTTACGGTTAAATGAAGATTTGACAGAGGCGATAGCGCTGGGGCACGACTTGGGGCATACTCCGTTTGGTCATTGTGGTGAAGCTGTTCTTAACCGCTTATTGAAAGACGGGTTTAAGCATAATGTGCAGAGTGTGCGTGTTGTTGAAATTTTAGAGGATTTAAATCTTTGTCAGGAAACTGTTGACGGGATTTTAACCCACTCATGGGGGTATAAACCTGAAACGCCCGAGGCGCAGGTTGTTCAGTTTGCTGATAAAATTGCATATATTAACCATGATATTCAGGACTCTATCAGAGCGGGAATTATCAGCGAAAGTGATTTGCCTAAAGATTGTATAAGATATTTTTCTTCAACGCCTTCAAAGCGTTTAAATCGTATGGTGTCTGATATTGTTTTCAATTCAATTGATAAGCCTAAAATTACAATGAGCGAAGAGGGGTGGAGTTATACAACACGTTTAAGGGAATGGATGTTTGAGAATGTTTATATTGATTCTCCGGCAAAGATGGAAGAGAAAAAGGCATCACGCTGTGTTGAGGAGTTGTTTAATTATTACAAAATGCTTCTGAAAAATGAGCTGCCGGAAGAAACTTTGGAAATGGTTATTTCAGATTATATATCGGGAATGACTGATCGTTACGCAATAGAGCGTTTCTCGGAAATCTTTATTCCTAAGGGGATACAGACCAATAAGGGTGATGAGTTCCTGTATAAATTAATAAAAAATCTTAAATAAAGGTTTACCAAACAGGAAAAATGCTATATAATAATTATATGGAACGTAAAACAGAGAGATTACAGGATTTAGATATAGATACATTCGGGTTTGAGGATGCTTTGGAATACGGGTTTGCAAAACGCGGGCAGGTTGTTACTTTAAATCCTGAAATGGTTATGAATTCAAAAAAGAATATTGATCTGAAAAAAATTATCAATAACGCGGAACTTGTTATCCCTGACGGCGTTGGTATTGAAATTGGTCTGAAAATTCTCGGAAAAAAGGCACATCGGATTGCCGGTATTGAATACGCGAAAGCAATGATTAGAAAATACTGGGAGAATTCGCTTCCGATAGCGCTTGTTGGTGCTAGGCAAGAGGTTTTGGAACTTACCTGTGCAAATTTAAAGAAAGAATTTGCAGATATAAAAATTGTTTATGCACATAACGGATTTTTTGATAATGAAGATAATGTTAAGCTGGCACTTCGCAAGTCCGGTGCAAAGCTCGCACTTATTGCTCTTGGTTCGCCAAAACAGGAACAATTTATTTATGATTTGAAAAAAAATATGCCGGATACGCTTTTTATTGGCGTCGGCGGAAGTTTTGACGTTTGGTCAAATAAGGTTGAGCGTGCACCTGAATTTTATCAAAAAGCCGGGCTGGAATGGCTTTATAGAACGGTGAAGGAACCGGCAAGATTTAGAAGAATTTTTCCGACCCTTCCGTTGTTTGTGTTGAGAGTGATTAAGGAAAGGATTTGTAAATGCTGAATGATACCGATTTAAAACTGTTAAAGGATTTGTGCCTTGAATCCAGAAAAGAGATCCTTTCTATGATTTATAATGCCCAGTCCGGTCATATCGGCGGTGCTTTTTCTGCTGTTGAAATTATGACAGTTCTGTTTCATAAATGTATGAAAACCGCGGCATTATGGAAACAGGATGCTAATTTTGAATTCCGTGACAGATTTGTTCTTTCTAAAGGGCATGCGTCTGCTGTTTTGTATTCGGTACTGGCACAGCTTGCATATTTCCCGAAAAGTGAATTAATGTCTTTTAGAAAGCTTGGAACACGCCTGCAGGGGCATCCGACAAAATTGTGTCCGGGGATAGAAGTTCCGACGGGTTCTTTGGGACAAGGGCTATCAATGGCCTGCGGAATAGCGTTGGCTTTGAAACTCGATAAAAAAGGAGAAAATGTATTTGTTCTTCTCGGTGACGGTGAATTGCAGGAAGGCAGCGTCTGGGAAGCCTTTATGCATATCGCGCACCTTAAACTTGATAATATTGTTGCTATTATTGACAGAAATCGTTTACAAATAGACGGCGGCACGGAAAATATTAAGGCTCTGGATAATCTGGAAGCTAAAATCAAGGCATTTAACTGGGAAGTCCTTGTTATTGACGGACACGATTTGAATGAAATTTATGATGCAATTGAAAAGGCAAAAGCTATGGATAGACCTGTTGCTATAATCGCAAATACGGTTAAAGGTAAAGGTGTTTCCTTTATGGAAAACAATGCCGGCTGGCACGGTAAAGCACCGGGAAAAGAAGATTATGAAAAAGCAATGGCTGAACTCAACGGAAATTAAAAAGGAGCGGGTTGTATGAATAAAAGACAAAAAGCGTTTACTTTAGCAGAACTTTTTATAGCGATGGTAATTCTCTCGGTACTGGTTTCTGTCAGTCTTGCGTTTTTCACACAAAGACACGACTATGAGCGGGAATATTTTTACTATACGGCTTATAGAAATCTTGTGAATGTTGTGGACTCCGCTCTTTTCAATGATGCGTATCTGAAAGGTGCTAACGCTCGTATTGAAGAAACAACCTGCGGCGAAGTTCTAGGAGCTATCAGTGAACTTAGAGAGTGTAGAGCCTTTAAAACAGGCACAACTGATGCTAATGGTCTTTGCAGTATATTTACGGATTACTTTAATACCGCTAAAATATATGATGCTTCAGGTACGGAAGTTCCAGCTTGCTCTACCGTGACGAATAACCCTCGTGCAGCATCGATACCAACCCTAAAACTTACCAACGGTATGGATATTTATTTTGAAAGTAATGCGACAACTACGTTTACTGCAACTTCACATCCGTTGCTATTTGTGGGTAGCCTCTCGGATCCGGAACGTAGCGGATATCATATCTGGGTTGATATAAACGGACACGGTCAAGGCGAGGATAAAATGCATTATGATATCTTTGAATTTTATATAACCAGAGATGGAAGGGTGATACCTGTCTATGGTACAGTTGATCCAGGTATCCGCGGGTATGAATATCTCCCTGTGGACATGGATGGCGGCGGAAATGTTGACTTAGCTGCGTTTGATGTTATTTACAGCCCTGAGGATGATGGCGTTGCCCCGCCGGAAAATCATTATGTAGTTGTGAGTGATGATTATCGTTCTGTACCGTTCCCGCTGGCGGCTTGCGCTTCCGGTTACGTACATGCCGGTGCCGAATATTGCACCGCTTTTAAATATTATAATAATGCAACTCCTCCGGCTGAGATAACCGGAGTTGGCAAGGCTGCAATTTGTAACAATGATTACGCAGATTGTAAAATAAGACTTGTTAAAAAATTAAAAAGGATTAAATAATGATTTTTGATGATATAAAAAATATCAGAAACTATTCAGAAGTTGATGAGAAAATCGCGGATTTTATTCTTAATCTGACAGCCATGCAGGAGTGTGGAAAAGTTTTTCTCTCTGAGGACAGGCTTACTTATGCAAATGTTGATGAATACACAACTAAAACGCTGGAAAATTGTAAACTAGAAGCGCATAAAAAATATATTGATATCCAGATTCTGCTGGATGGGGTTGAAGAATTGGATTATATCAATGTCGAAGGGTTAAAAGTCAAAGAAGCTTATATCCCTGAGCGTGATATTATGTTTTTTGATACTCCTGAAAAAGTTTTGAATAGAATTATTCTGGAAACCGGTAAATTTGTTCTGTTATATCCTCACGAGGCACATCAACCGCAAATGGCTTATAAAAATATTCCGTCAAAAGTGAAAAAAGTTGTTGTTAAGATCCCTGTATGTCATAGCGAGCCGGCGTAGACGGCAATCCTCTTCAGTTATGCGGCGGCTTGTTTTATATAAAGTGCAACATTCCTGCAAGTACACCGTAAATCGCAGCGACACCAAGGTAAAACAGAGGATTAAGCCTTTTTCTCAGACTTATAAAAATTAAAATCGTCAGAAATATTATATTATAAATATTTATATTTTTTGACAGAAAATCGTTTATGAACATATTTACGCCGACAGCGCTCAATAAGCCGCAGCCTAACGGCTTTAATACATAAATAATTGATTTTACATAAATATTTTCTCTGAATTTTTTTAGCGCCTTAGAAATTAAAACCGCAAAAATCAGTGACGGCAGAACAATAGAAACCGTTGCAATAATAGAACCCGTTAGACCGGAAGTTTTGAAGCCGGCGTATGTTGCCATGTTAATCCCTATCGGCCCCGGGGTTATTGAAGATACTGCAATCATATTGCTGAGTTCATCAAACGTATACCAGTTGTAGGTTTCGGAGATGTGGTATAAAAACGGCAGTGTAGCATATCCGCCGCCAAATGCAAATATACCTATATTTAAAAAGTTCCAGAAAAGCTGCCAGAATATCATTTTTCAGCACCTCTCCGGCTTCTGATAAAACCTATTATAACTCCGAGTATAATCCCTGAAATTACGATATATATCGGGAAAACTTTGAATGCTATGAGAGCGGTGAACGAGGCCAGAAAAATTAAAAATGCTCCTTTATCCACAATGCTTTTTTTCCACATTTCGTTGACCGCCTGAAATAAAAGCGCTAAAACACCTATTCCGACACCGAGAAAAATGTTTTGTACAAATGGAACGTGAACGATTTGCGTTAAGAGGTTTGCAAGAAGAATTATACTAAGAAATGCCGGCGTAACCATTCCTGTAATCGCGGCAAGCGCCCCTTTTGTTCTTGCCAGCTTGTAGCCTACAAACACTGCCGTATTAATAGCAATTACCCCGGGTAAACTCTGGGAAATCGCATAATATTCACAAACATTATCATCCGTGATGCAATCGTATTTTTCTGCGATTTCGGACTGTAAAAGCGGAAGAATTACATATCCTCCGCCTAACAGTAATGTTCCGATTCGGAAAAATCTTATATAAATGTCTTTTAAGCTGATATTGGTCATATTTCCTGTTTGCCGGGCGCCCTTTTCTGAAAAACCGGAATAGTAAGACCGGTTTCAATTAAGGAGCCGGTTACTGTTTCATACTGGCTTTGAGCCGTGCAAGTGCTCTGGCTTTTGCTGCTTCAGCACGTTTTGCATCGGCCTCTGCTTTTGCGTCAGCAAGCCGTTCTTCAGCCCTTGCAAGTGCAGATCTTGCTCTGTCACAGTCAATTTCATCACTGCATTCGGCAATATCTGTTAAAATTAAAGCTTCGTTGTCTTTGAACTGCAAAACCCCGCCCATTACAGTGAAAAGTTTGACTTCGCCGTTGAGGATAATTTTTGCAACACAAATATCCAGAACTTTCATGCAAGGTACGTGATTTTCTAATATGCCGAATTCACCTTCTGTACTTTTTGCAATGATTTCATCGGCTTCGCCGTCAAATACAACTTTTTCGTGAGTAATAATTTTTACTTTCATTTTTACTCCTATTCAGCCAGTGTACGGGCTTTTTCAACAGCTTCTTCAATTGTACCTACCATGTAGAAAGCTTGTTCCGGAAGGTCATCGTGTTTCCCCTCAACGATTTCTTTAAAGCCTTTGATTGTGTCTTCAAGTTTAACGTATTTACCCGGAATTCCGGAGAATTGTTCTGCAACGAAGAATGGCTGTGATAAGAAACGTTGAATTTTTCTTGCTCTGTTAACTGTTTCTTTATCTTCTTCAGAGAGTTCATCCATACCTAAGATTGCAATAATATCTTGAAGTTCTTTGTATTTTTGAAGGATTTCAAGTACCTTAGAAGTGACTTCATAGTGTTCAGATCCGATAATGTTTGGATCAAGAACGCGTGAACTTGATTCGAGCGGATCAACGGCCGGATAGATACCGAGTGATGCGATTTGTCGTGAAAGAACGGTTGACGCATCAAGGTGTGAGAATGTTGTTGCCGGAGCCGGGTCAGTCAGGTCATCGGCCGGAACGTAAATCGCCTGAACGGAAGTGATAGAACCGTCTTTAGTTGAAGTAATACGTTCTTGCAGTTCACCCATTTCGTTAGCCAGGGTAGGCTGGTAACCAACGGCTGAAGGCATACGGCCAAGAAGTGCAGAAACTTCCGAACCTGCCTGAGTAAATCTGAAAATGTTATCAATAAATAACAATACGTCTTGTTTTGAAAAATCACGGAAATATTCTGCCGCAGTAAGAGCAGAAAGTCCGACTCTCATTCTTGCTCCCGGCGGTTCGTTCATCTGACCGTAAATCAATGCAACTTTGTCGATAACGCCGGATTCTTTCATTTCATTCCAGAGGTCGTTCCCTTCACGGGTTCTTTCACCGACACCGCCGAAAACGGAAACGCCGGAGTGTTCGGATGCGATATTATGGATTAATTCCATAATCAATACGGTTTTACCAACGCCGGCACCGCCGAATAGCCCGATTTTACCGCCTTTTTGATAAGGTTGGATAAGGTCTATTGCTTTTATACCTGTTTCAAGGATTTCAATATTGGTATTTTGATCGGTCAGCGCAGGGGCTTCGCGGTGGATAGGAAGATAGGTGTCTGTTTGGATATCGCCCATTTCGTCAACGGCTTGCCCGATAACGTTTAAAATTCTACCCAAAATTGGTTTACCGACAGGAATTTTAATAGGTTCATTGGTATTGATAACCTTCATGCCTCTTTTAAGCCCGTCTGTTGAGGACATTGCAACAGTTCTTACACGGTTTGAACCAAGCATTTGTTGAACTTCGGTTACGATTTTTGCTCCGCCGTTTTCAGGATAAATCTCCAGCGCTGTATAGATTTCAGGCACTTCGCCAGGCTGAAATTCTACGTCGATAACCGGTCCGATAATTTTTGTAATAATCCCTTCGTTCTTATTTAATGTTTCCATATAGATCTCCCTTATCTTATTTTTCATTATACCACTAAAAAAAATTTACAACCCATTTTTTTAATGCTAAAATATAACTATGAATTTTCTTCAGAGAGTCATTTATATGTTGTTGAAGCTTCGGGAGCGTACGCTGGTGTTGCGGCTTGATAAGCATTTGCGCACTTCCGCAACGAATTCAACGTCTAAAAATGTGATTACCGGCAATTGTTCGCTGACTTTGAATACGGTTACAAATAAAAATGTTCAGCTCGTGCGGAAAAATATGTTTGATATCGTTAAAAATTCAAATTTTACGTCGCAATTTCTGCTCGATTTGATAAAGAAAAAAGGGATTAAAGTTATTTATTTGAAGGGAGCGTATAAATTTCTTGCGCTTTTAAGTGAGGAGGAAGGTTTGATTCTTGAGCGCAAAGGTTTTACCGCGTTTATACTCAATCTGCTTGCGGGCAACGGCGTTTCATTTTCTTCCAAGCCCATGTTTTTGCTTGAAGAGGGGAATAAAGATTTTTATTTCCTGCTGTTTCATTTTTACAAACTGCACGGTTATTTTCAGCATTTACCGGGGTTTGATTATCATTCGCAGGAATTATTCAAACTTTACTCAAAAAATCCGGAAAAATGTGACCTGTCGCAACTAGGCTTGGAGGAGATTACAGCACTAAAAGAAGCTGTAGCACGTGATAATGAGGCTAGCAGTTTTGTAATAGAGGTTTCAAAGAATAAAGACGGCGCGAAAAATGCGCTTGCCAAAATGAAAGACGGCGGTGCAAATCTATAAATAAAGCAGTTCTCCGTCGCACCGCCTCGCTTCTTGCTTGACTCGCGCTTAACGGCATTCAGGCAAAAGCGCGGTTTTGTCTTGGAATGCCTCAGCTCACTCGCGCTGAATGCCTCAGCCGATGTTTGCAGTGTCGGCACACGGGAGTGTGACGAGCAGGCGAACATAATATCTCCGCCGTTTCTAATCTTTGATTTGACAGGCGGAAGAAACCGCGAGCTGCGTGCTTCCCTCTCGAAAAACAGTTCACTGGACTGTTTTTCTCGGCAGAGTGTTGTCTACCTCTCGCGAAACAATTCACTGGATTGTTTCGCTTGGCAGAGTGCCACTCAAAAGACTCGGTCACTGAGTGGCTCCCCCATTTGGTTCATACGCTCTCGGTAGCGATTGATACAAGTATGGTTCCGGCTCAGCCGGGCGCGAGTCTTTCTCGGACAATTAAAAAGCCCCGCCGGGGCTTTTTAACTGTTTTATCTTTTTACGCACCAGACATGAACTGAGCTGCTATTTCTGTCCCATTCTGCTTTAACACCGTTATAAACCCCTACTACATACGCTTTGTCAGAAGAAATCAGATTTGAAGACCAGTAAATTGTATTTATCGCATCCCACTCAAATAAGTTTTTGTTGTAATAAATTGTTATAAGTTCTTCAACATTTGGCAGTCTATATTCACTATCCTGATTCCGGCAGGCTTTTCCGGCATCGGCGTGTTTGGCGGTACCGGCTTCATTTACATTTGGAACAGGCATAACAACCTGACTATCACTTGAATATATTGCGCTCATAATACCAATATCCCGCCCGACAGTGTTTGGGCCTTTGCTGCCGTTCAAATCAAATACAAAATTTGCACATACCTGTTGCTTAATCATAGTGGCTTCGGCGTACGTATCAGTATAAGATACTTCAACATTTGAAGCTGTACAGTCTTTGTTATAAAATACCAGAATGGATTCTCCGTTAGCAGTTTCAAATGCTGCCGCTTTTGTATCAGGAATACTTATTCCATGCATTGGCGCAATTATACCGGAGTTTAGTTCCCCTAATGTTTTAGGTAAACTTATGATATTGCCCTTTATTGTTGTAATTTTGCTGCTCAATCCGCAATCTTCGATTTTAGCAGGCGAACAAATATTATTAATTTTCAGAACTTTACTCAAACCGCTGGTAATAAATGTTTCTGCTGCTGTATCGACTGCCGGCGCAGAAGATGTTGCCTCTGTTACCGTTCCATATCCGTTGAGGTTTGGCATAAGCGAAATTGCCTGTGACATACGGGCGTACAAAGCTTTTCTCTGTGTGTTCCATGTCCGCTCGTTGATGTTGCCGGTGAGGCTTGGAAGTGTTATCGCTGCAACTATACCGATTATTGTGAGAGATAACAGAATTTCTGCCATCGTAAACGCATTTTTTAAAACTCTTAAATCCATACATTATCCTTTCTTTCACAAAAAATGTAATATCAATCTTACATGATTTATACCACAAAATAAATAGTATGTATCAAATTTTAAGTAATATTAAGCGTTTTGGACATATATTGTAATATTCATCTTACTGTAATATTTGTATTACATGCGAAACTTATTGTATGGGTATTCGTAAATTAAGGAATTCTATAGGACGAAAAGTTAAAGCTTTACGTTTGGAAAAAGGTCTTTCGCAAGAAAAATTTGCAGAATGCGTTAATATGTCGCGTGAACACATTTCCTGCATTGAACGCGGCAAAAACCTTGCCACCGTTGAAACGCTTTATAATATGGCTGAATTTTTTGGAATTGATATTAAATCTTTTTTTGAATAGAATGGCTGGTTTATCTGAACCAGCCATGTTTGTTGTTATGTCGTTGCGAATCCGAATTCTTCTTTCCAGGTCTTGAAACCGCCGTCAAGATGCATACACGGGTATCCGTAATCCGCAAGCTTCAGGCATGCTCTTGCACCAAGGTGGCATTGCTGGTTATAACAACAAATAACATTTGTTTCTTCCTTTGATAATTTATCCGTATTCGCTTCTATTGTTTCGTAAGGCATTGAAATTGAACCCGGAATATGCGAAATTTCATAGTCCGCTTCATTTCTTACATCAATTATTTTTACTTTACCTTCATCCATAAGGTCTTTTAGTTCTACTGGCCCGAGCGTGTAAGCAATCTGTTTCATAAAATATTTTTTAGCTTTTTCGCTGTTGTTGCGTAGTTCTTTGATTTCTAAATTTGTCATAAATTTCTCCTTTCAATAAATTTATAATTGAAATTAAGAAAATTTAAATTGCCGGAATGTTTTAGCTAAGCCGTCCGACACGATCTTCCCTTACTATTCGCCGTACTTTCGCCTGCGACAACGCGAGCACCGGCTGACGCTGACTCGTTCGCGATAAATGGCACCGTTCGCAATCGCACCAAAGAGCGCGGTCTCTGGTGTCGATTGCTCAACTGTTCGGAATGCGTTGCATTCCTCCTGCCTCTGCTCACTCATAAAAAAAATTACCTTATAGTTTTGGGGTAATCCTACTATGAGGTAATATCGGGTAAATGTATAGTTTATGTTTGTTATGCTAAACTAATATTTGGATTGTTTATTTTTTATTTTATTGGGGTTTGTATTCTAATACGTTAGGGTAAATGTATATATACTAAGTCTAATCTACATTCCATTACTTCCAGTTATTTCTTTAATATCGAGAGTCTGTTAATACACAAAATGTATATTTTTTAAACAAGTGTTTAAGCAACACTTCAATTTAGTGTATCTAATATAACCTAATCGAAAAAAAATGTCAAGCAAAATTTTTTAAAAATTTTTATAAAAATTTACACTAATAATTTGGCGCTGTTCTAAAAACTTTTTTTGGGATAAAATGTGAGAAAGGGAGAAATTTTATGTGGGATTACTCAGAAAAAGTTATAGAACATTATAGAAATCCACGCAATGTCGGGAAAATTGATGACGCTGATGCTATCGGTGTTGCCGGTTCTCTGGCATGCGGTGACCAGTTGAAAATATATTTGAAAATAAAAAATAATACGGTTGTTGACGCCAAATTCCAAACTTTTGGCTGCGGCTCGGCTGTTGCAAGTTCAAGTATTTTGACCGAAATGATTATCGGCAAAACGCTTGATGAGGTTAGAAAGATTACAAATAAAGATATTGCCGACCAGCTTGGAGGGCTGCCGCCTGAAAAAATGCACTGCTCGGTCATGGGGCATGAAGCGCTGGAAGATGCTCTTAAAAATTATGACGATTATATGGATTTGGACGAGTTAAGGGCGGAGCCGGTTAAAGAAAAGATTATCTGCCAGTGCTTCGGGGTTACTGAAAACCAGATTTGGGAAGCAATTAAGGTTAACGGGTTAAAAACCGTTGAAGAGGTTACTAATTTTACCAAAGCCGGCGGCGCCTGCGGCAGATGCAAGGACGTAATTAAAGATATTATTGACACTTATTACAATAAGCTTGAAAAAGAAGAGCATGAAGCTTCAACGCTTTCTCCGGCACAGAAAATCCTTAAAATAAGTAAGGTTATTGAAACTCAAATCGCTGCCGAACTTCAAAAAGACGGCGGCGACATAACACTTGTTGATATTGACGGCTCAAAAGTGTATGTTAAGCTGCGCGGAAAATGTTCCGGTTGTAAAAATGCAATGATGACTCTTAAAGGTTTTGTTGAAAATACCTTGAGAGAAACTGTTGACAAAAATATTGAAGTTATAGAGGTTGAATAATGAATTTAGTATATTTAGATAACAATGCTACCACCAGAGTGGATGACAGCGTTTTAGAAGCTATGATGCCTTATTTTTCACAGGAATACGGTAATCCGTCGTCTATGTATGATTTTGCAAAAACAGCTGCGCATGCTATGCAAAACGCACGCGGACAGATGAAAGATTTTTTCAATGCCGCTAATGAAAAGGATATAATTTTTACAGGCGGCGGCTCGGAAAGTGCTAACCTTGCCATACGCGGAGTTTTAAATATGAACAAAAATAAACGTCATATTATCACTTCAAAAGTTGAACATCCCTGCGTTCTTAATCTTTATAATCAGCTTGAAAAAGAAGGCTACAAGGTTGATTATATTAACGTTAACTCTAATGGCGATTTAGATCTTGAAGAACTGAATGAAAAAGTAGATTTTGATACTGCCCTTGTTTCTGTTATGTTTGCAAACAATGAAACCGGCGTTATTTTCCCGATTGAAAAGGTCGTGGAAATTGTTAAATCAAAAAACAAAGAAACAAAAATTTTTGTTGATGCAGTTCAGGCTGCAGGTAAAATTGATATTAATGTTCAGGAGCTGGGCATTGATTTGCTCGGCGTTTCAGGACATAAATTCCATGCACCGAAAGGTGTCGGAGCGCTTTATGTTAACCCTAAAACCCTGATAACTCCGCTTATCATAGGCGGTCATCAGGAAAGAGGTAAGCGCGCTGGTACAGAAAATGTTCCATATATTGTTGGTATGGGGCTTGCAGCATCGCTGGCAAAAGACGGGCTTAGATATGAAGCAACTGAGGTTAAGCGCCTTCGTGACAAGCTTGAAACTAACATATTGAAAAATATTTATAATGCAAGACTTAACACCGGCGTTGTTAACCGTGTTCCTAATACGACAAACATCGGGTTTGAATACATTGAAGGCGAACTTATACTTCTGCACCTGAGTGATGTCGGGATTTGTGCAAGTTCCGGCAGTGCATGCACTTCAGGCTCTCTTGAACCAAGTCATGTCCTCAGAGCTATGAATGTCCCGTTTACTGCTGTTCACGGCAGTATCAGGTTCTCTTTGAGTAAATATACAACAGAAAAAGAAATTGATTATGTAATCGAAAAAATGCCGCCGATTATTGAAAAACTTATCGGAATTTCTCCATATCAGGAGGAACTTGCGGCAATTAAAAATTTAAAAACTTAGTGTATAACGCTATATATAAAAACAGGCTTTCCGAAACCGGAAAGCCTGTTTTTTTAGTTTTATAATACTACTTAAGTTCAACAGATGCACCAGCAGCTTCAAGTTGTTTCTTGATAGCTTCAGCTTCTTCTTTCTTAACGTTTTCTTTAACAGGTTTTGGAGCTCCGTCTACTAAGTCTTTTGCTTCTTTCAAGCCTAAGCCTGTGATAGCACGAACTTCTTTTAATACAGCGATTTTGTTAGCACCAGCAGATGCCAATACAACTGTAACTTCATCAGAACCAGCTTCTTCTGCTGCTGCAGGAGCTGCTGCTACTGCTGCTACTGCTACAGGAGCTGCTGCAGATACGCCAAATTTTTCTTCCATAGCTTTTACTAATTCAGCTGCTTCTAATAATGTTAATGATGAAATTTCTTCTAAAATAGTTTCTACTTTACTCATTTTTAAATTCTCCTTTATATGTTTTTTAATGTTTTCTAATGTTACTTAGTAAGAACTAAGCTGATTTTTGGTCACGTACAGCAGCCATAGCTCTTGTAAGTTGTGACATAACTGCTGAAAGTGAGTTTGCAATGCCTGATGCAGGTGAGTTGATTGAACCAAGAATTTTTGCATAAAGTTCTTCTTTTGAAGGAAGTTTTGATAATGCTTCTGCTTCTTTTGCGTTCAACAATTTACCGTCTAAGGCTCCGCCTAGCATTGCACCTTTTTTGCTGTCTTTGATGAATTGTGCTACAATTTTTGCTGGCGCAACTTGATCTTCATAACCAAATGCTATTGCGGTCGCGCCGGTCATCATTTCTGATAATACTTCGAATGCTGTATCTTTCAGAGCGATTTTTGCAAGCGTATTTTTCGTTACCATATAATCGCCGCCTTCTTTTTGAAGTGCTCGTCTTAAATTGGTAATTTCTTCTACGCTGTAGCCTTTGTATTCAGTCAAAATAGCAACTTGTGCTTTTTCAATCTTAGCTTTCATTGCTTCGATTTTTTCTGATTTGAATGCTTTTGTTGACATTTTCGGCTCCTTTTTATCATTTAATATATAGTTTTCGACCTGTTAATATTAAAAAAGACTTTACAGTCTATAAACCGCAAAATCTTATACTTAGTCTTTAAATTTTAGTTTTAAAGCCTCGATTGGCGCTTGCGCATTAAAGAATTTTCTGCCAATTGTCTACGGTTTACATTACTATACTAGCACAAACAAAATAAAACGCAACTAATCGGTTAATTTTTGTTAACGAGTTCGTAAATAATGTCTTCTGATTCGGTATATTCTCCGTTGCTGATTGCTTTAAAATTATTTTCTGGCACAAGATTAAGACATTCTGAAACAATCTGATAGCAAAGGATTTTTTTGTTAGCCTTCATTTCAATAAGCTCTTTTGCATCTGCAACCGCTTTCTCATTTGATTCTGTTGCAAGATAGGTCGTGACGGCCATATAGTAACCAAGCCCGTTTTTGACATATTTTTCTACCTGACAGATGCTGCGGATAAAAAATAAAATTTTATTCAGATTTTCGGCTTTATCTATAAAAAGTGTAAGTACTTCCGGGTTTGAGTGTATCTGGCATTTTACGCTCATTGTTATCATTGAAAATATTTCTTTTGCCATTTTTTGCGCCTGAAGCCGGAGTGCTTCTTCCATTTTTTCATCCTTGAATGCCTGTGTATTGTACATAGGGTTTACTATGTTCAGTTTAAACATAACAACAAAGCGCATTGATGTACGCAGATGCATTTTGTATTTTTTCTGTATTTCCTGATTTATTCGTTCGTTTTCTTCTTCAAGTGCTTCTTCTTTGTTTTTTTCATACAATTTCAAAATGTCCCCGAGAATATCCGTAATTGTTTCGAAAATCAAGAGAAAGAATACTATTGCTATTGCAATATACATTATGGCATTAAAGTTTTCGTCATCATCTTTTGTCGGCGTATAAAAGATATAGCTTATGTTTGTGAAAAAGTCGTTCAAACTATCATAAAACGGTACATAAGATTCAATCTCAAATATTGAAACAAGCCAAGTAAATATAATTATACCCAAAAATATACACAGAACAATTTTAAAAAAAGCCATTAAACTATTTAAAAATTTGGACAGTTTAGCTTTCTTTTCGCTGATCATAAGCCCTCTTTGCGTTTTAATCTTTCATTGATACGTTATCAATTAACCTGACATTACCTATTTTTACCGCGATAAACGCGATAGTCTTATCATCTATTATACTCTTTTCTTCCAGATTGTCCTCATCTCTAAAGTCGAGATATTCAAGATTGTGGTGTGAATTAAGATAATTAAAAGCCGTTTCTTTCAACGCTGAGGCGTCAGTAATTCCTTGCTTATAGCATTTTTTGATATTAAAGAGCAGTTTGCTCAGGGCAAGAGCGTCTTCTTTTTGTTCCGGTGTAAGATAGGAATTTCTTGAACTCAGGGCAAGTCCGGAGTCCTCGCGGACAATCGGGCAGCCGATAATTTCTACCGGAATATTTAAATCTTTTACCATTTTTCTGATAATTATAAGTTGTTGGCGGTCTTTTTCTCCGAAAAATGCAAAGTCCGGCTGAACTATATTAAAAAATTTGTTAACAACAGTACACACACCGTCAAAGTGCCCGATTCTGCTTTTACCGCATAGTTTATCCATATAAAAATACGGCGGAATTACGTAGGTTAAATAATCGTTTGAAAGCCTGAAACCTTCGCCGTACATTTCAGCAGGCGTCGGCGCAAAGATTAAATCAGCCTCTTTTGCGGTTTCGCAGTCTGCCTCAAGCGTGCGCGGGTATTTGTCTAAATCTTCATTCGGGCCGAATTGAATAGGGTTTACGAAAATCGAAACGACAGTCCGGTCGCATTTTTCAACTGACTTTTTTATTAGGCTCAAATGGCCGGCATGGAGTGCTCCCATTGTTGGTACAAAACCAATTGTTAAGCCTTCTTTTTTCCACTGTTTAATTTGCTCTCTTACTTCCTGAATTTTATGTACTAATCTCATACTCAGCCTCTTTTATTTATGATTTAATAACTGTCTGACTTCTCCTTCTTCAAGCCGGAAAACTTCATCGTCAGACGGAAAGTTTCCGGATTTAACATCTTTATCATACTGTGCTGCGCAATCGTAGATTAATTTGCGCATATCGCCGTAACGTCTTGCAAATTTAGGTTTAAATTCTCCGTATTTGCCAAAAACATCATCGCTTACAAGCACCTGTCCGTCACAGAACCTGCCGGCGCCGCAGGAAATTGTTGCGATATTGAGGTTTTCGCTAATGTATTTTGCGCTTTCTTCCGGAACCATTTCCAGGACAATTGCGAAAGCACCGGCTTCTTCAAGTTTTTTTGCCTGTTCAAGCAATTCTAATGTTGTATTGTAGGTTTTGCCCTGAATATAATGCCCGCCGATTGCGTTAATTGCCTGAGGGGTAAAGCCGATATGCGCAATAACAGGAATTCCGAACTCGCTGCAGCGTTTTATCAGCGAACAAATATATTCTCCGGAGCCCTCGATTTTAACGGCATTGGCACCTGCCTTAACAGCTTCTCCGATATTTGCAATAGCGCTTGCAATGTCGCAGTGGTAACTCATAAACGGCATATCGCAAACGACCATTGCGCGCGAAACCCCTCTGGCTACGGCTTTTGTGAAGATTTTCATCTCCTCAATTGAAATACTGTTTGTATTTTCATAACCCAGAGCCACCATAGCAAGGCTGTCGCCGACAAGAATTATGTCGATACCCGCTTCATCAAGGATTTTGGCTGTTGAATAATCGTATGCAGTCAGGGCTGAAAATTTCTTTTTTTCAAGTTTAAATTCACGAATATGTTTTGTATTAACTTTTTTCATTTTCACACCTAATTATTGGCAGCCAGTGCTAAATCCTTCTTTTTGCTGTGATATCTTCTGCCGCGGAGCTGTCTTTTGAACCAGTAGTTAATCGCGCGTGCTACGCGGGTTGAACTATGGCGTACAAGCCCGTCTTTATTGTCTTCAATAAGTTTTTTGGTAAAGAGTTTTACTCCGAGCCGCTCAACGTTGTCTGTGTCAATAACAACAGGGAAAGAGCCTGCCTGCTGGTATTTTTGAGCCAGATTCGGCGGGATAAAGTCGTTCATTATTACAGTATCAATAATTTTATCGCTGCCGGCATGATTAAACAGTGCCTGAATATGATCAGAAACAGCGTAGCCGTCTGTTTCACCCGGTTGTGTCATAATATTGCAGACATAAATCTTTTTTGCCTTTGAGCGTATGATTTCCTGTGAAATTCCTTCAATTAAAAGGTTTGGAATTACGCTTGTATAAAGGCTTCCCGGCCCGAGGATTATCAGGTCGGCTTCGCGGATTGCGTGGAGCACTTCAGGCAAAGCACTGCATTTTTGAGGGTTTGTGTAAATCTTTCTTATTCTGCCGTGAGCTTCAGGAATATTGGATTCTCCGTAGATTACGCGTCCGTCCTCCATTGTTGCGATAAGTTTCATATCATCGAGTGTTGAAGGCAGTACAACTCCGCGGATTGAAAGTACATTTGAAGATTCTTTTACCGCGCGAACCATATCGCCTGTGATTGCGCAAAGCGCTGATAAGAAGAGGTTGCCGAAACTGTGGCCTTCCAGTCCTTCTCCGTTTTTGAACCGGTATTGGAAAAGTTTTGTTACTAAATCCTCATCTTTTGCAAGTGCGGCAATACAGTTTCTGATATCGCCCGGCGGCAAAACCCCGAGTTCATTTCTCAGACGTCCGGAACTTCCGCCGTCGTCGCCAACAGTTACAACCGCAGTTATGTTATTTGTAATATTTTTAATCCCTTTTAATAGCATTGAAAGCCCTGTTCCGCCGCCGATTGCAACGATTTTAGGCCCGTTGTTGAGTTTTCTTCTGCGATAAAGAGATTCTAAAAGGTCATAGTTTTCTGCATGATTAGCATCTAAAAGCGATACATTTGTTTTAAACCATGCAATACAAAACAATCCTGCTCCGACGATTACCATTGTAAGGGCAAGCCAGTTTGTCGGAACGACATCTGCGATATATTTGATAAATTCCATCATGTAATATACCGGCTTGAACCCGCAGATAATCAAAAATCCGAGGATTATAAGCGTTGCGCTGAAAAGGTACAGCAAGAGCCAGCGTTTTACCTGTAATCCCGGTATAAGCCATCTTGCTTTATCTGCTAATCTTACTTCTTTATCTCTTATATTCATTACTATATATCCCTATTATTTCTAACATTACGCCGCTGCAAGCCAAAATGCTAATCTACACAGCAGGTTTTAGTCGACCCAGCCTGAACTGCAAACATTTTTGTAGTTAATCGGAAGCGGAGTTATAATACTTCTTGCTTCACGTAATATGTCAGCAGCGTTAGGGGCTGAGCTTGAAAAGTGGATTGTGTCTGCATCCACGTAAGTTCTTCCGCCTTCGTTATTGTAAACCTGAGAAGATGCAAGCAGGTGTTTCAATCGGGTTATTGACGTTTCTGTATTTACAATATCTTTTGCATTGTAGTCGATTGAACCGTCAGCATTATAGATTTTGTTCAAGAAAACTTCTTTTGCGACTTTTACGTTTAATTCACCGGCAATGCGGGTAATATTTTCGCCAGTGGCACCGTAATAAACGAGCCATTGTGAGCATTTTTTTATGGCTTTTGCAATATTGGCACTGAATTCATAATCTTCTGCGGCCATTTTGTACATTGCACCGTGCGGGCGGACATGTTCAATTTCCATTTTAAAACTTTTTGCAAACGACATGATTGCGCCGACCTGATAGAGAACAACGGCTTCAATTTCTTCTGCAGAAAGCTTAACCGGACGGTTTCCGAATCCTTGAATATCATTAAATCCGATATGCGCGCCGACAACGACATTGTGTTCTTTAGCAAGCATCAGCGCATTTTTTATAGCGACAGGATCGCCGGCGTGAAACCCGCAGGATACATTCACCGAACTTACGTATTGTAAAAGTTCTGCTTCTGATTCGTTTTTGTAAACCCCGAACATCTGGGCTAAATCGCAGTTGAAATCTATATTTTTGATAACTTTTCTATCAAGAGTGTTTTGCATATAAAATCCACCTTAAAACTCTATTCACTACAAAATTATACACCCAACATGACAGAAAGGCTACATCTTTATATAATCTTGACAACTCTTAAAATATCGTACATAATGAAAGAGGCAATAAGAGAATAAGGCAAAGAGTCATTATTGTCGAATGGACGATAAAAGTTAATAAGTTAATAGGTTAAAGAGTTAATAAGGAATATGACCGAAATTGAAGAAAATAATATAAAGGTCTTATTGCCCTACTGCCCTAATGACCTATTGCCTTATGATAAAAAGTCAAGTAGGTTGGGCTTGCTAGCCCAACGCAATAAAAGAAAGGATGGAAAGAATGAAAAAACGAAGTGTAAGCATTTTATCAGGGGGGGGGGGGGCCTCTCTTAACAGGCACTATTGACGAGTCGGCCGCTGAGCGGCATCCACAAAGCGACCCGAGTGGGAATTTAACGAAAGAAGTAAGCACGAAGGCCGTAAAGTATCCGTCATTGCGAGCGGTCGCAGACCGCGCGGCAATCCATTCAACGTTGGTACTGCGCCTCGCGTTTTCTTGTTCGACTCGCGGAAAACGTGCCTACGTGCTTTCAGCACTCCGCACTCCGCTCGCTCACGCAAACGCTACCGCTCGCGCTTGCGGTCAAAAGCGTGCCGGCCAAGCCGGTCTTATAACGTCGCGTTCAGTCGCTACAACGTATTGTGGATGTGCCTCAGGCACGCCGCGTCGTGCGCTCGACTCTACACAAGGCAAGCCTTGTTCCGTGGCTCTGCTCGGCTTGACCTTTACCATGACCGCCCGGCTGAGCCGGTTCCATAATGGGCTGGTCGGCTTACGGTCAGCGTTCACAATGGCAGAGATATTATTATCCCTGACGATAATTGGTGTGGTTGCGGCGATAACGCTTCCGTCACTTACGGGAAACATTAACGAACGCACGTGGAACACGCAGAGAAAAGCCCTTTATGCCCGTTTTAGTCAGGCAATTGCATTAATGCCTTCCCTCAACGGCTATGGAACCTTACGGGAAAGTACTGATAGTGCGGGCTCAACATCAATAGAAGATACCGCCGCCGAAACCTTTGTTACAAGCGGGCTTTCTAAAGTCCTTAAAATCAACAATATTTGTGATAATGAGCACCTTGAAGATTGCGGGCTTCCTTCCAGAATTACGACGTTAGATGCAAGTCAAATCTCAACTCCAACAAAAATGTCTGAACTTAATTCTAAAATGACTTCTGTGAATGTTGCGGATTGGATCAGTTCAGGGGCTTATCTGACTTATGATACCATTGATACAAAGGCTGCAGCTTTTGAAACCGCGAATGGGGAAAGTATTCTGGTATTTTATAATCCTTCTTGTCAGGCAGATATGCAGGAAACAGGACGATATTATGTGCAAACTAAACTTTGCGCGACATTTATTTATGATTTGAACGGAAATAAAGGCCCAAATACGGTGAATAAAGATGTCGGGATTATCAGTGTAATTTATCCGACGGATAGTGTTGTAGTTGCGCCATATCCGCATGCGCAAAATGCTTCTACAAGTGTTTCCTATGATGATTCAGCCGCGGCTTGTACAGCTCAGGATTCCGAATACCGCGTGCCAAATAAATATGAATTGATGTCAATGTTTTCTGCGCAAAAGTTATATGGGCTGAGTGCTTCTTCGGGGTATAATACCTCTTCGCTTGCTCAGATTCAGTATAGTACGCTTGCATGGCGTATTGCCTTTGTCGCAGGGACTATGGAACCTCATCCCAAAACTCATGGTTATGCACTTCGCTGTGTTAAACGCTAGGTAAAAGGGCTCTTTTATGAGCCCTTTACATAATCCTCAAATGTTTTTATATTAACCTTATACCCGCAGCCGTCGTGAAGCTTCCCCGGATAACCTATCCATTTCGCAGGATATTTCCTGCACATCCGCGGGCGTTTTTTATAAACAGAACACTTTCCCTCTGGCGTCACAAGCTTGCACGCAAAAATTAAATTCCCCTCTTCATCCCTGCCTTTTATATAAAATCTCCTGTAGGTCGGGAAGAAAAATTGCATTAGTTTAAATTCTTTTTCCGTATATGTATCATAACTGTACATATAATTACAGCATTTGCCGCACATGTTGCATTTACCGGTTATTTCGTAACGGATTTTTTCCGGTACGAACCAGGAGCGCATTTCATTAACCACTGTGGCTATTTTGTCATAAATTTTTACTAATATATTTGCCATATTTTATATTTTATACTAAAATATCCGAAAGAGGTACGGTGTATGGCAAGGAAAAAAAAGTACAGTTCCATGAATAATAAGGGGCAAAACGGGTTTGTAAAAGCGCTTGGAGCTGCAAAGTTTGCTATTATTTTGACTGCAGCCGGAGTTTTGGCCGGATATACAGCGCTGACGGTTTGTCTTTCTTCCCAGCCGCCTATACCGAATTTAGCTAATTACGAACCTAATATCGTTACGCAATTTTATTCTTCTGACGGACAAATAATTAAAACCTTTGCGGCTTATTCCTATAAAAAAGTCGCTATTAAAGATGTTCCGAAAGATTTTATAAACGCTCTGCTGGCAACAGAGGACAAAAATTTTTATAAGCACCACGGCTATGACATCTGGGGCATGGGGCGTTCTGTTGTTAGCAATGTCCTTGCAGGAAGAGTCGTTCAGGGCGCAAGCACTATTACCCAGCAGCTTGCACGCTTGTTGTTCCTCTCTAATGAAAAATCTTTAGACAGAAAAATTAAAGAACTTTTTGTTGCAGCAAGTATTGAAAACAGTATTTCCAAAGACAAAATTCTCGAACTTTACGTAAATAATATTTATTTAGGCTCCGGCGCGTACGGAATTCAGGCCGCGGCGCAGACATATTTTAATAAACCCTTAAAAGAACTTTCACTTCCGGAACTTGCTTTGATTGCCGGACTTCCGCAGGCCCCGTCGGTTTATTCGCCTTATAATAATATAAAACTCGCAGAAAAAAGACGTAATCAGGTTCTATGGCGTATGTATAAGATGCGCTATATTAATAAAAAACAGTTTGAAGCCGCGAAAAAATCTCCGATTGTACTGGGCACAATGCCTAAAAATATGACGACTAATAAAGCTCCTTATTTCTGTGATTATGTGCTTAAAGAGCTGGAAAAATTAGGATATTCGGAAGAAGAGATTACAAAAGGCGGCTATAAAGTCACAACTACTTTGAACTATAAAATGCAGCAGGCGGCTGCAGATGCTATTCCGAAAAGAATGAAAGAATTCGGACTTGTCGGCGCTAAATATCAGGCGGCATTCTTTGCCTACGACCATTCCAACGGTAAAATTCTTTCTT
This sequence comes from Candidatus Gastranaerophilales bacterium, assembly GCA_944323035.1. Classification (GTDB taxonomy): domain Bacteria; phylum Cyanobacteriota; class Vampirovibrionia; order Gastranaerophilales; family Gastranaerophilaceae; genus Gastranaerophilus. Next base: position 22,529 of record CALUQY010000017.1, read on the forward strand.
ACGTCGGCGGGAAAAATTATGTCCAAAGCCAGTATGACCGTGTAACGCAGGCAATCCGACCGCCGGGATCAGCGTTTAAACCTTTTGTTTATGCAGTTGCCTTAGAACAAGGATATTCTCCCAACGATATGGTTTCAGATATGCCTGTAACTATCGGTGATTGGTCGCCTAGAAACTACGGTAACAAATACCGCGGCGAAATACCTTTCTATACTGCGTTAATGGTTTCTTCCAACGTCTGCGCGGCAAGACTTATAGCAGATGTCGGCGTCCGTTCGGTAATCCAGCTTGTGCGTTCGCTCGGAATTGAAACTCCTATCGCTTATGACCATACTATTGCGCTCGGCTCAAACGGGGTGAAACTCTTTGAATTTACCCGTGCATACAGCGCTTTTGCAAACGGCGGGTTCGTCACTCAGCCTTATTCTGTTGAAAAAATTGAATCGCCGAGAGGTAAAATTCTCTATGAAGCGCCAAAAACAAGAATGTATAGAGAATTAAACTATAGAACTGCCGCTCAAATGACTGCAATTATGAAAACAGTTATCACAAGCGGAACCGGACGCGCTGCAAATATCGGCGCCCCTGCGGCCGGTAAAACCGGTACCACCAATAATAATAAAGATGCTTACTTCGTTGGCTATACGCCTAACGTGGTTGCTGCGGTCTGGGTCGGTAATGATGATAACTCCGCTTCCTCAAGAGGTGTTGTCGGCGGAACAGTTCCTGCCAGAATCTGGCATGATGCAATGCTTCCGGCTGTACAAATTTTTGGTAAAGCAGATTTTCCGTATCCGCCGGTTTCTCTAATGGCGTTCAGTCTGCCAAAAGGCGCTGTTATTATTAATAACGGCGAACCGGAGCTTAAAGGCGAAGAGGTTGAGGACACCCCGACAACCGGAAATACTCCTGCGGCAGATGTGAAAACAATAAACTTCCAGCCAAAAGCCTTTACATCACCTTTAGATATATTTAAGAATAACCAGAAAAATAATGAGTTAGAAAAGCTTAAAGAACAAATTAAACGTCAAAAGCAAGAAATTCAAGAACAGGAAAGGGCGCAGAAAGAACGTCTGGAAGCTGCTAAAATAAAACCGGCACCGCAGCCTTCCGGCTCTCAAACGTTTCCTAGCGGACTAGCCACCCCGCAATTGCCGCTTCCGACTGCAGTTGAGTAAAAAGTTTTAAAAAGGTCAAGTTCTGCACTTGACCTTTTTGTTAAAATCGTACATAATGAAGAAGTGCCGCATAGCGGCATCCACAATAAGACCCGGGTAAATCCCGGAGAAAGGATAGAGAAATGAAAAAACAGAGAAGTGTAAGTATTTGTACGGGGGGGGGGGGGGGGCCTTCTTAGCGGATGTGAAGCGCCGGCGCCGGTTCGCGTGAGCGAAACGGGCAGGGCGCGCAACTGGACGATGCCGCCGTTGCGACTGGAGCGCGAGTGTAAGGAGCACTCTGCCGAACAAAACGATTTATTATCGTTTTGTGAGAGGCGAAATTCTGCAACGATTGATAATCGTTGCGTAGAATTTGACAGGCAGGAGAACCAACGTTGCGCATTTACGATGGCGGAAATATTACTGTCATTGACAATCATTGGCGTGGTTGCTGCGATAACGCTCCCGTCATTGACCGGCAATATCAACGAACGAACATGGAATACGCAAAGAAAAGCACTTTATGCGCGGTTTTCACAGGCAATTTCCCTTATGCCGGCTTTGAATGGTTATGGAACTTTGACGGAAGATGAGAGCGGAAGTATTACCAAGGATACCGCCGCCGAAACCTTTGTCACTAACGGACTTGCAAAAGTCCTAAAAATTAATAACATTTGCGACAGTGATCACCTTGCGGATTGCGGCTTCCCTTCTAAGATTGTTAATTTGGCCGGCAGCAATATTTCACCTATTCCGCAATCATTAGTTAGCTTTAATAATATGTTTAACGGTTCGTATAGCAATCCGGACGGGCTATATATTTATTCTTATTCACAGGCAGATACAAAAGCTGCTGCATTTGAAACGCAAAATGGAGAGAGTATTTTAACATATTACAATCCGAACTGTGTGGCAAACTACAATGAAACCGGATTCTTTTATATTCAATCTAAGGTTTGTGCAAATTTTGTGTATGACCTGAATGGGGTAAAAGGGCCTAATACTGTTGGTAAGGATATAGGGTTTATAACAGTATTTTATCCATCGGATTCTGTCGTTGCCGCACCTTATCCTTCTATCCAGCGTGCTGCAACTGACAGAACATCACAGGCTGACGCCGGCAGAGCTTGTCTGGAGCAGGATTCAAATACACGTGTTCCTAATATGTATGAATTAGGTGCGATGTTTGTTAATAAAGAATTAATGAAATCCTCTATTATTGAAGAATTAGGTACAAACGGTGTCTGGTCAAGTTCTCGTTTGTCCGCTAATCGGGGATGGTACCTTAACTGGGAAGCAGGATTCTTTTATAATGAAGCTGATTGGACGGCAAATGTCTGGTGTATTCAACGCTAAAACAAGGCTCCCTTTTTGGGGAGCCTTTGTTCTTATTCTTGTTCCGTTGTTTCGCTTACTCCGGCGGTTGTACTCGCTTTCGCTCTGCTTTTACGCTTTGGTGCTTTCTCAAAAGCAATTTTATCATCCACAAGCGTAATCTTTATTGTATCACCCGGTGCATATTTGCCGGAGAGAATTTCTTCCGCAAGCATATCTTCTATCTTGCGTTGTATTAACCTTCTTAGCGGTCTTGCACCGTAAGCTTCCGAATATCCGTCTTTTGCAAGGTAATCTTTAACTTCATCGGTTACTTCAACAGAAAGCTCTCTTTCTGCAAGGCGTTTAAACAGGTCTTTTAGCATCAAATCAACAATCTGTCTGATTTCTTCTTTAGAAAGATGTGCAAAGACAATTGTTTCGTCAATACGGTTCAAGAATTCCGGTCTGAACGCTTTTTTCATCTCTTCGGTAACGGTTTCTTTGAGTTTTTCGTACTTATCCTTTGATTCATCAGAAGATGTTGAAAAACCGAGTCTTGATGTCGTTGTAATCATACTTGCCCCAACGTTTGAGGTCATAATGATTACGGTATTTTTGAAGTTGATATAGCGTCCTTTTGCATCAGTCAGACGTCCGTCATCAAGGATTTGGAGCATGATGTTGAATACATCAGGGTGTGCTTTTTCAATTTCATCGAAAAGGATTACGGAATAAGGTTTTTTACGAACCAATTCTGTTAAATGTCCGCCGTCATCGTAACCAACGTAGCCCGGAGGGGAGCCGATAAGTTTTGCGGTGGAATGTTTTTCCATAAATTCTGACATATCAACACGAATCATGTTGTCTTCTGAACCAAAAATGGCTTCTGCAAGTGCTTTTGCAAGTTCTGTTTTACCAACACCTGTAGGTCCGCAGAAGATAAAGCTTCCGATTGGTCTATTCGGGCTTTTTAAGCCGACGCGTGCTCTGCGGATTGCTTTTGAAATCGCAACGACGGCGTCGTTTTGGCCGATAACTCTTGCGTGAAGCGTTTTTTCAAGGTTAAGAAGTCTTTCGCTTTCGCCTTCTGTAAGTTTGGTTACCGGAACGCCTGTCATTGTAGCGATAACAGAGGCAACATCTTCTTCTGTTACGGTTGGTTTATTTGCTTCGTGTTCCTCTTTATATTGTTGTGCCATTTCGCGAATTCGTTCTTTCATATCAGCTTCTTCATCGCGCAGCTGGGAAGCTTTTTCAAATTCCTGATTGCGAATAGCGTTTTCTTTTTCTTTAATAAGTTCTTTTAATTCTTTTTCAAGTTCTTTGCCTTCCGGTGAAAGCGTTGAAACTTTAAGACGAACTTTAGAACTTGCTTCATCAATTACGTCGATTGCTTTATCCGGCAGAAATCTGTCGGTGATATATTTGCTTGAAAGTTTAACCGCAGCTTCAATCGCCGCATCTGAAATAATCAGATTGTGGTGTTCTTCGTATTTTGGTTTCAAGCCTTTAATAATTTCGATTGATTCAGCTTCGGACGGCTCTTCAATCATAACGGTTTGGAAGCGGCGTTCAAGAGCGGAATCTTTTTCAACGTATTTTCTGTATTCATCGAGAGTTGTCGCACCGATAACCTGAATTTCGCCTCTGGAAAGAGCAGGTTTCAGAATATTTGCGGCATCAATCGCACCTTCTGCGGCGCCTGCGCCGATGAGGGTGTGCATTTCGTCAATAACAAGAATAATGTTTCCGGCCTGACGAATTTCGTCCATAATTTTTTTAAGTCTTTCTTCAAATTCACCGCGGTATTTTGTACCTGCAACGAGCAGCCCCATATCGAGCTGGATAACTTTTTTGCCGTCTAGAATGTCCGGAACTTCGGAGTTAACAATTCTGGTTGCAAGACCTTCTGCAACGGCAGTTTTACCGACACCCGGTTCACCGATAAGAACAGGGTTGTTTTTAGTTCTTCTCGCAAGAATTTGGATAACACGTTCAATTTCTTTTTCTCTGCCTACAACCGGATCGAGTCTTAATTCCTGAGCGGCAAGAGTTAAGTCGCGTCCGAATTCATCAAGACTAGGAGTTTTTGCTTTGCTTGTAGAAGAGCTTGATGAAGAACTTGACGTTGATGTGGAAGAAGAACCGGCAGTTGTGGTTTTGGTTTCTCCCAGCATTTTAATTACGTTAGTACGGACTTTGTTCAAATCAACGTTGAGGTTTTCAAGAACTCTTGCGGCTACGCCTTCGCCTTCTCTGATTAAACCGAGAAGCAGGTGCTCTGTACCGATATAGTTGTGACCGAGTTGTCTTGCCTCATCCCATGAAAGTTCAAGAACTCTTTTCGCTCTTGGCGTAAACGGGATTTCTACCGCAACGAAGCCTGAACCTCTGCCGATAATTTTTTCGACTTCCGCTCTGGCATCTTTGAGGTTAACCCCCATTGATTTGAGTGCTTTTGCCGCGACTCCGGTGCCTTCACCGATTAAGCCTAAAAGAACCTGTTCTGTGCCGACAAAGTTGTGGCCAAGACGACGGGCTTCTTCCTGGGCAAGCATTATAACTTTTATTGCTTTCTCCGTAAAACGTTCAAACATAGTTTGCTCCTATCTCTCCATATTTATCTTTATAATACTAGGAAAATAAAAAACTTTCAAGTGGTTGAAATCTTTAATCCAACAAAAAGCGGAGCTTTTTTTGTTTGGGCTACGGTAAGTACGTATTAAAAAAAACGGGGGGGGGGGGCTTTTTCCTGACTGTGTAAATCTGTGAATTTATTCAACAAAAAAAGGGGGGCTTTTACCCCCGCTCTGATACTATGGTTTTTATTTCTAATTTTCTCCGTAGCTATTCGGATGTAATTCATCGAGGAATCTTTGAGAATTAATAAATTCAAGATCTTCTATTTTTTGTTCCCAGGATTGACCTTCAGCCAGCCCGTTGCGTTCTTTGACGTGTCCGTGTTCATCTCTGTAAAGATAACCCTGTTGGGTGTATTGTCCGTCTGCACCCATAACATATTTACGAACACAGTTATTTGCTTCATCCGGTACAAAAATTATTTTTTGTGCATTGAAGGTATCCCAGTCACCGGCATTCATTTTTGAGTATTCTGATTGTTCTTTACCTGCAAACGGTGAAACGATGTCACAGATAATTGCTTCCTGACCGTTGAAGGTTGTTTTGCCGATTTTCATTTGTTTGACATAAGTCGTTGGATTTTTATCGTTTTCGTAATCAACTACGTGCAGCGCATAAGCCTGTTGCTTTTCGCTGGTATTTTGTGCGTCAAATCTGGCTTCGAGTGCGTGTTGCTCAAACATTTTAGCGCCCTTCATCTGTACTGTTGTCCCATTTGTATTTTCACCCGGTGTCAGAATATCAGTGATTCTATCCAGAACCGGTTCCGGTTCTCCCGTATATTCAGGGTTTGTCGGGACTTCAATTGTTTCGCCCGGAACTTCAATATATACAGGAACTTCTTTGATAATTTCTTTTTCAACGATTTTTTCGACAATAACCTCTACCGGTACTTCGACAATTACTTCTTTTTCTACAACCTTTTCAACAATCTTTTCAACAACGACTTCGACCGGTACTTCCTTGATGACTTCGACTTCCTTGATGACTTCTTTAATGACTTCAACCGGAACTTCGACTTCAACAATTTTTTCAACTTCTTTTATGACTTCAACGATTTTTTCGACAGGCACCTCTTTTACGACTTCAACTTCGACAATTTTTTCAGGAATGTCACGTGACTCAAGGTTCATTTCAACGGTGTGTTTACCCGCTAACTCGTTATAATAATCATCTTCATTGCAGCTTGTTAGTCCCAGTGCTGCGGCGCCTACGGCTGTACCGGCTGCTGCCTTTTTAATATTCGGATTTGATACTGCCTGTTGTAATTTAGGAGCAATATTAAATGAAAATGCCGGTTTTAAATTTTTTAATGTTTTTAAGCCTTTACCTTTTGTTGCAAGTGCAAGTATTCCCAAACCCGCAGCAGTCGCCACTGCACCAATAGTAATTGCTTCAGAATTCATTCCATTTCCCATAATTAATTTCCCCTTGTTTAATATCCCTTATATACATATTAAGTAGCGGGGGGGGGGGGGATTGCTTAACAGGCTATAATTATTAAAAAATGTAAAAATCGTAGATAAATGTTATATATTGTTTATCTACGATTGATATCACTTTGTGCGCCTACCAGTCTAAGGAACCGTATTTTGCATAAGTATTAATATAATTATCAATGGAGGTAATGAGTTTGTTCAGCATAATTTTTTTATTTTCGTCGCATCCTCTCAAAAGTGCCAGACGGTAAAGCTCGCGTTCTTTTTTCAGGTCTTGAACTTTTTTGACAATTTTTAATTTCTCATTTTCAATCCATTCAGTAAAGCCGCAGCCGGGCGGTAAAATGACAAACGGGGTTGAAGGGCAGTGGCGGCAAAGCTCTTTTCTTGTGTCGTAGCGAGAACAGAGATTGTTTTTCTGTAAAAAACGGCACTTATAAAAGGTTGTATTTTCATCGTAGCCGATATGCTCAACCTGTTCACGGTCGACAAGCATTGCTTCTTCTACGGATTCATAAGGTTCAAAAAGTTCCAGAAAATCAAGAGCGCCTTTGTCGCCTTCTGCGGCAAGCTTTTGAAGCTCTTCATAGCTTTTGGCAGTTGTTACTATACGGCAGCATTTCCCGCATTTTTTGCATAATTCCTGCGGGCGTCTGTCCCAGAGATAACCTTCATTTTCTGTCATTTCGCACCTCGATTTTATTCTATCGGCTTATATTTTCTTAGTCAAGTTTATTAATATTTGGGGGAATGTTTTAATATATTGTTAATTTTATAACTTTTGTATGGAAAATTGTGTAAATAAATTTTTGAAAGCCCTTGGAGAAGATACTAATCTGGAGAGGGATGCTTTTTCTGAATATATTGCTTTTTACGGGCTTGGCGATACTTATTCAAAGCGCTGGCTTGCAAACATAGTGCCGGCGGATGTTTTGAGGCTGTCGCTTAAAGAGGCGGTTAATATTATTGCGACACTCAGTGAAAGCGGGTATTTTTATAATAAATTCCCTGATTATATTTACCCTCCGGATTACGGGCACAACTGGGGGCGGCTTGCTAATTATATAGAAATTAATAACCGTGCGATTGCTTATATGGATAACGGCTGCACCTGCCGCGGCATTGAAAGCGCAATAAAACTTCTGCCGGCGATTCCTCCTTCTGCTAAAAGCTGGGCAAATTGTATTATTCTCTCTCAAATATGGCAGAATATTTTCGGTGATGCCTACGAAAAAGGGCCTTTTGAAGAAAATTCAATTTACGGAATCCGGCTGAATACCGCATACAGCGACAATATTATTAACTACTCGATTATTGATAAAATTACTCCGGAGGAGCAATTAAGGGCGTTTAACGACTTAGCGCATTTCCGCGGAATTAAAACGGGTTTCCGGCATGTAATCTCTGCGGATCAGATTAAAATTGCAACGCCGGAGGGTGATGTAACTTTTCGCTGGGATAATCCCGAACATCAGGAAATTTATATCAATGAATGTGTTAAATTAATGACTCTGGGGTTTGAATGTATGTTTATTGATTCTGCCAAACATATCGGCGGATATGATATGCAAAATTATACCGGCGTCGGAGCCTTGCCGGGGTATGAGCAAATGCAGTATATCCTATATGAAATCAGACGCCGTTCGGGCAATCCTGCTATCTCTTTTGTCGGTGAAAAAAGTTCGGATGACTTTGAACGCTACAGACTTATGGGGCTTAATGCCGGAACAGATTATATTACGGGCGACGACTTTTACGCTGTGAGAGAACTCTCCGAACGCTTGAAATATAACAGAATTTATGCCCCCGGTGTTGAAGTTTCAAATGACAACAACGAGGGCGGAATGTCCTATGAACAGCGATTAAACAGGATTAATACATCACTGTTCGGGTTTTATCTTGGCAGTGATAAGCTGCCAAGCTTTATGCAGATGAATGACCTCTTCCCGCTGCGTTATGACACAAATACACACCATATTATGATGACAAACCCTTCTTATTCTACAGACGGAACCGCTCTCAGCCACTGGGAAAACCTTTTCGCCGGTGAGGACGGAAGATATTACAACTTTAAAGCGGGCGAACTCTTTGCCCACGCACTAAACTTATAAAGGAGAAATTTATGACATTTAACCCACTGAAAGAAAAAGGCGTGCCTTTGGAAAAACAGCTTAGAAGCTGGCATGACATCGTTAAAAGACCGTTTGACAAGCATTCGATTGACTGCTATTCAAGGACAAGACAAATCCTTATGAACGGTATCGAAGTTGAAGCATGGAACTTTAAACATAATCTGGCAAGAATTTGTCCGGATCCTGAAGTAAAACGAATTCTGGCGCTTTCCCGCCGGATTGAAGATATGCACCAGACGACCGTAAACTGGCTTACACCGGCAGAACAAAGCGTTCTTGAAACAACTCTGGGCTATGAACAGGTCGCTGTAGATTTGACCTCATGGCTTGCGCAAAACGAGCCGGATGATTATGTCAGAGAAACCTTCAATTTCGGTTTGTTAGAAGATTTTGACCACCTCTACAGATACAGCCAGTGGGCTTATATGGTTCACGGGATTAATCCGGACGATATATTGCAGGGCAGGACCGATGTTGTTATCGGTCGTCCGACCCAGAACCACCACAATTGCAATGGCGCGCGTTTGAGAAATCATTATGACAAAGATACAGCCTCTGTTCAGACAAAAGTTAATATTTTAACTCTTGTTTCCGGTGAACAGCAAACCCACAATTACTACGCCGAACACGGTATGATGTATGGTAATGACGATTTGAGAAGAATGTACGGCGAAATCTGTGACGTTGAAGAAGAACACGTTACTATGTATGAATCACTTATTGACCCGACAGAAAGCGTCTGGGAAAAACTTCTGCTTCACGAATTTACCGAAGTATGTACTTACTATAACTGCTACAAAGATGAAGTTGATGAAAAGCTGAAAGCTGTATGGGAAGAATTTCTTGCCCATGAAATCGGGCATCTTCACGTGGCAGCCGAAATCTTTAAAAACAAAGAAAACCGTGATCCGGAAGAGGTTATCGGTACTGAAATCGTTCTTCCTTGCCATTTTGAGTCGCAAAAGACCTACGTTGCCGCTATCCTGAATAACGAAGTTGATAAGCGCCTTGACGGAACAGAAGAAAGAGGCTACACCGTAATTGATGAGCTTCCGCTTGATTGGCCGTCCTATAAGGTTCAAGGTATTGTTAACGCCGAAGGCGCCCCGACAGAACAATCTGTCAGACTCGTTTCCACATCTCTTGGCAGAGATGTTGTTATTGCGGATAAAAAACTTATTAACAAAGAAACTGATCTTGTTGAAAGAGGGCTTCAACCGCGTCCGCAGGCGCCAAATACCGTTACTGTCGAAGAATACAAGCTTATGGCAGAAGTCAAACCCGCAGATTTGTAATACTACCCGAAAGGCTGATTTTTATCCAAAATCAGCCTTTTTTGCTTTAAAATTCGTTACAAAACCGCAATTTTATTTTTCACCGTGTTTAATTAGGAAAAAGGAGTACAGGAGAACCAATGGTAAACTTTGTTGACGCGGTAAAAAGTGTATCAATCAACGGACGCAGAAGAAAACTTAAAGGCAGACCTAAAGAACAGGTCGTCAGAAGGGCGCTTTATAAATATGTGCCGCTTGAACCCGTCAATAAAATGAAAACTGAGCTTCAAGTCAATAATACAGGTTTAAATAACAATATTAAAAATACAATTCTTGAACTAAAAACGAAGCTGGATTTCGTTGGTGAATGGGCTCCCTGGAGTAAAGTAGGACAGTTAATAAGTAAGAAGTAGTTTTTGTATGAAAAATTTCGTTTCACATGTAGGGATGAGTTTGAGAAATCTTTTTAGAGAAAAGATTAATCTCGTTATATTGTTGGAGTTGGTTATAATAATTCTTTTGCTGCTCTTATTCTGGCTTGTTATTTATGTTTACCTCGAAATATCTGACAACCAGTACCATTTTTATATGAACAACAAAAAATCTATGGAATTAATTCATAATGTCAAAATCGACAAGTATGACGGCTCTTTCGTTAGAGATCTCACCACGGAAGAAGAATTAATTCGCAAACAGTACGAAAGGTTTCATTTAAGAAACCTCTTTAAGGTTAGATAAGATTATTCCTTTTGGCCTTTTGCAGCACTTCAAGAATTTTTTGTTCTTCCGGAGTTAATTCCTCGCTATGATCGTCGCCGTCTATTAACAAATCCAGTGATATGTGGAAAATTCCTTTAAGTTTTTTTGCGGTTTTTAAATCCGGCTCTATCTTATCCAGCCCGAGCTTTTCAATCGTGCTTTCAGCAATTCCGCTAAGCTCTGAAAGCTTTTCGACCGTTAAGTTGTTTTCCCCCATAAGATAGTTCAAACGCTCGCCAAATGTTTTATATTGCGCCAGAGGATGCCTCCCTGCACCTTCATTATTCTTTACATAAATTTTAACCCCGAAATAATCCTGAACCTTCAATAGTTCACTAACCGTCACCTCGCTGTTATTAATAAATTTCTGGCTAATATTCGATTTAGAGGTATCAAGCGCTCTGGCAATATCCACCTGCCTTAATGTTCTATTCTTTATTAATTTTTGTAAACTATTTAAAAGTTCGTTATAATTCATCTTAGCCTATTTGGTTTAGAAACTCTTTACGAAAAGTTTAGAATTTCTTGACAAAATTGTTAGATTATGCTATTGTAATATTGAAAGTAATTTGGCAGATTTGCAGATTGCTATATTACAATGGCAAGTTTTGCTGGATTACATAAGTTGCTTGTACAAAATTCTTGAGCAGGCAAAACTTGGAAGCTGTAATCAGTACAACTTTGCATTATGAGTATATGAGAGCGCGTAGTTGGTTATATTAAAGCTCTTTTGTTACTTCATCTCAATATTATCATGAATTAGTAACAGGCGCAAGCAGACAGAGGGTAATGTCTGTCGGTGCTTTTGTGCACAGACGTACTAGCCTCATGGTTATGTTAAGTTGTGGGTTCCGGCTAAAAAGGCTTGATGTTGAATGTTTTATATGCCAAAAGATAAAACTTCAATGTTATTCGCGGCGGGGCGTTAAATAGAAACTACCCTCCCCGCTTTTTCTTAACACACATACATTTTCAAGAGGCTCTTTATTGCCTCTTTTTTATTGTCTATTGCGTATCAAATCCGTAGGTTGGGCTTGCAAGCAACCTGCTTGGCTCCAATGAAATAAGGAGATAAGAAACCTTATCTCCTTTATGGTGGGCGATACGTGACAGTCTTGCTCACTCGCGTGTAACGGCAATTCCGCATTTCGCCAACGTGCAATAGCACTTGCGAAATGTTCCAGCCTCAGCTCGTTCGCGCTCGAACACCGACAAAGCTCTGCTTTGTGTGTTCTCGTCCCGTATCAAAAAAGGGAGGTATTACCTCCCCTCATTGGGCGATACGTGACTCGAACACGTGACCCCCACAATGTCGATGTGATGCGCTACCAACTGCGCCAATCGCCCGTAATTAATCTAATCGGGAAACGGCTGTTTCCCTCGGCTGCGCTACCCCTCTCGCGAAACAATTCACCGGATTGTTTCGCTCGGCAGAGTGCCAATCGCCCGTAATTTAATCAGGGAATAATCTCCCCCTTGACTAAACCGGCTGTTACATAAAAAAGGCGACACCCAGATTCGAACTGGGGGTAAAAGCTTTGCAGGCTTCTGCCTTACCACTTGGCCATGTCGCCTTAATCAGCTATTCCATTCTACGTGAACCATAACCGAAAGTCAAGACTGTTTATTAATATTGTACATATTTCTTAGGTAATATAAGTTCAATTGATTGATGATTCCCTGATTGACTGCGCTTCAGGCTGCCGTTATGCGCGGAAACGATTTCTTCAACCAACCCGAGTTCTAAGTTGGAACCTACTGAATTATAGTCTTCCTGACTGATATATACCCCGCTGCAAGTTAAACCGCTGTAACTGCTTGGTGTCTTTTCCTCAATATTAATAATTATATTCGATTGCTGTTCGTTTTCTGATATTTCTATATCAATCGCCGAATCATTTGATGCCCTGTTTAGTGCGTATTTCATAAGCTTGTATAGTGCCCCGGATAACTTCTCTATGTCGGCGTTTATGTTTATTTCTGCAGCGTCACTCTTGAATATTATATTGTTATTGTTTCCTTTTATCATATCTTTTAGTTTGTCTAAGTTACTTTTTACCAGCTCGATAATGTTGTAACTGCTGCAAACAATAACGTTTTCCTGTTTTTTATATTTCAGGGTGTTGATTAAATTGTTTATAATATCGTATTGCTCTTGACAGGATTCAAGCGTCATGTTTAGCAAATCTCTTTGTTTTTCGCTCAGGCTTTCCCTATTTTCTGCCAGAAGATATTCTAATGCCCGCATTTGCGCAAGAGCAGGTGTTTTTATGTCATGATTCAGTACTGAAATGTATTTTTCTAACTGTCTTTCCAGCTCACATCTTAAATCGTGTTTTACAAGATAAATTTCATAACTGTTGTCTAATTTTGAGAATAATTCCTTTGTTGCGCAAGGAATTTGTGTTAATAATCCTTCTTCCATTTATATTACTCCGCCTGTTATAATCTTTTTGTATTTGAACTTCCGGATTGCATATATCATAAACAAACACATATTCCGGGGTGTGATATTTTCATCCGTTTTCTGATGTAAGCATTATACTAGCAATTTATTGCTGAAATAACCATTACCCACCTGTCTTATTTTTACAAAAAATAATAGGAAGCTTGACTAATTGTAAGCAAACGGTGTTTTACGTTAAATATAATTAAATCTTTTTCATACTTCCAGCTATTCTTAATTCCAGGGGTCTGATAATCAGACCCTTTTTTTTGTCCGAGAAAGACTCGCGCCCGGCTGAGCCGGAGCCATACTTGTATCAATCGCTACCGAGAGCGTATGAGCCAAATGCGGAAGCCACTCAGTGGCCGAGTCTTTTGAGTGGCACTCTGCCGAGCAAAACAATCCAGTGAATTGTTTTGCGAGAGGTTGACAGCGTAGCCACGCGCGACCCGCGGTTCAGCGGGGCGCAAGTGGCGGAGAACTGCTTTATTATAGCTGAAAGGTTTTATTTATCAATGCGTTTTAATCTCTGTTCAATTTGCCGGTACCATTTGAGGTGTTGTTTGAAAAGACATTTATACCCGTCAAGATTACCTGTAGAAATATTTTCTTCCTGATTAATGCAGGTTACTTCAAGCGCACGTTCAAGTCTGTGAGTTAATTCTTTTCTGTCCTGATTTGTGTCGGTAAGAGTTATAACTTCACCGAGCATAACAATAACTTCCGGCCGGTTATCGCGCAGGAAAGTGTAATCTATTGCAACGGGGATAAGATTTACTCTGCCGTATTTTTTAACAGCGCTTTGCGCCATGTAGGCAAGCCCTGTCTGAAATTCTATAGGTCTGAAATGCGGCGGTCTTATTATTCCTTGAGGGAAAATCGCAAGCACATTAGAGAGTTTGCCCATTTCCTGAACCGCATATTTCAGGGCTTTCATAGACGCTTGCGGGGATTTCTTGTTAACAGAAAACGCACCGCCGTGTCTTAACAGCGGGAATCTGTTTAATTCTTCTACCATTAGACGGATTTCGCGGTTAAGAATTTTATTTGAAATATGGTACATAACAATTCCGTCCCACCAGTTGCAGTGCTGGGAGAAGATTATTGTAGGTGTTTCAGGCCCGTCCGCTTTTTCGTAATTCTCCCTGCCGGTGTAGCGGAATGTACAAAATCTGTTTCTGAGCATGTTACAAAAGAACATATCTGCGACCCAGAGCCAGAATTTTGACGTTTGTGCTGCTTTAAATTTTTCCTCCTTACCCCTGACCATTGTTGGAGGAAGATCCGGATACAACTTTTCCTCGACTTTTTCCATACACAATATAGTAGCGCGTTGAATATCTTTTGTGAATAGCTCTCGAGAATGTTTTTAATAAAATTTTACACTTTGGCTTTGCTTGACAAGCTCCAAAACATGGTACATAATGGAAGAGGCAATAAGAGAATAAGGCAATAAGTCGTTATGGCCAAATGGACAAGAAAAGTTAATAGGTTAATCAGTTAATAAGTTAATAAGGAATATGACCGAATGGAAGAAAAATGAACCCGGGTAACAATTTATAACCCTAATTAACTTATTAACTGATTAACTCATTAACAAGAATGTAGGTTGGGCTTTCCAGCCCAACGGAACAAAAAGAAAGGATGGAAAAATGAAAAAACAGAGAAGTGTAATTACTTGCACAGGGGGGGGGGGGCCTCTCTTAACAGGCACTATTGAGGAGTCGCAAGCCTATAATTGTCATTCTGAACAGCGCGAGCG
>CALUQY010000018.1 GCA_944323035.1 Candidatus Gastranaerophilales bacterium
GAATGACAATTATAGGCTTGCGACTCCTCAATAGTGCCTGTTAAGAGAGGCCCCCCCCCCCCTGCATTTGTTAATACATTACTGCGGTTTTTCATTCTTTCCATCCTTTCTTTTTTTCTAGTTAATCAGTTAATCAGGGTTATGGGATTTAACCCGGGTTTATTCTCGTCAATTTCGGTCATATTCCTTATTAACTCTTTAACCTATTAACTTATTAACTTTTATCGGCCTTTCGACAATTACGACTTATTGCCTTATTTACTTATTGCCTTATTCATTATGTACTATTTTTTCTATTTAGTCAAGGACATAACCGACCAATTTTATAAGAGGCGGTTGACCCCGCCTCGTCTTGACCGGCGTCTACGCTTCTCTTGACTTTTTAATCATTTCCATATAATCCGCTGTTTTCAACTGAACTCCATCCGAAGCGGCAGACTTTACCTTAGCTGGAGCCGCTTTATGTTCCTTGTTCACATTATAAGATTCAATTGAACGTTTACCGGTCAATCTGGTCATAAAATCATAGTATCTTCTTGTGATACCGGTTGCTTCATTTCTTTCTTTTTCAAGCGCAAGCAGCTCATCTCTGGTGTGAGGTTTTACCGGAACGCCTACAGATTTTCTCGTCAACCATTCACCAATTGTCGTATTAGTAAGCGAAATCCAACTCATACCAAACAATGAGGAATTGTATTGGTTTCTGAATGTAGAATTAAATAGGTCAATCAATAATGTTTGATAGAAAAGCCGTGAGCCTTCTTGAACAAAACGTTCTTTAAACTTGGTGTCAGCACCTTCTTTATCTTCACCGTTAGATTTGAGCATAACCATGTTGTAGTTGTCTGTCATCAGGAACCATATTGTAGCTGCTGCCGCAGCGGTTTTGGCAAGATTAGAAAGCTCTGCATTAGAAACATTCGACATACTGTCTGAATTAAACCCTTTTAAAATATTGTCGCTTACAAACGCTTCAAATTTTTCCGGCGGAAGTTTTTTATCCAGAGCTTTTTGTGCAATTTTATCTATACTAATCGCAAGAGATTTAACATCTTGGGGAAGTTCTTGCTTTTTAGGTTTTTTAGGCATCATTGCTCCGATGACTTTCTGGGTCAGCCGGTACGGTAAAGTTACAATATTCCATGCGAATTTGAATGGCGCCAGCGCAAAATTAACCAGCGGTTTAACCTTTTTATCTTTAGCCCCGAGGTGAATCAAGTTATCATCTTTACCGAGTGCCTCTTTTCCGGCTTTTTCATAGCGATTTGCCAGCTCGTCAAATTTATGTTTTCTTAAAACCTGAACAACCTCGTCAAATTTTGCTTTGGATATTGTATAGTCAGGATTAACTGTCAATTTTTTATAATATTTGTCATACACAGCGGAAAATTCTTTCAATGTCGCATCGAAATTAGGAATTCTGCGCATTTCTTTAATCATAAGTCCGGCGCCGATAATACCAAGAGAGGCTTTAACTACAGTATCAAATGATAAAAGCGGTTTTTGCTGAGGTTTCTGTGCTTTGGCAGAAACTGCATCATTAGCTTTAAAAGATAAACTCTTTGACTCTTCCTTCTGAACAGTTTTTGGCGATAATGCCGGTAAATCTTGAAGTGCCGGAGTTTTATCAGCATTCTTTTCCGCATCTTCTCTGGCTTTTTTTGCATTAATAGCTTTTGCCTGCTCCGGAGTCAGACGTGTAATATATTTTCCGTTGCTCAAACGTGAAAACATTTCGGTAAGAAGCACTGTCGAACCTGTCATAAGCATAATACCCAGCTGCGAATTATTAATATATTTTTGCAATGCTCCGAGCGTAATCAGAGTTAAATAACCGCTTGTAAAGATACGGCTTGCTTCTTGTCTGAAACGTTGTTTACGTTCCTTTTCCGCTTGTTCTTTGTTATCATCCATCATACGGGAAAGGTTATATGCATCATTTGCAAGAAAAATCGCAGGCGGCAAGCCGGTTACAAGACGATTCAGGGCACGTTCATGTTTGGTATCGTAGTTGCCGGTTTTAGGGTCAAACATTTTAGTACTTTTTTCAAAGAGAATACGTTTTATTTCCTCTTCGCTTTTACCTTCTGCGATAAGCTTCTGCCTTAATTCTGCCAGCCCGCGGAAAGAATTAATTTTAGCATCCATTTTGGAACGCCGGCGAATACCTTTGAAAAGTTTCTTATTCAGAGTATTCTTTGACCAATTTTCCAGCGGTTTAATTTTACCCAGAAGTTCAACCGCACCGTTTAAAATATCCTGCGGAAGCTGTACGAACGGATACGTAACGCCGTCCCAGATAAGATGGAGAATAGATTTTTTATGAAATTGAAGATTGCCATCGGAATCAACTTTGATATATTTTCTTGCCGTATCATTCTTGCTCAAACTATCCCAGAGGTCAGCAGGCATTTTCCCGAGCGGAGAATTTTTGTAAAAATCAATAATATCAGCAGCTTTTACCGGTTTAATCTTATCAACTTTAACGGATAAAAGAGAGACCCCAAATGATAAATCCTGTGAATTTATTTTTGAAGGTCCCTCGTTGTTTATTTGTTTAAAATTTTTATTTTCGGAATTTGAAGAAAACTGTCCCTTGTTTCGTTTTTTACGGGCAGATGAAACCTGCGGATATGTTGATATATTATAATTCTGAACAAGCACTTCTTAAATTCCTATTTCAAATTATTCTCTCAAAAAGAAAAACTCCTAACAATATTTTTTTGCTACAATATTAAATAATCGTTACAAAAATAAAAGCAGTTCTCCGCCGCCACCGCCTCGCTTCTTGCTCGACTCGCGCTTAACGGCATTCAGACAAAAGCGCGGTTTTGACTTGGAATGCCTCAGTTCGCTCACGCTGAATGCGTCAGCCGATGTTCGCAGTGTCGGCACACGGGAGTGTGACGAGAAGGCGAACATAATATCTCCGCCGTTTCTAATCTTTGATTTGACAGGCGGAAGAAAACGCGAGCCGCATGCTTCCCCCTCGAAAACCGTTCACTGGACTGTTTTGCCCGGCAGAGTGCCACTCAAAAGGCTCGGCCACTGAGTGGCTGCCGCATTTGGTTCATACGCTCTCGGTAGCGATTGATACAAGTATGGTTCCGGCTCTGCCGGGCGCGAGTCTTTCACGGACAGAAAAAGCCTCCTTATACCGGAGACTTTTCTTGTATTATTGCTGACTTTGCAAAGGAATTGGAACAGGTGTTGCAGGAGGCTGCATTTCTACATTTGGATCGGAAAGAATTTCCTGAACAGCATCTATTTGTTCCTTTGTTTCTTTTGCTTTTTGAAGGAAGTCACCGAGTTTGCCCTGGGTTTTTTCTTCAATTTTTGTTCTGGCCGTTTCTTTCAGTTCTTCTTTGACCTCTTCTTTTTTATTTTCAATTGCCTGTTGGGCTTCTTTTTTCAATTCCTCTTTCTTTTGCTCAATTAATTTTTCGTCCAGGACGTAATTTTCGCCGTTTTTATTGACCGGTAACGTGTCAACAAACTCTTGCGCCTGTTGAACTTCTGACGCCAGTGCAAGCCATTTGAACGATTTAATTAACGTAAGCGGTTTTGCCAAATCGCCTCGGACTATAAGCTGGAATTTGGTTGAGTTATAGTCAATATACCCGTTTTCAAACGCAGGAATTGAATTCATCTCATCTTCGCTTACAGCTTCACAGAAGAGCGAGAAAGCTTTTGCTGTAAAGACATTCATACCGCCTGCCTGATTCATAAGATTTATCGGATTGATTGCGTTCAACGGGCCGAGCAGATTTGCGATAGTTGACGTCAGGCGTGCTCTAACTTTCATATCGACACTATTTTTCAACAAATCCATGTCGCCGAAAATCTTCATACTCAATGCATCTCCCACAGACGTTATCGGATCAATAGTTGCAATGCCTTTATAGAAAGTAATGTGTCCGATAAGTGACATAAAGTGTGTTGTATCAACTTTTGTCAGGGAATCCAGAACACTGCCCAGGGTCGTTTTGAAAAATTCAGAATCCCGAATATTTTCAGCAATAATTAAATTTTCCAATTTCCCGAACGGCCCAAACTGACCTTCGCGGACATGGAAATCTACGCTTCCTTTAAGAGTTTTCATCTGTTCCTGATACGTCATACCGCGCAGAGAGATATCCGCGGTAAAATCCGCAGTTCCGTAAAGCATATTATCCATTGCTGCAGCCTGCAAAAGGGCTTTTTGTACATCAAGACCTGCACCGTTAATTTTAATCTGCATCAGTGACGAAAGCAGGTTCATTGAAATATCGCCTCTGACAGAACCATCAAATACGCGTGCAGCTAAATCGTTCAGAACAAGGATATTTTTATTCAGTGAGAAGTTTGTATCTGTCTGTCCTGTAACTATGGCACCGCTTTTTAAAGTTCTGCCGCTGAAATGTCCGTTTCTGAGTGTTACCGGGATATCAGCCTGAGCTGTTTTTACGGCAGGTGCAGGCGATTTCGGAACAAATTTCATTGCCGCCTCACTGACTTTTAAAAGTTTATCTGCATCAACGAGGTTGGAAACCACATTCATATTTGTAATATTAATAACAGATGCCGGATCAAGACTTATTGCAGTATCAACATTAAAGTCAGAGCCGTTAACCAGAAGATTTGTAATTTTAGCGGCCAGTTCTTTACCTTTAAATGCCAGATCAGCGTTTTCCATTGTCAGCATCAAATCAGGGATTGATAAGTTTTTGACATCATAATTACCCCTAAAACGCGGAGCAGCGAGTTCTCCGAACACATAGAGATGACCTTTTACATCCATCATTGAATCTTTAAATGCTTGCAGAGAAAGTCTAATCGTTTCCGGCATCGTAATCTTCAATAAGTTAATGTTATTACCGACGATAGTACCGTCAATTCCGACGACTTCGTTGTACTCTGTAGAAGTATTTCCTTTTTCATCCGTCACGGTATTTTTTATATATACTCCGGTATCTTTAATTTTTATTCTTTTTCTTTTGAAATCAACTGTAGTACGCAGCGCTGTCATTTTATCTCTCAGTGCAACAATATTTACCGGAGTAAAGTAATTATCCTTATCCGCGTCAATATTACATTGAAGAGTTTGTTTTTTAGCGTTGCCTCTAAGTGTAACCGTCAATTCCGGCTGTCCTTTTGTATTAAAGAACGGTGCAAATTGTTTACCGGTGATACTTATCAAATCCGTACCGAGAATTTTACCGTTTGCACTCAAATCAATATTTGAAAGTTTTGTATAATCCTGAATTTCTCCTTTAAATTTAATTTTAGAATTATTGTTGAGAACAAGGACATTTTCAGGAATAGTTACATTCTTTTCCGCAATATTCATTGCAAATTTTGGCAGCGCAATGTTAGATTTGGCAAGCGGAAGCGAGAGTTTCAAATTCGAGTTGTTAACAGAACCGAGCAAATCTTTTCTGTTGCAGGAAAAGTTTGCACTAAGTTTGTCATTTGTGATAACAAAGGTTTTAGCACGATCGGAAAAATTCAGTTTTGACAGATTAAGTCCTAAATCAGCAACGGCATTATCAAGTTTACCTTTCAAATCGAGATTGAGATCAAAGTTTCCGGATTTAAAATTAAAAGCCTCTTTAAGACCGTCAGGTGCGAAAGCATTAAACAGCATTGGCAATGACACCTTTTCTGAACTGATATTAATATCAGCCACAGAGTTTTCATCAATTTTACCGCGGGCATAAACACTTGCTCCGGCTAGGTTTAATGAGGTGTCTTTTATTTCCATAACATTATTTTCAAGAGAGATAAGAGCTTTCAGATCTGATATAACCCTGCCGACACCTTTAATAGTCAATGCACCTTCTTTAATATCAATTTCACCGTTAGAAATCAGCTTCTTAAAGTTGGTTTTTATATAAGTCTCAGCTTTAACAAAGCCATTCATAGCAACTTTATCAAGATCGTTTTGAATATGCAGAGAATCAAGCAGAGCTTTAGTCAAAAGGACAACATCATTAAAATAAATTTTACTTGTTTTAATATTCATATCGACCTTAGGCTTACGGCTGTAGTTCAACTTACCTAAGAGTGTAATATTTTGTTTATTTAAAAGGTTCAAATTTGAATCAATGTCAGCCCAAAAACCGCGTGTTTTTAGGTGAAAATAACTCTCTGGCAGCTGATATTGCGATAATTTTAAGGTAGCGTTATCAATATTAAAATATCCGGAAGAAACGATACTATTCGCACGTTGACGCAGACGAATTTTTGTATCAACGGCAACCTTAAGATCATAATTTCTATACATTGAAACCGGATTAATAAACGGAATCTCAACACGCTGCGCCTCATCATCTTCTTCATCCAGCTGGACTGCCGGCGGAATAAATGTGTTTATATCCAGATTTGCGGTGATATTTTTATTTTCATCAGAGAAAAATTCCGCATAAGTTTTTAGTTTAAAGATTTTACCGTTAAGATACGCAAGTCTTAATTCTTCACCTCTAAGGATTAAATAGTGTTTAGATTTCAAATCATTAATCAAAACCTTGTAGTCAGAGAGCTTAACACAAGGAACTTTAATTCTAATCCATGCAGGGTTAAAGACAAAATTGTTAGAATTAGTTTCAACGGTTTGCTCAGCTTCTTCCAGAACAACTTCTTTTGCATTCAGAATATCTTCTATAACCTGTACAATTTTGAACGTTTTATTATTAACGATTTCGAGGTTTACATAGGGAGAATAAACTTCCGCACAGGAAACTTTAACAGTCAAAAGGAGCAGACTTGGAAGCGCAATTCTTCCTTTAAATCCGTCAGCACTAAACAGTATAGAGCCGTCAGGCAGCGTTACGGAAATATCATCCGCCTTAACGCCAACACCCAGAAGCGGTGTTGTTATAATTTTAGCGTTTTCAAAATTAATACCGAGTCTTGCCTGTTCCTGAACAATTTTTTGAACTTCGGGTTTAAACTGGTTGATATCATATCGCGGCAGCACAAATAAAAATGCCAGATATAATCCGATTAAAATAACCCCAAACGTAATCCCCAGAAATTTTAAAAGTAATTTCATCCCTAAACTCCTTTAACTGCTATTACGATTATAACGCAAAATAAAAGTTATAGGGATTAATGTTAAAAAATTTTAATAAAGCCGCAGGCACATAACCTGCGGCACTATAAATCTATCGTTTAACGCACCTTACATTGCCGCCACGGGAGCGTTCATATATTCCACTATAGCCGAATAAAAAGCCCGCAATCCAAGCATTATTTGAAGTTTCAATCGTTGCAGACCAATGATCATTACCGGTTGGTTTTACAAGTATCTTATTATAATAAATTGAATAAAGTTCTTCAATATTGGGTAGACGATAATCAGCGTCATAAGCAGTACAAGCTTTAACGGCATCAGGTTGAGTAAACAAGCCATCCAGATCTTTTGAGAGCGGCATTGGCGCCACGACCTTTGAATCAACTGAATATAATACAGAGATGAACCCTATATCTTTACCCATTGTATTTGGGCCCTTATTGCCATTTAAATCATATACAAAATTGGCACATAAATATGGTTGTGCAAAATATGCATGCCAAATTTCACCACTCTCTAGAGATTTTTGAGTACCGATTCTTTCAGCGGAACATTTTGGATTATAGTATACTGCAACACTCTCTCCATTAGCGGTTTCAAATCCGGCCACAACTGGTGTCAATACAGCAACATAATTAAATGTATCATTATATACATTCATATTCTCAGGTAATGAAGAATAAGCAACAGTACCGTCCAGCGCAATGACTTTAGAAACGATACCACAATCTTCAAGATGTTCATTATCGCAGATGTTATTAATCTTCATTACTTTTGAAAGTCCGCTGGTTACAAAAGTTTCTGCGGCAGTATCAACAGCGTCACTTGCACCGGAAGAGCTATCTTCTGTGAGAGTTCCGTAACCGTTCAAAGCGGGCATAAGAGCTATTGCCTGACTAAACCGCGCATAAAGCGCTTTGCGCTGCGTGTTCCATGTGCGTTCGTTAATGTTGCCTGTTAGTGACGGAAGCGTTATCGCCGCTACCACGCCAATTATCGTCAGGGAAAGCAATATTTCAGCCATAGTGAAACCACATACAAGGGTCATTTCCTTTAATGTCATCCCGAATTTATTTCGGGATCTGTCCAACGTCACCGGTAGTTTGCGACATGGGACAGATGCTGAAACTGTCTTGCTCGACTCGCGTAAAACGGCACCGCGAAAAGCGTAGTTTTCGCTTTGTGCCTCTGTACGCTCGCTATTCAGGATGACATTGGGGTCTAAGGCACGGGATTTACCGGTTGAGCCGCTCCCCCCCCCCCCCTGCATTAATACTTACTCTTCGGTTTTTCATAAGTTCTTCTATCCTTTCCGGCTTCTTGCCTTTGTCTTATAATGAATGCCGCTCTGCGGCACTCTTTCATTATGTACTATATTTTGCACAATGTCAATATAAAAAAGGCGGGTGCACCCGCCCTATTTACTTAATTATCTTATTATTATCATCAACTATTACGATATGCGGTTTGTGGGTTTCGATTTCCGCTTCGCTTAAAATCGCATAGGTTACAATAATAACTTTATCACCTTTTTGAACTTTTCTTGCGGCCGCGCCGTTCAGACAAATTACGCCGCTGCCGGCTTTGCCTTTTATAATATACGTTTGAAAGCGTTCGCCGTTATTAACATCAAGAATTTCAACTTTCTGCCACTCACGCATTTTTGCTGCGTTCATAAGTTCTTCATCTATTGTTATTGAACCGACATAATTAAGGTTTGCATCGGTTACTGTTGCTCTGTGTATTTTTGATTCTAAAAATTCTCTAAACATAATTCCCTCACTGGCTAAATTCTAAATCAAACACATTGACATGTCAAAATGACTTTGTTATAAAAGTTTATACGGGATATTATCATTATAAGGGAGAGTGTAATGAGTAAAAAGAATATATATATAATAATTTTGGCCGTAATCCTTCTGCTTGCCGGAATTGGTATTTATAAGTTTATAACAGGCAAAAACCGCGGGAATAGAGGGAAACAGGCACCGCAGGTTATCATTGAACCCGTCGGGGAAGAAGAGATTATCTGGACTTATGAAGCTCCGGGGCGCGTCACGTCTAAATATCAGGTAAATGTACTGGCGCGGATTTCCGGCTATTTACGCGAAAGCTATTTTAAAGAAGGCGACTTTGTAAAAGCGGGTCAAAATCTTTTCAAGATTGAACCGGAAGAATTCAGTAATGCCGCAGAAGTCGCGCAGGCTAACGTTAAAAATATAGAAGCCCGTCTGACTTATGCGGAAAAGCAGCTAAAACGTGCGCAGGAACTCGTCAAAAACGATTATATTTCAAAAGCTCAGTATGACGAAATGCTTTCAAACAGGGATTCTCTTGTCGCGCAGCTGGCATCGGCGAAAGCGGCTAACCTTGACACGCGCAGAATTCTGGGCTACACAGACGTAAAGGCTCCGGTTCACGGCAGAGTCGGCATTATCAGAGTTACGCTCGGGAACTACGTAACGCCTTCCTCAGGCCCGCTTACGACCATTAACAGTATGGATCCGATTTACGTAACTTTTCCTATGGATACAGGTGATTTTGCGACATTGATGCAGACCGATAAAACAAATAACAAAAACCGCAAAGTTGAACTATATTTCTCCAGCGGGGTTAAATACGAACTTGACGGAGTTCAGGATTTCCACGACAACAAAGTCGACGAAACAACCGGCACGGTCACAATGCGTGCGACTTTTGCCAACCCTAAAAACATCCTGCTTCACGGAGAATTTGTTAACGTAAAACTATATTCTAATAACAAAATCAAAGCTCCTGTAGTTCCGCAGGTTGCAATTCAGGAAAATCAGGCGGGCAAATACGTTTACACCGTTGATGAAAATAACATTGCAAACCTTACCTACATAAAAACCGGCATCCAGACCGGCGATAAGTGGGTTGTAAAAGAAGGCGTAAAAGCCGGTGACAGAATTGTTGTAGACGGTTTACAAAAAGTTGTTCCGGGTTCTCCTGTTCAGGAAATCACTCCTGAAGAAAAGGCTAAAATGGTTTCTCTGGAAGAACACAACACAGATAAAAAGAACAAGAAAAAAGGAAATAAATAATGGCAGAAGATAAAGGAAATTTATTTATACGACGACCGAAATTAGCAATAGTCATTTCGCTGGTAATCATTCTGGCGGGGTTGTTAATGGTAAATGTTCTGCCGTTAGAAGAATATCCTTCAATAACACCGCCGCAGGTTGTTGTAACCGCTAACTATGCCGGAGCGAGTTCTGATGTTATAGAATCCACGATTGCAGCCCCTGTTGAAGCCCAGCTGAACGGGGTTGAAGACATGATTTATATGTCCTCAACATCGCAAAACGGACAGTATAAATTAACGCTTTATTTTGAAGTAGGTTCTGATCCTGACATGGCGGTTGTAAACGTCCAGAACCAGTTACAGCTTGTAACGCCAAGGCTTCCGGAGGAAGTAAAACGATACGGCCTTTCGGTTAAAAAATCCACCGGCGGTCCGGGGTTTATGATGATTGCGGTTAATTCCCCAACAGGCACCTACGATAACTTATATATTGCAAACTATGCTTCTATCTATTTAAAAGACGAACTTGCACGTATCAAGGGGGTTGGGGATATTTCCGTATTTGGTTCTTCAAGTTATTCCATGAGAATCTGGCTTGATGCAAATAAAATGGCCAATCTGGGAATTACGGTTGAAGAAGTTTCAAACGCGATCCAGTATCAAAATACGCAGTCGCCTGCCGGTGACCTCGGGGTTGAACCAATGGTCAACAAGCAGCTTGTAAAATTAACCCTGAGAACAAAGGGAAGACTCTCGACAGTTGAAGATTTTGAAAATATCATCATAAAATCAAAATCCGACGGGTCAAATGTCCGTTTAAGAGATGTTGCCAGAGTTGATCTCGGGGCGGAAAGTTATTCATATTTTTCAAGAATTAACGGTAACAATTCCGCGATTATTGCGGTTAACAAGCTTCCTGAGGCAAACGCAATTGATCTGGCAAACAAAGTTAAGAAAAGAATGGCAGAACTCGGAAAAAGTCTGCCGCAGGGGATTGAATACCATATTCAATACGATGAAACAGAATTTGTACGAGAATCAATCAAAGAGGTTATAAGTGCTATCGCGCTTGCGGTTTTACTTGTCGGTATCGTAACTTATCTGTTTTTAGGAAGTAAACGCGCAGCGTTAATCCCGTTTTGTGCGATTCCGGTTTCACTAATCGGTGTATTCATTTTTATGAATATGTTCGGGTTTTCAATAAACCTGCTCATTTTGTTTGCGCTGGTACTGGCAGTTGGTCTGGTTGTAGACGATGCGATTGTCGTACTGGAAAACACCCAGCGTCACATTCAGGACGGCAAATCACCGAAAGAAGCTACCGAAATCACAATGAAAGAAGTTTTCAGCCCTGTTGTTGCAACCTCACTAGTATTAATGGCGGTATTTGTTCCGGTTTCATTTATGGCCGGAATTACAGGGCAGATGTTCAGACAGTTTGCGCTGTGCATTGCAAGTTCAATCGGTCTTTCAACAATCGTTGCATTAACACTGGCTCCTGCGCTGTGCGCAATGATTCTGGATTCAAACAGCGAAAAAGCTGACTTCGCGTTCATTGAAAAATTCAACATTTGGTTTAACAATGTACGTGAAAAATACCTTGATATAGCAAAGAAATTTATCAATAATATTCCGCTGACTCTCGGAATTTACGCGGGGCTTCTGGCATTAATCGTAGTATTTTTCTTATACGTACCGTCAGGCTTTATTCCGACGGAGGATAAGGGAACAATTTTCTCTCAAATCCAATTACCGGAAGGTTCTTCGGCTTCAAGAACCAGTGAAGTTGCTGATGCTATTGATAAAAAAATACGCTCACTCCCGGGGGTTGAAGGAACAATCGTACTTGTCGGTATGAACGGTGAAAACACTGCTTTTATTGTCACCGAACTTGAAGATTTTAAATACCGGAAGAAAAAAGAACTTTCAATGGAAAACATTCTGAACCAGATAAACAGAATGTTTGCGAATTATCCGTCCGCTATTATAGCGTCGTTCCCGCCGCCTTCTATTTCGGGTCTGGGTATGTTCGGCGGTCTGGAATTTCAAATTCTGGACAAAGCTGAGCGTTCTCCGCAGGAACTATACGAAGAGGCAATTAAATTTATTGCCGCGGCAATGCAGGAACCGGAATATTCAATGGTATATACTTCATTTACCGCAAATCTTCCCCAGTTGATGATGCTTATTGACGAAGAAAAGGCTCTTTCGCAGGGTGTACCGATTTCAAGTATTTATTCCGCCCTCGCCGGATATTTCGGTAAAACTTACGTAAACGACTTTAACAAATTCGGCCGTGTTTACCGTGTATATTTACAGGCAGATGCCCCGTTCAGGGAAAAGCCGTCTGATATTGACAAAATATACGTCAAAAATAATCAGGGCAAAATGGTTCCGTTAAATGCGGTTATTAAATACAAAAACGTAACAGGTCCGTACAGCTTAACCCGTTTCAACATGTATGAAGCGGTAACGGTTAACGCAAGCGTTAAAGCCGGAAAAAGTTCAGGGGAAGCAATGGCAAAATTTGAAGAAATTGCCGATAAAATTCTGCCGCGCGATATCGGTTATGAGTGGTCAGGAAGCTCACTACAGGAAAAAGATTCCAGCGGACAAATCGGCGCTATCCTTGCGATGTCACTTGTTTTCGTATATTTATTCCTTGTAGGGCTGTATGAAAGCTGGATGCTGCCTGTTGCAGTAATGCTTATCTCACCGATTGCGATGGTCGGAGCACTTGCCTTCATTGCAATTCAGTCAAAATTCGGCGGTGCACTGGATATTTACGCCCAAATCGGTCTGGTTATGTTAATCGGTTTGAGTACAAAGCAGGCGATTTTGATTATTGAATTTGCAAAAGACGCACACGAACAACAAGGACTAGGAATAAAAGAAGCAGCGGTTCAGGCGGCATATCTGCGTTTCAGAGCTGTTATGATGACAAACATTGCCTTCATCTTAGGTCTTGTTCCGCTTGTCACGGCGACCGGCGCAGGCGCAGCAAGCAGGCACTCCGTTGGTATGACAGTCTTTGGCGGAATGATGGCGGTTGCCTTCATCGGAACCTTCCTTGTTCCGGCATTCTACGTTATGATTGAAGAAATGAAAGTAAATGTCGCAAGATTTATAAGAGCCAAAAAGGAACGTAAAATAAAATGAAGAAGAAACTCTTAATTTTAAATATAATATTAACACTTATAGCCTCGCCTCTGGCTTTTGCTCAAGAGGATGATGATTTCTGGAATGAGCTGGATCCGGCAGAATTTCCAAACGCATCTGATGTTATGCCTTATGAAAATATTACCCAGAACAAAGACGGGCAGCTTGTTATAGAAAGCGGAATTGAAAAAACAGTTGATTTAACCCTGATGAACTGTATTGAGCTTGCACTCGGCAATAACCCGGATATCAATATGGCATTCCACGATTCGCTTGCGTCAGACACAAGAATAAGACAGGTTTGGTCTAATTATTTTCCTAAATTCAGCTGGCAGACAGGCTATACAAGAATAAAACAACTCCAATTGTCAGATGCTCTGGGCAGAAACCTGACCTTCAATTACTTTATTCTCGGTCAAATTACACTCCAGCAAATGCTCTATGACTTTGGCGTAACGCAAAATCAGGCTACAATCAGAAGATTGGAATTTGAAAATGCAAAACAAACCGTTGCCTCAACAATTAATAACGTAATTTATCAGACCAAAGACGCATATTACAATCTTCTCTATGCTAACCAGCAGAAAGCAGTTGCGCTTGATACGGTCAAAAAATTTGAACTGTTTTACAATCAGGCTAAATCTTTCTACGAAATCGGGCTGAACCCGAAAGTTGATGTCACTATTGCAGAAGCGAACCTTTCTGATGCAAAATTAAGTCTTATCCGCGCAGAAAACGCCGTAAATCTTGCAATTGCGCGTTTAAATAACGTAATGGGCGTACCTTTTATGGAAAAATACGAACCAAAAGACTCTTTGATGTTTACCCCGTTTGATCTGACTTTTGAAGAGCTGATAGATATTGCAAGAGACGCGCGTCCCGAACTCCGCCAGGCTGAAATTAACGTTGAAACAGCAAAGCAAACGATGAAACTGGTCAAAAAATCATACTTTCCGACAATTACGGCAGAAGGGCAATACGCAATCGGCGGTAAACATTTCACCTCAAACTACGGGTACAATTTCGGCGCATACCTGACTTTCCCGACAATAAACGGTATGCTTATTAAAAACGAAATTGAAGAAGCAAGATACTTATACGACAGACAGCTTGCCGCAGCGAAAAAACTTCAAAATGACATTTATCTTGAAATAAGAAACGCATATCTTTTGCTTCAGGAAAAGAAAAATTCTGTACCTGTAGCGCTTTTGCAGGTAAAACAAACCAAAGAAAACTATGAACTTTCCTACGGACGTTACAAAGTCGGAGAAGCAAGCCCGATTGAATTAAAAGACGCACAGATTATCTATCAGACCGCGCAGTTGAACTATTATGATGCGCTTTACCAGTACAATTCCGCCCGCGCACAGGTAGAAAAAGCTATCGGTAAAAACATCAATCCTGATAACGAAGAAATCTTAAATTTAACCGAATGATAATATTTCAGCCTTAATAAACGATAAAGCAGTTCTCCGTCGCACTGCCTCGCTTCTTGCTCGACCGCCGGCTTTTTGCAGCGTTGGGCTAGCAAGCCCAACCTACTTGTTTTTTCTTGTTAACTCTTTAACCTATTAACTTATATCGTCCACTTGACCATAACGACTTATTGCCTTATTCACCTATTTACTTATTGCCATTTTAGAATAGTTAAGAAATAATAAATTTACCTTGAGAATTTATCTTTATAATTTATAATAGTAGTATTGAATACGTAATAAGAGGTAGGAGAAATGAAACATCACAAGAAACACGAAGAAAACCTTTTTAACGAAGAAAATAAAGATAATTTATTTGCCGGTGAAGCTCCTTCTACAGCGGAAGAAGAAACTACTCCGGCAGCAGAACAAAACCACAGCGAAGTTGAAGACTTAAAGAAAAAATTGGAAGAACTTAACCAGCAGTATATAAGACTTGCCGCGGATTTTGACAACTACAGAAAACGTCAGGCGCAAGAACGCGAAAGCCTGCTCAAATACGGATGTGAAAATGCACTCAAAAAAATGATTGAAGTCTTAGACAACTTTGAACGCGGCGAAAAAGCACTTGAAAAGGTTGAAGATTGCCAGACCGTAAAAGACAGTTTCAATCTTGTTCACAAACAGGTTATTGAAACACTTGAAAAACTCGGGCTTGAACCGATTGAAACAGAAGGCAAAGAATTTGACCCGAATTTCCATGATGCCGTAATGCAAACACCAAACAACGATGTTCCGGAACACACAATCCTGAATGAACTGCAAAAAGGATACAAATTAGGGGAT
The DNA here is from genome assembly GCA_944323035.1 of Candidatus Gastranaerophilales bacterium. GTDB lineage: Bacteria > Cyanobacteriota > Vampirovibrionia > Gastranaerophilales > Gastranaerophilaceae > Gastranaerophilus. Next base: position 15,521 of record CALUQY010000018.1, read on the forward strand.
AAAGTTCTCCGTCCGGCACTGGTAAATGTTGCAACACAAGGATAATTTAAAGTACAATTGAAGATTGACACAGAAGAAGTACAGGGAAAAAATGACAGATTACTATGAAATACTGGGAGTATCCAAGAACGCGGGCAAAGAGGAAATAAAAGCGGCATTCCGCAAAAAAGCCCGCACGCTTCACCCGGACGTGAACAAAGCTCCCGATGCCGAAGAAAGATTTAAGGAACTAGGTAAAGCTTACGAAACACTAATTGACGATAATAAAAGAGCAACCTACGATCGCTACGGCGAGGACGGATTAAGAAATGCCGGCTTCAATACAGGCGGCCCGTTTGAAGCCGGTTTTGGCGATTTGAACGACATATTAAACTCCTTTATGGGCGGTTTTGGATTTGGATTCAACTCAAGACGCGATCCTAATGCACCACAGCCCGGTGATGATTTAAGGCTTGATATTGAACTATCTTTTGAAGAAGCTGTTTTCGGGTTAAAAAAGAATATCAAATTTGACCACCTTGAAGTCTGCCCTGAATGCGGAGGAACCGGTGCAGAAAAAGGTTCTAAACCTGAAACCTGCCCGACCTGCCACGGTACTGGTCAGGTTCAGCAGGTAATGAGAACCCCGCTCGGAGCATTCTCCCAAATCAGCACCTGCCCCGACTGCCATGGTACAGGACAAAAAATTTCCAAACCTTGCAAGGCTTGCCGCGGCGCCGGAAAAATCGAAAAAGAAAAAAGTATTGATATAAAAATTCCGGCCGGTGTTGACAACATGTCAAAAATCCGTGTTTCAGGTGAAGGCGATGCCGGAACAAACGGCGGGCCGGCAGGAGATTTATTCGTTGTAATCCACGTTAAGTCCTCAGAATACTTTAAACGTGACGGGATTAATGTATTCTCAAAGCTGGAAATTTCTCCGGCTCAGGCGGTTCTCGGTGACGAAATTCTGGTAAAAACACTTGACGGCGAAGCTGCCGTAAAAATTCCGGCCGGCTGCCAGAATGGCAACACTATTAAAATCAAAGGGGCCGGAGTTCCAGTAATTTCGCGTCCAAGCCAACGCGGCGATCATATTGTGATTGTAAATGTAGTCATACCGTCTGCTATCTCCGAAGAAGAACGCCTGTTATACAGAAAACTTTACGAACTGAACACCGGCAAAAAAGCACAGGGTAACATTCTGGAAAAAGTTAAAGGAGTATTCCATTAATGATGAAAAAGGCATTTCTTACGTTAATCATATTGATATCTTCAATTAATGCCGTTTTGGCGCAACAAGTACCGCAAAATGTGCAGGATTACGTAAAAAACTTTTTCAAAGATACCTACTTCCGATTTGACGGAGCAGTAATTCTTCCTGATAACACGGTTTATCTGCCTGTTATTCCGGCGAAATTCGACATTGATGTCGAAAAACTTGATGTAAAGACTACAATTCCGGCAAATAAGGATTTTTCCAAACTGCCGGATGCGGTTATTTTTAATAACGACTTTGTACTTTTAAAGGTTCTAAAAGACAAAGACGGCCATCCGACACTGGTTAACCAGACTAACTACCCGACAGAAATTAAATCCGGTATATTTCCGCAAGATCTTCTGCTTCCGCGCAGGCTTACAGTTCCGGACGGGCTTGGAAATATAAAAGGAAGTCTTGAAAGCTATTCGCCTGAGATAGATGATTTGCGGGTAAATACAAACGCCGGTACCGATTATACAAAAATGTATTTTAACCATCCTGCATTTAAAAACAGCGTGTTTTATATGACCTCCCCGATTTCAAAAAATATAAAAGTGGTGGCCTCAAATAACAAAAAAGGTTATTACTATTACCACCAGAAAACCACCCCGAACAAAATGGCGCTGTATGATGACAGATATCTTCTTGTCAGCACATACAGCAAAAGGGCGCTGATTGTTATTTCACTTTATGACGATGTAATTATAAAAGAGATTCCTTTAAAGACTACGCCTGATGAAATTATTATTAACGGCGATAAAGCTTACGTGACCAGCTCTGAAGGACACTGTATTTACATTATTGACCTTTTAAAAATGGCTCCGACCCAGCAAATCCTTATCAACGGAATGTGCGAAAAATTAATAATATCAGACGATGGCACAAAGCTTTTCTACTATGACAAACAAACCAAAACTCTCTGGGGCGTGGAACTCGACAACAATTACCTTTTAAAAGACATCGGCGTATTTCCTAATGTTTCCAAAATCGCATACAGTGAAGGCAAAATTTATGTCACAAGCCGGACTAAAAACCGCATTGCAATTATTGATTATGCGGAGATGAACTTAACCGGCGAATACGACACCGATGAAAAGCCTGTAGATATGTATGTTTATAACAATAATCTTTATATTCTCTCTGCGGGCTTAAACCATATTCAGATATTGAACACCGAAACTGACGATTTTATCGGTGAAATTGCACTTCCGACCGAAAACGGATTCCCGAATAAATTCTATAAAATTAAAGATGAACCATTACTTTTAGTGACAGATTCCGCAAACGCAGTATTTCATATAATTGACTTGAATACAAGTAAATTAATCTCAACACAGAAAATAGATGAACCTGTAGCAAACCTTGTTATGGGCGAAGTAATCAGGAAATTCAATGATAATAAATAGGGATACAATGATTAATAAATTTGATGATACTACCCGCGAAACAATGCTGGAACTTGAAAAGACCCAGCGGGAGTTCTGGAACATTTCACGCGTAACTGCTGAATTTTTATACCTCTTAATAATTGAACACGGCGCAAAAAACGTTCTTGAAGTAGGAACATCAAACGGTTACTCCGGCCTATGGCTTTCAAAAGCTCTGAAAGTTACAGGCGGACATCTTACAACAATTGAATACTACCCGAAACGCCAGAATATCGCAATTGAGAACTTTACAAAATGCGGAACAATGGACGTTGTAACGCCAATTATAGGCTCTGCATGCGATGTGTTAAGAGATTTGCCGCGGGAAGCAATGTTTGACTTTGTATTTGTCGATGCAAATAAACGCGAATCTATTGAATATTTTAAACTCATCCACCCGCATCTTGTAAAAGGCGGAATTTACACCTGCGACAATGTTCTTTCTCATCAGGAAAAAGTTCAGCCGTTTATTGATGCGATAAATGCCCATCCGGATTATGAAAATGTTGTGCTTAAACTGCCTGCCGGACTTTCGCTCGCACGCAAACTCAGATAGCCCGCGCAAGCTTTACAAATCCTCAAACCCCGGTGAGGTCGTTGGAAGATTTTTGTATCCATCATTTGACCAGACAGTTTTCTTAATATATTTATCCGAATATTTGCCGCGCTCAAATAATTTTTTCAAGGTGTTTTCTCTTGCCACAAGTGCATTATGATTGTCATCTGCGCTTTCCGGAAAAACTCGTAAAATTTCGCACCATACAGAAGCTTCCATTGTCCAGGCATAAGTTTCTTCCGCTAACGAATTAAACTCATCCTGATGCAAAGCTTCGTGTGAGAGAAGTGCCGCAAGCGCTCCTGGAGGCGCGGTTCGGTGTTTCTGATTTATAAAGATATAAAGTCTGTTCCCTTTTTTCCAGCCGAGGGCATCAAAATTTGAATATTCATGCCCGATTTCTCCAAGATCTTTAAACTCAATTTTAACAGGCTCACCAGTCAGATTATTGCCTAAAATAGCCTTTCTTGAAAATTCGCCGTTTGTACCTTTCAACATATCCAGCGCAACGTAGATAATTTCATCTTTAGAAATCTTTTTATACATCGGCTTAATGTCTGAAATATACTCTTCTGTATACTTCGCAGGATATTTTTTATTGTAAATTGCATTTTTTTCGGCAGCGCACGCCGCTCCGGCAAGGGTAAAAATTAATAATGATATGCTTAACAGGTTTGTAATCTTCCTCATAACTCTCTCTTTCTAAATTACTACATCTATAGTAAATAGTATAATACATATTTTCTAATTGGCAAATTTTCTGTTCTTTGCGGCTAAATCAGAATACAACATCATATATTCAGCAGAAGAACTGTCAATTGTAATAGCTTCGTTCGCATATTCAAGAGCGGATTTAATATCGTCATCTTCCATATAGGTTCTTGCCATTTCCGCATAATATTCAGGATTTGTCAAATCAAACATAATTGCACGTTTCAGACATTCAATTGCTTCATCAATATCAGAGCTTTTTTTGCTTATCAAAGCCAGATAGTAATAAGCCGCAGCGAAATTAATATCAACAGAAAGAGCATCCCGGGCATATTTTTTAGCTGAATCCAAATTTTCCGAGTCAAAAGCGGCCTTCATACCAATTGAATATGCCGGCATATAAAATTTATTAGTACATAAGATTTTATCGACAAGCTCCAGCGAATCCGAAAACTTTTTCTGGCGCGCAAATAAATCCGCCAGAGCACACAGAGATTTAGGATTGTCTGAATCACGGGCAATAACCTTCAGTATTAAATCTTCTGCCTTATCATAAAGGTTTAAATCAATTAAAACATTTGCAAGAGAGGTCATAACGTATGTATCGTCCGGCTTAAGCTTCAACGCCTCTTCCAAATCAGCCTTAGCGCCCAGATAATCTTTTCCTGCATACTTCAAAAGAGCATTTAAAACCTTAGTATCATAATGCTCCGGCTCGATGTGAAAAATACTTGTAACCTCAAAGCGTGCCTGCTCATACTCCTTAATCTCAAAATACAAATTTGCAAGAGCGTACCGGTAGTCTACATTTGTAACATCAAGTTCAATAGCTTTTCTGTAAGCTTTAACCGCTTCCTCCATCCAGCCGTTATAGAAATAGGCATTTGCCAGATTAAAATAAAATTTAGGTTCTGCCGGCTCCTGCGAAACAGCTTTAGAAAAACATTTTATAGCCTCCAGGAATTTCATATCCTCAATATAAAATAACCCCTTTAAATTTAAAACATCTACAGTTTCAATATTTAACGGCATTACGAGTTTGCGAGCCGCAGCAAGGTCATTTTTATTAAAATAAATAAGAGCCAGAAGCGCACTTTTTTCTTCACAAGGTTCAATATGTTCAAGAAGTTTAAGCGCCTCATCGACAAAGGCATGATTAACATAAGCTGCGGCGATTTTCAAAAGAACCACGGAAGAAAGTCTGTTTTCTTTCACAAGAGTTCTCAGAGCCGCAACATCAGCGAATTTGTCATAAACAGCAGCAAGTCTTGAATAATTTTTATCACACGGATACATTTTAACCAGAATTTGTGCATATTCAAGAGCATCTTTATATTTTCCGAGTGAAAAATATTTATTATAAAGTGCAGAAAGTGCAGTTTCATTATTTTCATCAAATTCAAGGATATCTTTATAGTAGCGGATAGAGCGTTCAATATCGTTCATAAGAGCATAAATTTCCGCAAGCTGAGTGAGAACAATAATATTATCACTTTCGACATCAAGAGCCTTATATAAGGCTTCAATTGCGAGTTTGTATTCAGCCTTTTCGCGGTACTCCAAAGCTTTATCCAGATTTAATTTCAGCTCATCAACTTCTTTTTCAATCATTAATATTCCTCAAAATTATTTTTTAGACTTAGTATCTGGATTTTCAGCCGGCTGCTGTTCATTAATAAGGATTAAAACTTCATCCTCGCTTGCCATTTTCAGAGAATTACGGGCAATACCTTCAAGTTTAGAGATCTGCGAATAAGCTTTTATTTCATTTTTAAGCTGTTCATTTCTGGCCGCGGAAAGTGTCTTTAAATGTTCCAAATCAGAGATTTTACCGTTAAACGCCACCGCTTTTGAAAAATTCATCAATACACTCCAGCCCACCTGAATAAGCGCGAATAGCAAAAATATCGTTAGCCCTGAATAATAAATTTTTTCTTTTGGTCTGGAACCTTCTTTTTTAGAAGTTTTTTTAACTTTATCAAAAACTTTTTTCTGCTTATTCACCACAAAACACCTCTTACCAGCATTATAAACAAAATATGGAGAATATTCAAAATTATTTTAATAAATTTACAATTCCAGCTTAGTGGAGAATTCAAACTTAGTTTTCATAAGAGCATTTGTATCGTCATAAGTTTGTCCGGCACCGAATTGCAGATTAAACCTGTCGTTTCCTTTATAAGCGAACGGGGTCAACAGCAGTATCAACTGTGCTGTTTTACGATTTCTGGTAATATCCGCTTCCAGAACATGCCTGATTGCCAGTGAACTATTTAGCCGCCATTCAGGTTCAAAAGAGATATAATTCGTTGTCAAACCGTAAGTTGCGACCTGATCTTTATGATATTTTGTGTTAAGAGAGAAATTCTTTCTTTGATATTTTGTAAAAAGTCCGGAGGAATATTCCAGACTGGAAAGAGAGGACACTTCTGAGGAATAGTTTGTGCCAAAAGAAAAATTACCGTATTTTTCCTCAATCCCCTTATAATTTCCGGAAATCCAATTTTCTTCATTACCCCTGTAAGAAGCCTGAACTACTTTGTTAGAAACTCTTGCAGCCTTATTAGCTTCAAGTTTTTTATTATAATCCTTGAGCGAAGTCGCTGAAATTTTTTGCGGCTTAGAGATATTAATTGTTTTAGAATTTTCTGTTTTATCAAGGCTGACGACATCAAGATTATCAAAATACTGAATTTCGGTTTTTAAAACAGCCGGTTTAACCTCAGTATTGGTATTCAATTCCGTAGAACCTATTTCATTTACAGCAGAATTTCCTTCATCCTCCTCATCATCCGGGATTTCATAAATAAAAACTTTAGGAATATATCCGTCAGGATTTTTGCTTTCCTTTGCGAAAGCTGACGGGGTCAAAACCAGCATAAATAAAATTAATACCCACACTCTCATATCTATATTTTAACCTTTTTAAATAATAAATTCAACACATCTTTTAGAGTAGTTTATTAATATATTGTTAAAAATTTGCCAGATAATACAAGAAAAAATATAATTAAACCATATAGACATATTCTATAACAGGAGATTACGGAATTGACTGAGAGCACATACGAACTTAAACAACACGATTCATTTGAAATAAATGAATGCCTTGAAGAAATGGTAAATTTCGGGGCCTCGGATGTCCACCTTATTGCCGAAGAACATCCTATGTACAGAAAAAACGGGAAAATCGAAATAGCAAGGAATTACCCTGTTGTAACCGAAGAGGTTATCATAGATGCGGTTAAACAGATTTTACCGGTTCAAGCAGTACCACGGCATTTTCTTACAAAACTTGAAACCTCAAACGACTTTGACTTTTGTTATGAAATTCCGAAGGTTTCAAGATTTCGTATAAACGTCTGCAGCAGAATGTACAAAAAAGGTATGGTAATAAGAACAATTCCTCTTGAACCGCTAAAAATTGCCGATCTATACCTGCCGCCGGCGATTGAAAGCTTTACGGAATTCAACAACGGGCTGGTTCTTGTCACAGGCCCGACCGGTTCAGGGAAATCAACGACTTTAGCTTCACTGATTGATTACATTAACCAGACGCAGCAAAAACATATTATTTCAATAGAAGACCCTGTGGAATTTGTATTCTCTAACAAAAAATGCATAATTTCCCAGCGTCAGGTGGAATTTGATACCGAAAGTTTTTCAACCGGTGTTAAGTATGCCCTGCGTCAAGACCCTGATATCATATTTATCGGTGAAATTCGTGACATGGAAACACTAAACGCCGCACTCAAAGCAGCTGAAACCGGCCACCTTGTGTTCTCCACCCTGCACACGAATGATGCTGTTCAAACCATTAACCGTATCGTTAACATGTTTGAACCGGATCAGCGCCAGTTTCTGCGTCAGCAGCTCGCATCGACCCTGCGTGCGACACTGGCTCAAAAACTTGTACCTACAATAGACGGGAATTCAAGACGGCCGGCATGCGAACTCCTCGTTGTAACCTCAACGATTCAGGATTTAATCGTTAAAGATGAAGTTGAACAAATTTATTCACTCGTAAAATCTGGATCTTTCAACAAAATGATTACGATGAACACTTCACTTTATCAACTGTACAGAGCAGGAGTAATTTCCGCAGAAACTGCCGTTGAATATTCAGATAATAAAAATGAACTTCAACAAATGCTTCGCGGCATGTACCACGGAGTTGCACGTGACAACTAGGCAAACATATACAACGCAGGCAATTAATCTTAAATCCTATCCGCTTAAAGAATCGGACAAAATTGTCGTTATGTATTCAAAAGACAAAGGGATTATAAGAGCGGTTGCAAAAGGTATTAAAAAGCCTAAAAGTTCTCTTGGCGCAAGAATGGAAGCTTTTATCGCGAATACCCTCCTTCTTGCAAAAGGCCGGAACATGGATGTGGTTTCTCAGGCGGAAACCGTCAATGCGTTCGGAAATACAAGAAAAGATTTAGACAAAATTTTCTATTCAATGTACCTGACAGAAGTTGTTAATAATTTTGGTGTTGAAAACGACCCGTGCGCGGGAGAAATTTATGACACTCTTTATAATGCGCTAAAAACAATTGCAGACGCGCCGGAGAAAAAAGATATTCTGCTGACGGTTCTAAAATTCCAGCTAAAAATGATGCACATTTCAGGGTTTTCTCCGGAATTTAAAACTTGCCTGAAATGCGGCTGCAAAATTGAAACAAACGCATATTTTCTAATCAATGAGGGCGGAATAATCTGCCGGAATTGCATAAACGATCCGCGCGGAAAACTAATACTCCATAATAAAATCAGAGAATTTTTGAATTATCTTGTAGATGCGGATTATAACGCGGTAACAGATTACGAAACAAAAGCAACAGAAAAAGTTTGCGAAGTTTGTTTTAATTTACTGAAAAAATGTATAGAACAACATTCGGCAAAAAAAATCCGAACGACCGAAATTCTGGCCGCTATTTAACCTCGTTCATATACTTTTCATATAAATCCGGACGTTTTACTTTCGTACGTTTTAAACTTTCTTCAAGTCGAAACTCTTCAATAAGTTTGTGATTACCGTTCAAAAGCACTTCCGGCACTTCCAAACCGCGATACACACGCGGCTTTGTATACTGCGGATATTCAATCAAGCCGTTTGAAAAAGTATCATAATCGGCAGATTCAATTTTGCCCAGCGTTCCCTCAATTTTCCGGCTGACGGCATCAATAAGACACAACGCCGGAAGTTCACCGCCGGTCAACACGAAATCCCCGACAGAAATTTCAACCGGCTTTATAATTTCTCTTATCCTCTCGTCAAATCCTTCATAATGTCCGCAAAGCATAACAATCTGTTCATATTTAGCGAGATTATTTACTATCGCGTCTGTAAGAGGTTTTCCCTGCGGTGTAAGCATGACCGTGATAGAATTTTCAATACGTTCAAGGCTTTCATACGCATCAACATAAGGCTGCGGCATCAAAACCATTCCCGCACCGCCGCCATAGGGTGTATCATCAACTTTTTTGTGTTTATCAAGCGTAAAATCACGCGGATTAACCGTATTGACCGAAAAGACAGCACTTTCACGCGCCCGTTTCATAATACTCACATTACAATAAGCCCCAATAATTTCCGGGAACAGTGTCAAAACCTCAAAACGCATTAGTCCAAAAGCCCTTCTATACTATTTATAACGACCTTTTTAGCTTTAATATCCACTTCCGGAACAATAGCTTTTACAAACGGAACAAACGAAACTTTACCTGATTTTGTCCTCACAGAGAGCAAATCCGTTGCGCCGTTATTAGAAACGCCGACGATAAAACCTACATCCTTACCGGTCATATCGCAAACATTTAACCCGACGAGTTCGTCAATCAAAAACTCATCTTCATCAAGCGTTTCACGGATAACTTCTTCCTCAATAAAGAGTAAACATCCCTTGAATTCAAGAAGTTCATTAATAGACGTTATCCCCTTAAACTTTACCAGAGCAAAATTTTTATGTAAACGAATAGAGCTTATCTCAAAAGGTAAATAGTCATTATCCTTTTTGATAAAAACCTTTTTCAGACCCAGAAAAAATTCTTCCTGATTACGTGAAAAGCCGACTTTAGCTTCACCCTGAATACCGTGAAAATTAAGAATTTTCCCTACAGAAACCAGCTTACTCATTAGATTTTGGCTTTCTGCCTCTTTTGGGTTTTTCTTTTACTTCCGGTTCAGCCGCAACAACAGCCGGTTCTACGGAGTCTTCCGTTTTTTCTTCAACCGGTTCGGCACTTTCAGCTTTTGCAGATGCTGCTTTAGCCTGTTTTTCAGCTTCTTTTTTAGCCTTTGCTTCGTTTGATAAACGAGTTTTTTCAAGCAAAACTTCAGGGATATCAGTTCTATCCTCGTTCCATCTCGGCAAGCCCATTTGTGCTCTGATTAAACCAATACCAACGTGAACACGCCATTCATCCATTTTCAACTGAGCCGCAATAATTTTGTGGCAGCCTATAGGCGGAAGCGGCAACAATAATGTATACAGGTTTTTGATAGCAAATAACTGATCCGGAGAAATTGCCAGTTTACGTTTCGGGAACGGCAATTTCGGAAGCATCATTTTTTGTCTGATTAAGTTAATACCAAAAAATACTTTTCTAGGTTCCAACCCGATTTTTTCAGCAATAACTTCGTGTGCATCCGGATTTGGCAGCGGCATCATCATTTTGTAAAGAAGTTCTATTTGAGCCAGTTGATCTTTACTTACAAGCAGCTGTTTAGGCGCTTTTCTGTTTTGAGTCGGACGCTTATTCGGGAAACGATTAGGTTTCTGGTTATTAAACCGGTTATTTTGATAACGATTATTTTGCTGCGGGCGTTGATTATAACCGCCGCGGTTGTTAGGATATCTGTTATTACCCTGCGGTCTTTGCCCGTAGTTACTGCGGTTGTTTCTGTTATCATACTGGCGCTGCGGTCTGGAATATCTCGGCTGATCGTCATTTCCGCCGGCGCTGTAAAATCTTGGTGCTTCCTCCTGTGGTTTATTATCATAACCTTCTGTCGAATAAGATTGGGTAGATGTAGAAGATTGAGAATTGCTGTTTAACATCATACTTTTGTCAGGGTATAAACATTCAGGACAGATAACTCTCTTAGGGTTTTTGGTCTCAAACTCACGACCGCATTTAATACATTTGTTTACATACATAACAAATAGCCTCTTAATTATTAATAAAATACTTCTTTAAATAAATAAATTTGAATTGAAAAAATTCAATATTCTCCTCGTAAATGTTAAAAATACAAAAAAATTTTCACTTCTCAATTTAAATAATACCACAAAGTTGAAATTTTTGCAAGCCCCCATGTATTAACGCGCTGTCAGGAACATCATTTTTCAACCATAAATGTCACGGGGCCGTCGTTTACGAGTTCAACATCCATCATAGCCTGAAATTTGCCGGTTTCAACTTTCAATCCCGATGAGCGCAGACATTCTACAAAGTACTCATAAAGCGGAACGGCTTTATCCGGCGCGGCAGCACCGTCAAAACTCGGGCGGGTGCCTTTTTTGCAGTCCCCGCAGAGAGTAAACTGCGACACAACCAGAAATTCCAGACCTTCATCCGTTATTGAACGGTTCATTTTACCGTTTTCATCCTCAAAAATCCGCAGGGAAAGAAGTTTTTGCGCTAATTTTTCGGCATTCACCTTTTCATCTTCCTTCGTAACACCCAAAAGCACTAACATGCCGGCATTTATTGAGGAATAAAGTTCCCCGTCAATTGTAACAGACGCCCTTTTTACACGTTGAATTAGCGCCCTCATTGTGCAGCCTCCACACGCCCGTGCAGCTGCCCGCAGGCTGCGTCAATATCCGCACCGCGTTCAAGCCGCACCGTAACTTTTTTGCCGGTTTGTTCCATTAACGCCTTAAATCGCATTATGGAATTATTTGACGGTTTTTGATAATCGTTTTTCGCAGTCGGATTATATGGAATTAAATTAATATTACACTTAATATCTTTGAGATAGTGTGCAAGTTCTTTAACGCTTTCAAGAGTATCATTAATATCTTTTATCAAAAGATATTCAATCGTAATGCGCCGTCCGGTTTTTTCTATATATTTTTTAAGAGCTACGTGCAAATCGTTGATATTATAACGGTTTTCAATAGGCATAAGCTTTGCCCGTGTGTCATGGTTAGGCGCGTGAAGCGAAAGCGCAAGCGTTGATTGCATTTTCTCATTTGCAAGCCGTTCAATTCCCGGAATTATACCGCTTGTCGAAACCGTAATCCGGCGCGCCCCGATTTGGAAACAATCGTTAAAAATTTCCATAGCTTTAAGCACATTATCAAGGTTAAGAAGCGGTTCGCCCTGTCCCATAAAGACTACGTTTGTAACTTTCAACCCTGTATCACGCTGAATAGTCAGCACCTGCTCAATAATTTCTTTATAGGTAAGGTTTCTTATAAATCCGCGTTTGCCGGTTGCGCAGAAGGAACAGTTAACAGCGCAGCCGATTTGCGAACTTACACAGGCTGTAAGATTCGCGCGGTTGTCAAAACGCATAAGAACAGTTTCCACACACTCTCCGTCAGGGTATTCCAGAAGATATTTCAAAGTCCCGTCAGAACTCACCTGTTTAACTTTAATTTTTACGTTCGTAACATCTGCGATTGTCTTCAATTCTTCACGGAACGATTTTGATAAATCCGTCATTTCGTCAATAGAAGAAACTGACTTGAGGTAAATCCAGTTATGAATTTGCCGCGCGCGGAATTTTGACGCCTTCAACTCCTCTGTAATCTTCTCTATTTCAGCTAAATTCAGACCGGAAAGTATAATCTTTTCCACTTTACATTACCTCTTGCAGTTTTTGTTTATAAAAATCAATTATTTCCACCATTGAATGAAGCATGAGCGCTATCGGATTAATTTCGTCTTTCCATGCTCTATACCCGCACTTGTCAGGCAAAATCGCCAGCGGATTATCAGGGAAGTCGCGGCAAATCTGCGGACGGTTTTCATAATCCGAACACCGGTTATCCTCCGTCAATTTCGGACAATGATAAAAATAAACCTTTTCATCCACTTTTTCTCTCAAAAGTTTAATATATTCGGGATAAACCGCTTCCGCCTCATCAATACTTTCATAAGGAATAAAAATACTTGTGAACTGCTGTGCAAATTTATCCCCGTTTGCGGCTTTTTGTTTGAGTTCTTCCGGTGAAAACTCACTGCATGCAAGCCGGCAGCAGGTCGCGCAGCCTGAACATTTAAACATTTCACGGTAAGCGAGAATTTCCTGCAATTTCCGGTAAACTTCATGCGAGATTTCCTGATTAAGAAGTGTTAAGGCGTCTTTTTGCCATTGACGTCCGACAGAGTCCGGCTCATATCTGTCAAGGAGTTCTCCGCTAAAGCCTTCCGGCTTAATCTGCTCCAGCCGCTTTTGAATTTCTTCTGCGGACTTGAGAAAAATTTCTCTATACTGCGATTTTTGCTTATCCAATTGTTGTTCCACACTGTTCATAATGACATTGTATCACGAAAATTATCTCATTTGTAAAAACATGTTACAAGATTGCTTAATAATTTGTATTTTTAAAAATAATAAATTACAATGTCATGGTGGAGAGGAATAGAACATGCAAGATACAATGTTAAAGGAAAAGAGTTTGTCACCGCAGGATGTGAGAAAAATCCTCGGGGTCGACAATCAGGAAATAGTTGATTTATGTAAAAAAGCATCAATAAGACCGAAAAAAAATAGCCAGGGTCAAACATTTTTTTCTTATGACGAAGTCAGAAATTTAAAAAGAATACATCAGGATACAAAAGGAGTTTCACTACCGATGGTTCGCAATGCCGAAAAAATGCCCCAATCCGCTTCCGTAAGAAGCATACTTGTTTCTATTAAAGACATGGAAAAAAATATTTCGGAACAAATATCCAAAGTTATAGACGAAAAACTTGAAGGCATGGACGAAGTTGTCGTTGAACTTATCCGCTGCAAAACTGATAACGAAACTCTAAGACAAAAAATTATTGATTTGAATAAAGAAATTTACCAGCTTAAAAACACTATTTCCTGCTATAAACCTGTTGCATTAGGTTTATACAGAAAAGTGGATAAACATACTTGGGAGTAACAAATGGCAGTCAAAGAAGAACAACCTATCGCAGTAAGCGAAGAAAGAAATAAAGCATTAAAACTTGCAATTGAAAAAATCGAAAAAGATTTTGGAAAAGGTTCTATTATGAAGCTCGGCGATAAGCCTGCAGTAAATGTGGAAGCAATTCCTACAGGCTCGCTGGCGCTTGATATCGCACTTGGCATCGGCGGAGTTCCGCGCGGCAGAATTATTGAAGTCTACGGGCCTGAAAGTTCCGGGAAAACAACTCTTGCCCAACATATTGTTGCAGAATGCCAAAAACGCGGCGGAATCGCAGCTTACGTTGACGCAGAACACGCTCTTGATCCGGAATACGCAAGAAACTTAGGTGTTGATATTGATAACCTTTTGATTTCACAGCCTGACACTGGAGAACAGGCGCTTGATATCACAGAAGAACTTGTCCGATCAGGCGCTGTTGACGTTGTAGTTGTTGACTCTGTTGCTGCACTTGTTCCTAAAGCTGAAATCGACGGTTCTATGGAAGATCAGCAAATGGGTTTGCAAGCGCGCTTGATGAGCAAAGCGTTGAGAAAATTAACCGGTGTAATCGGTAAAACCAATACAACCGTAATTTTCATCAACCAGCTGCGTATGAAAATAGGTGTTATGTACGGCAATCCGGAAACAACAACAGGCGGTAACGCACTCAAATATTACGCTTCAGTTCGTATGGAAATCAGAAGAACAGACGGTTTGAAAGGTGACGGAGAAGAAATCGGCAACCACGTAAGAGTAAAAGTTCTTAAAAATAAAGTTGCACCGCCATTCAGAACTGCAGAATTTGATATTATCTTTGGCAAAGGTATCTGCAAAATCGGTAACATTCTTGACGTTGCGGTCAATTTGAATATTGTCAACAAGGCAGGCGCATGGTTCAGCTATAACGATGAAAAGCTCGGTCAGGGCAGAGAAAAAGCAAAAGAATTTCTAAGCTCAAACCCTGATTTACTTGCAGAAATTGAAACAAAAGTCCGCGAGAAACTCGCAGAAGAAGCAAAATAAAAAAGGAGCCTTAAAAGGCTCCTTTTTGTCATTCCCGACTTGTATTACTTTCACTTTAGTCAAGTACAAGCTTAATTGCCTCAATCATAGAATTAGGATTTGCAATTCCCTTACCTGCAATATCAAAAGCTGTACCATGGCTCGGAGAAGTTCGTAAAACATCCAACCCGATAGTGACATTAACCGCTTTTTCGCCGGCGAGAAGCTTCATTGGTATCAGCCCTTGATCATGATACATCGCGATATAACAATCATAAGGCGGTTTTTTATCATTTTTCAAGCTTTCTGCCGCGCCTAAAAACAAAGTATCCGACGGCTGCGGAAGCGTGATATCAATTCCCTGCGCACGAAGCTTCTCTACCGCCGGAATAATTATGTCAACTTCTTCCCGTCCTAAAACACCGTGTTCGCCGGCATGCGGGTTCAAACCGCACAGAGCCAGCCGCGGATACGGGATTTTTAACGACCCAACCAGCCGGTCAACCTTATCAATAATAAGTTTTTCCGAAATACTTACTTCTTTCAGCGGACAGTGGCGTGTCAGAAGCAAAACCCTGAAACCGCCTGCAACAAAAAGCATTTCTGCTTTTTGTCCGTTGTGAGCAAGAAAATGTTCCAACACCTCGGTTTGCCCGTTGAATTTATGCCCTGCAAGGTGCATAGCATCTTTTGCAACAGGTGCGGTCACAATCGCTTTGGGACGAAGTTCACAGGCCTTTTCAAGCGAACGAAAAGAGAATTCACCGCTTTCCCGCGTAAATTTCCCCGGTAAAATTTCAGCATCATAAGGGATTTCCACGAGTTCACAATCTAAATCCGCTCCGCCGTAGAAATCCAAAACTTTACGGTTCGAGACAAGCACTACATCTTTGCAGCCCAGAGTGCGCAAAGCTTTAAGTGTAATTTCTGTTCCGATACCGTTCACATCACCGGTTGTAATTACTATTTTATTTGTCAAAATATTTTAAAACCTCAACCAAAGTTTGCGCATTACCCAGATTGCCGGATTTTGTCACTACCCACTGCCCGTTGTAGTCAAGACAGAGCGGAATCGGGCCGGTAACTTTATCAATAAGCTGCAGGCGGATTGCGCCCATACATTCACAAGCTTTATATGCTGTTTCACCGCCTATAAGCACAAAAATTGTTTCAATTTGCTCTTTAATCCGGCAGGCAAGAGTTGAAAGATAATCCGTAATCAACGACGGAAAACTTATATTTTCATCGTTTTCGTCATTCGGGTCGCCATCACTTCCCAGAATATCTTCCAATCCGGTTGTATGCACAAGAACATTTTTCCCTTGAGAAAGATTGCATACAATATCCATAACCATTGTGTCGTTAATACCGGAATTAATATCTTCAAATTTAAGATTATATTCTGCAAAGTTATCAAAATATTTTGACGCTTTCAATTCAGCGATTTGGAGAGCGCAAATTTGTGTTGCGCTGCCCGAAATAATACATTTCGGGAGTTGTGGAATAATTTTTTGCTGAATAATTTCATTCTCGCCGCTCATGCCAAACCATAATTTAGCAAGAGCTTTTGCAAAAGCAGCCGTTCCTGTCGGAAGGATTTGTTTATCAATTTTTTTGATAGCGAGCGAAATCTGTTCAATATCGGTGTTAGAAACCGCATCCATGATAATAAACTTTTTGCCTTCGTTAATAAGTTCATTCATCCGTACAAGGATAGGGCCAGCACCTTTCATAATAGTTTTGAGTTCAACATGTCCTATCAGGTGGCGGTATTCTTCCTGAAGCTGGCAGGCAAAAAGCGTTGGCAAATGCGATTCACAAATAGGAGCTTTCGGGTCGTGGGAGATTTCAGTACGTTCAATAGGCATACTCCTCAAAAGGTGATAACCGCCCACCGTAATTCTTTGTTCATCAGGGAAAGCCGGAACAACAACTGCCGCGTCCCATTCCAGTTCGTTAAGAATGGTCAAAGTTTCAACCGCAATATTGCCGCGGATAGTGGAATCAATTTTTTTGAAAAAATAATCCGGACTGAGTTTATCAATCAGCATTCTGGTAACTGATTTAACTTTTTCAAACGCGACTTCCGGCAAAACATTACGTGTTTCTGTTGTAACAGCCCAGGTTTGGGTTGCAGAACAATTTTCAATTTCTGCGCTGCCTGATAATAAAATTTGAGTATTAGCGCCCTGCAAATAGAATTGCAAAGCGGAATCATTTGCACCGGTTAAATCATCGGCAATGATTGCAACGACATTAGAAGAGATTATCATAATGCTTCAGCTTCTCTTTTCCCGCCTGCAAAACGAATATTGTTTGCATTAATTAAAAATCTTTCACGTTCTTCACCGGTAGCTTTATCTGTCCAGCGGCTATTTTGAATAGAGCCGTCAACAATCACCATGGAGCCTTTTTTAATATATTCACCCGCAAATTCAGCCAGTTTGTCCCAAACATCAACGTTATACCAGTCAGCGACTTCTGACTTAGTTTTCGGATCCCAGCGGTTAACAGCAACAGAAAAAGTTGCTCTTGACTTACCGGATTCAAAATATTTAATTTCAGCATCCTGTCCGACTCTGCCGACTATTATAACACTATTCATGATAATTCACCTCTTTCTAACATAATAATACTATAAATAACAAAAAAAGGACACTAAAAACATAATATTCTTTACAAAAGGGAAAATAAAAGGCAGAGAAAATCTCTGCCTGAAATATTAACGTTTAACGCATCTGACATTCCATTCGCTGGTATTAGAAGGTGCCCTGTGCCCTGTGTTTAAATTTTGCCGCCAAAAACTTCCGACACCTGACGCAGTTCCTGTCCATATTGCCAGACCTGTCCAACTACTTCCCAGCAATGAGCGATTATAAAACATTGACATTGCTTCATGTATATTCGGCAAACGACTATCTTCATAATTTCTGCATTGAGCAACAGCATCTTCGTGTGAACCGTTCTTTCCGTTAAAGTTTACCGGTACGGGAGCAACAACAATCGAATCTGTCGGGAACAAGGCGGTCATGAAACCGATATCTTTCCCCACGGTATTCGGGCCCTTCGTGCCATTTAAATCATAAATAAAATTAGCGCACATTTTAGGCTGAACATAACTAAATGTCGTTTCACCCATATCACTCACACAAGCCGGATTATAGTAAACAATAATACTTTCACCATTTGCGGTTTCAAAGGCAGCAGCTTTTGTGTCCGGTTGTGAATATACATAATGTTGTGATCCTCCTGAATTGTCAACAATAATAGTTGAGCCATTAAACATACTATTTAACCCCACCAATGACACCGGAATTGGAATAGGGCTTCCCCCGCCAAGCGGAGAGATTTTATCAGGTATTCCGCAATCTTCGAGGTGCTCGCTGTCGCAGATATTGTTAATTTTTAACACTTTTGAAAGTCCGTTTGTAACAAAGGTTTCGGCGGCAGTGTCAACTGCGGAAGTTGAAGAATCTCCTTCTGTTAAAGTTCCATAGCCATTTAACGCCGGCATCAGGGCTATTGCCTGACTAAAACGCGCATATAGGGCTTTTCGTTGCGTATTCCATGTCCGCTCATTTATGTTGCCGGTGAGTGACGGAAGCGTTATCGCCGCCACAACGCCTATTATCGTCAGGGATAAGAGGATCTCCGCCATAGTAAATGCGCAACGTTGGTTCTCCCGCCTGTCAAATTCTACGCAACGATTATCAATCGTTGCAGAATTTGGACGCTCCTTACACTCACGCTCCAGTCGCAACGGCGGCATCGTCCAGTTACGCGCCCTGCCCGTTTCGCTCACGCGAACCGGCGCCGGCGCTTCACATCCGCTAAGAAGGCTCCCCCCCCCCCCCTGATAAATTACTTACAATTCGTTTTTTCATAAATTTTCCATCCTTTCTTTGTTATACATTGTTATTATGTACTATCTACACGAATTAGTCAAGATATACAAGAAGCGCAAGGTATAGACCTTGCGCTTCTTGTTTCTAAACTGTCATTTCTTTTTCAAACCCGAACAGAGAGCTTATTGACTCATCATCGTGAATTCTTGAAATTGCCTGTCCTAATAGCGGAGCGATTGACAATTGTTTTACATTTGGCGGCATTTTCGACATATCCAGAGGAATTGTATTTGTTACGATACATTCCTTAATAGGCGAATTTGCAATTCTTTCAAGCGCAGGCCCCGAGAATACAGGGTGGACAGCGCAAACATAGACTTCTTTTGCGCCTTCTTTCATCAATAATTTTGAAGCTTCCGTTATAGTACCTGCGGTATCAATCATATCGTCATACATAACGCAAACTTTGCCTTTTACATCACCGATTACGTAATTAGCAATTGCTTCATTGTGCTTATCTCTACGTTTGTCGATAATAGCAAGTGAGCAGCCGATATCTTTTGCGAAATGTCTTGTTCTCTGAACCCCGCCGGTGTCAGGGCTGACCGCAACCATATCTTCAGGATTAATCTTCAAACTTTTAATATAATTTACCAGAATAGGGGTTGCAAAAATGTGGTCAACAAGGATATTAAAGAAGCCCTGAATTTGTCCGGTGTGCAAATCCATTGCCAGAACCCTGTCTGCGCCGGCTGTAGTGAGCAAATCCGCAACCAGTTTAGCAGTAATGGCTTCACGGCCGGAGGTTTTTCTATCCTGCCTTGCATAACCGTAGTATGGAATAACAGCGGTTATGGTTTTTGCGCTCGCCCTTTTGAAAGCATCAATGATAATCAGCAATTCCATCAGGTTTTCGTTAACCGGATTGCAAAGCGGCTGGAGAATAAAAACATCATCACCGCGGACACTTTCCTTCACCTGCACATAAATTTCGCCGTCAGCAAAATTCTTAACAAGCATAGGACCGATTGTAGTTCCTAAATAATCGGCAATTTCCTGGGCTAACAACGGGTTAGAACGTCCTGCAAAAAGTTTAATATCGTGCGTCGGATTAATTGAGCGTTCTAACTGTTTCAAAGTTTCTTGTAAAACCATTTTCTTCAAAACCCTTTCATATTTTCAGCATTTACAATTATAAAACTGATTTGAAATATCCACAAGTCATTTTTAAGTTTTGTGTACAGTCAAAACCCTATTAATAAGAAAATTTGCCAGTTTATTACGAAATTTTAACAAAAAGGGAGCGAGAAAAATTCCCGCTCCGTTTTTGTCTAAAAATGTCCAACAAGAGTTGCTCCCCGCTCTTCTAAAAATTGACGCATTTCCGTATCCGGAATAACAACTCCGGGCATAACGATTCCGACTAATTTTGCGTCATCCTCGGATTCAGGCGCACGTTCTTTTGTATAAACCAGTTTGCCATTATCATATCTGGTTACGATAACTTTTGAAGGTTTACCATTTTCATCAAATATATATTTATCAAACCAGATGGAACCCTTTATACCTTCACCGTCTGACATACGCTTGGTATAAGAGATTAAACGTCCTTCAGGTGATATTACCTCTTCTTCCGCATATAATTCCTCCGGATCATCATTCATATAATCCACCCTTATAACAGTATTACCGTCTGCATCTTTATATTCACATATTTCATTATTTTGTTGTGTCACAATAGAGGTTACAGGTTGCAAATTCGCAAGATCCGCCCCGATTCTTTGCGGTGGTTTACTATTACTGTGAGTAATAATCTCCGGATTTTTAGTTCTCGATTTCAAATTATCCGAAATAAAGAAGCCCTCACTCATAGAAATATTGCGTGAAGTATCAACGGTATAAACATTGTCACGATAATCACTGTTTACGCTGGCATTCTGCGGTTCACCCTCAGTATTAACTACACGAACCTCATCTTTTCCTCCGCCTTCAATGTTCACTTCATAATAATCACAATCCCGCAGATGATAATAATCATCCTTATCAGAGCCTTCAATGACCATACCCTGAATACCCGCAAAAGAGGTACCGTATTTGTTTTCATTACCAACATCATAACCAATGATTACTCTGGCATTTGAATTGGCATTCTGATCATAAAAATGCATTTTTGTACCATTTTTCAAAAACACAGAATAAAGCTTGGAGCCATCCGCAGTTCTGCTTGTAGTAGATTTAACAATATCACTCTTGTTAAAACGAACATTACCAATAAAAATTTCATCACCCATTTGAACTTCCTTTCTTTTAAAATCTTTTGTACAACACAATATTTATTGTGTTGT
>CALUQY010000019.1 GCA_944323035.1 Candidatus Gastranaerophilales bacterium
CAAGTAATTACACTTCTCTGTTTTTTCATTTTTCCATCCTTTCTTTTTGTTCCGTTGGGCTGGAAAGCCCAACCTACATTCTTGTTAATTAGTTAATCAGTTAATTAGGATTATGGAATTTTACCCGGGTTCATTTTCTGCCATTTCGGTCATATCCCTTATTAACTTATTAACTGATTAACCTATTAACTTTTCTTGTCCATTTGGCCATAACGACTTATTGCCCTATTGCCTTATTCATTATGTACCATGTTTGCTATTTAGTCAAGACCGATAGCACTGATTCCATATATAGAGGCCACTCAGCAAAAAAGCTCCCTTGCGGGAGCTTTTTTGCTTTAATCTCTACGCGTTATGTGAACGAAGCTTTAGTGCCATTGCATTTTTAGCTTTTTCATTATTTATGCGTCTTTGATTGATAATGTCCATTTGCAAATCTTTAATATCTTTAAAGTTTTGGGCTGCGACTTTGTTCTTTTGTGCGCTGTGGTCAAATGCGTGAGCCAACGCTCCAACGACAACCGCAAACGGTGCCAGGGCTAATGCATATTTACCGACGCTCTTCAGTGAAGAAGGCGTATTTTGCGCTATACTTCTACAGCCAGATGCTAAAGAATCAACAAATGAATTTTTATTAAATTTTTCACCGAATTTCGTCATATTCTTTTGCATATTAACAACTGTTTTTGATGAAATTTTGTCTGTTAAAGCAGAAATACCTTTCGGGATATAATGAGCAGCTGCGAACGCTGCACCAATAGTTGCGAGCATGGTTGTACCCGGATGTTTTCTTTCAAAGTTTCTAACGCCTTCAGAGGCTTTAGAAGCTTCTCTTTTGGCAAGTACAGTACCGTCAACGATTGCGAAAAGTCCTGCAAGGCTAAGAGCGCCCGCAAGTCCTACTGCGGTTCTGGCTGCTGCACCATTTAAATTTTTACCGACGGTCTTAAAGAATTTTGTTGTCAAACCCTTAGGCGCGCTTTCTGCGAGTTCAGCACCAACCATTGCGCCATTCATACCACGCGATGCAATTGCGCTATTGATACCGCAAAGTACCGGAATTGAGGCAATTAAGCCATTAGAAATTTGCTGGTGTTTCTTGTCATTTGTCTGAATTGCCGCGCTCTGAACTGCAATTTCTCTGATTGATTTATCATCAAGCATCAAAATCGCGTCTTCCTGCTGCCTGATCATAGCTTCACGTGCCTTACGGGCTCTTGATTTACCAAAATCCACACTATTATTTACGGCTTGAATTTGCATATACACACCTTCCATTAGTTACTATATTATATCAGGATAAAACCTGTGAGTAAATTTTTTTGCTAACATGATGAAAATTTGTTAAGAATTCGTTACAAAAAACCTGCATAGTTAATAGGTTAATTAGTTAATAAGTTAATAAGGATTTTGACCAAATAGAAAAGAATGAATCCGGATTAATTCTTATAAACCTTAATAAAGCAGTTCTTCGTCGCCTGCTTGCCCTGCTCCCGCAGGTCAACCCGCGACTGCGCCGTCTAATACGCCACTCAAAAGGCTCGCTCACGTGCCTTATCGCGAGCCTTTCTCGGACAATTATCAGCAGCCAGAGGCTGCGATTAACACATTAACTTATTAACTCGTATTTATGCTATCATAATCAATATGAAAAAATATTACATCCACACAATGGGGTGCAAATCTAACCAGTTTGAATCCTCAATAATTATAGAAAATCTTACTTCTAACGGGCTGGAACAGGTAAAAAGTATTGAAGAAGCCGATTATTTTATCCTGAACTCCTGTACTGTGACGCACAAAAGCGACAATGAAGCGTTTTATCTTCTGCGCAGCGCAAAGCATAAAAACGCAGGAATTATCAATGTTTTAACAGGCTGCATTGCGCAGGTGGAAAAAGAAGAACTTTTGACGCGCGACTACATTGATTTTGTAATCGGGAATGATGAAAAATTAAACATTTTTGACTATATTTCAGGCAATGAGAAAATCGCGGCGGGCGATATTATGAATATGAAAGATTTTCATAAAATTGTGCTTTCAGATATGACAAAAACCCGTGCAAGCCTGAAAATTCAAGACGGGTGCGACAACCGCTGCACCTACTGCATAATCCCGTTTGCGCGCGGCAAAAGCCGGAGCGCTGACAGCAAATTTATTATCGAACAAATAAACAATTTTGCAGACCACGGATTTAAGGAAATTGTGTTTACCGGAATTCATATCGGTCAATGGGGCAAAGATTTTGGTCTGGAGCTTTTAGACCTTTTGAAAGAAGTTGAAGAAAAAGCAAAAATCCACCGCTACCGGCTTGGCTCTTTAAATCCGCTGGAAATTACTGACGAAATGCTTGAATTTTTATCGCATTCCGAAAAATTTGCACCGCACTTCCATCTTTCCCTGCAATCGGCCTGCAACAAGACGTTGCGTTCAATGAACCGTTTCTACACTGTAGAATTTTATCTTGAGCAGATTGAGCGGATAAATTCCATGTTCAAGCTGCCGTTTCTCGGAAGCGACATAATCGCGGGGTTTGCCGGCGAATCGGATGAGGATTTTGAAACCACGCGTCAAAATCTTGAAAAATCAGGTTTAAGCCAAATCCACACATTCCCGTATTCAGTTCGTCAGGGAACAGTCGGCGCAGCGCGTGAAGGACATGTTCCGGAAAGGGTAAAGGAAGAACGCGCCAATATTATCAAAGAGATTTCAAGACGCAAATATGATGAATTTGTCGCGAGAAACCTCGGCACCGTACACGAAATCCACGTTGAAAAACGCCCTCAAAAAGCCACGGGGCTTCTCAAAGGCGTTAGCGAAAATTATTTAACAATCGTGACCGACAGCAGGGATTTAAGCCTGACAAATACACTTCAAAAGGTTAAAATCACAGGCGTCAAAGACGGCCAAATCTACGGTGAGCTGACAACCTAGTGCGGCTTTTTCAAATTAACTTCCAGCTCTTTATCAAAATTAATCAGGTCATGCACCTTAACGCCTATCCCATTTGCAATCCTTTCTAATGTTTCCAGACTTGGATTTCTCTCTAATCTTTCCAAACGGCCGATATAACTTGGGTCAACATCAAAAATCTCAGCAAGTTCTTCCTGCGATAAACCAAACTTTTTACGTAAGGTCTTTAGGCGATATGCAAACTTTTTCCCAATAGCACTTGACATATTGTGGAATATATGAGATACTATGCCAGTAGTCCAGCGACAATAGTCCTGACAGATGGGCGGAATCGCACGAGGGGGAACATTATGCGAACATTATTAATTGATTTAGACGGAGTTTTAAACACCTACACGGGTAATTTTAACCCCGATTTCATTCCGCCAGTAAAAGAAGGCGCAAAAGAATTCCTAACAAACCTCGTCGACAACAACTACGAAATTAAAATATTCACCACCAGAGATAAATCGCTTGCCCGGAAGTGGCTCGAAGAAAACCAATTGTCACGATTCGTCACCGCAGTTACAAACACAAAAGACCCTGCCTTTTTAATAATTGATGACCGTTGCTTAACATTCAATGGAGATTATCAAAATACTTTAACTGAAATCAGAAAATTTTTACCCTGGTTTAAAAAACCAAATTTTATTAACACAAACACAGGAGGTACGGCGTAGTACCTCCTGTTCTCTTTATCTTTCCAACTAATAAAGCAGTTCTCCGCCACTTCCGCCCCGCTGAACCGCGGGTCGCGCGTGGCTACGCTGTCTAATACGCCACTCAAAAGGCTCGCTCACGTTCCTTATCGCGAGCCTTTCTCGGACATATAAACTGCCTGTTAATAAATTTGCGTGTTCCATGTGCGCTCGTTTATGTTGCCGGTAAGTGACGGAAGCGTTATCGCTGCAACCACACCGATTATCGTCAGGGATAATAATATCTCTGCCATTGTGAACGCTGACCGCCGGAACTTTCTTTTGTTCCGTTGGGCTGGCAAGCCCAACCTACTTTTTCTTGTTAATAGTTAATGAGTTAATAAGTTAATTAGGGTTATGGGATTTTACCCCGGGTTTATTTTCTTCATTTCGGTCATATTCCTTATTAACTTTTTAACCTATTAACTTATTAACTTATATCTTCCATTCGGCCATAACAACTTATTGCCCTATTGCCTTATTTACTTATTGCCTCTTCCATTATGTAACATGTTTTCTATTTAGTCAAGACCGATAGCACGGATTCCATATATAGAGGCCACTCAGTGGCAAGGCTCCCTTGCGGGAGTTTTTTATAAATTTATACCGGAACTTTTTCCTCTGAATGAACCGGTTTTGGCATAATTTCTGTATATTCTGCGTGTTCGGAGATTGCCTTACTCCATTGATACAAAATCTCTTCCGTATCAAGTTCATAAGATATCGGTTTGCAAATATGAAGCGACACATTTTTCTTTTGCTTCGGATTATTTTTATCCGGATAACCGTCCCATTTACCAATCGCAACCGGTACTATATCAGCTTTGGCTTTTTTAGCTATTACTACAAAACCGCGTTTTAAATCATCAAGTTTCCCGTAAGGACGTGTTCCGCCTTGAGGGAAAACCCCCAGCGACCAGCTTGTACTCAAAATATCTTTAACAGTTTTAAACGTTGCTATTTCCGGTTTTTCTCTGTCAACGGCAAAAGCGCCGAGGCGTTTGACAAGCCAGTTTCTTTTATCTGTTTTTTCAAACAGTTCTTTTTTTGCCATATAAGCAACAGGTCGCATAACCGCCAGAGTAACCATAGGCGGATCAAGTTCTGAAACGTGGTTGGCTGCATAGATAAGTTTATTTGCCTTTTGATGTTTAGGCAAATTTTCACGACCGGTAATCGTGTAGTTATAGTACTTATTCATAAACGGGATTACCATAAAGTAGATTACACCATAATAAAATATGGTTCTGAAAATATTGTACTCCCGAGCATATCTTCTGTTAAAATTTCTAGGCTGTTTTCCCACTTTTTCATTCCTCATACTTAAATCCGGTCAGCTTTTCTATTGATGCAATCCAGCTTTTAACCATATCTTCCACATTATCACTGTAAGGTATTACCTCACCTATTTTAACAATTATTTTACCGGAAAAAGGCAATTTTTTCTTTTCCTGCGTACCAAGTATACCTATTGGTAAAATCCCGCATTTAGTAACTTTAGCAAGGTTTGCGAACCCCTTGGAAACATTTTTAATAACGCCGTATTCACCGCGTGTTCCCTGCGGGAAAAGCCCCAGAACCCAATCGGTTTTTTTAATTGACATTGCAGTTTTAATCGTAGACGCGCCGAGTTTTTCGCGATTTACCGCGAATGCACCGAGCCAGTCCATCCACCAGCGCAGCAGGGGTTTGTCAAAAAGTTCCTTCTTCGCCATAAAGCTTACGCGTCTTGGCAATATCGCACACAAAAGCGGCGGGTCAAGATTAGAAAGGTGGTTTGCGCAGACTATGTATTCATTATCCTCAGGAACATTTTCCCTGCCGTAAACCTCCAGCCTGTAGACGACTTTATACCAGAACATATAAATCCAACCGCACACTAAAATCTGCCAGAAGGTTCTGAACTTATTAAATTCGGATGCGTCACGTTTGGAGTAATTTCTTTTTTCTTTTGCCAAGATAAACACCTCTTTAAACTTGTCCGAGAAAGGCTCGCGATAAGGAACGTGGTGTGAATGAGTTGCGTAGCAACTCCCGCTCACGCAAGCGAGCCTTTTGAGTGGCGTATTAGACAGCGCAGCCGCCAACGGCTCGCGGTTCAGCGAGGCGGTGCGGCGGAGAACTGCTTTATTCATATTATACACAAAATTTTGTTTTTGTCATTAGTTAATCATTTTTTCTTTATATTATGAAAAAATATTTTACTTTGTGTTATAATTTTTCAAGAAATTAGAAAAAGGGAGATGTGATATATGCATACAGCTAGCTGTCCGTTAGAAAATGAATTATTCAAAAGTGTTTATGCCAAAACACCGGATTATATAAAAGAATTGAACCTTATTGATTTTAATGAAAAAGGAGAGTTTACTTTTCTGTTAAAGAAAGAACACCTTGAGCCTTATGATGCTGAAAAAAATCCGCTGGGTTTAGGTTTAAAAGAATGGTTTGCGAACTATGCCAAAGAGGCAAAAGTTTCGACTGCCGGAATCCGCGGCCCGCAGAATATTCTTTTTCCGCAGGATACAAGATTTCCGATAAATCTTGTCGGGATTGTTCTTGCAACGCTTGCCAAAGCACTTGTCGCAAATGAAAAATACCCTGACAAACAAATCGTCAAAGTCGCAGGCCGCGAAGTCAGATATAATTCTGCAACGTATCTTGAAGCTATCGCACGTATTCAGGCGGCAAACGATATAGTCACACTTCTGCCGTATGAAAAAAAATCTATTCCTATCTGGCTTGCATCATTCTTAGCGTTCAAACTTGATTTACTCGGCGGAGAATACATTACCTCAAGCCACGGGATTTCAGTTAAAAACGCGACAAAAGACCTTAACTCTCAAGGAAGCCAGTATCTTCCGGAAGAATCCATGGAATTTGTAAATAAAATTCAGGAAATTTTTGACGAAACCGAAAAAGTTGGTTACTATGCAATAAATTTTGCTTCTGCGCATGATGAAAAAATCGACCAGAAAGTTATGAAAAAGCTTAATGACGGTGTTGATTTATATGTTGAATATTTAAAATCCGGCGTTGCAAAAGACAGCAACCTTGAGTTAATCAAAAATCATCCGGGCAAAATCGTAATAGAAAACGTCGGCGGCTCCGCATACAGAACTCTCAGCCGCGTGCTTGATAAACTTGGCATTGCAGATAAGTTTGACTGGCTTAACATTGAGGAAGATCCGTTTTTCCACGGAATCGGCAAATACAACAAAACTCCGGACGGCGAAAATGCTTTCTATGATTATTCTGTTGATGCCACAGTTATTGCAAGGAAACCGGACGGCGAAACCTTCTTCCCTGTAATAGAAACCCTCGATTACGAAAATAACATCAGAAACTATCCTATGGGAACGGTTGTACTTATTACAGACCCTGACCATGACAGGCTGACAATAACCCAAAAAGAACGCGTTAAAAATATGGAACTTTTTGAACAGCAGGGCATTGATTACGTTAGGGTAGATGCAAGAACAATTCTTGCCGTATTCAGTGCAAATCAGGCATTCTTAATGCTTATGAACTTCTGGGCAAAACAACTGAAAGCACAAAAACTCTGGGATAAGCACCCTAGATTTATCATTAAGACAACTGCTTCTGCGAAATCGTGGGACGAATGGGCTGCCAAAAATGATGTCAAAGTCGTCAATGTACCGGTAGGGTTCAAGGAAATCGCAAACGTTATGAAAAAAGTTGAACTCCAGCTTCAAAAAGCGCCTAAAAAACCTGTCATCGTAGAAGATGTTTTTGGAAACGAAATTAACCTCGGGGTTAACCCGCGTCTTTTATTCGGTGGCGAGGAATCCGGCGGAATGATTATGGGTACTGAAGATTTAATTCAATCAATGCACGGCAGAAAAGCCATTGCGATGAGAGAAAAAAGCGCTACAGAAGCGATTATCGTTGCGTCAGCGCTCGTTTCGCAGCTCGGGAAAAAGACTCTTGCCGAACACTTTATCAATCTGCTTAAAGAAAATAATATTACGGCAAAATATGATACAAGAGTAGATATTGCATACTACAACGAATCCGAACCGGATATTGAAAAATTAAAAGCGGAAAAACTTCTCGGAGAAGAAAAGCGTACGAAAAATGATCTTTTCTATCTTTCTATGGCCATTGCCGTCAGAAAAGGCCTGATGACGCTTGAAAATGTTAAAGAAGTGCTCGCTGATACATTCAAAGAACTTGATTTTTCAAACCTTACAGACATAAAATTTGTCGGCGACGGAACATATCTGAACTTCTCAGACAAATATATAGAAATCAGACCGTCCGGAACTGATGCCAAAACAAAAGCCTATGGCGGCGGTGCTGATAAAGAAAATATTGAAACCTTTGCCGGAATTTTAGGCAACTATTCAGGAGAAAGAACGGAACTTCATAAAAAATTCATCCCGCAGGATTTCTATGAAAATTCAAAAGAAACAGCGCTGAATTACTATCTTGATTTTGTTAACAAAGACGCTAACAACGAAAAATTTGAAATTCCGGACTACACGGAATTATTCAGCTAAATATCCGGATGGCGGACGGATGTCCGCCGCTTTTATGCAAAAACATAAGGAGATACTATGTACAAAAAATGGTTCACAATAAAAAATATAGTTTGTGTTTTACTGCTGATAGCAGTATTGCTGTTTATTCCACAAATAATGGGTATTTTTCTGCTTTTCTATTCGGCATTTGTTGTTACCTCCTCAATGGAACCGTTCATAGGAAAACTTCAAAAATTTATGAACCGTAAAATCGCAGCCACACTTGTAGTTCTAGCGTTTATGCTCCTGACATTTTTGACGTTTATCCCTATTCTGGTCGCATCAGTAAACGAAATTATATCCTTCTGTGAATCTTTGCCGAAAAATATTGATACGGCAACAACATTTATTACCACAAAATCAGCCTTTGGCTACAGACTGGCCGATCTGCTTGATTTACAGGATATTATGGCTTCAATGGGCGGAATTGCGCAAAACATTGTTAACAAATCCATTGATTTAACAATGAATCTGGCTGAAATTTGCGTATTTTTAATCGTCTTTACCATGATTGTATTCTACTACGCTATTGATAAAGAATATCTTGAAGGCAAATTTGTAGAATTCTTCCCAGTGGATATGAAAGCCTCTGCCAGAAGTATTCTGGAAACAATCAGCCTGAAAGTCGGTGCCTACGTCAGAACACAGGTTCTTTCCATGATTTCTGTAGGTGTAATGGTGATGATAGGACTGTGGATTTTGAATATCAAATATTCATTCCTTCTCGGTTTAATTTCCGGTATCCTTGACATTGTTCCGCTTGTCGGGCCGGCAATTGCACTTGCCGCAATTGTTCTGGCTGCATATTCGGCCGGCTGGGTTAAAGTTATTCTCGCAATAGCAGTATTCTTTCTCGTCCAGCAGATATCAAATTACGTCATAAGACCATTCCTGTTCGGAAAATTTATGTCTTTACACCCGCTGACACTGTTTCTGGCGTTATTTATCGCGCAACAGTATTTCGGCGTTGTAGGCGTAATCCTTTCTCCGGCAATCGCATCTACTATCTGCGTTTTAGTTGATGAACTTTATATAAAGAAAATTAACGAAGAAACACCGGAGCTGATTGCTAATGGAGAATAAACTCTATACCCCGCCGCAAAATAAATCTCCGGAATTGATTTTCTGGTTTTGCTATCCGGCAGTAAATTCTTTTGCGCTCTCCTCTCTGGGCTACTTATGGCTGCTTAAAGAGGCTGAAATGCTGCCGGATGTTTGCGTTGAAAAAATTACAACCGACACTGAAACAACACGTTTTATGCCGTCGGAAGTAGACTTAATGGCATTTTCGTTCTCGTTTGACTTTGATTTCTTAAACATATTACAAATACTTGAAAAGTATAAAATTCCGTTCCGCGCAAGCGAACGCGGCGCTTCTCACCCGTTAATTTTTGCAGGCGGCCCCGTTGTGAGCGCAAATCCTGAACCGTACCGCGAGTTCTTTGATTTTATAGTAATCGGCGACGGAGAAAATTTAAATACTTCTATTATAAACCTCATTAAGGAAAACAAAAACCGTCCGCGTCCTGAAATTCTAAAACTCCTTTCAGAAATTGAAGGGGTTTATGTTCCTTCACTTGAACAAAAAACTGTAATAAAATCCACAAAAAAATCTTTAGAGTGTATTTATTCGACTATTTTAAGCGATGATTCTTTTTTCAAAGACACATTTATCATTGAAGTTGAGCGCGGCTGCGCAAATTGCTGCCGTTTTTGTCTTGCCTGCTTTTTAAATCTTCCGATAAGGTTTGTTCCGATTGAGGAGTTGAAACGGGTTATTGATTTGGGGCTTGCGCACACAAACAAAATAGCGCTGCTCGGTGCACAAATAAGCGCGCATCCGAAATTTAACGAACTTTGTAAATATATTTATGAAAAAGCACTGGAACGCCCCGAAATCGAGATGAATTTTTCTTCCCTGCGGGTCGATGCCGTAACGCCTGACGTTATTAAAACCCTTGTACTTACAGGTTCACACCATTCAACACTTGCCGTTGAAGCCGGAAGCGAAAGATTAAGAAAAGTTATCAACAAAAACATAACCGAAGAACAAATTTTTTCTGCCGTACGCATTGCAAAAGAAAACGGACTTAAAGGATTCAAATTCTATGCAATGATAGGGCTGCCGACCGAAACGCAGGAAGATATTGACGCACTTATATCGCTTGCAAAACGATTGAAAACAAATTTTGCAGGATTTGACATATCTTTCGGAGTTTCAACATTTGTTCCAAAAGCGCACACTCCGTTCCAGTGGTTCGGACACGAAAACATAAAAAGTCTTGAGAAAAAAAGTAATTATCTGAAAAAAGAATTTCACAAACTGGGTATAAACATAAGTATTTCCAGCGCAAAATGGGATTACTGGCAGGCGGTTTTATCACGCGGGGACGGAAGTTTTACGCAATTTTTGATTGACACATATAAGCTCGGCGGCAAGTCCGGCGCCTTTAAACAGGCTGCACGACAAAATAATATAAACACTGATTACTATGCGAATGAGAACTGGAATCTAAACACAAAACTGCCGTGGGATTTCATAGAATTAAAATCTCCGCCGAAAAATTTCCTGCAAGAGGAATATTCTAAAATTTTATAGTATAATATCTTTCACAGGAGAAGTATGATGCACGATTTATTTATAGCAATGAACGGCTGGTTTGAACAATGGGGGCTTTTAGGGTTAGCCATAAACTCCTGTGTGGAAAGCTTTTTCCTTCTTCCGCCGCCTGATATCCTGCTGATAACAATGGATTTGAAAAACCCGCAGCTTGCGCTGTGGTATGCATTCATCTGCACGCTGTCCTCTGCCATCGGCGGCGTAATTGGCTACGGTATAGGACTCTTCGGCGGACGCCCTGCTTTTAACCTGCTTTTCAAAAAATATCACAAACAATTTGAAAATGTTGAAAAGTTATATGACAAATATGGAATGCTCGCTGTGTTTATCTCAGCCTTCACGCCTATTCCATATAAAATTTTTACAATCGCAAGCGGGATTTTAAAAATGAATTTCCTTCAATTTTTCCTTGCAAGCTTTGTCGGCAGAGGCGCAAGATTTTTCCTTGTAAGCC
The DNA here is from genome assembly GCA_944323035.1 of Candidatus Gastranaerophilales bacterium. Taxonomy (GTDB): domain Bacteria; phylum Cyanobacteriota; class Vampirovibrionia; order Gastranaerophilales; family Gastranaerophilaceae; genus Gastranaerophilus. Next base: position 11,266 of record CALUQY010000019.1, read on the forward strand.
TTGTGCTGATGTTCTTTGGAGAAGCTATAAAACAGTATATTGAACTGGTAATACTCGCTGTTACTGTTCTTATCATAATCTTTTTTGTACTTCTATATAAACATAGAAAAACTTTCACTTCTAAATAATTCATTCATTTACATTAGTGATAAACTTGCAAACTATTGTATAATATGATTAAATAAAGATATAAAGGTTGATTTATTTATAAAAATTATTAAAATTATTTCAAGAGGTTGATTAAAATGAAAAATATGAAAAAGATATTATTGCTGACAATGTGTACAATAATCGGTGGTTTTACAAGCACTACATTCGCAGCAGAAGATTTCTCTTTTGATTTGGATGCCGCAATCAATAATGCTGACGATGCAACCGGCGGAACAGATGGCGCGGAAGCAGTTCCAACAGGATCCAGTGCAAAGGCAATTTATCCGACAGTGGACGCACAGAGCTATTTGACCGCTACAAACAATATGTACTATGATCCGGCACTAATTGAAAGCCTCATTGAAAAATATAATGCAAAAAATTATGTCGGCTGCATTCAGGAAGCACAATCCAAAATGCAGCAGGATAACCCTAACCCTGTAGCAATGTACTATATGGCACTTTCATACACTCAGATAGGTGACGTTAAAGCTGCTCTGGATTTATATGATGCAATTCTTAAACTTAAACCGGGTGATACTTTAACGGAATGTGCAATAAGAGGACGCGACTGCCTAATCGGCGGCCCTGCCTGCCCTAACCTCGGAGTTGAAGGCGCTGATATTGATGCGCAGGTTCAAGAATACAAAGAAGAATCTAACCTCATTAATGACAGCACAACCGATTTAAAAGAACTTCCGGCAATGCTTGCCATGAATACAGCAGAAGTCCAACCAGCCTTACAAAAAGAAGAACCTGTCATTGAACAGCCGGCTCAACCGCAAACGCCAAGTAATGATGACATTGCACAGGCTTTAAAAACACTTCAAAACGCTGGAATGGCAGTGACAATTCAACCAAATGCAATGCCTGCAAATTATAATCCCGAAATGGCGCAAATGAGCATGCTTCTCGGCAATAACAATAACCAGAACCGCTCACTGGATATGCTTCCTTATATGATGACCCAAATGCAAAATAATCCGGGCCAGTATAATCCTCAAATGCTTCAGGCTATGATGATGAATTATATGATGCCATCTCTGGATTTTAACTCTGATAACAAATACTAACAAACAATTCCGCACTCTTATGCAAGAAGACAAATACCTGAAAAACAAAGAAAGACTTCTAAACGGCAACCTAAAAGAGGCTAAAATTTTCTTTGCAAAAAACGGGTTCACGCTTGAATACGCATACTGCAAACTTCTAGAAGACGATTTGAAGGGCGCCAAACAGTTATTTTCAAAAATAAAATCGTTCGACAACCGCGCCCTTTGGGGATATAAGTTAGTTTCTATTCTCCAGAAAAAATTTACAACTCAGGAAATTAACTATGAAGAAATGCCGACATTCTTTCAACTCAGGAATTTTCTAGAAGTTGATTTAAACCTGCTGATGCAATATCACAAGGGAAATTACGTAGAAATTCTGTGCGCTTATTCAGACATTTTTGCAAGTATTAACGCCGAATCTTACAAATTTTTCGCCCGCGCGTTCCATTTTAATCACTATCAACAATTTGCTGAATTTTTCGCAAACAAAGCAAAAGATTTCTTATACAATGATCCGGAACTTCATTATCAGATAGCGCTTATGAAGTATGATGCCGGCGATAAAGAGGGAGCAAAAAATTACTGTCTTTCCTGCCTGCATATTTTAAAAGAATATTTTCCGGCGATAAATATGCTGAACAAACTGGCGCAGACAGCATAAACCGCTAAAGTCATCACGAGCGACCAACGGGAGCGTGGCAATCCAGATAAAAAAAAAAAAGGCCCAAAAGGCCAAAATTTAACTCGATATTCAAATACAAAATTTAAACTTATGCTTTATCGTGAGTAAACACGTTATACAGTACACCGCCAATGAAACCGGCTGCAGCACCCACACCCACAAATTGTGCATTTGGGCGCAGACATTTCAAAAATCTGTGATATGCACCTGCATACTGTTTTGCAACCGCGCTTGAGTCTTTATCAGCAACTTTAATAATCTTCTTAAATTCTTTTGCGACATCGGGCTTGGAAGTTTCTAAAGTTTTTATGATTTTATTACTATTTTTAAATTCTTTGTCTTTAATCATTTTGACAAACACATCTTGAGCTTCTGAGCGTTTGTTAAGCGCATTAAAATTTTCAACCATTTTTTTATTGGTTTCTTTTCTTGCAACATTGATTATTGAACGATAAGGGATGTTAGAACGCTCTGCCGGATCAAGCGGAACAACATGCTTTGCTGCATATCCGGCAGCGACACCAAGAACGGTGCCGGCAATTACATTTGACAGCGAACCACTTCTCGCAGTTATATTATAGTTTTGAACACCATCTATCGGCATAGTTCTAACCTCGTCAGTTTCACGCAAGCTTCGACCCGCCTTGAGTCTACTTCTGCTATGGGCAGGATTTACACTTAAATATTCTTCATAGCCACCTGAGAAACACAGAACCAATCCTCAAAGATTGTTTCGTCATCTGTTCCTTGTTTAGGCACACCAGAACTGAGTAATTAAATCCTTTTTTTAAAGGCTATCATAAGTATAGAATTTTGTCAAGTATGTAAAACGGGTACTATTAAGAATTCGTAACAGTACCCGCAGGGAATTATCGTTTGACGCATAACACAGGACGCTGCCCGCTATCAGGTCTTAAGTCATCAACCTGCCCGCCGCGATCACCGCTGCGCATTACGATTAACAGCATACGGGTTTCGCCGTTCTGCACTATTTTACTGGAAGTCCAATATGCATCATCAAAATTTGCCGATAACAGTTTTTGATTGACAAAGATTGTTATCCCTTCCTCAATATTTGGCAGCCGGTATTCACTATCGTAATTAGTGCAGGTTTTTGACGCATCCACCCCGAGGACAGTTCCGCCGGCCGGAGCCGGAGCAGGCACAGGCATTGCAAGCTTAACATCCGACGGATACATTGCGCTCATAAACCCGATATCTTTGCCGACAGTATTCGGGCCTTTGGTGCCGTTCAAATCATAAATAAAATTGGCACATATTTTGTTTTGAATATAATAACCAACACCGCCGCCCCAGGGAGTTTCCTGCAAACTTCCGATACATCCGGGGTTATAATAAACCAAAACACTTTCTCCGTTTTGAGTTTCAAACGCGGCAGCTTTCGTATCTAACATTGACGTTGTATTAAATCCGTTTGATGCTGACATCGTCATTTGAGAATTTAATTCAGTCATTGTCTTAGGCGTAGAAATTTGTTCACCGTCAGCAGTTGTTATACGGGAAGCGAAACCACAATCCTCAAGATGATTATTATCACAAATATTATTTATTTTCATGATTTTAGATAAACCTGCGGTCACAAAAGTTTCAGCTGCGGTATCCTCAATTGAGGTTGAGCCGGTGGCGCTGTCGGTAACTTCTTTCAACGTACCATAACCATTTATTGCAGGCATTAATGAGATTGCCTGTGAAAAGCGCGCATATAAAGCTTTTCGCTGCGTGTTCCATGTGCGTTCGTTAATGTTGCCGGTGAGTGACAGAAGCGTTATCGCCGCCACCACGCCGATTATCGTCAGGGATAACAGTATCTCCGCCATGGTAAACGCTGACCGGAAGCCGACCAGCCCATTATGGAACCGGCTCGACCGCCGGTGGATTGCCACGCGGTCTGCGACCGCTCGCAATGACGGATACTTTACGGCCTTCGTGCTTACTTCTTTCGTTAAATTCCCACTCGGGTCGCTTTGTGGATGCCGCTCAGCGGCCGACTCCTCAATTGTGCCTGTTAAGAGAGGCCCCCCCCCCCCCTGATAAAATGCTTACTCTTCGGTTTTTCATTTTCCATCCTTTCTTTTTTTCTAGTTAATCAGTTAAACAGTTAATAAGTTAATTAGGATTATGGGAGTTTATCCGGGTTTATTTTCGTCAATTCGGTCATATCCCTTATTAACTCTTTAACCTATTAACTTATTAACTTTTCTCGTCCTTTCGACAATTACGACTCTTTGCCTTATTCTCTTATTGCCTCATTGCCACTCTTATTATGTTACCATGTTTTGAGTTTAGTCAAGCCTACTTGCGCGAACCGAAATAGTATTTTGCCAAATTCATAATAACCATTATAGATACAAGTATTACGATTGCAGTTATGAAGTATCTAACGGTCTGGTTACCCAAAATCAGTGCCGCAACCGAGCTAAAGACTATCGCGACAGAGGCCAGAATTCCAACAGTAGACTTTTGAGAAAAGCCTGCGTGGATAAGTTTGTGGTGAATGTGTTCGGCATCTGCAACAAACGGAGATTTACCTTTCGCGATACGCCTGAGGCTGGAAAAAGTTATGTCCAAAATCGGCACAGCAAGCACAAGCGGCGCAATGATAAAGATTGCAAGCGTTGCAGTTTTCATAATTCCGATAACAGAAATAGTTGCGAGCATAAATCCGGAAAACAGCGCGCCGGAATCGCCCATAAAAATTCTTGCAGGATTGTAATTGTATGTCAAAAACGCAAGCATTGAACCGGCCAGAATAAACCCGACCAGAGCAATTATCGGATTGGCAGGCGACATAGTAACCGCAATCACGGAAAGTGAAATCGCCGCAAGCGCGGTAATAGTTCCGGCAAGCCCGTCAACGCCGTCAATAAAGTTCAGGGCATTACTTATCCCGACAATCCACAAAATCGTGACCGGATAAGACCACAAGCCGATTTCACCTACAAACGGAAGTGTATGAATACTTATCCCCAGAAGATATGCAAGCGTGGCGATTGCGATTTGTATAAAAAGTTTTGTTTTAGCGTCAAGGTTGTAAATATCATCGACAAGCCCGAGCAGAAACATCAGTGAGCTTCCGAGCAAAACGCCGGACAGCAGGCTTCCATACGGGTAGTAGCTTAATAAAACCAGACTTAAAAATGTAAGCATTACGCTGGAAAAAATCGCTACCCCGCCTATGCGCGAAATAGGTTTTGTGTGAATTTTTCTTTCGTTCGGGACATCAACCAGCCCTTCTTTTTTAGAAAAATCTATAACCATTGGAACCAGAAACATTCCAAAGATATATGCTATCACTGAACCTAAAATATGTGCGCTCATTTTCATAGTAGTTTAACCTTCATATAACGGATATTTTTTGCAAAGAGCGAGAGATTTTTCTCTGATTTTTGCAAGTTCTGCTTCGTTGTCAGAATTTTTAATCGCACCGGCAATAATTTCTGCGACAACGCGCATATCATCTTCTTTAAATCCGCGGGTTGTAACCGCAGGAGTACCGAGCCTGATACCGCTTGTTACAAACGGACTTTGCGGGTCATTCGGAACGGTATTTTTGTTTGCGGTAATCCCGACACGTTCAAGCACATTTGCCATATCCTTGCCGGTTTTACCGGTATTGCGCAAATCAAGCGTCATAAGGTGGTTTTCAGTCATACCGCCGACGATTTCCATTCCGTTATCCAGCAAACCTTGTGCCAGAGCTTTGGCATTTTTAACAATTTGCTGTGCATAAGTTTTAAATTCCGGAGCACCCGCTTCTTTTAACGCTACAGCCTTAGCCGCAATTATATGTTCAAGCGGCCCGCCCTGAATTCCGGGGAATACAGCCTTATCAATGCCTAAAGCGTGCTCTTTCTTGCACATAATAATTCCGCCGCGAGGGCCTCTTAAAGATTTGTGGGTGGTGGTGGTTACGAAATCCGCATAAGGAGCCGGTGACGGGTGAATTCCGGCAACCACAAGTCCGGCAATATGCGCAATGTCCGCGAGCAGAAGCGCTCCGACCTCATCTGCAATTTCTTTAAACTTTTTAAAATCAATAACTTTAGAATAATTACTTGCCCCGCAAATAATCAATTTAGGTTTATGTTCAAGCGCCATTTGACGGACATTTTCGTAATCAATGTTGCCGTTTTCATCAACACCGTAGCTTTTTACGTTAAAATAAAGCCCTGAAAAGTTAACCGGCGAGCCGTGAGAGAGGTGACCGCCGTTGGATAAATCCATCCCGAGAACCGTATCACCCGGCTTAAGCGCGTAAACAAAAACTGCCATATTGGCTTGCGCTCCGGAGTGTGGCTGAACATTGGCATGATCCATGTGAAAAAGTTCACACGCGCGTTTTTGCGCCAGCTCTTCAATAACATCAACATGCTCGCAGCCGTTGTAGAAACGTTTATGCGGTTTTCCTTCCGCGTATTTGTTTGTGAGAACGCTGCCGGCAGCCTCCATAACCGCAAGAGAGGTAATATTTTCACTTGCAATCAGCTCAATTGTTTCCTGCTGTCTTTTCAATTCAAGTTCAATCTGCTCAGCAACCTGCGGATCGACTTTTTTAATATGTTCAATATTCATAATACACCTCTCCCTATTTCCTTTCAGATTATATAAAAATTTTAATTTTTTGGCAAGAGATTTACAAGACACTCAACCTCTAATTATGAATGGGGGTGCCCCGCCTAACCATAAATTTCATCTTTAAAATAAACAAACTCAAGATGCCCGACGATTACGGTATCCTCGTCTTTAATTCCGCGTTTTGCCAGTTCATCAAAAATTCCCATACCCTTCATAATATTTTGAAGCCGTATAATCTGTTCCGGGTTACGGTCACTCGTTACCTGCGCAAGACGCTCGATTTTGCCGCCCTGTACAATGAATGTATTTTTATCAGCCTTAAACACCTCAAAATTACTGTCGTCATTGTCGAAGGCGCCCAAATCTTCCTCAACATTAACTTCTGACGGCGGATGCGGAATTTCGTCAACCTTTTCGCTCATAACATCAAGCAGCCTGTCCAAACCTTCACCCGTAACCGCCGAAATCGTATAAAGTTCTTTAACATGAGGTGTAAATTCTGCCTTCAATTCTTCAAGACGTTCCGAATCAATCGCATCAATTTTATTCAAAACAACAATTTGATAACGGTTATAGAGGGCATCTGAATGTTTTTTCAATTCGTTGTTAATCACCTGATAGTTTTGCAGCGGGTTTTCTGCCGTAACATCAACCAGATGAACAAGAAAGCGGCAGCGCTCAACGTGGCGCAGGAATTCGTGCCCCAACCCGACGCCTTCACTTGCGCCCTCAATCAGCCCCGGAATATCCGCAACAACATAACCGTCACCGTTGCGTTTTTTGACAACGCCCAAATTCGGAACAAGCGTTGTGAACGGATAATCCGCGATTTTCGGACGCGCAGAGGAAATCCTGCTTATTAAAGTAGATTTTCCGGCATTCGGCATACCAAGCAAGCCCACATCCGCGATTAATTTTAATTCTAAAAAGAGTTCACGCTCAATCCCCGGTTCTCCAGGCTCGCAAAACTGCGGCGCCCTCTTTTGCGCGGTTGCAAAACGCGCGTTCCCGCGTCCGCCGCGGCCGCCTTTTGCGACCATTACAGTCTGCCCGTCTACCGTCAAATCTGCAATAACGTTTCCGGTTTTAATATCACGCACAAGCGTTCCCACCGGAACCTTGATATACAAATCCTTTGCGCACGCGCCGTGACAGTTCTTAATCCCGCCGTTTTCACCGCCCTGCGCTTTATAAACAGATTTATATTTAAAATCCATCAGAGTCGACATCCCCCCGTCCGCAACAAGATAAACATCTCCGCCGCGGCCGCCGTCACCGCCTGCCGGCCCGCCTTTATCAACATACTTTTCACGCCGCCACGCGACCATACCGTTTCCGCCGCGGCCGGATACTATTCTGATTTTGCTTTTATCTATAAACTGCATAATTGTATTCCCTAATTTATCTTTGTGCTAAAATGATAACATGAACAATACGAAATTTACATCTTTTACAAATAAACCGGTAGAGTTGAATGAAAAGTCGCTGATAATGGCGATAGAATCAAGCTGTGACGAAACCGCCTGCGCAATAGTCAAAGGCGGACGGGAAGTAGTCGCAAATATTGTGGCTTCACAGGTAAAAGTTCACGAAAAATACGGCGGAGTTTTCCCTGAAATTGCTGCGCGCGAGCACTTAGAAGCAATCAATGTCGTCATTGCAGAAGCCTACAAACAGGCCGGAGTAAAAGGTTCTGACATTGACGCCTTCGCAGCGACCGTCGGGCCTGGGCTTGTCGGCTGTCTGCTGGTCGGTTTGAACGCGGCAAAAACCCTTGCCCTTGTAAATGATAAACCATTTATCGGCGTAAACCACCTTAACGCACACCTTTGCGCAAATTATCTTGATACAGACTTAAAACCGCCGTTTCTCGCACTTCTTATTAGCGGCGGACACACACAGATTATTGATGTAAAATCGTATTCAGAACAAACAATTCTGGGCGAAACAATAGATGATGCGGTCGGTGAAGCTTATGACAAAGTTGCACGCCTTATCGGACTTCCATATCCGGGCGGCCCGAAATTAGACAAAATGGCGCACGAAGGTAATCCGAAAGCTTTTATACTGCCGCAGGCAAAAGTTGACGGATACAATTTCAGTTTCAGCGGACTTAAAACTGCAATGCTTAAACTCGTCAAATCTTTTGACGGACAGGAACTACCAACGGCAGACTTATGCGCAAGTTTTCAGGAATGTGTTTCCAAAACTTTATATAAAAAGCTGAAAAAAGCTCTGGAAGAGCGCGGCTACAATCAAGTAGTCCTTGCAGGCGGCGTTGCGGCAAATTCCGAAATCCGCAGAAAAGTTTTCTCGCTGGAAGAAGAAGGCTACAAAGTTTTTGCCCCGCCGATGAAATACTGCACAGATAACGCTGCAATGGTTGCAAGCTGTGCCTATTTCAACACAAACACCTATGACGACATAAATGTTGAAGTTTTTTCAAGAGTTGATAAATAAAAAAGACCCACTCAGTCGAGCGGGTCTTTTAATATATTTTTTATACTTCATCTTCTGTAGGCTCGGCCGGTGCCGGCGGTTCTACAAATTCAACTTCTGCGCCTGAGTGGAATTTTGATTCATCCACAGTCAAAGCAATTCTCTTATCAGTCGGGTTGAATTTTAAAATATATGTCAAAACTTTATCGCCTGCTTTTAGAACAGAGCCGATTTTGTTTTGTAATTCAACGACTTCTGCGTGCGGAAGAAGAGCTTCAACACCCGGGAACACCTCAACGAATGCGCCGAAATGTTTAATTCTTGAAATAACACCTTCAACTTTATCACCGGTTTTGATGTTCTTTTCAGCTTCAATCCACGGATCCGGCTCAAGATTTTTCAAGCTCAGAGAAACTCTTTGTTTTTCGTGATCTACAGCGATAACTTCAACATCAATTTTTTCGCCGACTTTAAGAACATCGGTCGGATGATCAATCCACCTCCATGAAAGTTGAGAGAGCGGCAGCAAGCCGTCAATCCCGCCAAGGTCTACAAACGCGCCGAAATCCGTAATTCTTACGACATCACCTTTGACGATTTGTCCCGGTTCAATTTGTGAGAATAAATTTTTGCGGCTTTCGACAACGCTGTCATCGTAGACCTTTTTATTAGAAAGGATGAATGAATTTTGTTGTGCATCAAGAGTAAGGATTTTCAGTTCAATTTTTGAGCCGACCTCAACATTGGCATCTTTAGAGCGCAATTGAGAGGACGGAACAAAACCTTTAACCCCTGAAACTTCAACCAGCAGACCGCCTTTAACAATACCTGTAACGGTTGCCAGAATAACATCGCCGGCAGCTTTTGCTTTTTCAAGTTCCTGCCATGCGTATGCACTTTGAACACGTTTGTATGAAAGTAAAAATTTACCTTCATCATCTTCTTCTTTTATAATCAAAAATTCATATTCTTTGCCTTTTTCAAGTTTTTCTTCAACATTTTCGCCTTTATCAACGGCTTCACGGGTCGGAACAACAGCGGTTGTTTTTGCGCCGATATCAACCAGAACGCCGGTATTGTCATAACCGCAGACCGTTCCTTTTACAAGGCTGCCTTTTTGAAAACTATAATCATACTTAGCCAGTAATTCTTCAAAACTTAATTCTTGTGATGTCATTTTTACTCCATTAGATTACCCTATTAACTACTACATCATACCAAATAAAAGTCAATTTGTAAAGTTTTTGTAAACTTTTCTTTGCTATTTATTAAAAATCACAGTTGACAGCTGTTAAAAATAAAACTCAAATAAATCACCGACTTCAATATCAAGAGCGTTGGCAAGAGTTTTCATTGTCTTAATCGTAACGTTAGCTTCGCCGCGTTCGATTTGACCGATGTAGTTGAAATTCATATCAACAAGTTCTGCAAGCTTCATCTGCGAAAGTTTTTTGGACTTCCGAACGTAAGCAAGCTTTGCCCCGAATCTCTTTTCTAAATCGTAATTCTTATTCATCCTAATAATAGTATAAATCCTGTCGCAGACAACTTCTAACGGTTATTAACTGGTATTTCATAGTTAATAACTATTAAATTTTGTAAAGATTGCACGAAAAATTAGCATTTTAAAAATACAAAATACGTTTTTAGAGGTATGGGAAAGCTAGCTAATCCACATAGAGGAAAACAAGGGAAATATGAGGATTAATTATTATGGTAAACAAAATTGAGGAAAAAAGGGGAAGTTATACTTACACAGGTCAAACAATAACACCGGCGCGAAGAGAAAAAACTCTGGCAGATATTATGAAAACCAGACGCCGCGAAGCAAATTCAGCCAGAAGAAGCACGCAAGAAACTCAGGAATTTTTGAAATGGGCGCTTCAAAACTGCAAAAATCAGGGGGATTTAGATGCAATCAGGGATTTAGTAAACACCCACGGAAGTGCAAAACAAAGAAAAACATTTGAAAAACTTGAATATGATTTAACGCACATTTCAGGTAAGAAAAAGGCAGCTATCAGCGGTGTAATTTCTTCACTTGAAGAAAACGCCAGAAGCAGAGAAAATTCAGCCGTTCAGGGAACACCGGCAAATAACGAATACGGCAGTAAAAAAGTCCGCAGAGCAGAAATCGCAAAACAACGCGCAGCAAAACTTGCAATAAAAGAAAATTTCAGGCAGGCAATGTACAACGCCGAATCCGTTGAAGATTTGAACGCTTTAGAACTTGAATACGGTAAAAAATTCACCGGCAGCCTGAAGGCAACTTACAACGCGCGGCTTCACGCGCTGGAAAAAGCTGCCAGAGAAGCTGAGGCTCTTCACGCAGAAACACAAAGTTTTTATAACAAATTATTCGGTTACGGCAACGGAAAACATCCGTCAGTAACAACGCTTGGAGGGGCAAACCCGACCTCTTCAACCGGTATGAACTGGGAAAAATATGCAGCAGAACACGGGCTTACATACACAAAACCGGAGGTATCAGGCGTTGTAAAGGCTGACCTGCTTGCAGAAAAAGCCATTGAAAGAACGCGCAAACATAATGAAATGCAGGCAGTTTATGAAGAATTATTCAAGGATTATGAAGAGCCTAAACCGCCGGTAACAGAACCGCCTGTCGAAAAACGACCGCCGGTTGCGGAGCCTCCAATTGATAAGCCGCCGGTTATAGAAGAACCGCCGGTCAAAAAACCAAAATTTAAATTCGGCAAGAAAGGTAAATTTGCTCTCGCCGCACTGGCACTGGGCGCAATCGGTGCAGGCATCGCATATTTCGTCAACAAAAACAAAAAAGCAGGCAATGAGTCAGCCCCTGTGACAAACAATACAACAAATATTTCAACCACTCCGGTAATCTCAGAAACGCCTTCGGACAGCACGAATGCTGCAACCTCTCCGGCAGACAGCATTGACATTAGAATTGCACCTCCTGCCGTTAACAAAGAACCTGTAGATACAATAGAACAACAGGCCATAAGCGAAATCCCGTTTGATGATAAAACCGGCAAGTACATTGTACGAAAAGGCGACAACTGCTGGAACATTGCAAAAGCAGAGTTAATCAAAGAAAAAGGCGGTGAAATCCCGACGGATGAAGAAGTTCTCAAACGAACTTACAAAATCCTTGAACGCAACGACTTACATTTTGAAAAAGACAAATATACAGTTCTCATTTATCCAAACGACACACTAGACATTAAAATGTAGTATCATCTTAATTGCCCGAGAAAGAAGCGAGGCGGTGCGGCGGAGAATTGCTTTATTTGGGCGGGGCAGCATAAGCTGCCCCGCTCTGTTAATTTCTCACAGTTGGCTAACCTGAATATTTGACAGCCGCAAGTTCTTATATTAATATATAAGACATGAATTTTGATGTTGATCTGGTATATCTATGGTGTGACGGAAACGATCCGGAATTCCAAAAGAAAAAAGAGCAGGCTTTTAAAGATTATGCTAACAAAGAGCTTGATCGCGAAGGGACTTCTAATTTTCGTTTTATAGAGATGAATGAGTTAAAATATTCACTCCGTTCAGCCGAAAAATATGCGCCGTGGATAAGGAATATTTATATAGTCACCTACGAACAGGTGCCAAAATGGTTAAATGTCAACCATCCTAAAATCAAAATTATTGACCACAAAGATATTATTCCGGCTAAATACCTGCCGACATTTAATTCCATGGCTATAGAAGTTTTTCTCCCTAATATTCCGGGATTGAGTGAGCATTTTCTTTACGCAAATGATGATATGTTTTTCTGGGGAAACGTAGATAAAGACTTTTTCTTCACTCCGGAGGGGGCGCCTATTTGCAGGGTAAGCAGAAAAATGACTCCAAAGCCGCAGCATTCACTTTTCGGTACAACAGTTTACAACTGTTACAAAATGATTCTTGAAAAATTTGGCAAAGCAGTTCCCTACTGGTCACACCACGGTATTGACAGTTACAGAAAGTCTGACTTTTTAGAATGCATTGAATATTTTAAAGATGAATTTGAAAAAACCGCTCAACATAAATTCCGCGAAGAAACAGATGTTCAAAGAATGATTATAAGTTACTATGCCGTTGCCGAAAAAGGAGCCGTAATTAAAGAATATCCGCGAAAATGGTATGACAAATACTTCCCGCGGATTAACGAAACCTGTTATTCAAGCTGCACGATTAAAAAGATGAAACATTTCCGTCACAAAGATTTTCAGCTTTTCTGCATCAATGACGGCAGAAAAACTAAAGATAAAGACCGGAAATATATGCAGGAAATGCTTGAAGAAAAATTCCCTCAAAAATCAGCGTACGAACTTTAATAAGTTTTCCCACGGATAAGAATCCTGCATACTTGACGCTGCGGCAGAATTTTTAATTTTTTGCAGAATTTTATCCGAGCTATCTGTAAACTCAACCAGCGGCAGCGCAAACTTTTCGGCTAGAATTTGCACTTTAGGGTCATAGTTAATAACCGCGCACTTAACACCTGCTTTAAGAGCCACAATGAGCGAATGGAAACGCATTGAAACCAGTGTATCAAGCCGGCTTAATTCAGCTATCAGGTTATCCTCGACAATTTCAACTTCTTTATCCGGCACCACCCCTTGAAGCAGCGCCACAAACTCCCTGCATACCTCTAAATCCAGAGATTTTTGAAGCGGGAAAACTTTTATACATTTTTGCGGACATTTTGAAATCGCAAAGGCAAAATTTTGCAAAAATTCCGTATCCATGCCGGTAAAACTACGGAGTTGAACCCCGAGAATATTTTCTTTTTCAACTTGCGCAATAGTTAAAGAATATGCAGGATCCGGCACAAGTGCAGCTTTAATACCCCATTTTTCCATTAAGTTAAGGCTTCTTTCATCACGTACCGACACATAATTACAGTGACGGAAAAGATTTTTCACACAAAAACGTGACAGAGGGTGGTATAAAGGCCCTACGCCCTGCGCAAAAATTATTGTCTTTTTACCGAAAAGCTGTGCTAATCCCAAGATAAATGCATAATATAGAACACTTTTTACGCTTGTTGCGTCCTGAAAAAGGCTCCCGCCGCCGGAGATTAAAACGTCACACCACAAAAGAGTTTTTACAATCGCAAAAGGGCTAAAGCGTTTGACACTCTCAACCCCGCAGGTTTTTCGGGTGAAAGCGGTGTCTGAAGAAAAAACTTTTACCCGTGCAACAACGGATTTTAATTTTTCGGTGAGAATTGACAAAATCAACTCATCACCGAAGTTTTTAAATCCGTAATACCCCGAAACCGCAACCTTTTTCGCCATATAAGCCTATCTTTTAACCTCTTTTAAGAAATTTTGAACCCGCATTGTGATTTCCTGCGGAGTATAGCCGTCATAAATATCGCGCCCGACCGCAACGCTTGTTGCGCCTGCTTTAATATACTCTTTAACCTCGGATAATTTTATATTCCCCGCAGGCATAATGTTCAGAAACGGCATCGGTCTTAAAATATCTTCAAGATACATTGTTCCGCCCATTGCCGTAATCGGATAAAGTTTGATAAGCGGGATTCTGGATTTCCACGCGCTGTAGGCCTCGTTAGCCGTAGTTGTACCGGCAATATAAGGGATTTTTCTGCTTTTTGAAATTTTCAAAAGATTAGTTTGAAAAATCGGAGAAGAAAAAACTTTAGCCCCTGCCTGCAACGCAACTTCTGCCTGATGCGAAGTAATAATTCCGCCCGCGCAAACCGTAATTTCACCTGCGACCTCCTCAATTGCTTCAAAAATTTCCGGAGCGTCTATATTGATTTCAACAATCTCAATTCCGGCTTTTGCAAGCGCTCTTGCCATTGATGCCATTCTGGTTTTATCTTTACCGCGAAGTACGGGGAAAAGCCGCTGCGCCTTCATCATTTCTATTAAAGTGTCATTATAAATATATTTTTCCATACCACTATCCTTTTTTTTGAATTTATTATATCATAAATTAAAGATAGGGAGAATGTATGGGAAAAATTTTTGACAGATTAAAAAAAGGATTGTTATATATTTATACGGCATTAGTATATTTAATAATATTTCTTATTGTGTGGTTTATCTCGTACACATTTCTTTTCCCGAATGTTTATAATTTTATGCTCAAAGCGTTTTCCGCAATGGAATACGGCAACCCTGACACCGTAATAGTTGCGATTGACGACAAATCTATCGACAAAGTCCGCTGGCCGTGGAAACGCGAAATGTATGCAAAAATTATGAACTATTTCTCCGAATACACTGACCTCAAAATAATCGGACTTGATACGGTTGTGAAAGGTTCTGATTTACAAAATCCGGCTTCTGACAGAGCCTTCTACGCAGCAGCGGCAAAGCTTTCAGATAAACTCGTTACGGCCTTTGTTCCCACGATTCAGGACTATCCCGAAGATATTGACGGCCCGATTTATGAATCATATTTTAATCAAAGATTTAAAATAAATATTGAAGATAAAAGAACACGAAAAGCCGCGCCGATTTATAAATCCATGGCGGTTTTCCCGACAGAATACTTTTTCTCTGTTAAAAATGTAGGCTCTTCCGCAAACGGAATGCACGGGGTGAATAAAACATTTATAAAAACTTATTCACTTGTAAACATCAACGGCGAACTTTACCCCTCAATTGCGCTCAGAATGTACCTGCTTACAAATGACACAGATAAAATTACGCTCTATGACAACCGGATTGTTGTTGACAAAACAGGTTTGAAAATTCCTGTAACAGACAGACAGGTTTTCACAAGCAATATTCATTTTTACAAATATTACCCGAATAGTATTTATTCGCACAAACAGTATTCCGCCATTGATATAATAAACTCATACGATGCGCTCAAGAAAGATCAGCAGCCGGTTATCGACCCGTCAGAGTTTAAAGACAAAACCGTATTCTTCGGACTGAACGCCCGCGGAGATGTTGTCGGACTTGAGGATTCCGGAATGACGCCGATAGGCGCGAACCACCCCGGAGTTGATATTCAGGCAAGTATTTATGATAACCTCGTTAACAACCAGATTATCCACCGCCCGCACATATTTGCGGAAATGCTCGCGGCGCTTATCCTTTCCCTGATAACCTTCATTATTGTAATGAATTTGACCTTCGGCGCTTCACTTGCAACTATTATGGGCATAATTTTCGGCTATATACTTGTTAACGCACTTATTCTCTACCCTAACAACATTGCGCCGGATGTTATAACTCCTGTTGTCGTTATTCTTGCCACACTGATTTTTGGCTACGCGTTCCGCTTTATCCTTGAAAACAAAAACAAAGAAAAAGTGAAAATGGCAATGGGTAAATATATTTCGCAAGATATTATGCAAAACGTTGTAAAAAATATTGACGACATACGTTTAGGCGGGCGTAAAGCTGTTGTTTCCGTACTTTTCGCCGATATCAGAGGGTTTACCTCAATGAGCGAAAAAATGACCGCGGAAGAAGTTTCTATGATTTTGAACGAATATTTTTCCGCGATTGAACCTATTATCACAAAATATAACGGCGTTATCAACAAATTTATCGGCGACGCTGTAATGGCAATCTTCGGCGATCCGATAGAGGACGAACTTCATCCTATGAAAGCGGTTCTGTGCGCAAACGAAATGTTAAAATGCGTTCGCAAACTCCGCTACAAATGGATGGACGAAAACAAACCCGATATTGAAATCGGTATTGGAATAAATACAGGTGAAGTTTTCGTAGGTAACATAGGTTCTGAAAAACGTCTTGAGTACACTGTCATCGGTGACACCGTAAACATTGCAAGCCGAATTGAAAGCTATAACAAGGTTTATAAGACGAAATTTCTTATCGGCTCCACTACCTACGAGTTTGTAAAAAACCGCGTAGACGTAATTAAAATCGGCGGCGTCACAATCAGAGGTAAACAAAATAAAATGGATATCTACGAAATTTTAAGAGTAAATGCAGGGGATTAAAATCTATACTGGATTGCCACGCCGGCTAACACCGGCTCGCAATGACAGACTGTCGTATTCAGTCATCACGAGGAGCCTCAGGCGACGTGGTGATCCAGTATAATACTCAACATAAAAACATGGAAAACTTAGAAAAACTAAAAAAAGCAATAGATGTCGAAGTTAAGCACCGGTATATTGATATCAGAGGGCAAAGCCAGACTTTTTCACAATTTATCAAAGGTGAAGCCCGAAAAATTTACAAAGAGACCGGTAAAAACCCGCGCTGGGGTGTCATTATGGAAACCTTTGACGGCTACCGCTGTTTTGACGTAAATGACCGCCGAAAAGCTATCGAAAGACTTATCAAAGTTATTAAACTCACACTTGATGAAGAAAAAACGACCACCGTTCACGACCCCCAAACACAGGAACGCCGGCTTGAAAGCCCCGATAAAGTCGATGTCACTTACGTCAAAGGCGTAGGGCCGAAAATTGCTTACTATCTTAATAAACTCGGGATTTACACCGCGCTTGATTTGATAACGTATTTCCCGCGCAAGCACATTGACTATTCCTCCAGAACACTCATTAAAAAACTTCGCGAGGGCGAAAATACAACCGTTTTCGGCTACGTAAAATCAGTTTCGGCCTTCAACACAAAAAATAATCTCTCCGTTGTAAGGGTAAAAATTCAGGATGAGAGCGGGAGTCTGGAACTTTCCTTTTTTCAGGCAAAAGCAACACGTGTAATGCAGGAAAGAATTAAATCCCAGTTTCCGGTAAACGCAGGGATAATGATTTCCGGAACCGTCAAACGAAATAACTATACCGGCCGGCTTACCATTGATAAACCTAGTTACTCAATTATGAGCGGCGAATTTATGGAAAGCACCGGTTCAAACCTGAATTTGGGCAGAATTGTTCCGATTTATACAGTTTGCGAAGGCTTAAATATCAAAACCCTGCGCCGCGCGATTTTCAATGCGATTGAAATGTACAACGATTATATTGTTGACGTTCTGCCGGATTACATACGCGAAAAACACGGGATTTTGCCAAAAAAAATCTCCGTCAAACAAATTCACTTCCCCGAAACCATGGAACTTTTAGAGCAATCCCGCTTTTCACTCGTATTTGAAGAGTTATTCCTTATCCAGCTGCGCCTTGCAAAAGCGCGTCAGGAAAATCTGGCAAACAACACCTGCCCTGCGCTAAAAGTACACACAGGCGGGCTTGTTCAAAAATTTATCGAAAGCCTTCCATTTGAGCTAACAAACGGGCAAAAAAAAGCTATCAATGAAATCCTTAACGATTTAAACAGCGAAAAGCCAATGGCGCGTCTTTTACAGGGAGATGTCGGCAGCGGAAAAACCGTTGTCGCCACCGTTATGCTTCTTGCAGGTGTTGAAAACAACTATCAGGGCGCGCTCATGGCACCGACCGAAATCCTTGCACAGCAGCATTACAACAACCTAGTTCAGTGGCTGACGCCTCTCGGGATTAATGTTGGACTGTTCCTCGGAAGCCACGGCAAAAAAGTCCGCACGCAGTTTGAAACGGATTTGCGCAACGGGCAAACGCATATCGCAGTCGGAACCCACGCGCTTATTCAGGAAAATGTTGAATTTGCAAACCTCGGCGCAATTGTTGTCGATGAACAACACCGTTTCGGCGTAAAACAGCGCAACACTTTGAAGAAAAAATCCCGGAATCCTCAGGTACTAACCATGACCGCGACGCCAATCCCGCGAACCCTTGCTCTGACTGTTCACGGGGATCTGGATTTGACAATCATTGATGAACTTCCGAAAGGCAGAAAACCGATTAAAACAAGCTTTGTTTCCTCGCATAAGCTAACCTATAAACTTATACGCGAGGAAGTTGAAGCCGGCCGTCAGGCATATATCGTCTACCCGCTTATTGAAGAAAGCGAAACTCTTTCTGCCAAAGCCGCAACTATTGAAGCAGAACGTTTACAGGCAGAAGTTTTTCCGGATTTAAGAATAGGCCTTCTGCACGGCAAACTCAAAAACGCTGAAAAAGATCAGGTTATGGCTGACTTCAAAGCCAAAAAGTATGATATTTTAGTCTGTACGACCGTTGTTGAAGTCGGGGTTGACGTTCCTAATGCCACGGTAATACTAATTGAAAACGCGGAACGTTTCGGACTTTCACAGCTCCACCAGCTTCGCGGACGTGTCGGAAGAAGTGACTTACAATCTTACTGCATACTATATTCCAACACCAAAAGTCAGGAAACACGCGAACGTTTAAACATTATGACCGAAACCAACGACGGGTTCGTCATTGCCGAAAAAGACCTTGAACTCAGAGGCCCCGGAGAATTTTTAGGAACAAGACAAAGCGGCATCCCGGACTTAATCATTTCTGATATTGTTCGGGACGCCAGGATTTTAGAAATTGCGAGGAATGAAGCTATCACATTTGTAAACACACAAATGTTCGAGAATTATCCGTTACTTAAAAATGTAACAAGTTTTAAAATTTACAATGACTTTTTGAGTAGTTAACCTTTTACCAGAGCGGTAACTAATGCCTTATGCTGCCGCGTTGAATCCGTAATTTTGATTGTACGGCATCCACATCGGAGAGTAATTATTCGGATCAAAAGTATAGAAATTTGTATTGTTATACCTGCCAGCTAAGCTGTTTTGCCATGCCGGATCCATCCAGGAACCAATTGTAGAACCGGAATCCATAGTACCGCTGCCGTTAGGGCCGTAGCCTGCTGTAGTACCGCCGGCAGATGTACCTGCAGGAGCGGTAGTGCCGGAAGGGCCATAGCCGTACCCGTAGTTAAGCGAACTGCCGAAATTCATTTGCTGTTGTTGAAACTGCTGTTGTTTAGCTTGTTCTGCCTGAGCTTTTAATTCTGCTGCACGCTGCTGCTTGGAAGCTTCTGTTTCAACATAATTATCTAAACTTTCAATACGTTTTTCAAATGCTTTTTGTTCTTCTTCATCATCACTTATCTGTATATATCTTAAAACAGGATTACCGTTTTCATCCTGCATTGGTTTACCCTGTTCATCAAGCACCTGCTCCTTAAACTGGCTTGTATAATTATATACAGTTTCAATATCATTATTTTCAATTGCGTCACAAACGACTTGATTTTGCTGCTGCATTTGTTCTTCCTGAATTTCTTCTGCTACAGTTTTTTGCGTACAAGGGATTTTATCAGCGACTTTTGAACCGGCCCACATACCGATAAAGGAGCCGACGAAACCGCCGATTGCAGCACCAACACCCGGAATAGGAATTAATACCTGCCCGATTGCAGCACCGGCCCATTGCCCGATTGCGGCGCCGCCGAGTTCGCATCCAAGTCTTACCGCAGATTTGCCTGCCTGTTTAAGCCCGTTCTTTAACCCTTCACCCTCAGGCGAAGCCGCAACTGCAGTATAAATATCTAAACCTGCACTAACAGCGCTCATGCCGGCACAAATCCAACCACCGGCCTTACCTACGCCTCTGTTTAGTTTACGTAAGGTTTTTGACGCAGCCATTGCATTCTTAACACTTTTAGACATTTTTGCACCGGTCTTTGCCTTAAATCCGGCACCGGCTTTACCTTTAGCACCGGAAGCTTGAAGCCATTTATTTTCAGCCTGTCTTGCCTGTGCGAAACGTTTATGCAATACCTCAATCCTGCCTTTGCCTAAAGGTTTAACCTTAGCCTGAGTTTGTGCAGCTTTAAAATCTTTAAGCAAACTGCCGTACATTTCATTATACTTAGCAATATTCTTTAACTTTGCTGCTTCTTCTGTCGGCAGGTGTTTCAATAATTTTTGATATTGCTTATATGTATCCGAACCTTTTTTACCAATTAATTTCTTGAATTCTTCCGGATTTTTAGCTTCACATAACTTCTTGAAGAGCTCTTGTGTTGCCGCGTCAAATTTTGCTTTTTTAGGCATCTTAGGCATATTTTTGCTCATAATACCTTCAAGTTTCGCAACTTTATTATTAAGAAAATCTATATCAAAATAGTTCAACGGGTGTTTAAGAGTATGTCCTGCATTTTGCCAGCCCTGTGCATACGAAGACTTAATACCTTTCCAAGAATAAGTTTTTGGAAGATTATTTTTATACTGCCATACAGGCATTAATGCACCAAACGCAAAAGCACCCTTTTCAAAGCCGGTATCCATAAGTCCTACAGCAGGTTTTTCACCATCCGGACTTAAACCAAGCATCTGATTGTTTGCTCTTATAACACTGTATTTTAAATCAACTTTATTGATTTCGTTTCCCATTTCCCAAATCCCCGATTATTAAATCTAAAAAATTTCCCGTGTTACATATATAAAGAAATTTGCGCCGGAAAAATTGCTTTTCTGTAATCATTTGTAACAAAATATCTTTACAAATAGAATTTTTTCTAGTAATATCAGGGTTATGAACAAATTAATGCAATTACGACGTAGAATATTTTCAAACGAAATGGCTTGCAAAAGTTAGCGATTGAAAACATTCTGTCTGAAATTATATTTAAGCAAGACCATTTCACAAATGAAGGTCTTGCTTATTTTTTATGTTAAAAATCGTTAATAAACACCGAAATTTTAGCAATTTAAATTTTGACCGCACTTAAAAAGAAAGAAGGTAAAAATGTGTAATAAAGAACGACGAAACAATTCAATCAAAGACATCAATTCCGTAAAAGCGAATGCCCCTCGTGTGAGATTGATGAACTTAATCTGGGGTTTGTAGTACTCTGATTGAATTGCAGCCGGACAAGGCTGTGTAAGGACAAAAAATGATACCCGTAATAACAGCAAGTAAAATATATTCCGTATTAGGAAATAATAATTCTTTAGTGCCGCTCGCAATAAAAGATGTGGCAAACAGTGCCGGAGTAACGGCAGGTTCTTATGTTACAGGCAACGAAGCCGAGGGAGAAGACAGATTTATAGATGAATTCGGAACACAGGCCATCTGGCTTTTCGGGATTCCGGTCTATAAAAAACTTATGGATTTAGCACTGTTCAAAACAATGGGCTACGACCATAAAATTGATGTGAGAGTGCTTAAAAATAAAGATATCTTTGAAAAAGCAAAAGAATTTGCTTATAACGACAAAATTAAATCTGCATTTGATAAAGTCGGAAAAAATCAAAAAACATTCAAAGGGCTTACCTTTGCTAAATTTGCGCTGTCAACGCTTCTGACAATCGGCACCTACGGCGCGCTTACACACTATAGACACAAACACACAGAAGAAAACATCAGAAAATCTATTTTAGCAGAACATAATGCTAAAAAAGCACAACAAACAAATAAAACTGCTATCAATACCTTCACACCTGTGATTGAAAAACCACAGGCATTTAAAAATGTTTCCGTTGACAAAAAAGAAGATGAAAAAGCTAAAGACAGAGAACAAATTCCATTCAAAGGTGTACTCTCGGAATTTATGTTCAGCCCTGTAAAAAATCTTATGATTCTCGACGGGGCAATCACAATCGAAAGATTTGCAACTTCAAGAAGCCTGCAAGACTTTTTAGGTTATGCGGTCAAAGAAGGAAGCATCTGGATGTTTATGTATTTTGCCGGCGCAAAAATTGAAAAATATCTTGAAAAAAAATCCGAAACAAAACATAAAAAATCCATTGATCTTGATGCAAGAGTAATCGAAAGCGATGAGCTTAGAAAAGCGTTCCACGACAACTCTCTGAAAAAGAGCATAGACGCCTTCGCTAACTGTAAAACAGACGTTGAAATCTATGAGTTCATCAACAAAAACCCTGATAACTTCATCGTCCAAATGGCTAAAAAGTCAGAAATCGTAAAAACCAAAGCCGCGAACGAAAACTTCTTTATCAAAATCGCAAGAAGAACAGGTATGATACCGCTACTTCAAGAAGCAGATAAAGTAGACACCCGAGCATATATTGATATTGAAGAGTTTAAAGGTGTGGCGAAAAAGCTTGAAAAACTTCATACCCAGTATGAAAATTCCGGCGAAACCCTTGATGTATTCCTTAAAGGCGTCAAGAAATTAAAACGGGCGTCTGTTCTGAAAAATATCGGCTCCTGCATAATGGCGCTCGGTGTTATAACACCTGCAATTATGGTAGGTTTGAGATACCTGAGAGAAGATAAAGAATTTCAGGTTCGGGACAGAATAGAAAAAGAAATGAAGCTTAGAGGTGAAATATAATGCGCGGCGGGCATCCGCCGCGCATTACTCTTGACAAAAATCCGAACATAAGTCATAATTAAAAAGGCAATAAGGCAATAAGTGAATAAGGCAATAAGTCATTATGGTCAAAAGTCCTATTGCCCTAATGCCTTAATGACCTATTGCCTTATACAAGTAGGTTGGGCTTGCCAGCCCAACGCAACAAAAAGAATGTTCCGGCGTTTTTGCCGGTAGCATAATTAGACCCGGGAGATAGCCCGGAGAAAGGATAGAAAAACTTATGAAAAATTTAGAAGCTGAAAACCCTTGTACTATGGGCATTCTGGTCAGGGGGGGGGGGGCAAGCCGAGCTGAGCCGGTTCCATAATGGGCTGGTCGGCTTACGGTCAGCGTTTACAATGGCCGAAATTTTGCTTTCCCTCACGATTATCGGTGTGGTTGCGGCGATAACCTTGCCAAGCCTTACCGGCAACATCAACGAACGAACTTGGAA
>CALUQY010000020.1 GCA_944323035.1 Candidatus Gastranaerophilales bacterium
TCATAAGGCAATAGGTCATTAAGGCATTTAGGCAATAAGACCTTTATATTATTTTCTTCTATTTCGGGCATATTCCTCATTAACTTTTTAACTCTTTAACTTATTAACTTTTCTCGTCCATTCGGCCATAACGACTTATTGCCCTATTGCCTTATTTACTTATTGCCTTCTTAATTATGCACCACATTTCTCTTTAATAAAGACTTAAATCTTATACCTTACAACGGTATTTGTACCCTGTGATGAGATAAAAAGATACCCGCCGCTTACGTATAAATAGTAAGGCTTATCAATATTTTCGATAAGCGTTGTAAGCTGGTGCGAAGAAGAAAGTTTCAACACTGAATTATTATTATAGTTTGCGATATAAAGGTTTCCGACCTCATCCATAGCAAGCCCGATTGGCCCGTTAAGTTTCGGGGTTTTAAGATAAACCATTTTTTCGCCGGTCGGTGTAATCCTGTAAATCAAATTATCAGAATAGTTTGCGACATAAAGATATCCAACAGAATCAACAACAATTCCGGTCGGACTCGGCAGATTTTCATAGTAAAAATTGCCGGCAAAAGTACCCTGCGGAGCAGGTTTTTCAGCAGGAATTTCATCTTCTTGAGGAGTAGAAGCTTTTATTGTTTGAATATCTGTTCCCATTTTGCGTGCAAGTTCCTGTCCTTTATAGTAAAGCGGATTGCTCACCGGAAGTTTTGCCAGATATTCTTTTGCCTGCTCCGGCAGGTTCATTTTATAACTTACAAGAGCAGCGCGGTAAATTGCGTCATAATCATCAGGCTTGCGCTCAAGAAGCTCTTTAAACATTGAAAGTGAAGCTTCATACTGTTTCAGGTAGTCAAAAGTCATACCAAGATTATAATAAGCATCAATATAATCAGGTTCTAAATCAATTGCCCTCCTGAAACAGTCTACCGCTTCGTCAAATTGTCCTGAGTTGTAATAATCAATCCCTTTATTATATTCAAGTTTTGCATCTGTTTCGACCCGAACCGGCAAATTCTGAGCCGGAGCCGGCGCCGGCATAATACAAAACAAGAATATTAATATAAGGATTTTTTTTAGCATATTTCTTCTAACTCTTTGATTAATTTTTCATTTTTTTCAGCGAATTCATGCCCTCTTGCAATAATCGCAAGTTTGAGAAGATTTGCCAGATTGATTGTTTGAAGCTCTTTATAGTTATCCGGAAGTCTGAGGCTCCAGTTTTGATCACCTGCGGTTCCCGGTCTGTTGTAAACATCATAAACATTAAAATAATCCGTGAAGAAAATTTGAATGTTTTGAGCTTTTGAAGCAAAGAGTTCAACGAGTTTTGTTTCGGTGAGGAAGTTTGCATCATTCGTCATTCTGACAATAATATCATCTTTGTTGCCGCATTCTGCAAAAAGGTCGTCAACAAGATTTTTAACGTGCAGATAACCTTCATGAGTATGAATCATAGAATCCGCCCACATTTTTGCCGGTTCATTGTCGTGTGTTCCGACCATTGCCCAGCATTTTTCGTCAATGTTACAGCAGCGGTAAGGATCGTTTTCTTTTTCCGGTTCTGTAAATTGTGTGAGCTTCATACCTTGAAGTTTATATTCTTTCATTACTGCTGCAACCGGATTTGTCAAGGTTCCGAGATCCTCGCAGACGATTGAATTTTTATCAAGGCCTTCTTCTTTAGCCGCGTCAATAACAATCTGAATTAAACGGCCGTACTGTTTAATCTGTTTTTTAGAAAGTTTTTTAACGCGTTTTTCCTTATCCGCATCAAGTTCCATATCCAGATCATCAATAGAAGGGATTGCAAATCGTGAAAGTTCAGGATGTTCAGGAGATGAATATAGCCTTCCTGCACCTTCTTCAATTTTCGGTTTTTTACCGGCTTTATAAACCCACGGGTCAATTAAGCCTACGATGTGATCAATTCTTACCCCGCCCGGATTTTCTCTGAACATTTTGCGGAAAAGATTTTTCATTAATATACCGCCCTCATCAAGTGTTCCGTCAGGGTTGAAAAGTTTTTCAGGGTTCATAACAGGGAAGCCCCATGCCTGCCCGTCTTTTGAGAAATAATCCGGCGGGCAGCCAAGACACCAGCCGTCTAAAAAGAGTGACTGATATGCCCAAGTGTCGCGATCAGAAAAAGCGACCTGTCTGTCGGCAATCATTTTGACACCGTGGTCAAGCGCAAATTCCAGAGTTTCTTTATTTTGTTTTGCACAGATAAACTGAATAAATTTATACTGTTCAATATCATCAGCGTATTTTGATTCAATTTCGGCAATGCGTTGTGCAAATTGAATTTTTTCCTCATAAGATTTTGGATTTAATAAGTTTTTATCCGTTTCGCTGGTCCAATTTGGCCAGTAATCATTGTCATGCTCAATTGTCAGAGCCTCGTAAACTGCGTCTTTATCAAGCCAGGAGGCATTTTCTTTCTTGAATTTTTCAAATTCTTTTTCTATTTTTTTAGAATGTTTGTTTTTATAATTGTTCCAAACTTCAGTTAAAGCAATATTTTGCTGCCTGTAAATGTATGAATATGCTGTTTTATTGATATTTTTGTTAGGGTTGTTTGCAACAATTTCGTTATAGGTATCTAAGGATAAAAAGTTTTCCCATTTTTTAGTTGTTAAAGCTTTAAGGTCAATAAACAACGGGTTAGATGAAAAAATTGTGCCCGTATAAGGAGAGGAGTCACAGCTTTTAGTTTTACCGGCAGGCCCGAGCTGGATTGCGTCAAACAAGCCTTTTGAATATTCAATAAATTCACGTCCCGCATTGGAATTAATAGTACCGAAGCCGGTATTTTCACCAGCAGCAGCCGGAAAACTTCCGTTGTGCATAATAATAACAAAGTTCTTTTTGCCCAAAGTTTTTAAAGCTTTTCTTATAACTTTTTTAGACTTTTCATTCAAAACGTTACAAGTTCTCTCTAACAGACAATTCATAAAACCTCCTATATATACTAAGTGTTATTAAAAACCCCTATTACTCTCTCTTACAAAAATATAAAACCACATAAATATAGCGTTGGCAAGTTAATCTACTATATAGTTACAAAAATTAAATGTTTTCTTTACAATAGGCTTGTTTTTGTATAACATAAATATAAAAGGGGTACTAGGAGAGATAATAATGGAACTTAAATATAAAAGAATATTATTAAAGATAAGCGGGGAGGCATTACTGGGCGAACAGCAATTCGGTATTGACCAGACTCCGGTAAAAAAGATTGCGCTGGAAATAAAACGCGCGCATGAACTCGGCGCAGAAATTGCCGTTGTTGTCGGGGGCGGAAATATTTTCCGCGGGATGAAAAACAGTGCAAAACTTGGCATGGATCAGGCTTCCGGAGATTATGTCGGAATGCTTGCAACTGTTATGAACGCAATCGCGCTTCAAAGTGCACTGAAACAACTGAACGTTGACTGCCGCGTTCAAACAGCTATTGCAATGAACCAGATTGCAGAACCATACATCCGCCACCGCGCAATCCGCCACCTTGAAAAAGGCCGCGTTGTAATATTTGCAGCCGGAACCGGGAACCCGTTCTTTACAACCGATACCGCATCTGCCCTCAGAGCGTCAGAAATCAATGCAGAAGCAATGCTTATGGCTAAGAACGGTGTTGACGGTGTTTACACAGACGATCCGCGTACAAACCCGGATGCTAAAAAAATTGAAGAAATGACCTATGATGATATCATCAAAAATGAACTGAAAGTTATGGATACTGCAGCCTGTGCGCTCTGTAAGCAAAACAATATTCCGATTATAGTATTCAATTTTGACATGGATAACGGAATTTGCAAAATCCTTAATAACGAAAAAATCGGAACTTACGTACATTAGAAAATAAAAGAAAGAGGTTAATATGTCAGAAGCATTAGATGAATTATTTTTATTTGGCGAAGAGAAAATGGAAAAAGCAATCACCCAGCTTCACCGTGAATTTGCAAGCGTCCGCACAGGCCGTGCAAACCCGCTTGTTCTTGACAAAGTAGTAGTTGATTACTACGGCGCACCTACACAGCTCCGTCAAATGTCGCAGGTTTCGGTTCAGGAAGGTACAACCCTTGTTATTACTCCTTATGACAAATCCGTTCTTAAAGAAATCGAAAAAGCAATTATCAAAGCAGATTTAGGTGTAAACCCTAACAGCGACGGCATTTGCATCCGTCTGAACTTCCCGCCTTTGACAGAAGAAAGCAGAAAACTTATCGTTAAAGACGTTAAGAAAATGGGCGAGGACGCTAAAGTTGCGGTTCGTAACGCAAGACGCGATATGACAGACGATTTGAAAAAAATCGAAAAAGAAGAAAATCTTCCGGAAGATATGGTTAAAGATGTTCAGGATAAAATCCAAAAACTTACGGACAAATACACCGGAATCGTTGACAGCGAAGTAACAGCAAAAGAAAAAGAGGTTTTAACCGTATAATGGATTTAGGATTGAATAAAAACGCAACAAGAATGCTGACCGGATTTATTCTCGGGTTAATAGTGCTATCCGCAATTATGCTGGGCGGGATATGGATTGCATTAATGATATTAGGCTTCATTTGTCTTGCCTCGCGGGAATACGTAAAAATTCTTGAGAATAAAGGATTTTTCCCAAGCCTGAAAATCATTATTGCATCAGAAATCTTCCTTGCTGTAATTGCGTATTTCAAACAGTTTGATCTCGTGTCGCTGGCGTTAACGCTCTGTACAATGGCAGCATTTTTATGGGTTTTATTCAGAGGCAGACAGCCGTATATCGCCAATGTAGCAACAACAATTCTGGGATTTGTCTATTGCGGCTGGTTTCCGCTTCACCTTATTTTCCTGCGTGACTTACACTCTTGCGCGTATTCAAGCGGACTGGGGTTTGTCATCATGATGTTCACCTCAATCCTTTTGACAGACATAGGCTGCTATTACGTAGGAACAAAATTCGGCAAACATAAACTTGCCCCGATTGTCAGCCCGAATAAAACAATAGAAGGTTCTATCGGCGGGGTAATTTGTGCAATGACAGGAGCTTCTCTGGTAGGTCTGGCTATCGGTGTTGAGTGGTACCTGTCAGCACTTGCAGGATTTTTATGTACTGTGTGCGCACAGTTGGGAGATTTATGCGAATCCCTCATCAAACGCGACGCAGGCGTAAAAGATTCAGGCAACAGCCTTCCTGGACACGGCGGTTTTCTGGATAGAGCAGACAGCTTTATCTTCACTATTCCGGCGATGTTCTACTTCACTAAATGGGTGATAATGAACGACAATGCAATGCCAGCTGTAATTGAATTTTTTAAAAATTTAATTTAGGAGCTTAAAAGCTCCTTTTTTATAGTATCATCAGGGTAAGGGGTTTTAACAAAACGGTGCAGCGATTAGAAGAAATTTTTAAAATTAAAATAAAAGACGAGGAGCTTTTCAGACGGGCTTTAACGCACCCGTCTTACACTAAAGAGCAGGAGAAAACTTTTTTAGATTCTTACGAACGGCTGGAATTTTTAGGCGATGCGGTGCTAAAACTTTTAACCTCAGACATCCTTTTTGAGATGTATCCGGATTTTCCGGAAGGCAAACTTTCTAAAATCCGTTCTATCGTTGTGTCAGATATGACACTGGCTAAAATCTTTAAATCTTACAAATTAGAGAGCCTTCTTTTTGTGGCAAAACATGAGAAAAAGCAGCATTTAAGCGAAAACGATACAATTTGTGCCTGCGCATTTGAGGCGCTTCTGGGTGCATTTTATCTTGAGGGCCGGTTAAACGGATTAAGAAGATTTTTGAGAAAAGTTTTAAAGCCTTATATTGAAGATGTGAACGCAAATTATGTGAACTTTAATGCCAAAGCGCTTTTGCAGGAATACACGCAGGGAGTGAATAAACAGCTTCCGGAATATAAACTTCTTGATGAAAAAGGGCCTGCACATAAAAAAACATTTACAGTTCAAGTTTTGTTTAAGGATGAAGTTTGCGGTACCGGCACCGGCAGTACGAAAAAAGAAGCAGAGCAAAACGCTGCGGCAGAAGCATGTCGAAAATTTAACGTAGGGGAAGGGGAATGAAAACGATTATATCACCGTCAATTTTATCGGCGGATTTTGCCAATCTTGAGCGCGACATAAAACTTGTTGAGCAAAACGGCGCAGACTGGATTCACATTGACGTTATGGACGGACATTTTGTGCCCAATATTACAATCGGAATCCCTGTCACCGCAGCGTTGAAACGGATTGCAGCTATTCCGCTGGATGTTCATTTGATGATTGATAACCCCGAAAAATATGCAAAAGATTTTATCAACGCCGGTGCAGACATTCTCACTTTCCACTACGAAGCAATGGATAATGATGAAAAGGTTCTGGAACTGATAAAATTTATTAAAACTGCAGGCGTGAAAGCAGGCTTATCAATCAAGCCTAAAACTCCAGCAGAAAAAATTATTCCGTTCTTAAACGAAGTTGACTTACTTTTAGTTATGACAGTAGAGCCGGGGTTCGGCGGACAAAAATTTATGCAGGATTGCGCGCAAAAGATAAAAGTTATCAGAAAAAATGCGCCGGTCACATTGATTGTGCAGGTAGACGGCGGGATTAATGCCGAAACCGGACGGATTTGCAGAGATTTCGGAGCGAATTCTCTTGTTGCCGGCAACTATATTTACAAATCTGCCGATATCACATCTGCAATTGCGTCACTGCGCAAATAAAGGTTTGACGCAGATTACAGTATAAGAATCTTTCCGCGGGTGAATCCTATATGCCCCCATAGGAAAATCAAGTAAACGGCCTTTAAGTGTACCGTTTTCTACTACTGTTCCGGACGACCAAACTCTAGACCAGGATTCCTGATAACCTATCAAAGAACGGTTTGTCCATAATTATACCAGCTCCTCAAATGTCGGGATACGGCACTCCGGATTGCTCGTTGTACACGCCTTTCAACGTTATTATTTTGCTGGAAATCCCGCAATCTTTGAGGTGATTACTGTCTCAAATATTGTTGATTTTCATAACCTTTGAAAGCCCTGCCGTTAATAAAGCAGTTCTCCGTCGCCTGCTTGCCCTGCTCAAAGCGTAAGCCGATGCTCGCAGTGTCACCTCGTGAGAACGAGGGGAGCAGGCGAGCATAATATCACCGCCGTTTCAAATCTTTGATTTGTCAGGCGGGATAACGCAGGTCAATCCGCTTTCCTCTCGAAAAACAGTTCACCGGATTGTTTTGCTCGGCAGAGTGCCACTCAAAAGACTCGGCCACTGAGTGGCTCCCCCATTTGGTTCATACGCTCTCGGTAGCGATTGATACAAGTATGGTTCCGGCTCAGCCAGGCGGCCATGGTGAAGGCACTGAGTGCCATCCACAAGGGTTGAACATGACTTTTTAACGAACAACCCAAACAGGAAGCCGCCTTGACCGGCAGCCCGTGGCGTTCTCAACTGGATTGCCACGCCGACATGCGTCGGCTCGCAATGACGATAAATTGTCACCCTGAACTTGATTCAGAGTCTGGCCCACATTACGGACTACCGGTATCGTTGGACAGTTCCCGAAATAAATTCGGGATGACATTTCGGATACAGATTGCGCACTAGTACCTGTTAAGAGAGGCCCCCCCCCCCCCTGCATTTGTTAATACATTTCTGCGGTTTCTCATTTCTTCTATCCTTTCTCCGGGATGTCACCCGGGTTTTATCATGGTACCGGCGCGACCGCCGGTCCTTTCTTTTTGTTCCGTTGGGCTGGAAAGCCCAACCTACTTTCTTTTTTCTAGTTAATAAGTTAATTAGGGTTATAAAATGTTACCCGGGTTTATTTTCGTCAATTCGGTCATATCCCTTATTAACTTTTTAACCTATTAACTTATATCTTCCATTTTGTCATAAAGACTCATTGCCTTATTCTCTTATTGCCTTATTGCCTCTTTAATTATGTACTATTTTTTACTTTCGTCAAGTAGCCGCGCCGTAACATTTCTTTGTAAAAATTAGCCCAAAAGGTTTGTTTGTGCTACAATTAAGGTATATAGAATTAGGGAGAAAATTACATGTCAGAAAGTCAAGACATTATGGAAAAGGCCGGGGGAGAGGCAGAAGCTATCGTTGTTAACGAACCGACTCAGGATTTTGAACAAATAGAAACCAAAACTACGACCAATTATGGTGCAAACAGTATTCGTGTACTGGAAGGGCTGGAAGCAGTCCGGATAAGACCGGGGATGTATATCGGTTCAACGTCGCAGCGCGGCTTGCACCACTGCATTTATGAAATCGTTGACAACTCTATTGACGAATCTTTAGCCGGCTACTGTACCGATATTATAGTAACAATTCACAAAGATAACAGTGTAACCGTTCAGGATAACGGCCGCGGAATTCCGGTTGACATTAAACCGGAATCAGGCAAGTCCGCACTCGAAATTGTTCACACCGTACTTCACGCAGGCGGTAAATTCGGTGACGGCGGCTACAAGGTTTCCGGCGGGTTGCACGGCGTTGGTGCTTCCGTTGTTAACGCACTTTCTGAAAAATATATCGTAGAAGTTTCCCGTCAGGGTCATATCTGGCGTCAGGAATATATGAGAGGCGAACCGGTTACAGGCGTTGAAATCGTTGGCGACACCGACAAAACCGGTACAAAAACAACTTTCTGGCCGGATCCGGAAATCTTTACGGAAACAACTGAAATTGACAAAGACGTTATAGCAAACAGACTTCGCGAAATGGCGTTCTTAAACAAAGGCTTGAAAATCATTTTCGTTGACGGTGCAACAAATGAAGAAGAAGTTTTCCACTATGAAGGCGGCATCGGCAGCTATGTGGAATTCCTCAACAAAAACAAAACCGTTCTTCACGAAAAACCGATTTATCTCGATAAAGTTGTTGACGGTATGCAGATAGAAGTTGCTATGCAATACACTGACGCGTACAACGAAAGTGTTCTTTCTTTTGCCAACAATATCAACACACATTCCGGCGGTACACACCTGACAGGTTTCAGAAACGCTATCACACGCGTGTTCAACGACTACGCCAGAAACAACAAAATTCTTAAAGATTCCGAACAAAACCTGACCGGTGAGGATGTCAGAGAAGGTTTAACCGCAATCGTTTCAGTCAAAATTGCAAACCCTGAATTTGAAGGCCAGACAAAAGAAAAACTCGGTAATCAGGAAGCAATGGGTGCAACGCAGGATGCGGTGCGCGATAAATTGCAGGAATGGCTTGAATTCAACCCGAAAATTGCAAAAATCATTTTAGAAAAAACACTTCAGGCGCAGCGCGCACGGGAAGCCGCAAGAAAAGCAAGAGAACTTACCAGAAGAAAATCCGTTCTTGAAAGTTCAACACTTCCCGGTAAACTTGCCGATTGCTCAAACCGCGAACCTGAAAAATGCGAAATCTATATCGTTGAGGGTGATTCTGCGGGCGGTTCGGCAAAACAGGGCAGAAACAGAATGTTTCAGGCTATCCTGCCGCTCAGAGGTAAAATCCTTAACGTTGAAAAAGCACGTTTGGACAAAATTTATGGCAATAACGAAATTCAGTCAATGGTTCAGGCGTTCGGCATCAATATCAGCCGCAACGAGGACGAAATTAACCTTGACAAACTTCGTTACCACAAAATTATCATCATGACCGATGCGGATGTCGATGGTGCACACATCAGAACGCTGTTATTAACGTTCTTCTTCCGCTATGCAAAACCGTTGATTGAAAACGGCCACGTGTATATTGCGCAGCCGCCGCTGTTCAAGGTTACAAGCGGAAAAACCGCAGAATATCTCTATGACGAACGCGCGCTTGACGTTATGCTGAAAGAACGCGGTATCAAGTCCTTAAGCCTTTCTGACAAAAAGAAAACAAAAGTTAAAACAGGTGACGAGTTGTTAGAACTGGTTAAAAATATGTCAACTTACTATCACGCGTATAATAACCCGATTTTGAACCTCTTCCCTGCGGTCTTTTTAAGAGCACTGGTTCGCTCAGAAATAACTGTTGAAGACTTTGAAGACCAGATTAAAATGACTAAAATCGTTGAATACATCAACCACTACCTTAAAGACCACGCTGAAAACTACAATATCGCAGAAGCGGCAAGTTACAATGTAGAGTTGAAATATAACAGCGAAAACGCAAAATACTTCATGAAGTTAAACCTGAATGAAGAAGAACACGTTATCATGAACGCAAATATCATCAAAAGCCCTGAATATAAACGTTTAAAAACGGCCTATCCGCTCATCAGAGATTTTCTGATTGAAGAAGAGGAAAGTTTGACGCTTGAAACGGATTCCGGCGAATATGAAATTCAATCTTTTGAAAAGCTTCAAAAGATTATCGACGAAAGAGGTCAAAAAGGCTTGACAATCCAACGTTTCAAAGGGCTGGGCGAAATGATGCCGCAGCAGCTCTGGGAAACAACAATGGATCCGGCAACAAGAACTTTATTGAAAGTAAATATTGAAGATGCAATGCTTTGCGACCAGTTATTTGATATTCTTATGGGTGACAAAGTTGATCCGCGCCGTAACTTCATTGAAGCGAATGCCGTTTACGCAACCAATATTGATACATAGAAAGAAGGCAACATGTCAGTAGATACTAAAAATATTAAAGATATCATTACCCGCATGCACCAGCAGAAAAATGGGAGAGAAAATCAAATGAGAAAACAACTAATCTTTTTAGGACCGCCGGCCTGCGGCAAAGGAACACAAACCAATATGCTGGCAGAACATCTTAAACTACCTCACGTTGATACCGGTTCACTTCTCAGAGCCGAAATCAAAGGAGAAACTCCGAACGGGATTGTCGCAAAATCTTTTATTGACAAAGGTTTACTTGTTCCTGTAGAACTGGTTGCCAAAATAATTAAAGACAGACTTGCACAAGAAGACTGCCGGCACGGCTATATTCTTGACGGGTTTCCGAGAAGCCTTGAACAAGCAGAAGCGCTTGAGGCTATGAATCAGGAACTTAACGGCCCTGAAGGTTCGGATTTCAGAGCAATATATTTTGATCTGGATCAGGATGTTCTTATCTCAAGAATAGTAAACCGCCGTTCCTGCTCCAAATGCGGTGAAATTTATAATATCAAAACCCACCCGACCAAAGTTGAAGGAATTTGCGACAAATGCGGCGGAGAGTTGACACAAAGAAAAGATGACAACGAAGAAACCGCAAAAGCGCGTTTTGACACATATTTCCACGAAACTGCACCTTTGATTGACTATTACAAGAACAAAGGCGTTTTAAGAACAATCGACGCTAACGGAACAATCGACGAAGTCTGGGAAAGACTTTTAGAAGTAATCAAATAAAAAAAGGAGCCGACCGGCTCCTCTTTTTTATCTACAGTGCGCAGCCCGACGGGCTGCGCCAAGCAATAAAGCAGTTCTCCGCCGCACCGCCTCGCTGAACCGCGAGCCGTTAGCGGCTGCGCTGTCTAATACGCCACTCAAAAGGCTCGCTTGCGTGAGCGGGAGTTGCTACGCAACTCATTCACGCCACGTTCCTTATCGCGAGCCTTTCTCGGACAACTCTAATACAGTTTTTGCACAACCGGAAGATTTATTCCTTTTGTAAAAGATTTTTCGGTCAGACGGACGCCCAGACAGTTTTGTTTACGTTTAAACTGTGCGCGATAAATTCGTCTTACGGTTTCTTTGACTAAATCTCTATCATATTTTTTTGCGATATCATCAATTTGCAGATTTTGTTCCAGATACATTTCGATAATATCATCCAGAACCGCGTATTCCGGCAGACTGTCCTGATCTTTCTGCCCCGGATGAAGTTCTGCGGATGGTGCTTTATCAATAATTTCCTGCGGAATAATAATTCCGTTTCTGTTTATATAATTAGCAACCATATAAACATTTGTTTTGGTAAGGTCGCAAATCAAATTCAGACCGCCGCAAAGATCTCCGTAAAGCGTGCCGTAGCCCATTGCGGCTTCTGACTTGTTGCCGGTCGAAAGCAGGAGATAGTTTTCGCGGTTGGAATAGAACATCAAAATCAGCCCGCGAAGTCTTGCCTGAAGATTTTCTTCTGCAAGGTCATTTTTGCGAACTTTTGCTATATCCGAGATAAATTCATCAAACAAAGGTGTAATCGGATGAGTAATAGTTTTAATCCCTAAATTTTTGGCAAGCGCAAGAGAATCGTCAATGCTGCCCTGAGAAGAATACATACTCGGCATCAAAATTCCAAGGACATTTTTTTTGCCGATAGCTTCAACTGCAAGCGCCGCGGTCAGTGCGCTGTCAATGCCACCTGAAAGCCCCAGTACCACCTTTTTAAATCCGGTATTTTCACAGTATTCACGCAGCGCGAACGTAATAACGTCAATAATTTGTTGTTCAATAGGTGCATTATTAGGGGTTACAGGCTTTGCAAAATCAATTATTTCAATACTTTCTTCACACAAAGGCGCCTGATAAACGAGTTTTCCGTCAGCGTTTTTCGCAAAACTTGCACCGTAATAGATGCTTTCATCAGCCATACCAACGCCGTTAACGTAAATAAAATTGCAGTGAGGCTGGATTGAATCCATAAATTCTTCGACAGAATTTATAGCATAATAACGGTTGTGCGCAAGGATATACAAATCACATTCAATGTCATCTTCAAATTTATCGGAAACGTAAACTTTTTTGCCTTTAATATCGTACATGCCAAACTCATCCGGCTCGACGAATTCACCGCTGTGATACAGGAGATCGCCGATAAACACGTATTTTTCACCAACACGGGCTGCAATTTTTTCAAAGAAATCCCCTTCGCGCTTTCCGGCCCTCTCGTCAAGTATCAAATCCTTACCGCCGCAATTTGTCAAATCATACTGCGGGAAAACAATGATTTCCGTCTGGATTTTTTCCAGATTTTCAAATACCTGTTTAAGGTTAAAAGCGAAATCCGCTGTTTTAAAACGACTTTGAACAACTGTTATTTTCATAAGCTTACTCCAATTTTAGATAAGGATCTTTCCAACGTAAATCCAGATATTTAATACGTTCATCCATCAATTTGATTTCAGGCAGGATTGCCGGAAGTTTTTGAACTCTGTCGCAGGCGGTTTTGTCAAACTTGCCAAGACGGATATTCAACGATGATATTTTAACATAAACATCCTCAGGGTTGCGAAAATCTATATATTCGACCCGTTCTTTTGAATATGTTTCAACGCATTTTGCGAATTGCACAAGATCATCAACCCGTTCTTTACCCCATTTGTGGTAATCATCACCTTTATTACCGTACGATAGGATTAACAAAGTGTGAAAATCTGCGATATAAGGTGCATATTCTCTGCCGACAAGCGTTCCGTCCTGCGTAAAGTACGCGACAGGAGCTGTTTCAATATCCGGAGAGATTGTAATTACAGGGATACGTTCTTTAAATATCAAATCTATACGCGCAGGAAACGCATAGCGTCTGATATAAACATCCTCCACAGGCGGAAGTTCCAGAAGAAGTTTTTTTAATTCGTCTGTTTTTTGTACAAAAATCGGTGTTCCTTCTGCCTGAAAACCGCTCAGGAGAGTGTAAATTTTCTCATCCGGAACAATATCGTTATTCAAAAGCTTAATAACTTCCGAATCAGAATGCGCAAAGGCTTCCGGATTAATGTACCAGCCCGGAAGTTTCAAAAGATAATAAGTTCCGACAATCAAAAGCGAACTCACGAGAAATCTGCAAAAGGTGTGAATATGTTTCAAATGCACCTGTTTGCCGCGCACACGTCTTTGACGCAGGCGTTTTTTCACTTCCCGCTCGTGGTTTTCTATGTCAAATTCTTCCATTTCTTCTGTCATTACTTATTAAGTCCTGCGCTTTGTAAAATCAGTAACACCAAGTTGTCATAATCAATACCCATAACGGCAGACTGTGCCGGCAAATCGCTGGTTTCAGTCATTCCCGGGCTTGTATTTATTTCTAAGAAATATGGTTTATCTTCTTTTATCATAAAATCGACACGTGAAACACCCGAACATCCCGCAGTTTCATGCGCTTTAACCGCTATTTTTTTAACAAGCTCCGTTGCTTCTTTTGAAAGTCCGGTTGCAGGAACGATGAATTCTGAAAGTCCTTTTGTATATTTTGCATCAAAATCGTACCATTCGGTTTTAGTTCTTATCTCAAGAATTTCTGTTGCAAAAGCTTTGCCGTCTTTTTCCAGAACCCCGACTGTTACAAAAAATCCGTCAATAAATTCTTCAATCAAAACATCGTCGTTATATTTAACAGCGTCGTTATAAGCTTTTTCAAGTTCTTCCGGCTTATTAACCTTAGTCATCCCAAAGCTTGAGCCTTCGCTGACCGGTTTTGTAATAAGCGGATATGAAAGCGATTTAACCGCTTCCATGACATTTTCACCTTTGCGGACAAACACGGATTTTATCAGAGGAATTTCTTTGCAGGTGGAAAGCATTCTTTTTGTATATTCTTTATTCATGCAAACCGAACTTGCCATAACCCCGCAGCCTGTGTAAGGGATTTTGAGGATTTCCAGAAGCCCCTGAATACAGCCGTCCTCGCCGTACTTCCCGTGAAGCGCGTTGTATGCTATATCAAAATTGCCTTCTTTTAAAGTTTGAGCAATATTCTCGTCTACAACTACCATTTGGGCATTTTTAAACCCTAAACGCTGCAAAGCCTCAAAGCAGCCCTTGCCGGAACGCATTGAAACTTCACGTTCTGACGACATTCCGCCGCACAAAACAGCTATTTTTGCATCTTTTGATATAACATTTTGCATAATTCGTCCTCTCTTTTATTATTTCCGCCAAGAAAAATTATTTCCGGCTCCAAGTTTATTCCAAATTTTTCCTTAACCGCATCGCGCATCTTTAGCATTAGTTCAAGCACATCCAGCGAACTTCCGCAATTTGAATTAACAATAAAGTTAGCATGGTTTTCCCAAACTTCGACCCCTCCCTGTTTTAAACCTTTTACGCCGCACTCATCCAGAAGTTTTCCGGCAGAATTCCCCGGCGGGTTTTTGAAAATGCTCCCGCAATTCGGCAGACTGAGTAAAGGCTGGTGTGAACGCCGGAATTCAAGACAGGCCTGCATCCGCGCATTGACCTTTTCCGGTTCCATAGGCTCCAGTTCAAACACTGCACTTAAAACTTTTATCCCTTTTTCCTGACAGATTGAAGTGCGGTAGCCAAAATTCATCTCATCTTTTGTAAGTGCAAAAACGCCGCGTTCTAAACTGTAACAGCGGGCTTTAATAAAGTTATCAGAAACCGCCTGCCCGTTGGCGGACGCATTCATATAAACCTCACCGCCGACAGCCCCCGGGAAACCTATCATAAATTCTAACCCTGCAAGCCCCGCTCTTGCGGCTTCCTGCGCAAGTTTCTGGCCTTTAACCCCGCATTCGGCGCTGACACGGCGGCCTTCAATACAAATTCTGTTCATTTTTGACGTCAAAATCACAGCCCCAGGATAACCGCTATCCGAAATCAAAACATTTGAAATGTTTCCAAGAACCACAGCCTGCGGCTCTTGCACCAGAATTCCAACGAAATCCTCTTCACATTCAGGGAAATACGCACGCGCAACTGAACCGCCAATTTTAAAACTGGTAAGTTTTTTTATCTCAAAATTTTCCTCAAAATTAATTACCAAGTTTCAAAATCTCCTTATCAAGAGTCAAAAGTTCTTTGCCTAAATTCGTAATTGTTCCTGCACCAAGACCGATTACGACATCACCGTCTTTTAAGAGCGGAAGCAAAGTTTTAGCAACAGCTTTCATATCGCCGCCAAGGTATTTAGCGCCAAGTTCAGAGGCAAAATTTTCACCGCTAACCCCTTCTATAGGCTCTTCCGATGCAGCATAAACATCCGTTACAACAACCAAATCCGCCTTCAATGCAGCAATAAAATCCTGCCATAAACTTTGAAGTCTGGTATAGCGGTGCGGCTGGAATACGGCGACAACGCGTCTGCCTTCAAACGCTTTTGCTGCCTCAAGTGTTGCCCTGATTTCAGTCGGGTGGTGCGCATAATCATCATATAAATCCGCCTTAACACTATTTTCAAGTTTGCCGACATGCTGGAACCGCCTTCCCATGCCGGAAAATGCAGCGAAATACTCTTTCAATCCGGCGACATCCACACCTGCCAGATAAAGCGCCGCAATAACAGCGAGAGAATTGTAAACATTATGGCGGCCTTTGAGAATAATTTTAAACTCTGACACAAATTGATTTTTATAATAAACATCAAAGGTCGTAAAATCAGCGCCGTATTTAATATTATTAGCAACGAAATCGGCATCCGCGTCAATTGCATACGTATAAATATCCCCGCAAATTATCTTTTTCAACTGACAAACGCCTTCATCATCTTCGTTTAAAAGGATTTCAGCCCCGTCTTTCAACTTTGAGATAAATTTATGGAAAGTCGCAACAACAGATTTTAACCCTTCCTTATAAAAATCAAGGTGGTCAGCTTCAAGATTATTTACGACAATAATATCCGGCGAATATTTAACAATTGTTCCGTCACTTTCATCAAGTTCCGCAATAAAGTATGCGCCATTTTTGCACTGCGCATTTGTGTTCAATTCCGGAACTATTCCGCCGTCAACAAAAGAAGGTTCAAGCCCGCCTTTTTCAAGGACATAAGAACACAAGCCGCTTGTCGTTGTTTTGCCGTGGGTTCCTGAAAACCCGATAAAACATTTTTCGCTTCTCGAAATTTCCGCAAGCAAATCCGAGCGGTGGTAAACCGGCAAGCCTAATTCTTTTGCTTTTTTCAATTCCGGATTATCTTCTTTCACGGCAGAACTTGCAATAACTACGCAATTTTCAGGAAGATTTTTTTCATCATGACCGATAAAAACTTTTGCGCCGAGTTGACGCAGTTTTTCAATATATTTGCCGTCGGAGATGTCTGAACCTGAAACCTCACAGCCGTTTTCCAATAAATACTTAGCTAAACCGCTCATTCCGATTCCGCCAATAGCGATAAAATGATATTT
Source organism: Candidatus Gastranaerophilales bacterium (assembly GCA_944323035.1). Lineage (GTDB taxonomy): Bacteria > Cyanobacteriota > Vampirovibrionia > Gastranaerophilales > Gastranaerophilaceae > Gastranaerophilus. The sequence goes on from CALUQY010000020.1 coordinate 16,990, forward strand.
CTTCTTATTCAAAATTAAAATTCCTCTAAATCCCTAATCTTTATATTTAAATTATAATACAAAAAAATAGTTTGAGATACCAGTTTTTTATGATAAATTAAATATATTATGGAAGTAATATTTAATCCCGTTGTAGTATCAGTAATAGTGCTTTGCCTTCTTTGTCTTGGCAGAGTGAATGTTTTGCTTGCGATTTTTGTTTCATCAATTGTTGCAGGGCTTTGCGCGAAAATGCCGGTTACAGAAATTATGAATGACTTCATCTCCGGTATGGGCGGCAACTCTGAAACCGCACTGAGTTATATTCTGTTAGGCGCATTTGCCGCAACAATGACTCATTCGGGATTAGAAAGCGTTTTATCCAAGAAAATTTCAACCGTCATAAAGGGAAATGTTTATATTTTAATCGGGATTTTAACCTGTATGGCTATATTTTCGCAGAACTTAATTCCTGTGCACATCGCGTTTATTCCGATAATTATTCCGCCTTTAATAAAGACCATGAATGCAATGAAACTTGACCGGCGGCTTGTTGCCTGCGCTCTGGCTTTCGGGCTGAAAGCGCCTTATATTGTATTGCCGACAGGTTTCGGACTCATTTTTCAGGGGCTTCTTGCCGATAACTTAACCCAGAACGGTATTGAAATAGCAAAAAGCGAAATCTGGAAATCAACCTGGTTTCTTGGTGTTGCAATGCTTGTCGGTTACTTTTATGCAATATTTATCTCCTACAGGAAACCGCGTGAATACGCAAACTTTGAATTCGCGGGCGAAGAAGTAAAACGCTCCGATACAAAAATGAAAAAAGAGCACTACTTAATCCTTCTTGCAGCAGCCGTAACTTTCCTTGTTCAGCTGTGGACAAAATCACTTCCGCTCGGCGCGCTTATCGGCCTTGGCGTAATTTTCGGCACCGGCGCAATAAATTATCAAAAAATGGATAAAGTTATCAACGAAGGTATCGGTTTAATGGGGTATGTCGCTTTTGTAATGCTTGTTGCAGCAGGATTTGCCGCAGTATTGAAGGCAACAGGCGGAATAGATACTTTCGTAAACGCGGTTCTGCCATTTATGACAAATAAAATTATTGCGGCAACGCTAATGCTTTTAATCGGTCTATTTATAACCATGGGAATCGGTACGTCTTTTGGTACAATCCCGATTCTGGCAGTTCTGTTTGTACCGATTTGTATAAAGCTCGGATTCAGTATTCCGGCGACTGTAATCGTTCTTGCCGCAGCTGCAGCGCTTGGTGATGCGGGTTCACCGGCTTCCGACACGACACTCGGACCTACCTCGGGCTTAAATGTCGACGGACAGCATAACCACATCTGGGATACCTGCATTCCTACCTTCCTACATTACAATATACCTTTGTTACTTTTCGCAATATTGTCCGTTATTATCTTTTAAATTCAAAAAAACTATGTTAAAATAAATACAGATACGTATTTGGAGGGTTAAATAATGAAAAAAATAGTTTTAACGTTTACAGCGATAGTTTTGAGTGCTGCAATTGCTAATGCCTTTCCTGAAACATCCTCTTTCAATACGCTGGAAATGCAGCAAATTCAACATTTGCAATACAACACCAGAAACGACTACGACAATGTTCAAAATTTTAAAGAAAGAAAAGAAGAAAGAGAACAACGCGCTAAAATGATTGAAGAACGCCAAAAACGTCTTGAAGAACGCGCAGAACAGCCTATTCAGACAAATTCCCAATTCGTCAACGATAACGGCACTATCAGGATTGAAAATAAATAAGAGTAAATCAACTTAAAAAACAGCTCTCCCGGAAATCAGGAGGGCTGTTTTTTATTTTAGGCAAGTAGGTTGGGCTTGCAAGCCCAACTTACAATACGTATTACCCGAAAGTATAATATCAGCAGAATTTAGCAAATTTTAGCCTGACCGGCTAATACCTTTTACAAAAAATTTTAATATAATAATTCTGGTATGAATAACTTAATAAATGAAGTTGATAATAACAAAATTCTCTACATTGAAAATATCAATGAGTTTGACACTAATCAACTTAATTCAAGCAAAAAATTATGCATTATAAAAACCAATTTTAAAGACCTGCAACAAATTAAAGATTTCTGCTCCGCATATACAAATCTTGACATCTGGCTTACTTCCGAAAATATTACACGAAAAAACATCTTTGCTGCAAATACCTGCGGTATTAAAAATGTTATTGCATACCCTATAGATGCACAGATGGTCAGAGAATACTTTAAATGCAAACCGCAGGAGAGCAAAAAGAATGAAAACTTCAACGACGAATTTCTAAAAGATAAGCACATCTTAATTCTTGACGACAATATACTCAATATTGAATTGCTTGAAGAAACACTTGCGCCCTTAAATATCAATATTCATAGCTTTATTAAGCCTCAGGAGGCAATTGCGAGTTTAAAAGAGCATAAATACGACTTATTTCTACTTGATATTATGATTCCTGAAATCTCAGGATTTGACGTTGCCAATGTGATTAAATCATCGGAATTAAATAAAAATACCCCGATTATTTTCATCTCCGCGCTCTCTGATGCGGATAATAAAATCAAGGGCTATAATCTCGGCTCTGTTGCCTTCATAGAAAAGCCTTTCAATATAAATGTTGTACAATCCCAGATTTATAACATCCTGAAAAGCCAATCCCTGCAAGAGGCTCTTGAAGAAACAAAAGAAACTTTTCTTGCAATGGTTACGCACGATTTAAAAACCCCGATAAATGCCGAAATCTGCGCGCTTGAACTTCTACTAAAAAATAACGCATCAAAGACTGATGATTTTGAACACGAACTTATCTGCGATATGCTCAGCGCTTCAAAATATATGAAAAATCTTGTTGAAAACCTGCTGCTTAAATACAAAAGCGAGAAAAATCAGATTGTTTTACAGCTTGAACCCTATCCGCTTGAAGATATCATTAAAAAGTGTTTAGAAGAAATTCATTATCTGACGCAGGATAAAGGGCAGCAAATTATATTCAAAAACGAAACCCGAAACAGCATTTGTAATGTCGATTATCTGGAAATAAAACGAACAATCAATAATCTTTTAACAAACGCAAACCAGTATTCTGTTCCGAACTCCACAATTACAATAGAATTAAAAGAAAATGAATCTAATTTTCTTATTGAAATAACAAATCAGAGCGACAGCGAAAACTCAAAAAACCTTAAACCGGATATCTTTGAGAAATTCGTACAATATAACAAGAACACTAAAACTATCAACACCGGACTGGGGCTATATATCTGCAAAAAAATTATTGAGCTTCACCACGGCAAAATCTACTATGAACCGTTGAGCAACAACCGTAATAAATTCTGCTTTAATCTTCCAAAACCAGCTCAGCAGAAATAACACGGTCAATTCCGGCTAAATCTTTTACAATGTTTATATTGCAAAATCCGTTTTCAACTAAAAGCCGTTGAACTGCAGGCGCCTGATTTATGCCGAGTTCAAGCGCAATAAACCCGCGTTTCACAAACAAACGTGCAGCGCCTTCAATAATTCGTTCGTAAAATTCAATCCCGTCCTTATCGTGCGTAAAAAGTGCAATTTCAGGATCAAATTCCACTTCTTTCTGTAATTTGCCTTTTTCACTAAGCGGAATATAAGGCGGATTTGAAACAATAATATCAAATTTTTCACGCTCTCTGACATTGGAATAGATATCAGATTTTCTAAATATCGCCCTGTTAAAAAGGTTGTGTTTTGTTGCGTTGTCAAGCGCTATATGAAGCGCCTCGTTAGAAATATCCACACCAATCACAGGGATCTCTGAAAGTTTTGCTATCATACAGGCAACGCAGCCGGAGCCGGCCCCGATTTCAATTGCCTGTTTCAGGTCATTTTCCTTAATAAGTCTGGCAGCTTCGCGAACAAGGAATTCCGTTTCATCACGCGGGATAAGAGTATGTTCATTTACAATAAACTTTTCACCCATAAAATCAGCCAGCCCGATTATATGCTGGATAGGCCGGCGGGTTCTGACGCGCTCGCGCGCCTTTTCTTCAACAAAAGCCAAATCTTCAGCGGATAAATTTTCACCCATAATTTCTTTTTTAGCGTCATAATTACAAAAATGCTCCAGCAAAAGCTCCGCCTCAACACGGGCTTCACCTGCCTCTATTCCGCCATCAGTCAATATTTTTATAATCCGCTTTATGCTCATCTATTATCCTTGAAATTCTCTCTTTTAAGTCAAACCGCGATAACTCATCAGTATTTTCCTTTTCAAGCCCGTACTTCTTACACAGTGCATCATAGTAATAAAGCTGCTTTTTGGTCGGCTTTTCAGATTTCATTTTTAATTCTTTCAAAAATTCGCGTTTTTGTTTTTCAAAAGCCTTCTGCGCCTGAATTACAGGTTCCTGTGATTTCTTATAATCAAAATACTTTTTGCACTCGCGTATAAACAAAATCGTATCGTTATAAAAATCTTCCTCATCAATAATATCACATAAAAATTCAAAACGTGAAGAATTCATTTCAAGATAATACTTCTCGTCATCGTAAAATTTTTGCCATATTTCATCCGCGCCAAGATCGGGCATTTTTTTCACAAATGCCCGTAAATAATTACACAACGCCGACTTCTGATTTTTAGAAAGCAACGGGTAAACACGTTTTTTCACTTCATACATATTTTTACTTGAATAAATCAGTTATTCTGAATTTATTCTTAGCCTTTTCCTTATTGAAATCCAACAACATCTTTCTTATAGGCGAGGTAACTTTAGAAGAAAGCTCCGGCTTTTCAGGTGTTTCTTTCTTTACACCTGCAACCAGTTTCAAATTCTTTTCATCAGAATTTTCTCTCATAATTACCTCTCTATACATTTATTAAAAAATATTTTACAAAAAATTTGCCCTTTCATGTTCGGTTATTAAGTTTTGTAACGAAACATCCCAAAAAACTAAAGATTACACGGGAAATTCCGACATCAAAAGTAAGAGTAAAGGAAAGTCAAGTTATGTCTATTGAAGCAAACATGAAAGCAGTTATAGAAAGTAGAAGCGGAAACTTCTACAGCTTTCTTGATGGTTTTGATACAAGTGATGCAATTTATACAGACGATCCTACAAGCCCGTATTACGGCTACAGCGTCAGCGAAATTTTTGCTGCAATAAACGACGGGGAAACAGTTCCGCCAACGATTATAGACTGGGCTTCTGAAAATAGTGAAGCTAAATTTGAAAAACCGGAAGATCCGGACTTTGATTTTATTAAGGAATACGATGCAGACGGTAACCCAGTCTTTACAGATCCGGCCAAAGCCAAAGCTTATAATTTAAGAATCGCTCATTTTAATGCGGTAAGACAAACAATTGATAGCAATTCAAATATTTACTATACAGAAGACGAAAGCAGCGAGTTCTTCGGCTACACCTACGATGAAATCATCGGTATGGCTAACAACGGCGTTACTATCCCGGATGAAATCCTTGACTGGGCATATTCTATGGCTGATGCCAACGCAGTTGAAATAACAACCGAAACCGAAGGCGCTAGCGCTCACGACCTTTACATTTCCTTAAAAAATAATCCTTTACTCAACATCAAAACTATTACAAAAATTTTCGTCAACAAATGCCAGGATCAAACTCAGGAAATCGAAGCTTATTTAGACGAAATTAATCCTATTGAAAAAGAGATGGAAGCAGCAAGCGTTGACGCTGAAACAGAAAAAGAAAAGGCGCTCAACAATATCAAATCCTTAGTTAAAGAATGGAAAGATCTTCAAGCAAAATTTGCAAGCGGAGAAGAACTGAATGATGCTGATCAACAAAGATTTGAAGAATTGAAAGGGCTGTTCGGTGAAGAAGACGAAAAATATCAAGATACTATTGACAATACCACCAGAAATTTCACCAACACACGTTCAAAACTTTCTATGGTAACCGGCAAAGCAGATACCGCATTTGATTTCGGTTCCGAAACAATACTGATAGCACAAGAACTCGCTGAATTTGAAAAAACTTCCAAAAACAGAAGCGTATTCGGCGGTCTGGTAGGTTCCGGTATTGCCGGAGTCCTCGGCTCCGTTGAGCTATCAGGAAGTAAAAAATTCTCAGAAACTGCCCACACCGTCGGGATGAATACACAATACTTTGCTGATGATGTAAATACTACCATTCAGGAAGTTCAATTGTTAATGCAGGATACTGCCGATACTGCAGGCTTTGATCTGGAAGATCCTTCCTATACAGTTGAACCATTAACCGGTGATGAAGGTATTGTAGATCCGACCTTCACCGTTAATACTAAATCAAAACAAAGTACAACACCAACAGAAACATCATCATTAGATAATGACGCAACTACCGTTGAACCGCCGCAAGCTGAAACAGAAGCAGCACCTGCCGAAACTAATCCGGAAAATATAGACGGTTCCGGAGCTGCGGAAACTTCAGAAGAAGGCGCAACTGACGCAACAGAAGAAGGCGAACAAACTGATGAAGAAATGATGTCTGACGGTGAAACAAGCCTTGAAGAAGTTGATGCCAAAACTCTTGCGCTGCCAAAACTTAAACGCTTAATTCAGGATGAAGGCGTTGACTCCGAAAAGAAAGGCAAAGACGCGTTAAAACTCGTTGAACAACTGAAAGCACAATCAACAGTAGTTGAAGAAAAAGAAGAACAAGTTCAGGAAGATACAACAGAAGTAAAAGAAGCCTCAGAAGCAGAACCGGAAGAAGGTACACAAGGTACTGACAACGAAGGTGAAATGGAAGAAGCTCAAACCACAGCTGCCGCAAGTCAGGGTGATTTAGAAAACGCTACAGAAGAAGAATCCTTAACCGTTCAAGGCCTAAGAGAAACCTTCCAGGCTTCAACAAAGGCTAACAAAAAATACTCTAAAGATGTTGACTATGCTAATAAAGAAATGAACGAAAGCATGTATTCCGGTGCCTTCACAATTGCAGGCGGCGGCTACATGACCGGCGTTGGTATTTATAACGTTGTTCAGGGTACAGCTCTTTTGAGTGCTGCCGGCTGGTGGAACCCGTTCATTACAGCTATTGCAACTTATATGATTAATATGGGTACAATGGAAATCGGGCTTGGCTCCACTATGATTGCAAGCGGTACTGCATTAACTGTTTCCGCAACCGAAGGTATGGAAATAAACGAAGAAGCCGGCGAAAAAATCGGTGTTTCCGGTGAAGATATCTCCACCGCAACAGAAAGTCTTGATCAGATTGAACAAGAACAAAGCCAGGGCGTTGAAGGCGAAGAAAATAAAACTGAAAACGCTGATGAAGAAGACAATACCGAAGAACCGGATGAAGATGACGCCCGTAATAAAGATCAGTCTTTATTAGGTAAAATGTATACCGGCAACGAACAACTTCCGCCGCAAAGGAGTTTAGTCACCGCTGACGGCAAAAAGTCTTCCGCAACCGGCAAAGAAAACGTAACAAAACTTACAACTCTTGAACGTCAAATACCATCTCTTATAGAAGAAACAATTGAAATGGAACAGGCAAAACAAGAACAGGCAGCACAAAGCGTTGATCCGGAATCAACCGGCAGTGCAGCTACTGTTCAAGATCCTGCAGAAGTCTATGAAGCTTACCGTCAAGACTACAACGCTGACCTTGCAACAAATAAAACATACCAAAAGGATATTAAAGAAACCAACGAAAACGCAAAACTTAATCTCGGCTACGCTGCAACAGGTACAGCAGCCGGTACGGCAAGAACTGCTCTGGGCGCAAGTGAAATCGCAATGGGTACAATTCTTGCCGCTCAATGGTGGAACCCTGCGGCAATGATGCTGGGCATTGCATTAATCAAAAAAGGTACCGAAGATACAGCTCTCGGTACTGAAATGATTACTGTCGGTCTTGCATTAACCGTAAACAGCTCAGTAACACTTGCTGCCGGCGCTATTGCCTCTGCTCAGGTTTCCGAATCCAACGACAAAACAAATGAATCCCTCGAAACCGTTGACACTATTGAAGATGAAATTAATACTGCCGTTCAGGAACAACTCGCTGCTAACGGCGAACAAGATTTAAGCGGTATGTCCGTTATTGAACTGCTTACTTTAATCATTAATAACGGTATTCAATCTTCTGTTCTCGGTACAGAAAACACTGAAATTCTTGAAACTTTAAAATCACAACTTCCGCAATTGGTAGAAAACGCCGGAGCTGCTGAATCTGCAGATGTAGAAGAAACATCTGAAACAACACAAGATACTGTTGCGGAACCGGAAACAGATGCTAACAGTCAGCAAGATGAAGAAGGCGAAAAGGATTCTCCTCTCGCGCAATACAAAAACGACTTCAAAACTGACCTTGCAACAAATGAAAGATATTCAACAGAAATCAAACAGGCAAGAGGTATGTCACCGATTTTGAAAACCTCTTTCTTCCTTGGCGCACCTGTTGAAAAAGCAAGTGCTAAAATTGAAACTTCCAACGAACAAACCAATACTGCTTTAGATGAAGTTGAAAAAATGGAAACTGAAATTGAAAAAGCAGAAGAAGAAAAACGTCAGGCTCAAGAAGAAGCCCAAACCACAGGAGAAACAACTACCACAAATTCGGGAAATAACGGTGAAAACGAAGAAGATGAAGAAGTTACACCAGAAAATGCAGAAGATGCTGTTGCCAGCGCTGAAGACGAAGAAAACAATGCACAACAAGAAAATGAAAAAAATGCCAATATAGAAAAGAAAACTAAAAAAGAAATTAAAAAGCAGGAAAAACAAACAAAAAAATTAGATAAAGAAGTAAAACTTAATGCTAAAGAAGCAACTACCGCAGGACAAGAAGCTGCTGTTAATCAACAGTTAGGAGAAGAAGAAAGTCAAAATGCAAACACTGATGAAGCTCAAAGCGCAGCAGATAAAACGACGACAGAAGCAAGTGAAGCTGAAACTATTTCCGAAGAAGTTACAGCTTTGACAGATGAAGTTCAAAAAATGACTGAAGAAACAAAAAGCGAAGCCGAAGCTGCAACAGCTGAAAACCAGGGTATTGTTGTTGAAATGAATGCAATTAACCTGGAGTTAGAACAAGATCAAACCCAAATGAAAAGCCTTGAAACACAACTTCAACAAGAAAGTAAAAAAGACTCCTCAGGTTCACAAAGCTCACAACAACCTCAACAAACAAAACCGGAACCAACGGTTAAACCTAAAAAATCGGCAAAAGTTGAACAACCAAAAGAAGAAAAACCAAAAGCAGAAGATAAACCAGTTGAAAAACCGGAATCAACTCCGGCAGCACCTGCTAAAACCCGTGCAGTTACTCAACAATCCACAGAAGATTCCGAACCAACTGTTCAGAATGCTCCCGAAGGTTCAGATAGAATCGAATACGCTTCCGACAAAGAAAAACAACCTGATTTCGTAGGATTTGTCGCTCAAAGTGACAGCCTTGCTTCCGGCAGCGTATTCGTAAACTCTAAAGCAAAAGCTGCTCCGGCGCAAAATGAGAATAATAATGGCAAAACTAATCAAAATAGCAGTATTTTAGCTCTTAGAAACAAACAAAAACAGAGTGCTAAAAAAACATCTGCGAAAAAAGAAATGACGCAAACAATCGCAAATGAGGCTGCACAACAATCTCAAATCGTCGCGGCGAAAAGGACTACACCTAAAGCATTTGATATTGATTCCATGAACGGCGGAGCTGACAAAACAAAAACTATCAGAACCAGCATGGAAGCTCTCAGAGCTGCTGCATTCAATAAACAAGCAAAATTAAGTGCAATGGCAATCCGTGCAAACAACAATGTTATGGCTAATATTCAAAAAGAAGCTCAAGCACAAGCTGAAGCCGCAAGAAAAGAGCGTTTAGCAAGAGAAAAACAAGAACGTATCGCACAAATTAAACAGTATGCAGGTATTGTTCAAACTGTCGGTGGTCTTACTTCCACGGCCGGTATGATTACAGAAAAAATCGGTACAGCTCAAATAACTGCAGGTACGGCTCAGATAACTGCAGGTACCACTCAAGTTACGACAGGTACTATGCAAGTTGCGACAGGTACCATGCAAGTTACCTCAGGTACAACAATGGTTACCACAGGTGCGGCTCAGACGACTGCAGGCACGGCTCAAGTAGCAGCCGGTACGGCACAGATTACCTCCGGAACCACAATGACAACAACAGGTACAACGCTCATTGCGACCGGTACTCCGTTATTATCCAACCCGTTTACTGCCGCAGCCGGAGCTGCAATGATCGCAAACGGTTCTGCATTGGTATCAAGCGGTAGTTCATTAGTCGCGACAGGTACTGCAATGGTTACTACAGGTACTATGCAAATATCACTTGGTAGTATTAATAATGCTACCGGTACAGCTCAAATCGCTGCCGGTACAACTCAAATTGGTACAGGTAATGCTCAAATCGCTGCCGGCACCGCACAAATTGGAGCTGGAACCGCTCAAGTAACCAGCGGTACAGCCTTAACTGCTACGGGCGTTACCATTCAAACAATCGGTACTATAGTAACCGCCGCAGGTGCTGCAACAAGCGCCGGAGCCGACATTGCTAACGGCAATATCCTTGGCGGTATAGCATCAATAATCGGAGCTGCAGCATCCGTCGTCGGCGTATCAACACAGGTTTCGCAATTAGGCAATGCTGCTATACAAGCTGGTTCGCAAGGTGTTGCACTCGCGGGTCAATTAACTACCTCCGGTACAAACCAAAATAACAGCAACAACAATCAAGATCAAAAGAAAAAGAAAAAATTTAAAGAAGATGAAAGAACTCAAGGCATCATCGAAAAAACGGTGAACAAAAAGCAAAAAGTTCAAAACAGATTCAGTAAATAACACAAAAGATGGCGCGGATATTAAATCCGCGCCTCTTCAATTATTTTCTAAATGCTTCTGCAATTGAGATTTTATAATCCGGTCGTAAAATCCCTTTTTCAGTTATAATACCTGTGATTAATTCGTGCGGTGTAACATCAAACCCCGGGTTAATGACGTTAACATCTTTCGCGCAGATAATTTTACCGTTAATATGGGTTACTTCTTCTCTATCGCGTTCTTCAATAACTATTTCATCACCGCTTGCGATTGATGTATCAATAGTCGAAAGCGGAGCCGCAATATAAAACGGAATATTATGATATTTAGCCGCAATTGCAACGGTGTAAGTTCCGATTTTATTTGCAGTATCACCATTTGCGGCGATTCTATCTGCGCCTACGACTACCATATCAATCATGCCTTTTTTCATAAAATAGGAACACATACCATCCGTTATAAGCGTGGTTGGAATTCCGTCCATTGTAAGTTCAAATGTCGTAATTCTTGCCCCCTGCTGACGCGGTCTGGTTTCATCCGCAAATACCTGAACTGTATTATCCTTCGCAAATGCAGAACGCACAACACCCAATGCGGTTCCGTATCCAACCGTTGCTAAAGCTCCCGCATTACAGTGGGTCAAAATCGTTGCGCCTCTGGGAACGACTTGCGCACCGTAATCACCGATTTTTTTATTAATTGCGATATCTTCATTTTCCATTTTAATCGCATTAGCTTTTAATTCCTCAATAATTCCGGCAATATCTTTTTGACTTTCACTGATAACTTCTTTTTGTTTTTTGACCGCCCACATCAAATTCACCGCTGTAGGACGGGATGTTGCCATGTAATCAGCCTTTTCCAAAAGTTCGGCGACAAAATCCTCACGGGAAAGTCCTTTTTTAGCAAGTTCCTGAGCAAAAAGAATTACACCATGCGCGCCTGCGATACCGATTGCCGGAGCCCCGCGCACAATCATTGTTTTTATTGCCGCAAACATCTCTTCGCCGCCTGTAATATTTACGTACTTAAATTCATTCGGGATAACGGTCTGATCAACCATTCTGGAATATGTATCCACCCATTCGATTGTTTTTATTTTTGAATTAAATTCTGCCATTTTATTTTTTCCCTTTTAGATTATCAATAAAGCAGTTCTCCGCCGCACCGCCTCGCTGAACCGCGAGCCGTTAGCGGCTGCGCTGTCTAATACGCCACTCAAAAGGCTCGCTTGCGTGAGCGGGAGTTGCTCTGCAACTCATTCACGCCACGTTCCTTATCGCGAGCCTTTCTCGGGCATTTAAATGTTCCGATACTGCTGGTTACATAAAAGTATACCATAGATGTAAATGCATTAAACATTACACTCACAATCGACATAAAAATTGTAAACATCAAAATCAAACCGGGGCTGCTAAGTTTAAGCATCAAAACAAAACCGCCGAGATAGTCGATTGCAAAGATACTGCTTAACAAATAAATAAGCGGTAAATATATAATTGAAAACACTATATAAGAAACAAACCCGCATAAAGCTCCTGTCCACAAGCTTTCTTTTACCGTAAATATCTGCAGAGCGCCGGCTCTTCGTAAAAGAATTATCACCGCAAGCGACACACAGGTCATCAGAACAAACACAGCTATTTTTACAACAACCGGCAAAAGAGCAAACAATGAAAGAGCAACGCCAAACAATGAACTTAATATCAGAATTTGTTTAAAGGTTTGTTTTTCCATCGTCACCTGCGCTGTTAAGCCGTCTATTTAAACTCAAACGGCGGATTATTCGGGAACAGTTCTTTTGCACGTACCTGAAGTTTTTTCAATTCTGCATACTGTTCGGTCTTGTAATAAATCTGAGCAAGCAGTCCGTAGCCCATCAAAGAATCATACTTGTCAACCGAAATAGAGGCAAATTCTTCCGCACCATCATAATCTTCATTCAAGAAACGTGTATATGCTTCTATATAAGTACTGCATTTTGATTCACGAATTGAGTAAGCTTTATCCGCGCACTTTTGAGCATCGGCATAGTTTCCGACTTTAATATAAACACAAGCCAGATTCATCAAAAGTCTATGGAACGATTCTTTATTATCAACAAACTGAATTGCTGTCTGGAATGCTTTTAAAGAATCATTGAATTTTGCCTGTTGATAGTAGATAAATCCTAAATTAAAATAAACGTTAAACCGATTATTTTTATCGTTCAATGATTTTAATGAGAGTTTATAAGCCTCAAGAGCTTCCAGATAGCGGTGTTGAGAGCTGTAAGTGTCGCCGACTTTGACATAAACTCTTGCTTTAAAGGCCGCATCATTCAGCAAAACAATACTTCTTGAATACACAGCCAGTGCTTCATCGTATTGCTTGTGTTCGCTATAATAATTTGCAAGAGCAATGTGCAAAGAAGGAAGATCCGGAGAACGTTCAATATTATACAGAATGGCTTTTTCTGATGCTACGGAACGTTCTATGGTATCACCCCAGACTTCTTCCGGTCGGATGAGTTTTTTCCTTTGTTCTTCCGAAAATTCTGAGTTTGTTTTATCCGGCAGTACAGAATAAATCAATTTAAGAGTATTTATATCTGCGACATTAATTTCCGGTCTTACACTTTCGTTTTTATTTGCTACCGGATAATAAAGAACTTTATTCTGAAAAATTCCACTATGGCCTCTAAGCCCTAAGGAATGTCCTATTTCGCGGAGTGCAAATGCATATACAAGATCTTCCGCATAAATTTCTCCGTTACAATCTTTATAAGTCAAATCAATATGAGATTTTTTAATGTATCCATTATCATCATAAGTAAAATACTGCTTAGAAGTAACCGAGGACTGATCAGAACTGCACGAACGGTAAAAATCCTGCGGATAAGAGCATATAATATCGGCAGCTTCCGGATTATCAACAAATTCAAAATTCATAAAGCCTTTTGTAGTATCTGACCACTTGGTAAAAGCATTATATATTTCATTAATATGTGAAGTCGGAACTTCGGCAGGTTTTTGGACATAAACTTTCAACGGAAAACTTGCCGGATTCCACCGTTCCAGAGTTCCGTAAGACAGAACGCTGTCAATATAGTTCTTGCCGACCTTTTGATTTATAATTTCACGTTTTTTTGCCAGAATATCTTCATTTTTTATACTGTCGAAATACAATTTATCAGGCATAGCTTTTACATTAAGTTTAAAAGTATAGCCTGCATGGCTTGCGGTTTGAGCATCTTCATCGTCCAGAAACATATTAAGTTCATCTTCCGCAGAAGTAGTGTAGCCCAAATCCAGCAGTTCATCGGCTGTTTCATCAGCAACTTCCGTATTAATATCATCCTTTATCATTTGCTGTTCAGCTCTGTTTTTTGCCGAATTAGTTTCTTTCGGGAATATAGCTTTAGCCAGAGCGATCACACACCAGACAACCACCGCTATCAGCGAAATTACTGTCAGCCACTTTATTGCTAAATTAAGATTATCTTCAAAATCATCAAACTGCATACAACCTCACTAAACATTTCGAGTATGGCATATTGCTATCGCAATTGCATCAATCGTATCGTCTAATTTTGGTAAATTATCAGTTGAAAGTGATAATTTAACCATTTTTTCAACTTCCTTTTTATCTGCTCTGCCATAGCCTGTCAGAACCTGTTTAACTTCCATTGGAGTGTATTCAAATATAGGTATATTAAACTTCTCAAGTACAGTTAATATTACGCCTCTTGCATGCGCGACCGGCATTACAGTTGTACGGTTTCTAAAGAAAAACAATTTTTCAATAGCTGCGGCATCAGGTTGGAATTTATTAACTATCAGCTCCATATCATTATATATCTCTAATAATCGGGCTGATTCCCGCGAGGTTTTATTGGTTCGTATGGATCCGGACGACAACAGGGCCGGGGTTGCATTTTCATACTCTAACACGCCATAACCAACGATTGCCATTCCAGGATCAATACCTAATATTTTCATAATATTTATTATAACAAAATCCGGTTCATAATGCAAACACTTGATTTAAATTTTTATTTTTTTCTGATATATTGGAGCTAGCAGGAAAGGAAGGCCAATATGAAAGAAAGAATAGTATCAGGTATGAGATCAACCGGTAAATTACACCTCGGGCACTATCTGGGTGTAATTGACAACTGGGTAAAATTACAGGAAAAATATGAAAGCTATTTCTTCGTTGCAGATTGGCATGCCCTTACTACAAAATATGACAAAACCGAAAATTTAAGACAGGATGTAAATGATGTTGTAATTGACTGGCTGGCTTCCGGAATTGACCCGGAAAAATCAACTATTTACGTCCAGTCGCTTGTACCGGAAATCGCCGAATTACATATCTATTTGAGTATGATTACACCCCAAAACTGGGTTGAACGCGACCCGACTTTAAAAGATATGGCAAAAGCACTGCGCTTAAAAGAAGGTGCGTCACAAGAAGATGATAGCGAAGCCGCAATAAAATCTCAAATAAATTACGGTCTGCTCGGTTACCCTGTTCTGATGAGTGCTGATATTATGGCACTTAACGCGCAATGCGTGCCGGTCGGGGTTGATCAGGTGGCACATATTGAAATTACACGCGATATTGCAAGAAGATTTAATAATATTTACAAAACAGATTTCTTCAACGAACCGAAACCTATCTTAAACGAATGCTCTTTAATCTGCGGGCTTGACGGAAATAAAATGGGTAAATCTTTTAACAATGATATAAAAATTTCGGATACGGAAGAAGTTACAACCAAAAAGATAATGACAGCCATCACCGACACAAACCGCATAAGAAAAGACGATTTAGGCAATCCTGAGAACTGTCTTGTCGCGTTTAAATACTGGAAAATTTTCGGCAATCCGGAAGAAATTACACTTACGGATAAAGAATGCCGCGCGGCTGAGCGCGGATGCGCACAATGCAAACGCGAACTTGCAAGAGTCATTAACGAACGCCTTGCACCTATTCGTGAAAAACGCAGTTACTACGAAGAACATCCTGAACTTGTCCGTGAAATAATCAGCACCGGAAGCGCAAGAGCAAGAAGAAAAATTCAGGAAGTAGTCGGAGAAGTAAGAGAAATTATCGGAATGTATAAGTAAAAAAGAGGGGGCAAGCCCCTCTTTTTTAACGTTTAACACACCTTACAGCCATATTCTCAAGAAGGGTATCGGAATTAAATATACCAAGACTATAATTAATGTACCAGTGATTTGTAGAATAGCGTCCTCCCGAACCGGAAGTCGCGAGTGACGAAGACCAGTAGCGCTCTTCATCCATATTTCCTATAATATTTTTATTAGTAAACATAGAAGCTAATTCTAATTGAGAAGGCATACGATAACCATCATCCTGTTTTTTACATACAGAGCCAATATCATCTGACGCAATAGAAGTTACTGCATCCTGCGCTGCTAAGTCCGGTGCGACAACTTCACTATCTGTAGGATAGAATGCCGTTATAATTCCAATATCCTTACCAAAAGTATTAGGCCCTTTTGTTCCGTTTAAATCATAAATAAAGTTCGCGCACATATAATTTTGCGACATATAATATGTAGTATAAGCTAATTTTGTACAAGTCGGATTGTAATATACAGCAATACTTTCACCGTTTGCGGTTTCAATACCGGCAGCTTTAGAATCTATCGTTTCATACGTCGGATTAAAAGTCCCACCAATAGAAACCCAATCAACAACCGCATCAATATTTTTCGGGTTCAATTGAGATAATGTAAGCGGGAAAGAAATATTTTCACTTGAAAGAGTTGTTATTTTTTCAGGTAATCCGCAATCAGACAAATGTTCGCTATCACAAATATTATTAATCTTTAAAACTTTAGAAAGCCCGGCAGTAACGAACGTTTCTGCGGCGGTATCCTCTATTGATGTTGACCCTGCACTGTCGGTTTCTTCTCTTAGTGTACCATAACCATTCAACGCCGGCATAAGAGAAATTGCCTGTGAAAACCGCGCATAAAGTGCTTTTCTTTGCGTATTCCATGTTCGTTCGTTTATGTTTCCGGTGAGTGACGGAAGCGTTATCGCCGCGACCACACCGATTATCGTCAGGGATAATAATATCTCCGCCATGGTAAAGGCACATTTCTTGACCGACAGCCTGTTTACCAAACATAGAACCGACTCAGTCGGTGTCATCCCGAATTTATTTCGGGATCTGGCCAACGTTACCGGTAGTTTGCGACATGGGACAGATGCTGAAACTGTCTTGCTCGACTCGCGAAAAACGGCACCGCGAAAAGCATGGTTTTCGCTTTGTGCCTCTGCTCGCTCGCGCAGGTCAGCATGACATGGGGAACTAACATCCTCAATACCTAATTT
>CALUQY010000021.1 GCA_944323035.1 Candidatus Gastranaerophilales bacterium
ATTTCAGCAAGTTTCGCGGTTGAAGTGTGTTTTCTGTGTGCTGCGCCAAACGCGTCGTTTACATAGAAATCACCCAATTTAGCCAATTCTTTTGCGAAAGTCATATCATCATCTTTTGCTTCTTCAGCTTTGTAGAAACGGATGTTTTCTAACAATGCAACCTGACCGTCTTTAAGTTTTGCAACGTATTCAGGAGCTTCTTCAACGCTTGGGATGAACATAACTTCTTCGCCTAAAACTTTAGACATATATTTTGCAACAGGTGCAAGTGAAAATTCAGGATTTTTTTCGCCTTTTGGTCTGCCGAGGTGAGCCATCAAAATAATTTTTGCGCCTTTATTTTGAAGTTCGCGGACTGTCGGGATAATTGCCTGAATTCTTGTATCATCAGTAACATTTTTGTCAGCATCCAGAGGAACGTTTACGTCAACTCTTACGAGTGCTCTCTTTCCTCTTACGTCGCCTAAATCTTTGATTGATTTTTTCATAATTGTCTCCTTCTTTACGTAATATCAATTACATATTAATTTTATTAACAACATGGTTCATTGTAAAGTATTTTTATAGTATAATTCTATTGTTAAAGAATAGGAAAGAGGTTATATATGAGAAAATTATCTCCACTTCAAATTGAAAGATTGAAATACCAGCCTAAGCTTCCTGAAAGTTTAGCAAGCGGTATCAATTCTCTGGAAGTTATTGAAGGTTCCGCGACAGAATCTGTTAGAGATCAGGAACAAATTAAAGCTTTATTTGTAAACACTTACGGCAAACCAACCGTAACGTTCAAAAAATCATCACAAACAAAACAATCACCGGTCAGAAACGTTGGTGTAATTCTTTCAGGCGGTCAGGCTCCGGGCGGCCACAACGTAATTGCAGGGCTTTACGACGCATTGAAATCCGCTAATCCACAAAATAAATTATACGGTTTCTTAGGCGGCCCTTCAGGTATTATTGAAGGCAAATACGTTGAGTTCACCGATGAATTTATCAACGATTACAGAAACACCGGCGGTTTTGACATCATCGGTTCCGGCAGAACAAAACTCGAAACAGAAGAACAATTTAAATCTTCTTTAGAAGTTTGTAAAAAATTAAATATTACTGCAGTTGTAATCATCGGCGGCGACGATTCAAACACAAACGCAGCACTTCTGGCTGAATGGTTCGTTAAAAACAATGCAGGTATTCAGGTTATCGGCTGCCCGAAAACTATTGACGGCGACCTTAAAAACGAACAAATTGAAATTTCATTCGGTTTTGACACCGCTACAAAAACTTATGCAGAACTTATCGGAAACATTCAACGTGACGCAAATTCCGCTAAGAAATACTGGCACTTCATCAAAATTATGGGCAGAAGCGCTTCTCACGTAGCTCTTGAAGCTGCGCTTCAAACACAGCCTAACATCACTTTAATCAGTGAAGAAGTTGAAGAAAAGAAAATGTCTTTGGAAAGCATTATCAATTACATGACAGATATCATCGTAAGACGTTCCGAAAACGGCAAAAACTTTGGTATCGCAATCATTCCGGAAGGATTAATCGAATTTATCCCTGAAATGAAATCTATGATTTCTAACCTGAATGACGTTATGAGTTCATTGGAAAAAGATTCACGTTACACTAACGGAACTCAGGCTGAAAAATTCGCAATCATTGAAAACACCCTTTCAAGTGACAACGCAAAAGTGTTCTCATCTCTTCCGACATTGATTAAAGCACAACTGCTTATGGACAGAGATCCGCACGGCAATGTTCAGGTCTCCAAAATTGAAACCGAAAAACTTTTAATCGAAATGATTAAAGCTAAATTGAACGAGCTGAAAGCTCAGGGCAAATACAAAGGTAAATTTGCAGATCAGGCGCACTTCTTCGGTTATGAAGGCCGCTGCGCGTTCCCTTCAAACTTTGACGCAGATTACTGCTACTCACTGGGTTACAACGCGTTCGCATTGATTAACAACGGTTTTACCGGTTATTTATCATCAATCAGAAACCTTACAGACTCTGCAAACAACTGGATTGCAGGAGGTATACCTCTGACAATGATGATGAACATGGAAAAACGCCATGGTGAATGGAAACCTGTTATTCAAAAAGCGCTCGTTAAACTTGACGGCCCTGTATTCAAGAAACTTGAAGAACACCGTGAAGAATGGGCAATGAACGACAGATACCTCTTCCCGGGTGCTGTTCAATACTTCGGGCCAAGCTCAGTTTGCGACATAACAACAGTAACCTTACAGCTTGAACGCTCAAAAGAACTTTTAAACGCATAGTTTAAAATATAAATAAAAAAGGGGCGGGAGCTAGCTCCCACCCCTTTTTTCATCACATAAATTTCTTTTCATCTCTATCCATAGCCTGCTTTAGCGTGGATTTTATATAAGTTTGATAAGGCATTCCTAATTTTTCGGCAATCTTTTTAGCCCGCCGGATTTCAAACTCCGACCAGCGGAAGTTGACATTCGCTGTCTGTTTTAGTTGAATAATATCTTCTTCTGCCTGTGCGATATCATCATCAATATTATGGCTATACCCGAATTCATCTGTATAGTAAGAGGTATCTGTAACAATTTCTTTTTTATTCATAGTATGAACTCCTATAATTTAAACGCAGTTATAATCATAATTTTGGTTTTATCTTTTGAATAATAGTTATAGTAAATATTCAAATCCTCAGTTTCAGAATAACTTTCATACCGTTTTCTCAGAGAATTATAATATACATCCGTAATATTCATATAAGCACTTACAACGGTTTCCGGTTCAACCTGATGCCTATGCCATATATGCGGCTCATACTATTTTGAAATAGGGTTAAAATCCAATTTAAATCTAAAAGTCAAGCCATTTACCGTATGTATCTCATAATATTTAACTATCGCGTCCATACTAACATTATGCCATATTGTCAACACCTTGTCAATACATATCCAACACAAAATGCCGCTGGTACCCCTCCGGCATTTTAATTTTTAATGAATTGGCATCTTTTCACCAGTTTTAACCCCTTCAACATCAAGTTTCATATAACTAATTGGCAGATGATGTATTTGGATTTTTTATTGAACCTGCAACAGTATGAACTAACTCTTCGCCTTTATAAACCTCAATTCTATTATTTTCAGGATTTGCATCATCAATAATGAATTTTTGCGTATAAGTTTCTCCATCTTTTGTATATTTTTTACTAACATATTTAACACCATTTATTTCTTCACAAATAGTTACACGACCTTTTATAGGATTTTCAAATCTTGTAAACGAACCATCTTGCGTTACCATATACAAATTCCGCAAGCGACCTTTAGCATCGTATTGTTCAAATTGAAGGAGTTTATCTTCTTGCCCCGGGATTTCTTTTAATATAGAAACACGTCTTGACTGTCCTTGCCCAAACTCGGTAGCTTTATAGGTATCATCAGAAATACGCTGCATTTCATGAACGACTTTTGTTCCTGTCTTTTTGTCAAATCTACGTATTAAGACCATATCGTCCTCACCCTTCGGACCAAACTGAACTTCCATAATTTTTCTGCCTGTTTTTGCATCAGTTACAACACCTGAGGTTACCACAGACCTGAAACGTTTTCCGTCAAGATGTGTTACATACGTCAGTTTTCCCCAAATAGTCTTATCAATATCTGCGAATTTTTCTAAATCAAAGCCTGAGCCGTCAGAATGCGCAGTTCGTTTGTAAATAACTTCTCCATTCTTGCCGTAGCGAATCTCTGATGCAACAACATTATGTGCCGGATCTGTAACACCTGCCGGAGCCATTTTAAATTCTCTGACGCGTTCAATTGTTTTGCCGTCTTTTGCATAACGTACTGTTTTAATAAGGTTTCCGTCTTTATCGCGTTCTTCGGTGCGGAAAAGATATTCCGTTCCGTCCTCAAGTTTTTTCATAAATTTCTTTACTGGTTCAAACACTGGCGCATCAGAAACGGCAGAAGTCGTAGATTGAACGGATGAGGACGCCCCCCCCCCCCCCGTAGCGGACACGTTGGAAGATGTTTTAGGCGCTTTCCCTTTTCTTGCATATAAAATTATTCCGCCGATAGTAATAGCGGCAAGCGCGCCAAGCCCGACCATTTTCTTCATAGATAAACTTTTTTCTTCATCTGACGGTATTTCCTGAGCGGCTGAACCCTCTGAACCTTTAAACGAAACCATTTGTTTTACCGGCAGCGCAGCATTAATTTTTTCTATAGACATTTTTATTCTCCTACAATATTTACCTTGAATATATAAAAACATAAACAAAATAAAAATTGCTACATAAAATCATTTCAAAAAAGCCGGCTTGCGCCGGCTTTAAATTTTACTTTTCATCTTCAGATTTATTTTCATCCTCTTTGGAAATTTCTTCTTCGGATTCTTCCTCTTCTGCGGCCTCATCTTCTTCGACGTTTTCATCCTCAGTTTCGGAATCAGCGTCTTTAGTTTCGGTTTCGGCATCTTCCGGTTTTTCTTCCAGCTCCTCTTCAAGAGCTTTTTCGATATCCTCAGCCGATTTTGCTCTTAAAACCGGAATCGAAAGCATCAGAGCCATCTGTTCGCCTTCCTGTTCAAAATTGAGTTCCAAAGCATCTTTATCCATTTCCACGTATTTTGAAAGGAGTTCAATAAGTTCCTTTCTCATTTTTTCCAGTAATTGAGGATTTAAGTTGGTTCTATCCTGCATCAAGACGACTCTTAATCTGTTGCAAGCTGTATCTTTTGCGGTTTCCTCAGCATCTGTCTGGCGGAAGAAACCAATAACTTTATTATAAATATCAGTAAAAATATTTTCACCCATTGTTATTTCTCCTTACCGCCCGCGGTACTGTCAACTTTATCCTTGCCGACAAGATTGGCGAGGAATTTTTTAAATTTTGCGACAACGCTTGTTTCCGCTTCCAGATCAAGATACGGAACTTCGTTTCCGAGAATTCTTTGTGCAACATTTTTATATGCACGACCCGCAAGGGATTTTTCATCGTTAACGATAGGCTCACCCTTATTGGTAGAAGTAATAATGCCTGTATCTTCCGGTATTATACCAATCAACTTAGCTGATAAAATTTCCACTACATCATCCACGCTCATCATATCATTTGATTTTATCAAATTAGGGCGTACTCTGTTAATTAGTAACCTGTACGATTTTATTTCTTCTTTTGCTTCCAGAAGTCCGATAATTCTATCGGCATCACGAACCGCGGACATTTCAGGGGTTGTAACAACGATTGCTTCTGATGCACCTGCGATTGCGTTTTGGAAGCCTTGTTCAATACCGGCAGGACAGTCAACCAGAATGAAATCAAAATCTTTTTGAAGTTCTTCGCAGATTTCTTTCAATTGTTCCTGTGTCACCGCGGATTTATCGCGGGTTTGAGCTGCTGCAAGCAGACAAAGATTTGGATTTTTCTTATCTTTAACCAGAGCTTGTTTTAATTTGCAGCGTTTTTCAACAACGTCAACGATTGTATAAACAATTCTGTTTTCTAAGCCTAACAACAAATCCAGATTTCTCAAACCCAGATCCGTATCAATCATAACCACTTTTTTGCCTTCACGGGCGAGAGCCGTACCGATATTGGCATTTGTGGTTGTTTTACCTACCCCGCCTTTACCCGAGGTAATTACAATAACTCGACCGGTCATTATTTCTCCTTATTATCTGTTTATCATTTTTTGTATAATTATGTGGTTGCCTTCAACACTTGCTTCTTCCGGAACAAATGTATCTGTTTTTTGTATATATGGAATATTCGCGCTATCCGGACGTCTTGCAAATACATCCGCTATTCTTAATTGTATTGCATTCATTTTCAGTGCACGAATTTTAGCGAACTGGTTGCCTTCAATACCTGCGTGGGCAATTCCGCCAAGGATACCCCAGACCGTAACATCACCGACAGCTTTAATTTCAGAACCCGGATTTACATCACCGATAATTACAATATTTCCATCAGCGGTGAGGGTTTGACCGGAACGGAGCGTTCTCTGGATATAAAGAGTCGGAAGCTTTTCAGTAAGTTGTAATTTTGCTTCCAGTTCTTTCCTTAATCTTTCTTCTTCCTCTACAGAGAGGTTATTAGCATCCTCCAGTTCTTTATTAAATTCTTCATATTCGGCGAAATGTTCAATTTCTTCATCCGATTTTTCTTCATTAGATTCATCCGGCGGCGCAATAGGTTCTTGAGAAACAATTTCTTCCGCGATTTCAAGATCTTCTGCAGTATTTTTTATAGCTTTTTCAATTGGTTTAGCAATTTGGGAAAGTTTTTCTTTAAGTTTAAGTGCTTCATTTGACACACCGCCAAAAATTTTATCCAGAGCTTTTTCAAGTTCAACGGTGCCTTCTGTGTTTGAGTCAAAATCAGGAGTAACTACTTTATTTTCAAGCTTAGAAACTTTCATACCGATTTCGTAAGCGGCAGATTCCGTAACGTCGGAAGTTGTACTGATAAATGCCACTTTAGAATTCATCGTTTCTACAAGCGCG
Source organism: Candidatus Gastranaerophilales bacterium (assembly GCA_944323035.1). Lineage (GTDB taxonomy): Bacteria > Cyanobacteriota > Vampirovibrionia > Gastranaerophilales > Gastranaerophilaceae > Gastranaerophilus. The sequence continues at coordinate 6,503 of CALUQY010000021.1, forward strand.
CGTATACTTGAAAGCTGTGAGGAATTAAGGTCTATATCTCCAAGTTTGATACAAATAAGTTTTTCCTGCGCTTCCGGCAAATCCAGAACTGTACTAAGCTGATATATTACATCCGATATTTTTTTTGCATCTGTAACATCAACTATAAAGCCATTCTCAAGATAAGCCAGCTCTTCCTGCGAAGCATTAAAATCTTGTTCCAGGTCATTTGTAAGAGTGTTTTCCGGAGCTTCGTCAACACCGTTATCCAAAATTTCATCCCCGTTAAGCATTTACACACCTTCCTAATCTAAAAACTTTCACATTTTAAATATATCTAAAAGGGAGGCACAGCGCAAGAAATTATGTAGAAATGTGTAATAAAACGTTACGCAAACCTTTTCAGCCTAAGCCATAGCGATTGTCGATTCCAAATTTCCAAGCCGGTTCAGCCAGCCGTTGAGGAATTTTCTTTTCGCGGGACTGTTTGCAGCAATAGCTCTATATTTCCCTTCACGGGCATCAATCAGACTTTCCAGACTTTCCCCGTTATTATAACGTCTTAAATATTCCTTTCCTCTGCCCACACCCATATTAACGCCGGTGTCAAAGATAAACAGAGCGACTTTTTCCGGCAAATCGGAACATCCCAGAGGTTTCCAGTATTCATTATAATAAATTTGCCGGACTTCCTCATTAGTTATATTTTTCACATCTTTTTCCGGCAGACCGTTCTTTTTCCGCCACGCATTGTAGGTGTTCTGGGTAATCCCTTTATTTGTACGTCCGCCGCTGTCGCCTGAAACATTTGCGAAGCCGCCTTCCCAGCCCAGAACAAAGTCCAGAGCCTCATCAAACATTTTATCGCCTTTCACATCACCAACATCAGTAATAGTACGGCCGGAACCGCCGCTATCACTGCGGTAAACCGCTGCGGATTTTAGTGATGGTGCATAAGTTCCGGTTGAAGACGGAGCATAGGAGTATGTACTTCCCTGATAAGTGCTAAAATTCCAGCCTGACGGCGTATATCCGTATGAAGAGGTATAACTTAACTCCGGCAGGTATGACGCCGCATAATAAGAATATGCAGGGGCATAACTTCCGCCATATAAATCAAAATTCATACTGCTGTAATATCCAAAACTCATTATTTTCCCTTAAATCCCATTTATATATATAAAGTATTTAAACATTACCGAATTGCTGCCAGACAGTCAAATGTTAATATTTGTTAATTAGTCAACAGGATAATTTTTAAAGAATTCATTTTTATTATATTATAAAGATTAGGGCAATAGAATTATGATATTTAACGAGACAAAGACACACGAGATTACGGTAGACGTTGTAATTTTAACTCTTAAAAATAATGCAATACAAGTTTTATTAGTTAAAAGACTAAATGAGCCTTTTAAAGACAAATGGGCAATCCCGGGCGGCTATGTAAGGTTATCAGAAAATTTAGATCAGGCAGCCCTGAGAGTTTTAAAAGAAAGAACAAATGTAGATAACATTTATCTGGAGCAGCTCTATACCTTTGGCGATCCGCTTCGTCACCCTAACGCAAGGGTTATTACATGCGCATATTTTGCACTCGTACGGGCAGAAGATTTAAATGTTATAACAAACGATGAGCTTGCCTGGTTTAAAGTGTCAGACTTGCCGCAACTTGCATTCGACCACAAGGACATTATTGAATACTCAATGAAACGAACACGCGAAAGACTTGAAATCTGTCCTGTTGCGTATCAGCTTTTAAATGAAAAATTTACCCTGACAGAAATGCAAAAAGCATACGAACTTATTATGAGCAAACAGCTTGACAAGCGCAACTTCCGCAAAAAAGCTATTGCAACAGAAGGTCTTATTGAATTGAACGAATATACTAAATCATCTTCAAAAAGACCGGCAAGACTTTATACATTTGAAAATATTAAACTGAACTCTAAAAGAGCTCATTTTATTTCTAACAAAACTAAGGAGAAAAAATAATGGTTAATTTTATATGGGCAATACAAATTATAACAGCGCTGCTGCTTATAATTTTGATACTTCTTCATTCACCAAAAGGTGATGGCATCGCAGGAATGGGCGGAATGTCACACGTATTTGCATCACAAAAAAGTGCTGAAAAAGGGTTAAACCAGCTGACAGGAATTATTGCAGGTATATTTGTTGTCTGCACATTTATCCTCGGTTACCTGGTAAAATAAAAACTTAGCTGTTAAATTAGAGGAATGTGTGTTTAATTCTAAGGAGATATTTTCAAGGAATATTTTATTTTGGGGCAAGGAATTTCAAGAGAACCTTGCCTCAAAAAATATTTGTGTTTTAGGCCTCGGCGGTGTCGGCGGATATACTGCTGAAATGCTTGCCCGCGCAGGTGTCGGCAAGCTTACACTCGTAGATTTTGACACGGTTTCAACATCAAATATTAACCGCCAGATTATAGCACTGCACTCAAATACAGGCAAAAAGAAAACCGAACTTTTCACCGAACGGCTGAAAAATATCAATCCGGAACTTAAAATTACTACCATTGACGATTTTTACAGAGAAAGCCTTGAACTGGATCTGTCCGTATACGACTTCGTTGCAGATGCAATTGACAGTATGCGCTCAAAAATCCATCTGCTTGAAACCTGCCATAACTCCGGAGTTTCTGTGATAAGCTCTATGGGCGCCGGTAACCGGCTAGACCCGACGCAGCTATACATCTGCGATATCTCAGAAATTGAAAACAAAAACGCTCCGTTTGTTTCTAACATACTATATCAATTGAAAAAGCGCGGAATTGAAAAAGGAATTACTGTCGTTGCAAGCAGAGAAAAACCATTTTCGCATGAAAAAATTACAGAACAGGAACATATTGAAACCAAATCAGGCGAAGTAATAGAATTTAACAAAATCATTCCGGCATCAACACCATTTGTAGCTTCAACTGCCGGAATTTTTATGGCATACTATATTATAAAGGAACTAATGAAGTGAACATACTTGTAACAGGCGCCTCAAAAGGTATCGGACGCGCAATAGCCAAAGAGCTTAAAGATACAGGGAAAGTATTTGTAACCGCCCGCACAGAATCGGCACTAAAAGAACTCGGTGCAGAAGAGTATTGTCTTTGCGACCTTACAAAAGACATTGAAAAACTCGCTGAATTTATTCAGCTTAATAAAATTGACGTTTTAATTAACAATGCCGGTGAATACATTTACGGCGGAATTGATGAAATGACGCGCGACAAAATAGAAAGTATTTTTAAAACAGATCTTGAAGCGCCTGCCTATTTAATTTCTCAGGCTGTTCCGTTTATGAAAGAACAAAAATGGGGCAGAATTATCAATATCGGCTCAATTTCAGGCGTAATGGGAGAGGCAAATGCAAGCCTTTATTCCGCGGCAAAAGCCGGTCTAATAGGCTTAACAAAGGCTCTTGCACTTGAACTCGCAGAATACAATATAACCGTAAACACAATAAACCCGGGCTGGGTAGATACAGAACTCGGCAGCAAATCAATCGAAGATAGTGAATTTTCAAAAGAAGAAATTCTGGAATGCATTCCGCAGCGCCGTTTTGTAAAACCAGAAGAAATAGCAAAATTGACCCGCTACCTCATAAGCGATGACGCAAAAGGAATTACGGGTCAATCAATCAATCTATGCGCCGGTTTGAGTGTCGGGATTTAGTCATCCTTGCCGATACCAAACCATCTTGTATAAAACGGTGCATCTTTATATGGATCAATTTCTGATGATGAAATTGTATAAGTCATTCCGTCATATAAAATTGCACGGGAATATACCGGCTGGTAATGTCCCGCGTCATCAGTATATTCCAGATAAACTCCGTTTGAAAAATTACTTACACTGTTCATCATTGCTTCATCATAAGAAGCAAAAGGGGCATTCAACCGTTTTCCTGAAGCCTCTTTGTCAACTCCAATTCCGTCTTTTAACGCGGCTTCTTTCAGTGGTTCCCTGAACGCACCGTCCTCAATATAAAATAAATCCTTTAATGTTTCTGCCAAAATATCTTTTTTTATCGTAAAGCTGACAGCGCCGCCGGTCGGCGAAATTTCAAAATTTACATATTCCTGCTGTTTGGCATATTTTTCCTGCAGTTCGTTCAATTCAGCCGAATATCTCTGCCTATCTTCCGCTTCTAAACTTTTATCGGCGAGTTTTGTTTTTAAAGAATCAATTCTGTTTCTGACATAATTAACATTATACAAAACTTCATTATACTGTTCAGCCTGTTTTTTAGTTAATGTGTATTTTTTACCGCCGAAAGTTACGACCATTTTGCCGTTTTCTTCACGAATGCCCTGTGTTGTTTGTGCCGGAACCGAACCTTGCGCTCCTGAAACTGATTTTACTGACATATTTCACCTCTCTTTTATGACCTCTATAAAAATATAAAGTTATTTTCTACGGAAAACATGCCAGTCAAAACAAATTCTGTTACAATGGTTAACAAAAAGGGCTCTTTTTAAGAGCCCTTAATTTCTTATTTCACAACGATATTAACCAGTTTCTTCGGAACAACAATTGTCTTAACAATTTCTTTTCCGTCGGTTAATTCTTTAACTTTCGGACTGTCAAGCGCAACAGCCTTCATTTCGTCCTGCGAAAGCGCCTCGTCAACCTCTATTTTGTCTTTAACCTTGCCGTTAACCTGAACAACTAGGGTTATAGAACTTGCTTTGGCAAGATTTTCATCCCACTTGCACCACGGTTCATCGTGGATTGAGCCCTTACCGCCCAGATCTGCCCAGGCTTCTTCAGTCAGGTGAACTGCGACCGGTGACATCAACTTAATCAGAGAAACAACAGCGAAGCTCAAGACTGCTTTATCTTCCGCATTAAGTTCTTTTTTCTTTCCGCGCCATTCATAAATAGCGTTTGTAAGTTCGCGATACTTGGATATTACGGTGTTGAATTGGAAATCGTTCGCAATATCATTTGTTATACCTTTCATTGCAATATGAACATTTCTGACCATATCGTCATTATCTTTTGCAAGCGGAAATTCGAGCTTGTAGTCAAGAGAAATATCAGCCGCATTTGACGCAATCAATCTCCAAACACGGTTGAGGAACTTGTAGCAGCCTTCGACACCGGCATCTGACCAGTCAAAATCACGTGCCGGAGGAGAATCGGAAAGAATAAATAATCTTGCCGTATCTGCACCGTAATTTTCAAAGATTTCATCCGGATCTACCGTATTACCTTTTGATTTTGACATTTTAGAACCGTCTTTCAGAACCATACCCTGAGTCAAGAGATTTTTGAACGGCTCGTCAAAATCTAAAAGCCCTAAATCACGCAACGCTTTTGTGAAAAATCTTGAATATAAAAGGTGAAGAATTGCGTGTTCAATACCGCCGACGTATTGATCAACCGGAAGCCATTTGTTCACTTTTTCGCGTGCAAACGGAAGTTTGTCATTTTTCGGATCCGAATATCTCAAATAATACCAGCTTGAACATACAAAGGTATCCATAGTATCGGTTTCGCGTCTTGCTTTACCGCCGCAGTGCGGGCAGGTTGTTTCTATGAAGGTCGGAGAAGTTGTGATAGGAGATTTACCGACGACAGAGAAATCAACATCTTGCGGCAGCAATACCGGCAATTGATCTTCCGGAACCGGAACTATGCCGCATTTTTCGCAGTAAACAACCGGAATTGGCGCGCCCCAGTATCTTTGACGGGAAATCAACCAGTCGCGGAGCCTGTATTGTGTTTTGAATTCACCAAAACCTTCACGCACAGCCTTTTCTGTGATAGCTTTTTTAGCTTTTTCGTTAGGCATTCCGTTGAATTCTCCGGAATTAACAAGCACACCCGGTTCAGTATAGGCCGAATCCTTGCAGTCAGAAGGATTTTCAGGATTCTGAATAACGACTTTCATAGGGAGATTAAACTTTTTAGCAAAATCAAAGTCGCGCGTATCGTGTGTCGGAACCGCCATAACCGCACCGGTACCGTATTCCACAAGCGCATAATCAGCAGTCCAGAGCGGGAAGGTTTCACCTGTCAACGGATTTAAACAATGCGTGCCCAGAGGAACACCCGTTTTAACACGTTCTGTTGAAAGTCTTTCAATTTCAGTCATTTTGCGTGCATTAGCGCGGTATTCTTCAACTTTTGTCCTGTTTTCAGGCGTTGTAAGGCGTTCGATGTCTTTATATTCCGGCGCCACAACCAGATATGTAATCCCGTAAGCAGTATCAGGTCTTGTCGTATAAACAGGAATTTCCAAATCCGAACCGTCCGGCATATCAACAACTTTGAATTTCAAAATTGCGCCCTGCGATTTACCGATCCAGTTAGCCTGCATTGTTTTAACATTATCGCCCCAGCCCGGGAGTTTATCTAAATCCTCAAGCAAAACTTCTGCATAATCGGTGATTTTAAAGAACCATTGAGAAAGATATTTTTTCTCAACAACATGGTCGCATCTCCAGCATTTGCCGTCAATTACCTGCTCGTTAGCAAGAACAGTTCCGCATTCTTCGCACCAGTTAACCGCCGCTTCTTTTTTGTAAGCCAGACCTTTTTTATAAAGCTGCAGGAAGAGCCATTGCGTCCATTTGTAGTAATCCGGTTTGCAGGTAGTAACTTCTCTTTTCCAGTCATAAGAAAGTCCGAGCATTTTAAGCTGTTTTGTCATATACGCAATATTTTCATCAGTCCAGACTTCCGGATTCGCGCCGTGTTTCATCGCAGCGTTTTCGGCAGGAAGCCCGAAACTATCCCAGCCCATCGGGTGAAGAACATTGTACCCCTGCGCCTTTTTAAAACGTGCGATTACGTCTGTAATCGTGTAGTTTCTAACGTGCCCCATGTGCAACTTGCCTGACGGGTACGGAAACATTGAAAGCGCGTAATATTTCGGCTTGTCTGAATTATCATCAACATGGAAAGTGTTATTTTCTTCCCAAACTTTTTGCCATTTTTTCTCTATTTCCTGAGGAAAATAATTCTCTTTCATTTACTAAATCTCCCTAACTTTCAGGGTAAATGTAGCATGAAAAAAGGGCGGGGTCAACCGCCCTGAAATCATCTTTTAACACAGCGAACCTGAGCATCAACAACAGCCTCGTTAACATAGATTGTTCCGACAGTAATAGCCATACGCCAGTATTTCCCGGGTTCTAACAATGATGAAGATAAGTAATCATAATCACTATCTGCTAACCCGACAAGAAATCTATTCACAAACATAGACTTCAATTCTGCATGATTTGGCAGCCGGCTGTCAGAATCAGCTTTTGTGCACTGCCTGCGGCCTTCCTCAAGATTATAGCGCCCGATATCACGGGTAAGCGGTACCGGTGCGACAACAACGCTGTCCACAGGGTTAAATGCCGTAATAAATCCGATATCTTTGCCGACTGTATTAGGGCCTTTCGTTCCGTTCAAATCATAGATGAAATTTGCGCACATATACGGCTGAACATAGTGTGAATTATTCATTACACCGGTTTCATCACGACAATTCGGGTTATAATAAACAGCGATGCTCTCACCGTTGGCCGTTTCAAAAGCCGCGATTTTAGTATCGGTTTGTGAATAGCTATGGTGGACATCCCCGCCATCAAAATCAAAGTTAGGGTTAAAGCCAACAAGAGTTTCGGGCAGCCCCTGAGAATAAGCCGAGTATGGATTTGAGCCGTTTAACGCCGTAATTTTGGACGGAATTCCGCAGTCCGCCAGATGTTCATAATCGCAAATGTTATTAATTTTTAGAACTTTTGAAAGCCCTGCTGTAACAAAAGTTTCCGCAGCAGTATCTTCGGTGACGCTTCCGCTTTCATCTTCGGTTAAAGTTCCGTAGCCATTGAGTGAAGGCATCAGGGCAATTGCCTGAGAAAACCGCGCATAAAGGGCTTTTCTTTGCGTGTTCCATGTCCGCTCGTTGATATTGCCGGTGAGTGACGGAAGCGTTATCGCCGCCACCACGCCGATTATCGTGAGGGATAAGAGGATTTCCGCCATGGTAAAGGCACTCATACAGACTATACCCTTAACTGTCATTCCGAACTTGTTTCGGAATCTGTCCAACGACACTGATAGCTCGCACCGCTGAACAGACCCTGAATCAAGTTCAGGGTGACAGATACTTTTCACATTATCGCTCTGTGCCTCTGCTCGCTCGCGCAGTTCAAAATGACAATTATAGGCTTTCGACTCCTCAATTGTGCCTGTTAAGAGAGGCCCCCCCCCCCCTGCCTCATTCGTTACAATTCGGTTTTTCATTTTGCTTTCCATCCTTTCATTTTCCGAGACCTAGCTCGGGGCTAATTGTAGGACAGGCTCAGCCTGCTATCCTTTCTTTATACATTTTCATTATGCTACATGTTTTAGGCGATGTCAATAGTTGAAAATTAGGGACTTTAATGCTATCATTGGTTTGAAATATGTTTTGGAATTTTATTGAATGGTAGGAAATACTAAAAAATTATCTATAGCATTTTACTGGCACATGCATCAGCCGGTGTATCAGCTTACGCCTGACAGCGACTATATTATGCCGTGGACAAGGCTGCACGCGGTCAAAGATTACCTTGATATGCTCACCATTATCAAAAATTACAAAAATATCAAGCTCAATTTTAATATAGTTCCGATACTTATTGATTCTTTTATCAGATACGGTCAAAAAGACTTTCACGACATACATTCAAGGATTTCCGTCAAGCCCGTTGAAGATTTGACGGATGAAGATAAAAACTTTATTATAAACAATTTTTTTGACGCAAATTATCAATATATGATTATGCCGTTCAAGGAATACGACCGACTTATTCATAAATACCAGTTCACAAAAGATATAAACGAATTTACGCTGCAGGAATATTCCGACCTGATGGCGCTGTTTAACCTTGCCTGGATTGACGCTTCACACCAGAAATATTATCCGGAGTTGAAAGCTTTATACAAAAAGGGTTCGGGCTACACGCTTGAGGATAGGCGGCAAATTATTGAAATTCAGCGTGATATAATCCGAAAAATCATTCCGACGTTCAAAAAATACCTTGAAGAAGGCAGAATTGAGATTACAACCAGCCCGCACTATCACCCGATACTGCCTATTCTGGTTGATATTGCAGACGTTTCAACTAATCCTAGCGGAGATTTGCCGCTGACTCTGGGGATGAAAAAAGACGCCGAAAATCAGATAAAAGAGGCAATTCAAATTATTGAGGACGCGTTCGGCATAACCCCGAAAGGTATCTGGCCGTCTGAACATTGCATCAGCAATAAAACCCTGAAACTTTTGAGCGATTTGGGTATCAAATGGACGATTTCGGATGAAGGTGTTCTGGCTAATTCCATAAAATTTGATTTTGTGAGAGATTTTAACGGCAACCTTGAAAACCCTTATCCGCTTTTAAAAGTCTATAACTACAAGGGCAACAAATCCGATATCAAGGTTATTTTCAGAGAAGCAATCTTCCCCAATCTTATCAGCTTTGAATACCCGAACCACGATTCTGAACGGGTCGCTGTAGACCTTTATGACAGAATTAAAACTATACAAAATAAAATTCAAAACTCGCCTGATCAAACGCATCTTCTGACAATTGCTATGGACTGCGAAAACTGCTGGGAAAACTACACAAAAGACGGCGCTGATTTTCTGAATAAATTATACGAACTGATAAATAATGACGATACGCTGGAGACGGTTTTAATCAGCGATTATATTGAGAAAGAACGGCATCTAAAAGAAATTAACAGTATAAAGGCCGGCTCGTGGATTAATCAGGATTTCAAGCTATGGATTGACGAACCGCTCAAAAATCTTGCATGGACATATCTCAAACAGGTTAAAGACGATTTTGAAGATTTTATCCGTCAGGATCCGGACAATCCAAACATAGAAAGAGCCAGAAGAGAACTATATGTATGTCAGGGAAGCGATTGGTTCTGGTGGTTTGGCGAACCGAACGACTCCGGACACGATAATATTTTTGATTACCTGTTTAGAATGCACCTTAAAAATGTCTACGAATTTATGGGACAGACCCCGCCTGAGTGCCTTGATACCCAGCTAATTCAAACATTGGAAGAACACCTTTTTGACAATAACTCCGGCATTGCCCTTCCGGCCTCAACCGGTATGAACTTCCTTGAACTTTCTGACGGCCCTGTTCTTCAGGAAACCAAAATATTTGACAAAATCGGCTATAGCTGTGATTCTGCAAATTTCTACCTGAAATTTTATCTGAACGAATATCTTGTGAACAATCCGTCAAAATACATTCAGACTTTTCAGGCATACATATATATGCGCAACGCCACGAAAAAGCACCATTTATCGCACATCAGGCTTATAAATAAGAACGATAACATACTGCCGGTTTGCAAAGAAAAGTTCCATAACGAATTACAACTGACAGTCGACAATGGTGTATTGAAATTTTCACGTCTGGCATACGCTATTCAAAGCGGATTATGGAGTCTGCAATCCAATAAAGATTTTGCAATAAGCCACGAAAAAACAATAGATGTCACAATTCCTTTTGACAATATTGATATAGCCCAAGGCGATGAACTGGAATTTATAATCGCACAGTCAAAATTAGGCGTACTGGATTCAGTAACGCCTAATGAAATTCTGTTAAAGGTTAAAAGAGTTTAATTTATTCGTAAACCACGCCACAAACAGAAGACTAGTCCTTTTGGCAAGTTGCAACTGCTGATGCGGCAAGTGCTATGGCACCCACAATTAAACCGCCTTTAATCATACGTTCGTTTTTAATAGTTTTCATTGCGCTGGTAATAGCTTCGTGAGCCTGTTCTGAAATTGTAGTACCGGCTTTAACGAGTTTTTTCTTCTTGTCAAAACCGTCTTTTATCAACGCTTTTGCTTCCGCATCACTTGTATTTGTTTTTAACATGAACTGTTTGCCATCGTCAGAGAATTTAAGTTCGCCGTTTTCTGCGATTTTCTTATCAACAATTTCTTTCAATTTAGCGCCCATGCCGGAAACATTTTTACCTGTTTTTTCATCTTTAAATTGTTCGCGTTTAATCTCTAAGAAATCTCCGTAACGATTGAAGAATTTATCAATTTGTTCATTGTTAGGATTAAAGCCTTTTGTTTTCGGATAAATTGTATCAAGATAATCTTTTGCACTTGCAGCATTAACAAGGTTAAACAGTTTACCGCCGTTCATTTCTTTAGCAACTTCTTTAACAAATCTGTCAGAATTTGCTTCACCTTTAGCGTTAACAAAAGGTCTATAATATCCTGCTGCAACACCAGCGCCGACACCGGCGATTGTACTTGCGGCTATAATTCCCGTACGATTTTGATTATTTATCTGCATACATTTCTCCAATCTAAAGAAAACTACACATTTAATCTAAACTCAAACATAAAATTTTTTGCTAGTTTAAGCAAAAAATTTACAATTGTTAATAATTATTTACCGGTAGAGCCGAAGCCGCCTTCTCCGCGGACGGTGTCTGTGAGTTCTGTGACGACTTCAATTTTTGCCTGTTCATATTTTGCAATAATCATCTGCGCAACACGTTCTCCAGGCTGAATTACATAGGATTGGTTTGAAAGGTTAACGATAGGAATACAAACTTCACCTCTGTAATCCTCATCAATCGTACCGACACAGTTGATAAGGCTGATGCCGTGCTTGATAGAGAGTCCTGAACGCGGTCTGATTTGAGCTTCATAGCCGTGTTCCAGTTCAATTTTTAAACCTGTCGGGATAAGCTTGCGCTCCAGCGGTTTCAGAACGATTGGCTCTGATATTGCCGCGCACAAATCCATGCCGGCAGCGCCTTCTGTCTTATATTCCGGCACATTTACATTGTGCGCTAAACGTTGAATTTTTAATACTGTCATAAAATTATTCTCCTTTAACTAATTAAAATTTGCGACAACTGCTTCAAGTGCAGTATTGAGTTTTGACGAATCCTTCACACCGCCTTGAGCGAAGTTCGGTCTGCCGCCACCGTTAGCGCCTGTTGCACGTGCTATTTCACCGACAATTTTTCCTGCATTTACACCTTTTTGAATAAAGTTATCAGAAACTTTTGCGATAACCATTTTGTCATTTGCAAGAACAATTACACTGTTGCCGAGTTTGTTTGCAAGAAGCTCTACACCGGCTTTTACGGCATCATTTTCAAAGTTTTCTATCTTTGAAACGAATAACTTACCGCCTTCAATATCCTGAGCACGGGAAATAAATGTTGCGAATTTAGCTCTGGCCTGTTCTTCTTTCAGTTGTACCAGTTGTTTTTGAAGTTCGCGGTTTTCCTCGGCAAGCTTTTCAACACGTTCAAGCACTTCATCTGTGTGAACTTTGAATTTAGACTCAAGAGTATTAACGACTTTTGCTTTTTCGTTCAAATAATCCAGCGCGGCTTTAGCGACAACGACTTCAATACGTCTTGTGCCGGCAGCGATAGCGCTTTCAGAGATAATTTTTGCAAGACGTAAATCGCCGGTGTTTTTCGCATGTGTTCCGGCGCAGAACTCTCGTGAAATAACTTCCTGAATTTGCTCGTGACATTTACACTTTCCACCGCACTTACATTTACCCTGGCCGCCGATTGAAACAACACGGACGATATCCTCGTATTTTTCGCCGAACAAAGCTGTTGCACCTGTGAGTTTAGCTTCTTCAATGCCCATAACATCCGTTCTTACAGGCAGTTTTTCGCTAATCCATTCGTTCATAAGGTTTTCAGTCTTTTGAACCTCATCAGACGTCATCGCACGGGAGAAGGTGAAGTCAAATCTCATACGGTTTTCTTCAACCTGAGAACCTGCCTGTTTAACTACATCGCCGAGGACCTTAACCAGAGCCGCTTGCAGCAGGTGGGCAGAAGTGTGATGAACCCTTATTTCAGAACGTCTTGCCGCATCAATAGAAGCAAACACATTATCACCGATTATAACTTCACCGTTCAAAATCTGGCATCTGTGAACAAATAAATGGTTAACCTTGAAAGTAGTCAGAACTTCTGCCTTGAGATTTTCACTTTCAATTATACCGCTGTCGCCGACCTGTCCGCCGCATTCCGCATAGAACGGGGTTTTATCAAGAACTATATCAACATAACCCTCGCCTTCAATTTGAGCCAGAATTTTAGCGTCACAGGAATTTTCTTCATAGCCGACAAACTCTGTTGAGCCGACCTGTTCTTCAATTTTAGCGTATTTCATATCGCCGGTGACGCTGATTTTCTGGGTCGCGGCTTTTGCACGGTCTTTCTGTTCCTGCATCGCTTTTTTGAACCCTTCTTCATCAACCGTCAAACCGTTTTCCTGAGCGATTTCGCGGGTGAGTTCAAGCGGGAAGCCGAAAGTATCGTAAAGTCTGAAAGCACTTTCACCGTCAATATTTTTCTTTTCGGCAATAAATTCTTCAAGAAGCTTGTAGCCGCGATCAAGAGTTACTTTAAAGCGTTCTTCTTCTTTTCTGATTACATCTTTGATTTTCGCCTGATTTTTAACCAAATCCGGATAAGCCTGCCCGTAGAGTTCAACGACCGTATCAACAAGCTTATAGAGGAACGGAAGATCCATTCCGAGGATTTTGCCGTGGCGCAGTGCACGTCTTAATATCATTCTCAAGACATAGCTTCTGCCTTCATTACCCGGGATTACGCCGTCTGAAATGAGGAAAGTTACACATCTTGCGTGGTCAGTAATAATCCGCAGCGAAATATCTGTTTTTTCAGATTTTTTGTAAGGAACACCGCTCATTTCGGAAACCTTATCCAAAATAGGCTTCAATAAATCAGTTTCAAAGGTTGAAGCAACCCCCTGACAAACCATTGTAATACGTTCAAGTCCCATGCCTGTATCAACGTTTTTCTTTTCAAGCGGGGACTGATTGCCTTCTTCATCCTGATAGAGTTCGGTAAATACCAAATTCCAGATTTCAACCCAACGGTCGCATTCGCAGGTATCAATCCCACAGTTTTCAGAGCATTTGTACTGTTCACCCAGATCGTAATGGATTTCAGAGCAAGGCCCGCAAGAACCTGATGCCCCCGGAGGCCCCCAGAAGTTGTCTTTTTTGCCTTTGCGCTTAATACGTTCCGCCGGAACCCCGATACTTCTCCAGATTTCATAAGCTTCATCATCAGTTTCAAAAATAGTAATCCATAGCCTGTCCTTATCAAGCTTAAGAACTTCAGTCACAAACTCCCAAGCCCACGGAATAACTTCTTTTTTATAGTAATCACCAAAAGAAAAGTTCCCGAGCATTTCAAAGAAAGTATGGTGGCGCGGAGTTCTGCCGACGTTTTCAATATCAGAATCTTTTCCGCCGGCTCTCGCGCACTTTTGACACGACGTTGCACGCGCCGGATCATACGGAGATTTCACGATCCCCAAAAATATAGGTAAAAATTGCAGCATACCTGCCGTTGTGAGCAAAACTGTCGGGTTATCCGGCACGAGGCTGGAGCTTTCAACAATAGTGTGCTGGTGTTTATCTTTAAAATAATCTAAATATAATTGCCTTATCTGATTTCCTGTTAACATAATTATCCTCTTCTACTAACATATAAATATAATGTATTACGAACAAATCAGATTTAAAAGAGAATTATAAGTTATGTTGCAAACGGTGGGAATACGCGCCCTTATTCAGGGCGCGTATTTGTTAACGTTTTACACAACGGACATAAGTAAAGCTTTCAAGAGTGTCTAACGGCCTCAGCACCCTGTTACCGGTAATCGTTGACTGCGCCCACGCCGCCCGTTCACCGGAAGATGTAATTCCACGACTTGAGGTCGCTATCCAGCCGAACGGAAGATTTCCTATAAGTTCTTTATTTACAAACAAAGAAGCTGCTTCCTCTTTATTCGGGATCCGGTATTCACTATCCAGCGAAGTGCAATACTTAGAACCCTCAGAGAGTGAAAATCCTGTTTCTCCCGCAGCAATATGCGGCATTGGAGCTGCTACAGCACTATCTGTCGGATATAAAACCGTAATAAATCCGATGTCTTTACCTACAGTATTTGGCCCTTTTGTACCGTTTAAATCATAAATGAAATTGGCACAAATTTTTGGCTGCATAGCATCTTCTCTATCAGTTGATGCCAAATCCGAAACACAAAACGGATTATAATACACAGCTAAACTTTCCCCGTTAGCCGTTTCAAAGGCTGCAGCCTTGGTATCTATCTGAGAATGCGAATATACATCTGTAGCAGTTGAATACGACATGCTTACCATCATTGAATTTAAAGCTGACATTGTTCTTGGAAATGACGCGATTGTACCGCCTGACATATTAGTAATTTTGTCAGGGATACCGCAATCCGCCAGATGTTCACTGTCACAAATATTATTAATTTTTAAGACCTTAGATAACCCTGCAGTTACAAATGTTTCGGCGGCAGTGTCTTCAGCGGAGGTAGAGCTGTCGCCCTCGGTCAACGTTCCATAACCGTTTAATGCAGGCATGAGCGCTATTGCCTGTGAAAACCGCGCATAAAGAGCTTTCCTTTGCGTGTTCCAAGTGCGCTCGTTGATGTTTCCGGTGAGTGAGGGCAGTGTAATCGCGGCTACCACGCCGATTATCGTGAGGGATAATAATATCTCCGCCATGGTAAAACCACATACAAGGGTCATTTCCTTTAATGTCATTCCGAACTTGTTTCGGAATCTGTCTGGCGTTACCGGTAGAACGCAATGCTGGACAGATCCTGAATCGAGTTCAGGATGACAGTTACTTTTCACATTATCGCTTTGCGCCTCTGCTCGCTCGCGCAGTTCGCAATGACAATTAAAGGCTTTCGACTCGCCAATAGTGCCTGTTAAGAGAGGCCCCCCCCCCCCCTGCATTTGTTAATACTTTTCTACGTTTTTTCATCTTTCCATCCTTTCTTTGTTATAAGGCAATAGGTCAATAGGGCATTATGGCAATGGGACTATTTTTCTTCCATTCGGTCATTACGACTTATTGCCTTATTCTCTTATTGCCTTATTGCCTCTTTCATTATGTAACATTTTTTAAAAGATGTCAACTAATTGCCCACTCTTGCATTGAAATCTTGTTTGTTATAATTTAAATGTGTGTATTAATTTATTATACAAGAAGAAGGAGAACTCAAATGAGTGAAAGAAAATTAGTTGGAACAAACGAAATGTTCAAGAAAGCACTCGCAGGCAAATACGCTATCGGTGCTTACAACGTTAACAACATGGAAATTTTACAAGCTATCGCTGAAGCTGCTGAAGAAACTCAATCACCTATTATTTTGCAAGTTTCTGCCGGCGCTAGAAAATATGCTAACCAAACATACCTTGTTAAATTAGTAGAAGCTGCATTGGCTACAACTACTGTACCTATCGCTCTTCACTTAGATCACGGTGCAGATTTTGAAATTTGTAAAGCTTGCGTTGACGGAGGTTTCTCTTCTGTTATGATCGACGGTTCAAGATTCCCGTTGGAAGAAAACATCGCTTTAACTAAAAAAGTTGTTGAATATGCACACGCTCACGGCGTTTCTGTTGAAGCTGAACTCGGTAAATTAGCCGGCGTTGAAGACGATGTTAAAGTTCACGCTAAAGATTCAACTTACACAGATCCGCAAGAAGCAGCAAGATTCGTTAAAGAAACAGGCTGTGACTCTCTTGCTGTTGCTATCGGTACTTCTCACGGTGCTTACAAGTTCAAAGGCGAAGCTAAATTAGACTTTGAAAGATTGGCTGAAATTAAAAAAGCTGTTAACGAAGCTGTAGGTTATGACTTCCCGTTAGTTCTTCACGGTTCATCTTCTGTTCCGCAAGACCTTGTTGCTAAATGCAACCAATTCGGCGGTCAATTACCTGATGCACAAGGTGTTCCGGAAGATATGCTTAACTACGCTTCTAAACACGGCGTTGCTAAAATCAACATTGATACAGACTTGAGATTGGCAATGACTTCAACAATCAGAGAATTCTTTGTTGAACACCCTGAAAAATTCGACCCGCGTGAATACATGGGACCGGGAAGAACTGCTATCAAAGAAATGGTTAAACACAAAATGATAGACGTCCTCGGTACAGCAGGTCACGCAAAAGACTAGCGTCAAATATAATACTGACAAATTTCACGGCGAAAACGCTCCGAATATTGAGCGTTTTCGCTGTTTTTGTAAAGAAATATTACAAATAAGGAAACAAATGTTAAAGTTTTCAACACACAATACCGATAAACCATGGTGAAGGAAACGCAAGCCGTTAAGATAAAGGTCGAAGCGGCGGAAGGAAACGAACGAAAGGAACGCAGTTATGGGTATGGCAGCGAGCCAGGCGAGGTTTTTGGGCCTGACGGCGAGAAAGACAAACGTTGAATATGAAGGTCAGCAGATCAACCAACAACGGACTGCATTATCTAACCAATCAGCAAGTTATTATACGAACTTATTGGGGATGAATGTTCCGCAACCGCCTTCAGTGCAAGATTATACAAAGACAATATATTCATTTAGTGACGGAGCGTTAACGAACCAATTAACCAGTTTGATAGCGCATGCAGACGGAAGTTATACTATTTCATATTTAAGGAATTATACAGACAATGATGCAATAGTAGCGTCAACGCCGAGCAGAATAATAAAGAATGATGACGGTACATATAATGTAGGAAGTACTACATTAAGGGAGTTGGGCGTAGCGGATCCAAATGATCCATATTATGCGAGCCTTTCCGATGATAACAAAAAAGCGTTACTGGAAGATGAACAGCATTATTTAGATTTATTGAATGAGAAGTACAGCCAAACCGGAACAGATACGTGGTTGGTAAGATATGTGAAGAACGAATCAACGGGAGCGTATGTTCCGACGTTTTACAATAAATCTGTATTGGACGGAGCAACGTATGACAGTACGAATACATCTGTATCGTATATAGGTGCGTATACAAAGGGCAGTGCGGAAGTAAGCGAAGAGTTAAAGGGAGTCACTGCGTTTTTGGAACAGGATTCAACTGGTCGTTATATAAATATAACTATAGAGGATGAAAGCGGGAATTTAACCACGTATGCGTTAACGACGAGTACCGTAAAAGATGAAGATGCGTACAATGATGCGATGAATCAATATGAATATGACAAGGCAGAATACGACAAAGATGTACAAGAGATAAATGCGAAGATAGAAATAATCCAGACCGAGGACAAGAATTTAGAGATACGGTTAAAGCAGCTTGATACAGAGCAGGATGCAATCTCTAACGAGCTTGATGCAGTAACGAAGGTTATTGAAAAGAACGTTGAATCCTCCTTCAAAACCTTCGGCTAGGCTTAAGACTGCCACACTAATAGGTTGGCGGGCTTTCAGTTCTGATATATTAAAAAAGAGTCCTTTTCAGGACTCTTTTTTTGCATAAAGTGAATACTTTTTATCATTTCTAACCAGAGAAAAATCTTTTTGTATAAAGGTTTTATAATCTGAATTATTAAATTTTTCATTTTTAACAATCAAATAGCTTTTCGGGTTGCGGAGCAAAGCCTCTTTTAATTTATCCACGTCATTTCCTACAATGAAATCAATTTTATCAACGTGATAATTCAAAAGGAGGCTCGGTTTAAGCTGCATATTAAATGAAATCAAATGAGAATTTTCTTGCTGTGCGATTTTAGAGTAAGCTACGAGTTCATTCATACCGCCTTTATATATAACAGGGAACACAATAAAAAGGCATACAAGATTTGCAACAAACATAGCTGCTACACCGTAATTAAGATATTTTTGTTTAAGTTCAATAAGATACTGGGCACAAAGAAAAGCGCAGGCCGGAAACGCCGGAAGAATATACGTCGGGAGCTTCCCGCTTGCACAAGAAAAAAGTGTGAAAATAAATGAAAAATATAAAAAGAAAAACCAGCCCCACTTATCTTTAAAGCCGTTTTCTTTCACAGCTTTAAACAATCTCAGGAACAAAACCGGCGTCCACGGAAGGAATCCAATAATTAATACCGGAACGAAATAAAGTAACGGACGTGTTTTTCCAAGCACTTCCGCATTAACAAAACGCGCGAAATGGTGAACAATAAAATATTCATAAAGGAAATTTTTACCGTAAACTTTATACATTTCATAATGCCAAGGGAAGTTAATCAGCAGAAACAACAGTATTCCGGGAATAAAATATTTAGGGTTAAAGCAGTCTTTAAGCGCCTCCTGTAGCCCTTTGAATATAATTTTATAAATACCGGCAATACAAACAGGAATAATAAATCCCAGAAGTCCTTTTGACAGAAACGCAAGTGCAGCGCTGATATAGAATAAATACCAGAATAGCCCTCTTTTCTTAGAGTAATCCGTCATTAAACCGGAATAAACTGCCAGCGTACAAAATGCAGTAAACACCATATCCAAAATTGCCACGTGAGCAAGCATAATAAAAAACGCGCTGCAAAGCAATATTACTGCGCTATAAAATCCAAACCTGGCATTTTGGATTTTCCTACCGGTAAAATACGTTGCAATAACGGTAAGCGCAGCCAGAAGTCCGACAGGAAGCCTTACTGCGAATTCATTAAAACCGAATAATTTTATAGATATAGCAGTAAGCCAGAAGTATAACGGCGGTTTTTCAATAAACGGAACGCCGTTTACAAATAATAAATTCCAGTTTCCGGAATTAATCAAATCCCGCGACATAACGGCATATCTGGTTTCATCAACATCAAGAAGCGGATAAGACCAGATTCCCGCGAACAAAAATACCAGACAAAGTACTATGAGAGTTATCAAATAGTATTTTTCCGGTGTATAGCTAAAAAATTTTTTCCAGTTATCCATATTATAATTCCCTTTTATACTAATAAAACCGTTTGACGCCGCACAAAAGTTTCGGGCACGGAGCGGCTCTCCTATTTGGCTCATACGCTTTCGGCAGCGATTTCTACAAGTATGGCTCCGGCCAAGCCGGACGCGCAACTTTCTTGGACAAGTTTATATTTTTGATGCTAAGAAAAAAATGTTAAAATTCTGTTAACGAAATGTTAGAAAAATATGACTACATCAATTAGTTTATTTTTGTAAAATTTATTAAATTCATGATTGATTTTGACCGAGAAAAAGTGCATAATTGGTATATACTAAAAATATACTTGGTAAATTTTTGTAAATTCTTTGCAAAAAAAGTTAAAAATTTATTCATGTTTTGACTTTATTTGTAAAGATATATAGTATTCATAGTTTTGGAAGATAGGTAATAAGATGGATAATAAAATATTAAAAGATTTCTTCAAACTAATGCTTTCGATTTCAATGATAGCATTTAGTGCGAATGGCGCATTAGCTGTATATAACCCTAACGGATTTACATTACAACAGGAATCAGGTTTAAATCAGCTTCACGATGCGAGTAATTTAGATTCAAAACGTTACGAAAATTACGTACGCCAGGATTATGAACAAAGATATAACAAACAAACACCTGCGGTAGAAGATAATACGACCCCTGACAATTCTATGAATGCCGGAGTTTCGCAGATACAAAGCGATAACAGTGTTTATATAGGTACAGTAACCGTTGATACTTCTGAGATATTAACGCAGGATGAAATCAACGCTATCATTTCAAAACTTGAAGGCAGAAATGTCACCATTGCGGAAATTCAACAGGTTGTAAATGAAATCAACCGTTTATATGCTACAAAAGGCTTTGTAACAGCTAGAGCCTATCTTCCCGAGCAAACTATTTCCGGCGGCAACATCCGCATAGGCTTAATTGAAAGTAAAGTCGGAAATGTTACAGTTCAAGGCAATAAATGGACAAGAACCAAATACATTACCGACCGTGTAGCACAGGAACAGGATTCAGTATTTGATATTGTCGAACTTGAAAAAGATGTTGTAAGCTTCAACAGATACAATGAAGGCGTAAGCTTGAAAGCCAATCTGAAAGCCGGTACTGCACCTGGCACAACCGATATTGAACTCAAAGCGGAAGAAAAATTTCCGTTCCACCTCGTCGGTGTAATGGATAACGCAGGCCGTTATTCAACCGGTCGTATCAGAGGCGGCGCGATGATTTACGCTGACAGCTTGTTCAAAAACAGAGATAAGTTGTCCATCGGTACATATTTAAGCGGCGGCGCAACCAGCCCGTTCTTTGATTACAACTTCCCTGTCAATAAAAAAGACGGCCGCGTAGGTTTCTTGTTCACATCAACATTTGCTAAAGTAAAATACGGCGCATATACACCGTTAGATATCAGAAGCCACGGTTATCAATATTCCCTGTACTATTCACAACCGTTAATAAGAAAACCTGATTTTGAATTGAAATCTTACGCAGCATTGAACTATAAACGTGCAAGAGTAAGTTATTTAGACGATTTATTCCATACAACAGATAATATTACGAGTGCTGAAATCGCATTGAACTTACGTAAAGATACAAAACGCGGTATTTGGTATTTGAACCAGACTGCTTACTATGCATTCCCGATTATCGACAGCGTTTCAAACTACTTTAAATACAGCGGTAGCGTTACAAGATTACATGACTTCTCGCACGGTATAATCGGTCAATTGAGAGGTAATTATCAGGTTATACCTCAAAACAAATATATTCCGTACCTCGATCAAATCCAATCCGGTGGTTTGTTCACTGTTAGAGGTTACAACGAAGGTATCATGATAGGTAAGAGCGGTTACTTCCTGAGCGGTGAATTAATATTCCCAATCCTGCCAAGTTCAATCAAAAAACCGGGCAGCGACGAAAGAATACCGTTCTTAGGCAGAGTTGTTAAAGGTGCAATCTTTGCGGATCACGCAGGTATTTTCCCTCGCCACGCAGAAGATTACTACGACGGAAGCTACTTCCTTGCATCAGTTGGTATGGGTCTTAGAGTCCAACTTCCGGGCAGCTTAACCGGCCGTCTATACTGGGGCTTCCCGTTAATCCACAACAGATATGAAACAGCAATGAGAGGCGGACGTTTCCACTTTGAATTAACGTTAGCACCTGATATTGATGCACTGTTGAAAAACAGAAGTACAAAAGAAGTTGTTGAGGAAAAACACGTAGAAGCAAAACCGGCACCTGCGCCTGGACCAGCCAACAACTACCCTGACGTACGTCACTACGATTACTTCTTTGACGTACCGGGATCGGCACTATAAAGCGTCAGCCGGTGCTCGCGGTGTTGGCACGCGGGAGCGCGAACGAGCGGAGTGCGGAGGACGTTAGTCCGAAGGTACATTCTCCGCGAGTTGAGCAAGACAGCGTGACAACACCGCGAGCATTACGACACCGCCGTTATGAGCGGAACGAAAGTATAGCGAATGAACAAAAAACGCAAGAATATAAATTATTCTTGCGTTTTTTTACAGGCGGGATTAGAATGAGAGTGTTACAGGAGAAAATAGATATGAAAAAAGGGATATTCATAACAGCAACGGGAACCGATGTAGGAAAAACTTACATAAGCGGTTTACTTGTAAAACAACTTAGGGGAAACGAAATAGATTGCGGTTATTATAAGCCGGTTTTAAGCGGTGCTCTGGTTGAAAACGATAAAGTTATAGCAGGCGACGCGGAACACGTCACCAAAACGGCAGAGCTGGGCGGAAATTCACTGGATAGAGTTTCATACCTTTTTAAACCGGCAGTATCACCGCACCTTGCGGCAGAAATTGAAGGCCGCCCGATTGCAATAGGTAAAATAGCAGAGGATTTTGCACTTGCAGCGAATAAAAATGAATTCACCGTTGTTGAGGGCGCGGGCGGAATAATTTGCCCGTTAAATCTGGAAGAAAATCTTTTTATCTACGATATACCCAAAGCACTCTCACTTAATATCCTCGTGGTTGCAGACGGCGGACTCGGAACAATAAACAACACTTTTTTAACCGTTGATTTTATAAAACATCTGGGGTTAAATGTCAAAGGAATTATTCTGAATAACTTTGAACCCAATAATTTTATGCATAAAGATAACAGAAAAGTTATTGAACAATTATGCGGTGTAAAGGTTATCGGAACTGTAAAGAAGGGCGCTGAACAAATAGAATTTATTCAGGGCGGATTAGAGGCAATTTATGAATAATAATTTGAACGAATGGCAGGAGAAGGATTTAAAATACATCTGGCACCCGTGTTCGCAGATGAAGGATTACGAAGAACTTGCGCCGATTGTAATAGAGCGCGGCGAGGGGATTAACCTGTATGACACAGACGGGAATAAATATTATGACGTTATAAGTTCGTGGTGGTGCAATCTTCTGGGGCACTGTCATCCGAAAATTAACGCTGCAATAAAAAAGCAGGTAGATACCCTTGAACACGTAATTTTTGCTAATTTTTCACACAAACCGGTAATAACATTATGCGAACGGCTGATAAAAGTGCTGCCGGAAGGACTTTGCAAATTTAATTTTGCGGATAATGGTTCAGCGGCAATTGAAATGGCATTAAAAATGAGTTTTCAATATCACTACCAGACCGGAAACCCGCAGAAAAAACGGTTTATGGCGCTGACTGACGCCTATCACGGCGAAACAATCGGAGCACTTTCAGTCGGCGGAGTGGATTTGTATTCTGAAATTTACAAACCGATTTTGCTTGACGTTGAACGGATTGAGGCGCCGGACTGCTACAGATGTCCGTACGGGTATTTACACGGTGAATGTAACTGTCCTTGTATTGAAAAAGCGGAAGAAACCTTCGCGCGTGTCGGGGAAGAAACCTGCGCGTTAATAGTTGAGCCTCTTTTGCAAGGTTCTGCGGGTATGAAAGTTTACCCGCCGTTGTATTTGAAAAAGCTGCGCGAGCTTTGCGATAAGTACAATGTTCACCTTATTGCAGATGAAATTGCGACCGGCTACGGCCGCACCGGCAAAATGTTTGCCTGCGATTGGGCAGGAATTTCGCCCGATATTATGTGCCTTTCAAAAGGTCTGACCGGCGGCTACATGCCAATGGCTGTGGCAGTTACAACGCAAAAAATTTACGATGCATTTTACGCTGATTACATAGAAGGCAAAGCGTTTATGCACAGCCACACCTACGCAGGCAACCCGCTTGCGTGCTCTGCGGCCTGCGCGGTACTTGACATACTGGAAGAAGAAAAAATTATTGAAAAAGCACAGGAAAAAGCGGTTTATTTTACAAATAAAATAAAAGAGAAATTCGCCAATCACCCGAATGTCGGCGACATCCGCCATATCGGGCTTATAAACGCGATAGAACTTGTTGAGGATAAAGCTGCGAAAAAAGGTTTTGACTCAAAATTGCGTGTAGGATATCAGATTTACAAAAAAGCGCTGAAAAAGGGCGTAATATTACGCCCTTTAGGGAATGTTATTTACTTCAATCCGCCGCTGATTATAGAAAAAGCGGACATGGATTACGTGATTGAAGTTGCTTATGACTGCCTGCGTGAAGTTCTTGGTTAACGTTTAACGCAGCGAACCGAAAAAACTTCACTACCTTCAACCGTTGAATCAACCGGTGAAAGCATACCCTTATTGGTATATGTCACCTGCCATGCATTCTCGCCCTCCCGCGAATTCGTCCAATATCTTGTATTGGCAAGATTTGACACGTTATGATTATACTGTAGTGCCATCATTTCTTCCAAATTTGGCGCCCTGTATTCACTGTCAACATTTTTGCAGGAACTGTTAGCCTCACTCCAGTTGACCTCCAAATCCCCGCCGCGCAAGAATGGCATAGGCGCAACAACAACGGAATCCGTTGGATAAAACACAGAAATAATTCCAATATCTTTACCAAAAGTATTCGGGCCTTTAGTTCCATTCAGGTCGTAAATAAAATTAGCACACATCTTCTCCGGAATATGCAAGGCATTTTCGACACTCAGGACATCTTTTGCGTTACAATTAGGGTTATAAAAAGCCAAAATACTTTCCCCGTTTGCGGTTTCAAATGCTGCGGCATTGATATCAGCATAAGTAACCGAAGAACCGGAATAAGAACCAAATAGCTCAACATTTATATTTTTGCTGTACAGATCACTGATTTTTACCGGGATATCCATTTTTGAGCCCTGAGCGTTGGTCATTGAGGACGCAATACCACAATCAGGAAGTGAGTCCTTATTACAAATATTGTTAATTTTCAGGACTTTAGTCAATCCGGCAGTCAAAAAAGTTTCCGTAACATTGTGAGTATCCGAACTGTCAAGAGTTCCGTAGCCGTTCATTGCCGGCATCAGAGCAATTGCCTGTGAAAACCTCGCATAAAGCGCTTTTCGCTGGGTGTTCCATGTGCGCTCATTTATGTTGCCGGTAAGTGACGGAAGCGTTATCGCCGCAACCACACCGATTATCGTCAAGGATAACAATATTTCCGCCATTGTGAACGCTATTCGTCGTCCGTAAGCACATAAACCATTTATGGCTCTCGACTCAGTCGAGCGGCCCAGTCGGGCTGCCATGGTAAAGGCACTGAGTGCCATCCACAAGGGTTGAACATGACTTTTTAACGAACAACCCAAACAGGAAGCCGCCTTGACCGGCGGAGTCATTGCGAGCGACCAACGGGAGCGTGGCAATCCACTTGAGGACGCGGCGTTGGTTGACAGGATTGCCGCGCGGTCAGCGACCGCTCGCAATGACAAAAAATTGTCACCCTGAACTGCGCGAGCGAGCAGAGGCACTAAGCGAAAACCACGCTTTTCGCGGTGCCGTTTTTCGCGAGG
>CALUQY010000022.1 GCA_944323035.1 Candidatus Gastranaerophilales bacterium
CCTGCTCCCGCAGGTCAACCCGCGACTTCGCTGTCTAATACGCCACTCAAAAGGCTCGCTCACGTGCCTTATCGCGAACCTTTCTCGGACATTTTTGCTTTGTGCCTCTGCTCGCTCGCGCAGTTCAGCATGACAATTATAGGCTTTCCACTGCTCAATAGTGCCTGTTAAGAGAGGCCCCCCCCCCCCCTGCATTAATACTTACAATTTGGTTTTTCATTTCTTCCATCCTTTCTTTTGTTCCGTTGGGCTGGAAAGCCCAACCTACATTCTTTATCATAAGGCAATAGGTCATTAAGGCATTAGGGCAATAAGACCTTTATATTCTTTTCTTCTATTTTGGTCATATTCCTTATTAACTCTTTAACCTATTAACTTATCTCATCCTTTTGACAATATTGCCTTATTGCCCTCTTCATTATGTACGATTTTTTACATTTAGTCAAGACTCTCTTTAACCATTGCTTTTGAGCGCAGCTTGCGGTGGTAGGTAATTGCAAACCGGTGCGCTTCATCCCGAATCCGCTGGATTAAAAACAGTGCGCTGGAATTTCGCGGCAGCATTATCGAATCCGAACGGTCAGGGAGAAAAACTTCTTCTTCACGTTTAGCAAGGCTGACAAAATCAATCCCCGTAACGTCCATTTCCTTAACAATCTGCATAACGCTTGACAACTGGCCTTTGCCGCCGTCAATGATTATCAAATCCGGTTTTGCCCATTTCTTCTCATCCCCGAGGTGCATAAGACGGCGTTCCAGAACCTCTTTCATCGAAAGAAAATCATCCGGCTTACCCTCGGTCGATTTAACCTTAAATTTTTTGTATTCGCTCTTTTTCATAATTCCGTTGATACACGTAACCATAGATGCCACCGTATTAGTGCCTTGAATATGCGAAATATCATAGCATTCAATTCTGTGCGGAAAGTTTTTTAATTCAAGCTTTTCGGCAAGATAAGAACCGATTTCATTAAAATCATCCTGAATTTGCGACATCTTCTTAATCAAAGCGTTTTTCAGCAAGATTTCGGCATTTTTGTCTGCGAGTTTTTGCAATTCCGCGCCCTGCTTTGATTTCCCGTAATTAATCTGAACTTTTTTATGCGAAAGTATTTCCAGCCACTCTTCGTATAGCGCTTTTTCTCCGATTGCTTCAAGTTCACGCGACACAATTCTATCCGGAAACTCCAGCGCTAAGTTTCCATAGTAATCCCTGAAAAAAGTTTTGAAAAATTCATCGCGCTCATTATCGCCGACCTCAAAAGTAAAATCGTTCTTGTCAATAAGCCGTCCTTCGCGAATCATAAGAATTACAATCGCAAAAATTCCGTCCTCCTGCAATAGCGAAATAACATCCTCATTGAGTTTGGTATTTTCATAAACGACCTTCTGACGCTCAAGAGTTTTTTGCAGGTCAAAATAGCTGTCGCGCAGCCGGCCGGCCTTTTCAAATTGCTCGGTGCGCGCATATTCCTGCATTTGCTCTTTAAGTTTTTCGATTAATTCATTTCTGCGGCCGGACAGAAATAACTCTGCCTGTTTAACAACCGCCTGATATTCCTCTTTAGTAACCATTCCCTGACACGGCGCCATACATTTGCCGATATGGTAATAAAGGCACGGACGTGACTTGAATTTAGGCTGTTTACATTTTTTTAGCGGGAAGATTTTCTTTAAAAAATCCAGAGTTGAATACATCGCCCGAATATCCGTATAAGGGCCGTAATAGCGGCCTTTTAGCGGGTTCATGTTCTTTTTGCGTTCAATTAAAATCCGCGGATAATCCTCGTTTGTAATAAGAAAATACGGATACTTTTTATCGTCCTTCAAAAGCACGTTATAGCGAGGCTTGTGCTTTTTTATAAGGTTGTTTTCTAAAATAAGCGCTTCGACTTCCGTATTAGTAATAATATATTCAAGTTTTTCAATCTTAGGCACAAGTGCGCAGAGTTTAGGCGAATCCGGCGTCTTGTTAAAATAGCTTTTTACGCGGCGTTTAAGATTTTTCGCCTTCCCGACATAAATAATCTCACCGCTGCTATCGTAATAAAGATAACAGCCCGGCAAATCGGGCAGTAATTTTAAAGTTTGCGCCAGAGAATCATTCATCATAAATAGATTATAGCATATTGTTAACAATTGTAAAGAATTTAAACCTTTTTGAATTCGGGCGTTTTAGAAATACTTTATATATATACAAGAAGAGAAAAAATGAGAGGGCGCGATTATGGCTATTGCAAATTTACAAGAAATGTTATTAAGCTACACAAAACAAGAAACGGCCGTTAACGAAAAGCTGTCAACAGTAATGATGAATACGGCATCTGCGACCCGTTCTTATGCATCGAAACAACAACAATACAATGAACAGGTTCAGAATTATTACTATGAATACTACGAGCAAGATCCTGACATGTATTATGACTTGATTGAACTTATTGAAAACGAGCACGAACTTGACCTTGCGAGATTAGAGTCCTGGGAATCCAATCTGGAGGTACAAAAGAACGAGCTAGAAACACAATTGAATGAAATTACGACATACAAAGAAAACTGGATAAAACTACTTTCCAACAATATCAAGAAAGATTTTACGTACGGCTCAGTATCATAATGCGTAAGCCGGTGTGGAGCCACGGTATCGACACACGTGAGTGTGGCGAACAGGTGGCGGAACACTACGATACCGCCGTAGTAAATTTTGCGGGTATAAAGTACCCGCTTAAAATTTATCCAGGCGGAAAAACGCGTAAGCCGGTGCTCGCGGTGTCGGTTCGCGGGAGCGAAACGAGCAGGCGAGCACAATATCAGCGACGTTTCAAAATTTGCGGGTGTTATCAACACCCGCTTAAATTTTGTCAGGAGCCGCGTAAGCCGGTGTGGAGCCACGGTATCGACACACGTGAGTGTGGCGAACAGGTGGCGGAACACTACGATACCGCCGTAGTAAATTTTGCGGGTATAAAGTACCCGCTTAAAATTTATCCAGGCGGAAAAACGCGTAAGCCGGTGCTCGCGGTGTCGGTTCGCGGGAGCGAAACGAGCAGGCGAGCACAATATCAGCGACGTTTCAAAATTTGCGGGTGTTATCTACACCCGCTTAAATTTTGTCAGGAGCCGCGTAAGCCGGTGCTCGCGGTGTCGGTTCGCAGGAGCGAAACGAGTTGCAAATACAAAAAAGACGGGTTTGATACCCGTCTTTTTTAATAAAGCAGTTCTCCGTCGCCTGCTTGCCCTGCTCAAAGCGTCAGCCGATGCTCGCGGTGTCACCTCGTGGGAACGAGGGGAGCAGGCGAGCATAATATCTCCGCCGTTTCAAATCTTTGATTTGTCAGGCGGGGTAACGCAGGTCAACCCGCTTTCCTCTCACAAAACAATTCACTGGATTGTTTTGCTCGGCAGAGTGCTGTCTAATACGTCACTCAAAAGTTTCGCTCACGTTCCTTATCGCGAAACTTTCTCGGACAATTATTAATTCATCGGGATAATCAATTCCTGACCAATAGAAAGTTTGTTCGGATTAGTCATATTATTTGCTTTCATAAGAGTTGATTCTGAATTCTTAGAGTATTTACCGTAAAAACGGATTAAAATCTTTTCAATTGTATCGCCGCTTTGAACGATATAAGTTTCGTTTTTGGAAACAGTTTCTTCATTTTGTTCAGATGCAGGGATAATCCCGAAAGCACCGGTTTCAGCTGCAATATCATTGCTGCTGCCTACACTGTGGGCAAAAAATGCAGTCATCGTAAGCGCACCGACAAGAAGCACCGCTGCTGCAATTCCTGCTGCTATATAGATTTTAGGAGTATTTTCGCCTGTATGAATATCCTGAAGTTTAAAATTTCTCCACAACAAATCAAGTTCTTCTTTTTTTTCATTGTGAATTTCCGCAGGTCTTATGTAAACATTAGGAGCATAATCCGATTCATCATTTTTATACTTTTTCAAGGCTTCCAAAACCGCCATTTTCTCTTTGGATAAATTTGATCTTCTGATAGTAGTACTTTTCATTCACACATCCCCAATTTAATTTCCTGCCTCAAGTGTAACATAGCCATCCGGTCTTTACAAGTTGTTTATTAAGTTTCTTGAAGTGACTAAGGATATACACAGACACTGCCACGGTTGACTCTAAATAAAGCAGTTCTCCGTCGCCTGCTTGCCCTGCTCAAAGCGTCAGCCGATGCTCGCGGTGTCACCTCGTGGGAACGAGGGGAGCAGGCGAGCATAATATCTCCGCCGTTTCAAATCTTTGATTTGTCAGGCGGGGTAACGCAGGTCAACCCGCTTTCCTCTCACAAAACAATTCACTGGATTGTTTTGCTCGGCAGAGTGCTGTCTAATACGCCACTCAAAAGTTTCGCTCACGTTCCTTATCGCGAAACTTTCTCGGACATCAAATTTCAGGCAAGAAAAAAGCCGCTTTCACGGCTAAATCATATTTGGTAAAAGGTTAGTGTGTAGGAGAAAATAAAGAAAAAGAAAATGGTTTATACTATTATAATACCCATACATATTATATAAATAACATATAAACTAGATATAATTTACATTTCTTAATCATACTAAAGCCGTAGCAGAATTGTGCCGACTACGATAGTATGAATATTTCATCAAATATAGCTGTAAATAGTATATCAGGCTTTTCTGCAGGTGCGGGCATTGACGAAGAGTATAAACGCATCATTGAAAAGCTTATGGCGCTGGGGATTACGCCGAGCGGGAACAAGGCAAGCGACAAGGCAAAACTACGCGAATATGAGATGAAACAGTTAAAGGCAGAGCTGGGTGCTGACGGCAAGGGGAGCGTTAATAAATCCGATTACATAACAATTTCATCCGCCGAAATTGAACAGATTAAAGCGACCCTGCAAGCAAAGAACGAGGAAGAAAAG
Organism: Candidatus Gastranaerophilales bacterium; assembly: GCA_944323035.1. Taxonomy (GTDB): domain Bacteria; phylum Cyanobacteriota; class Vampirovibrionia; order Gastranaerophilales; family Gastranaerophilaceae; genus Gastranaerophilus. The sequence goes on from CALUQY010000022.1 coordinate 4,899, forward strand.
AGCCCTGAATTTCAGGAAAAGAAAGAAGCCGCACAAAACCAAACAGGCGCGACGCAGGAAGCTATGCTTAATCAATATTTTATAAAGAAGAAAAAGCAGTTCTCCGCCGCATCGCCTCGCTGAACCGCGAGCCGTTAGCGGCTGCGCTGTCTAATACGCCACTCAAAAGACTCGGCCACTGAGCGGCTTCCGCATTTGGCTCATACGCTCTCAGTAGCGATTGATACAAGTATGGCTCCGGCTCAGCCGGGCGCGAGTCTTTCTCGGACAGAAAAAGGCTATAATATAGGATTTCGTAACATTATTTAATCTTTTTGCATAAAAATCTCTTGATTGTATTATTATAGATATATAATAAGTATTTCGGAGGCGGAATTGAGCGAAAAGTTTTGTATAAAAGGCGGGAATCCTTTAAGGGGTGAAGTTTCAATCGGCGGGGCTAAAAACTCTGTTTTAAAGCTCATGGCTGCAGCAATTCTGGTTCCGGGGCCTGTTAAAATTCATAATGTGCCGGAATTGACGGATGTTGAAATTATGCTTGAAGTTATCCGTCAAATGGGCATAAAAATAGATTACAATAAGGTTGAGAAAACCGTTGTGATTGATGCAACTGAAATTACCAGCATTACCGCAAAGTATGAACTGGTAAGCAAAATGAGAGCATCTTTTATTGTTCTCGGCGCTCTGGTATCCCGTTGCAGAGAAGCTGTTGTTGCGCTTCCCGGGGGATGTGCAATCGGCGAAAGAAGAGTAGATTTCCATATTAAAGGTCTGGAAACCCTTGGCGCAAAGATGAAAATTGAAAATGGATATGTTCATGCAAAAGCGTCAAAACTCACCGGCGGCGATGTTTATCTTGATATTCCGTCAGTCGGTGCAACAGAAAACATTATGCTTGCAGCGGTTCTGGCTGAAGGTTCAACGCATATCCAAAACGCAGCGCAGGAGCCTGAAATTGTAGATCTTGCAAACTTCCTTAACGCAATCGGCGCAGAAGTAATCGGTGCAGGCACTTCCGAAATCACGATAAACGGTGTTAAATTAGAACAATTACATCCTGTTGAATACACAACTATTCCGGACAGAATTGAAGCCGGAACGTTTATGAGTATGATTGTCGGAACCCGCGGCAAAGCCGTTATAAGAGATATTTTCCCTGCACATTTGACATTTTTCACCAATAAATTGATTAAAATGGGTGCAAATATTAAACTTGTTGACCCGACCTCCATTGAAGTAAGCTGCCGCAACAGGCTTAACTCAATAAACTTTGTAACCCAGCCGTACCCGGGTTTCCCAACTGATTTACAATCAATGGCAATGGCGCTTTTAGTTACTGCAAACGGCGTCGGGATTATAACCGAAAGCCTTTACGAAAACCGCTTTATGCAGGTGCCTGAACTCCGCAGAATGGGCGCGGATATTCATCAGGACAGAAACCACGCAATCATCAAAGGCGTCAAAAAACTTTCCGGCGCAACACTTTCGGCTAGCGATCTGAGAGCGGGAGCGTCACTTGTCGTCGCGGCACTTATGGCAGAAGGGAATTCCGAGGTTAAAAATTTATATCATATAGATAGAGGATACGAAAAATTTGAAAGTAAGATACAATTGTTAGGTGGAAAGATTGAGAGAGTACAGGAGGTATCCCCTGTAATTCTGACGGAGGACACACGCAATGAATCCTACTTATAAACGTTGGTATGATCATGACCCGTTGTTATTAGAAGTAGTTGAACTATTGAGAAATTACCAGACCGAATTAAGAGCACAGGCTGAAATCTTTTTGCAAAAAATTGAAGAAAAAGTTTCCAAAGAAACAATCGACAAGTTTTATGCAATGGTAAAACCTGTAAATGCCAACAACCGCTGGTATGACAAGGATCCCGTAATTTCTAAGACAATTGAAATTCTCCGTATTGTTCCGCCTGAAGCGCAGAGAGTGTGTGCCCAAAATTTTATCAAGGCTCTTAAAGAGATAGGTATAGAATACGAAAGCCCTAATTCTTAATAAGAAATCAAAAAATGCTTAATCTGACTAAAGGAGGGAATAATCCGGTTTATATGAACTTTGCACGAAATTTGTCGTGCAATTTGTCGTTCTATGTTTCCGGATTAACCTCATTTTCAAAACTTATTTTGCTTGACAGGATTAAACGTCTGACTAAGCGTAAAATTCTTTTTATCACTGCGTCAGAGCAAAATGCTCTTAAATATCAGAACGATTTGCACAAAGCTTTTGATATTGATGCAAGGATTCTGCCATACCAGAATATTTCAATGTATGAGGAAATTTCTTCAAACAAGTACGATTACGCCGAGCAGATAAAGGTTCTGCGCGAGGCGCCGGAGGTCGTAATCGCACCGGTGAAAGTTTTTCTTGAAAAATTTCCGGAGCCGAAATTCTTTGACGAGAATAAAATTGTTGTCAAAAAAGGCGACAGCCTTGATTTAAAAGAGCTTGCCGAAAAATTTGTACGTCTTGGCTACAAACGCTCAACTATGGTGAGCGATATCGGAGAATTCAGTATCCGCGGCGACATTATCGACATTTTTTCTCTGGACTGCCACGCCCTGAGAATTGAACTCTGGGGAGATGAAGTTGTTGATTTACGCTACTTCAACAACGAAACACAAAAAAGTATTGAAAAAATCGACTCCGCCGAAATACTTCCGATGTATAAATTTATTATTGACGAAAACGTTAAAATTTCAGAGGAAGAAGAGGGATATTTTGAAGGAATTGAAGTTTATCAAAGCCTGTTCAGCGATGATTTCGTAAGCGTTCTTGACTATCTCAAGGACTACACGCTTGTCTTTGATGAGAGCGAAGAAGTTCTTGCAAAATATGAATACTTTGAAGAAAATTTTGTTAAACAGCTGCGTGAAAACGCTGATACAGAATACAAAGTTCCGCTGAACACCTTTAATCATTTCTCAAGCGAGGATTTCAGGAATAAAATTGCAATGTTTGTACGGGTTGCAATGGATAACTTTCTTAACGCGGAGTTTGAAGAAGTTGTAGAATTTAATTCCTCGGTCATACCTAACTTTGAGGCTAATATTGAAAAAATCGCGGAATTTATTCACTCTAAAAAAGGGTATCAAATAGTTATTGCAACGGATTTTCCGGAAAGGGTCAAGGAACTTCTTGCAGAGCAGAATATTTTTGATATGGAATACATTCCGGCTATTGCAAGTTTCGGTACTGAGATTGAGGAATTTAAGTTTGTAATCCTTACAGACCGCGAGCTTTTCAACAAAAGAAGCAAGGAAATTACAACAACAAAACGCAGCTACTACAAAGAAAAAGCGGAATATATCGAAAGTATCAATGATATAAAAGAGGGCGAATACGTAGTTCATTCAGTCCACGGAATCGGGATTTACAAAGGCTTAACCCGCGAAGCATTTGACGGTCAGATGAAGGATTATCTGACAATCGAATACGCAGGCGCTGACAAACTCTATATTCCGGCAGAACAAATTAACATGCTATGCCGCTACCGCGGCTCCGGCGCAATCCGTCCGAAACTTTCCAAAATGGGCGGCAAAGATTGGGATAATGTTAAAACAAAAGTCAAAAAAGAAGTCGAAACTATTGCATACGACCTGTTAAAACTTTACGCGAAACGCAAAATGAAAGCCGGAATTCAGTTTTTACCCGACAACAACTGGCAGGTTGAAATGGAGGAAGCGTTTGAATACACGGAAACGCCTGACCAGATGCGGGCAATTAACGAAGTCAAAGCCGATATGGAAAGCCCGAACCCTATGGATAGACTTATCTGCGGAGATGTAGGCTTTGGCAAAACAGAAGTTGCGATGCGGGCGATTTTTAAAGCTGTAACCTCCGGCAAACAAGCAGCCGTTATTGTGCCGACAACAATCCTTTCACTCCAGCACTACCAGACGATTTCCGAGAGATTTAAACCGTTCGGCGTTAACGTAGAATTTCTCTCGCGCTTCAAATCCGCAAAAGAACAAAAAGAAATTCTGAAAAAAATGGCAACCGGCGAGTGCGATGTAGTTATCGGAACGCACAGACTTTTGCAGGACAATATCGTTTTCAAAGATTTAGGGCTTCTGGTAATCGACGAGGAGCACCGTTTCGGCGTACGCCACAAGGAAAAATTAAAAAGTTTCCGCGAAAACATTGATATCATAAGCATGTCAGCAACTCCAATCCCGAGAACCCTTTATATGTCACTTTCGGGGATTAAAGATATGTCTGTCATCAACACCCCGCCGAAAAACCGGCTTCCTATTAAGACTTATGTCGGCAACTGGAACGAAAATATCGTTAAAAACGCTATAATCCACGAACTTGACAGGGAAGGACAGGTTTTCTACCTTTATAACCGAGTTGAAACAATTGAAGAAATGAAGCTCCAGCTCCGGCAGCTTGTTCCGAACGCCCGAATTGCGGTAGGTCACGGTCAGATGAACGAAGGCGCGCTTGAGCAGGTAATTATCGACTTTGCCAACCACGAATACGATATACTTCTTGCAACAACAATTATTGAAAACGGTATAGATATTCCAAACGCAAATACAATGATAATCCATGATGCCGACCGTTTCGGGCTTGCACAGCTTTACCAGCTAAGAGGACGTGTCGGACGTTCGCAAAAACAGGCTTACTGCTATTGCCTTTATAAGCGCACAAAAGAAATTACAAAAGAAGCAACCGAACGGCTCAAAGCTATTAAAGAATTTACAACGCTCGGTAGCGGCTACCAGATAGCTATGCGCGATGTCGAAATCCGCGGTGTCGGCAACATCTTAGGCACAAAGCAGCACGGTCACATGATTAATGTCGGTTTTGACACCTACTGCGAACTTCTTGAACAAACTGTTCAGGAACTTCAAGGCAATTACAAAGAAGAAGAGGTTCAGGCAATCGTTGACATCAATGTCACCGCATTCATTCCTGACGACTGGGTCGGATCAAAAGAACAAAAAATGATAGAATATAAACGTCTGGCTGATGTTAAAAACGAAACTGAATTAGATTATATTATAAGCGAGTGGCAGGACAGGTTTTCAAAAGCTCCCGAAAGCGTTGAAAACTTAATAAAACTTATCAAAATAAGATTGAGTGCAAGCAGGTGCAAAATAAAATTAATCCGTGAAACGCCTGAAAATATCCGTATATATTCACCTTTCAATAAAGTTGAATGGAGCATCATTCAAAGTAAACTTTCACCGCAGCTTTCAAGAGGATTAAAATATACAATTGCGCCTGCGACTTGCCAAGATGGCAATTCTATATTATTATTAGATAATAGATATTCTGATTTTCAGGAAATATATAATAAACTGACAGAACTTTTCACAATAATACAAAAAATCAGTAACGAATATAAGGAGGCACAATGAGAGGCAAAAAAATATTGACGACATTAGCAATCTCTGCAATTCTCTTTGCAGGGTGCGGATTGAAAAACGGCGAAACCGCCATTACGGTTAACGGCGTTCCGATTACCCGCGGTGCTATTGACGAAGCAATTAATATGCAAATTAAAAACTCTCCGTTCACAAAAATGGGTGTTGATATCAAAAATTCAAATAATGATTTTCTATACCTGTTGACAAAAGACAGAGTAGTTAACGAACTTATTATCAAATCACTGCTCAACGAAGAATGCAAAAAACGCGATATTACTGTTTCAGAAGATGAATTCGCTCTTGCAATGGAAGACTTAATCAGCAAAATCGGTTCTAAGGAAAGATTTAACGAATTTTTGAAACAAAAAAATATTTCAAAAGATCAATTCAATAAAGATTTTAAACAGGAATTACTTATCAAAAAACTTGCAATGCAGCTTGATAAAACTCCTGTAACAGAAGCTGATGCGAGAAAATTCTACAAAGAAAATATCAAAAAATTCCAGTATCCGGATAAAGTAAGAGCTTCGCATATTCTTATTTCAACAAACCCTTATGAAATAGAAAAAGCTATCCGCGCAGATAAAGCAAACAGAAAACTTTCTGACGTCCAAATCAAAGGCAAAGTTGAAGAAGAACTTGCTGCAAGAAAAGTAAGAGCAGAAGACTTATTGAAAAAAGTCCAAATGGATAAAACTGTTTTTGCTAAATTTGCAAAAGATAACTCTGATGACAGTTCAGCTCAACAAGGCGGGGATTTAGGCTTCTTCGCAGCGTTCGAAATGGTTCCGGAATTCAGCAGTGCAAGTTTCGCAACAAAACCGGGCAACATCTACCCGAAAGTTGTTCAAACTAAATTCGGCTACCACATTATCTATGTAACGGACAGAATGGCTGCCGGTCAATATCCGTTTGAAGCGGTTCAATACGAAATCACAAACTTCCTTCAAGCTCAAAAAGAAGTTAAGGCGATTGACAGCTTGATTGAATCCTTAAAGAAAAATGCGAAAATTGAATACGTAGATAAATCCTACGATCCGGACGGTATCAAACAGGATATTCAAAAAGAAATGAATTCCAATGAACCGTTGGTACCACCGCAAGAAACAGATAAAAAGTAAAATCAAAAAAGCCGGATTTTTTAAATCCGGCTTTTTCATTTTTACCTATCGCGGCAGCGAAACTTTTTTCCTGAAAACTAAATCATCTTCATCATCTTCGAGTTCAGTCTTAAATATTTTAAACGCCTTGCAGGTAGAAAAATTTTTTAATATAGCTTTATCAAGCTCTTCCGAATAAACCATTTTGCCGTTAACGTATGTAATCTTTAACGTTTCCGGATCAGGTTTTGTATCTGAGATGTGATCTACCAGCGGATTTTCTCTATCATACTCATAAACAGTACGCGAAACTTCTGCCAGAATATCAAAAATATAACTTTGACGGTTAGAAAAGCCGTCACTGTACATAATCAGCTCTGCCGCCTTTTGCAGTTCTTCACGGGCTTCATGATAATGATTAAGATTTTTCAGCAAAATTGCAAGGTTATAATGCGCTTCATAACTCATCGGAGAAAGCGCTATTGCTTTACAGTAGCCAAATCCTGCTTCACGTGTGTTGCCGAGAAGGTGATTTGTCAAAGCAAGATTGTATTGTGCCTCATAATTCTTTTTCAGAATTTTCACGGCAGATTTATACGCTTCCAGTGCGTCCATTAAATACCTTTTACGCAAAATATAATCGTCTTTGTCAGTAAAAAGGGACTTTTGCTTATACGCAACGCCTTTGTTATAAAAAGCGTACCCTTTATTAACTTTCGTGCTTTTCTTGTTATCAAAAACCCACGGAATATTCAGCAGTCTGCGTTTTGTCTTGATAATCTCATCATACTGATTAATTGCAGCGTCAAAATCACCTAGTTTCTCTGCCGAAACAATCCCGTAATTCATACGAGCCACAATAAATTTCGGATTATATTTAATAGCCTCGGAATATGCATCCAGCGCCGCGTCATAATCTTCATACAGAACATAAATACTTCCAAGATTATGCCATGCAGTATAGTGTTCCGGATAAAGCGACAAGCCCTGTTTATAATAATCAATTGCCTTTTGCCATTTACGAAGTTCAAGTGCCTTGTCGCCTTTATGCACGAGATACATTCCGCGAACCTTATTCACCTGATGATCAACAAATTCCGGAAAAAGATACTTTACGCCCAGTACGGCAAAAAATAAAACTATGATAAATATTATACCTTTTAGCTTCATAAGGCAATTTTACCCCGAAAAATCCGTTTCTACATCCTGTATAAATACGAAAAGATTGACAGAGTATTAAAAATCGTGCGTAATTAAAAAGGCAATAAGACAATAAGTGAATAAGGCAATGAGTCATAATGACCAAATGAAAAATAAAAAGTCCTATTGCCCTAATGCCTTAATGACTTATTGCCTTAGACCAAGTAGGTTGGGCTTGCTAGCCCAACTTACAAATTATGGCTCCGGCTCTGCATAGCGCGAGTTTTTCTCGGACAACAAAAGGTTCCTGTTTTGCAGGAACCTTTATTAAAATTAAATTCTGATAAAAATTAAGCTTTCGCCACTACCAGTCACACTAACGTGTGCCTGCACTGTGGCTACACATCTGCTGATGCAGTTTCTTCTTCAGCAGTCTTTGCCGCAGCTTCAGCAGCAGCTTTTTCTTCTGCTTCTTTCTTAGCCAGAGCTTTTTTAGATAATTTTACGGTTTCTTTCTTTTTGTAGTTCAAGGTACCGTCCGGATTGCAGTTAGCCATTAAGTATTTAACTGTATCTGTAGGTTGTGCGCCTTTTTTAACCCAATCTTGAGCAGATGCAAGATCCAGTGCCATAACTTTAGTTTTCGGGTTGTAGTGTCCGAGTTCCTGAACCGGTCTGCCTTCACGTTTAGTTGTTGAATTTATAACGATAATTCTGTAAGTAGGGTTCTTTTTAGCGCCTAATCTTTTTAATCTTATTTTTAACATATTTAAAATTCCTTCTTTAAGTTTTAAGTTACTGTACCTGACCTTCAAAGTCAGGGCTGATAGTTTCGCAACTCCGGCCGCCGCTTGCCGGATTCGCTTGAAGCATCCTGTGAGGAAACAGGATATTTCCAAGATAATTACAGCATAAAGAAAACGGCTTGTAAAGCGCTTTTAGAGAATATTTGTTAAAATTTGTAACAAATAAACAAAAAACATTAAAGTTTCCAATCTAAAACACCGACAGATAAAATGTGAGTAAAGTAAAAAATTAGAAAAGGAGGCCAATTATGGTCAGCGTAAACGGAAATTATGAAAACAAAGGAAACTATTATTTTACAAAGGAAATTGCAAAAAAAGAAATTGCAGAGGGAAAAGTAGAAAAGGCTGTAGTAGAAGAAAAACCTGAATTTAAGGAACTAGGCGATGAACTTCTGACGTCCGGAATGTATTCAGTTGCTGTGAATATGTTTGCAAGAAGCAGTCAGCTTGACAGCGAAACCGCAGCAGATTTGAGAGAATTATATACAATGGCAGGAATTTCTCACAGACTTCCGACCGCCGCAGAATACAACAGAATCGCGGGTTCTACAAAAGCGTCAATTGCGCAGATTGCACCTTTTGAAACAGAAAAACACGTAGAGATGTTATTTGCTGATTCAAAAGTAATGGATTTGCTGGCAGACGAAACAGCGTTTTAATTGAACACCGGAGGCTTTAGCTCTCACGGTAAACAATCCGACAAACTTTTCTAATTTTACTCACACACAAAATTTTTGGCAGACCCCGGGTCTGCTTTTATTTTGTAAAAAATGTTACAAGATTTCGGGTCATGTGAATTTCACCCGTGCCCCAAAAACTTTTTATAATTATGTACATACAGGATATTAACGGTATAAATTTCATACAGACAAGCCGCGGTGTAAATTCTAATAACGCAACTGGGGATAAAATTGAAATCTTCAGATTTAACGGAGCGGCCTCACCTCAAAATACAGAACCGGAGAACGCAGATACCTTAATTGAAAAAAATATAAAAGACGGAACTCTGGAACAAGTATTAGGGGAAACAATTCCGAACGACGAATACCGCGCAAAGGTTTTGGAGCTTCTAAACCCTGAAAATCAAAATATTGAAACTTTTGCGGATGAGAATGACCCGGGCTGCGCGCAGTGGAATGCACAAAGCAGACGAATTATCATAAATACTGCCACGAAATCAGAATTGAACGGCCAACAGCGTAAAACCTGGAACTCAATGCCTGCGGGCGAAAAATTAAAAGTACTGGTTCATGAAGCTATGCACGGCGCACAAAATACAGCCTTCAATACAAGAGCAGAAGAAATGCTCTGCGAAAAGACCGCAATCAAAACAGCGGCAATGCTGGCAGAAAAAAACAATTTAGGCGATGTAATTCTGTATCCGCCATCATACACATTAAAAGAGCTTGGAGCAATGCCGGATGAAGAATTGGAAAAGGTCTTAGAGGCGAAATTTTTGGCAAACGGTTATTCTAACCGTATAAAGGACAACAACGGAGCTGTCACAATAACCGGTGCCAACGGCAGCGGAATTGATATTCCGGCAGGTTCTAAAATTTTGGTCGGAGAGCGTGAATACGAAATTGGAGAAGTTTTTATAGAGGGACGCGGAGCAAACAGCGGAACGATTTGTAACTTTTTCACCGTTAAAGACGGCCAAATCCGCGGACTGGGAGTTGTAACATTTGACAACGTAACGCCGCAGGTAAACGAGATTAACGACCCAGCTCAGCAAAGATTTTTAAATCCCGGCGAAAATGATCATTACAACAATGCCGTCATTATCATTGACGGCAAAGAATATAATATGAAGATTTTTGATTTTACACCGGAGGTTTAGCGTTTAACCCAGCCCTCAATAACTTTTAAAACGCCGCGGGTCAGAGCAAGAGCACCCGCCGGAACATTTTTGGTTATAACACTGCCGGCACCGACATTTGCGCCTTCTTCAACCGTAACCGGCGCCACAAGCACCGTATTTGAGCCGATTTTCACATTATCTTTTAATACAGTTTTACTCTTAACTTTCGTAAGCGGATTATAGTTTGCAGTAATTGTTCCTGCTCCGATATTAATATTTGCGCCGAGTTCGCTGTCACCGATATAGGTAAGGTGGCAGGCATTTGTGTGCTCTCCGATTTTTGACTTTTTAACCTCAACGAAATTACCTATTTTAACGTTATCTGCGATTTCGACATCACCGCGAAGGTGTGCGAACGGCCCGATTTTACAATTTTTACCGATTTTATTGTTTGAGCCTTCAATATAAGTTCCCGGGAATACGATAGTATCCGCGCCGATTTCGGTATCTTGACTAATCCATGTTGAGGCAGGATCAACAATTGTAACTCCATTTGCCATAAGTTCATGAAGTTTTCGCTGGTTCATAAGACGTGTTGCTATAGCAAGATTTTCACGCGAATTGATACCGTAAATTTCATCGCTATCTTCAAGCACGCTTGCCTTAACAGAAAGCCCCTGACGGTTTGCCCATTCAATGATATCAGTCAGATAATATTCACCCTGAGCGTTAGAGGAGGTCAACTGTGAAAATGCCGGTTTTATTTTTGCCCAGTTCAGACAATAAATTCCGGCGTTAATTTCTTTAACCGCTTTTTCTGCATCTGTTGCGTCTTTTTCTTCAACTATTTTTTCAAGAGCGCCATTAGCACAGCGGATTATTCGTCCGTAATTTGCCGGATTTTCAAAAATCGTACTCATAACACTAAGGTCAGCGCCGGAGGCAATATGTTCATCAACAAACTTTTTCAATGTTTTTTCGCGCACAAGCGGAGTGTCACCGCACAAAATCAAAACAAGTCCGTCAAAATTTTCAAGCTGCGGGCAAACCATAGAAACAGCATGTCCTGTGCCCAGTTGCGGGGTTTGCAGAACTGTTTTTGCAAAAGAGTAATTTTTATTAACGAATTCTGTTACAACTTCTGCCTTGTGCCCGACAATAACAAACGCCTCATTTGAAAAACTTTTCACACTATCAAGAACGTAACCCAGAAGAGTTTTATCAAAAATCTTATGTAAAACCTTAGGCGTTTCGGATTTCATTCTTGTACCCTTGCCGGCAGCCAGTATAACTGATTTTATTTCCATTACCATTGAACCCTTTCAATTAATTCAATCTCATTACCGTCAGGGTCTTTTACAAATGCGATTTTTGACCCTTTGCCATTCAAATCAAACGGCTCATATAGATACTCATATCCCGCATCGTGAAGTTTTTTTGTAAATTCTTCCAGCGACTCAACGGCAAATGCAAAATGTCCGAAACAAGTTCCGTTTTCATAACCGTTTTCAGGAGTTTCATCGTTTTGTGTAAGTTCAATCTGGCAGGTATTATCTTCATCTGTCAAAAAATACAGCCAGCAGTCGTCAAGTCTTTTTTTGTGATCAAACTTCATATTCAAAACTTTTGTATAAAAATCCATTGATTTATCAACGTCTTTAACTCTAATCATCGTGTGTAAAAACTTCATAAAAAATCCCCTTTCGTGAATTTATTATAACACAAAATTACTGAACCAGACTTTTTAGATAATCAGAAATCCCCTGCGCAATAGCTTTTGCACATTTTTCACGGAATTTTTCATTAACCAGAAGCGCATTATCTTCAGGATTAATAAGGTATGCGAGTTCAATCAAAACGCTGAGAGCATTCGTGTTTCGGACTACGGCAAGACTTCCCTGCCGGACTCCGTCATTTTTTGTACCCGCACCGGCATTTATAGCGTTCAGGATTGAAAGGGCAAGCCCTTTTGCCTGAGGATAATAGTAAAAAACGCTTGTGCCGCGGTGTTCCTGCGGATTTAGATTGTCCGGAAGCGCGTTACCGTGTATACTTACAAAAATGCTTGAGTCACTTTCATTTGTAATTTCAACACGTTTTTTGAGCGGAACTTTTTCGTCAGATTCGCGTGTCATCACAACTATTGCGCCCTGCCGCCGGAGTTCTTTTTGAAGCTTTAACGCAACATCCAGCGTAATATCTTTTTCATAGTCGCCAAGACAGCCTATTGCCCCCTTTTCACTTCCGCCGTGCCCTGCATCAACTGTTATTGTAATATTTTTCAGCGGATTTTCAGGTGAAATCTCCGGCATTTTGCGAATTGTCAGAATAAACTGTTCATCTTTAAATTCCGCACTGTAGCCAAAAAGCTGGTGCTGCAGCGGAAAATAAAGTTCATAAGGGGTATCCGGCCTGACAACCATATTGTAAAAATTCAAGCCCAAACCGTTTTTGAAATCATCATCACTGTTTTCTTTCAGGATATAAGGCGTTTTGTTGCTTAAATTAAATGTATAGACAAGATATTTACCAGTATCTTTAAAAGCTTTTGAAATTATTGCAGACTTACCGCCTTTAGCCTGCGGATCGGCTTTAACGCTATTTTTCGCAACCCAGTATTTTTCAGTGCTGGAAAGTGTTACGCGGTAAAACCTGCCAAGTTCGCCGTCAATATACAAAGGTACGCCTTTTTGCAAATGAACGATTCTGTTAATGCCGGCAGAAACCGGAGTGGTTCTGATTGGAGTTTTATCATCCGCGGTGTAAACCAGACGCGGGGTTGCAAAAACCTTAACCTGCGGGGAAGGCTTTTTATCCTTAGAAGGAGGCGGTGCCGGACGCCACGTTGAATTTACTTTATAAACCAGAACTTCACCGTTAGATTTCAGTGTAAAAGTATTCTCGCCCGGTTTTAACTGTACAAAATGCGCGAACCCGCCGGATTTATGAACAGGAACTTTCACCCCGTTGATTGTAAGCGGTGATTTGGTATCAGCTGAGCCGACAAAAAATGTGGTCTTACACTTTATTGAAACCTTATCTTTTTTCGGATAAACAACATCCAACGCCAACGCGTTCAGGGCTGTACTAAATAATATAACTATTAACAACAGGTATCTCATAATATAAAATTATAGTTTATTAAAATATGATGACAAAATTCTTAATCTTATTTAATAATTGCAAACAAACAGGCTTGATATGTTAAAATAGATACAGTTAGGGATTTTCGGAGTAAAGATAAGTTGAATAATCAGGATGATGCGTACAGACGCAGAATGGAAAGAGTTGAACAAATAAGAAAGGAAGCTTCAAGGGCTAAGAAGGATGAGAGAACCCTGAGTAAAGAAGAAAAGCGTTTAAAATCTTTTCAGACAAGGCTTTCTGTAATATTTACCGTATTACTTGCAGGTGTGGGGATTTTCATTATTTATCTATTCCTGATACAGGTCATCGACGTCCGCCATTACCGCGCAAAGGCAAGTTTGCAGCGTGCGGGACGGCTTTTCACAATGCGCGGCGATATTTTCGATAGAAACGGCACAAAACTCGCTACTGATAAAATCTATTCTGATGTTTACGCGCACCCGCGCGATTATGTGCACGAACCGGAGGAACTCGCAAAAATTCTTGCACCGGTTCTAAAAATACCTAAAGAAAAATTACTCAAAAAGCTGAAAAGCGATATTCCTGTAATCACTCTTGCGAAAGATGTTGACAGAGCGACAGCCAAAGAAATTGCAAAGCTGCAGCTTCGCGAAATCAGCCTCGGGAAAAAGAATGTAAGAGAATATCCTCAAGGTACTCTTGCCGCGCATGTTCTGGGTTACTATAATGCAGATGCGGAAATTTCAAACGGAGTCGAATACACGGCAAAAGATAAACTTGAACATGTAGCCAATCCGTTTTCCTTCAAACGTACACCTGACGGCAATATAATTTATGATTTTTCAACAGACGCGGTTGCTGCAACGACCAAACAAAAAGGTGAAGATGTTACCCTGACAATCAACGCGGCAATACAGCATGTTTGCGAAAAAGAACTTGAAAAAATGGTTCGCGAAAAAGAAGCATTGCGCGGAACTGTCATAGTTATGAACCCTAAAAACGGTGAAATCCTTGCTATGGCAGCGTATCCGACATTCGATCCGAATCATTACAAAACATATAAACAAAACCAGCTCAGAAACTGGATGTTAACAGACGTATTTCCGCCGGGGTCAACGTTTAAAATAATTACCGTTGCAAGCGCAATGGAACTCGGTAAGATTAATAAATACACAAAAATTAATGACACCGGCAAAATGATGGTCGGACGCCGCGAAATCAAAAACTACGATTACCGGACACATCCTAATCCGGGTATGATTTCGCTGGCATACCTGTTTGAACATTCAAGCAACATCGGTTCTGCAAAAATTTCACTGATGATGCCGAGAGAAGAATTTTACGATATGCTTACAAAATTCGGTTTCGGCTCAAGAACAGGCATAGACCTCCCGGGTGAATCCGTCGGACTTCTTCCTGCTGCGAAACGCTGGGATGAAAGCCGCCGTGTCACAATGGGTTACGGATACGGGGCGTCAGTTACGGCAATTCAAATGGTTTCTGCGGTCGCAGCGCTCGCAAATAAAGGTGTCAGAGTAACCCCGCACGTTATCAAATACAGCGAAGAAGAAAAAGCCGCTAAAGTTTTTGAAACACCTGTAGTTTCCGAACAAACCGCCAAAACTATTACCGACCTTCTTGTCGAATCAGTAAACAACGGTAAATCAAATATTAAACTTGAAAAATTTAACGTAGCCGCAAAAACCGGTACTTCAAGCAAATCCGTTGAAAACGGCGTCGGCTACACAAATTTCTCATACACATCAACAATCGGCTACTTCCCTGCGGAAGACCCGAAAGTGGTAATATACGTAATGATTGACAGTGCAAAAGTCGGGCCGGTTTGGGGCAACACCGTTGCCGCACCTGTCTGGCACGAAGTTGCACTCCAATGTGCACGTATCCTCAACTTAAAACCTGATAAAGTTAAAATTTAACCCGTATAACGCGGCAAATTGAAATAGGAGATTTTATATATGAAACTTGATGAGTTAATTGAATATTTGGACTATAAAGATCTTATTAACTTCAAAGATGTTGATATTACAGGGCTTTCTTACAATTCAAACACGACAAAGAAAGGTGATATTTTTATCTGCCTTGTAGGCGAGCACACTGACGGACACGAATACGCCCAACAAGCGGTTGAAGCCGGCGCGGTCGCTCTGCTTGTAGAACACGAGCTTCCGATAAAAGTTCCGCAGGTGGTAGTTTCATCAACCCGCCACAGAATAGCTGACATCGCAGACCGTTTCTACTCAAGCCCTTCCAGATCTCTTAACTTAATCGGCATTACCGGTACAAACGGCAAAACAACGGTTACGCACCTTATCCAGAAAATTCTTGAAGAAAATGGACAAAAATGCGCTCTTATCGGAACTTTAGGCTACAAACTTTCCTCAACCGGCGAATACCGCGACGCAAAACACACAACCCCGCAGGCTCCGGAACTTCAAGCAACTTTGCGTATGATTAAAGATGTTGAAAAAATTGATAACGTTGTAATGGAAGTCAGTTCCCACGCGCTTGAGCAAAACCGTGTAGGCGGCTGCCGCTTCAAAGGCGCGGTTCTCACCAACCTTACACAGGATCACCTTGATTACCACATAACAATGGATAACTACTTCGCGGCTAAAGCTATGCTCTTCCAGAGCCTTGAAAAATCTATTTACCCGAACGTTGACAGCATAGACGAGCTTGAACCGCTTGAAATTCCGTTCGCAGTCATAAATGCAGATGATGAATATGCAACCCGCTTTTTGAATGCAACCTCAAATTTTGTAAGAAAATACACCTACGGCGTCAAAAACAAGGCAGATTTTATGGCAAAAGACATAAAATTCTCCCTTAACGGCGCAGAATTTACGCTCACCGCTAACGATAAAGAATACAAGGTAAGCCTGAATTTGAACGGAATGTTCAGTGTTTATAACGTCCTTGCCTCAATTGCCGCGACTTCTGCAATGGGGATTTCAATCGAAACCGCAATAAAAGCGCTTGAAGGTGTTCACGGCGTTGCGGGAAGATTTGAGGTTGTTGTAAAAAAACCGCTTGTAATTGTTGACTATGCGCACACACCTGACGGTCTGGAAAATGTTTTGAAATCCGCACGCGAAATCACGCCGGAAGGCGCAAAACTCATCTGCCTTTTTGGCTGCGGCGGCGACAGAGATGCAACAAAACGTCCGAAAATGGGTGCAATCGCACAGGCACTTGCTGACAAAATCGTTATCACAAGCGACAACCCGCGCTCCGAAGATCCGCACCAGATAATTACGGACATCATCGCAGGCTTAAAATCCGTCAATACAGAAAACGTTATTGTTGAACAGGATAGAGGCGCTGCAATCGCACTTCTAAAAACAATTGCACAAAGCAATGACGTTGTTGTAATCGCCGGCAAAGGCCACGAAGATTATCAAATTCTGAAAGACAAAACCATCCACTTTGACGACAGGGAAGAAGCACGTAAAGTGTTTGCAACCAGCGTCATCGGAGGCTGATATGCTAAAAGTGAAGCCCATAATTGAACAGCATTTTCACGGCGCCTTCGGGGTTGATTTCAACAACGCAAGCGTTGATGAGGTTCTTGCGCTTTCGCAGGAAATATATAAACTGGGCGTCGGCGGAATCTTCCCGACCCTTGTCACCGACACAATAGAAAACCTTCAAACGCAAATCGCCGTAATTAAAAATGCCGCAAAAAAACAGGACGCAAGAATGGCGCGGATTTTAGGCGTTCATCTGGAAGGTGTTTTCCTTAACCCTAAGAAAAAAGGAATTCATAACGAAAAACATTTTCTAATGCCGACCCCCGAAAATTTCGCACGGTTAGAAGATGAGATAATAAAAATAGTAACTCTCGCGCCGGAATTGGATCTGGGCTTAATCGACTATCTGAAAGCAAAAGGCATAAAAGTTCAGGCCGGTCACTGCCTCGGCGGCGATTTGTCAAAATGCGACGGCGTCACACACATCTTCAACGCAATGGGCGAAATCAACCACCGCGAAACAAAAACCGCTCTTTCCGCACTTATTGCCGACGCTGTTTATATTGAACTTATAGGCGACGGACTTCACCTTTCAGATGATATTCTGGAACTCATTTTCCGCATAAAGCCGCAGGACAAAATTATACTGATAAGCGATGCCCTGCCGCTTGCCAGAAGTAATTTAAGCGAGATTTACTTCGCAGATGAAGAAGTTTTCTATGACGGAGAACGCGCCACCTCAAAATCCGGTACTATCGCCGGAAGCGCAAAATTACTCCCTGACATCATAAAAATTCTGGGTGAAAAGGGATACTTTAAACCGCAATTTATAGAAAACGTTTACCGATACCACGGTCTCACAACAGAAAAATTCATCGAAATAGACAATGAATTCAACATCTCCGGTGTGATGGGTTGAATACTATATATATACGATTTTTTACGGCTACTACTATGCTATATTATTGACAGGGTAGTACCACCTTTCCTCTGACACACGACAACTAAGAGAAATGGTCAGAAAGGAGGGTAAAACTATGGCTGTAAAATTATTATTGGCAACAATAATAAAAGCTCTAGTGATACTAGAGCTTTTAGCTAAGTTAATCTTAGCAATTCTATCGTTATAGGGTACTAAGTGAAGTCCGCAACACCGTACTAAAGCTGTTGGGGACTTCCCCCTATGCATATATTATTTACGATTTTTACCCTTTTGTCAAGTATTTAATACTACTCACTTACAGAGCGGATGCAGTTGTTTGAAGTTCGCCTTCAGCGCCGGTCTGATTAGTTTTAGATGAATACAACACGGATTTCGCCGCCCAGGACGCCGGTTTTACAGAATTACCGTAAAACAAAACCGGATAAATATCCGTCACATCTTTTGATTTCACAGTACAATTACCCAGAAGCATCCCTGGCAGTGCATTTCTACTGTAAGAGGTTATAAAGCTATCCTCGCCTTCAGAACAGGAAATCATACGGTTTGGACCTTCCGGCCCGTTAATATCAAGATAACCATAGCAAGGGTTTGTATGCAGACAATATGCCTGTGCCGGATCATACGTAAACACCATACCGTCTGTCATCATAAACATTCTGCCCTGATTGATTCCTCCCTGGGCAAGTGTTCTGCCGTCACACATAGGGAAAATCCCACCGGAGCCTTGAACAACACTTTGAGTCCAGTATTCTCTGGCTTCAAAATCCGGTTTTATAGTCGCTGCAGTAACATCCGGAGCACCGGGAATCTTTAGCTGAACCGTAGTATATTTCGGACGGCTTGCACAATTTAACGTTATATCAGAAGGCATAACTGCGTAATTTACAAGCTCCTTAGAGGATTTGAGGTTCAAATTTTCCTGCCAGATATGAAAAAGTGACGTTGTATATGGCGAAAGATCTGAATGCGTTCCGACATCAATAACAGAATGAGTATCAAATCCAAAGATTTCAGCCCCGTCATTAGCTCCGCCGACAGTACTATAAACTGCTTTAGGATTACCGACTTCGCCATAATAACCGTTTGCACCGGAAAAATCATACCCCGCTAGTCCGTAATTGGCTGTTGCCGCACGCGCCAGAGAATTTATTCCTTTTTCAAGAGCGACACGGAATTCTCTTGCCTTCATATCAATCATAAGTGCCGGAATAGTTAACGCCGCTACAATACCGATAATGGCAAGAGCGATAAGAACTTCCGCAAGAGTAAAAGCTGTATTTTTGTTCATCTAAATAACTATTCCTTATCTTTTGTAACACCATATCATAAAATAAATCAAAAAGCGAGAGAATAAACTCTCTCGCTTTCCCCATTTTTCGGATTTCGATTATAAAACTTAGCCCCCGGTTCCGCCACCAGCAGCTTCTTGGTTAGTTTTCTTAGAATAAAGAACTGATTTAGCAGCTACAGATGCAGGTTTTACAGCAGAACCGTAGAATAATACCGGATAAATATCTGTAATATCTTTTGATTCAACCGTACAATCTACTAACAAGTTGCCAGGATCTGCATTTCTACCATAGGTAGGAATCCAGAAGTTATTATTTGTAGAGCCTTGTGTTGCTTGAGAACAAGCAATTACACGGTTAGGGCCGGTTGGACCGTTAACGTCAATGTAACCATAGCAAGGGTTAGATTCTGAGCAGTAAGCTTGAGCCGGGTCATAGGTAAATACCATACCGTCTTCAAGCTGGAACATACGACCCTGGTTAATACCACCTTCATCTAAAGAACGACCGCCGCAAAGATCAGCTAAGCCGCCGGAACCTTGAACGTTCTGAGTTTCTGTAGCTTCAACATCTTCTTCAAGACCTGCTAATAAAGGTCTATCATTCAAATTAGCAACTGCATTATTAATTTGTGTTGCAGTAGCTGCCCCCGGAACCATTGCCGAACCTGCAGTATTACCTGTACAGCTTAACATAGCGTCAGCAGGCATAACTGCATAGTTGCTTAATTCATTTGAGTTTTTCATATTAAGGTTATTTTGAAATAAGTGGAACAGGGACGGAGTATCACCGTGTAAATCGCTATAAGTATCTTCACCACTTAAAGATGCCGTATTAAAGCCAATAACAGCACCATCCGGGGCTCCTCCGGCAGTAGCATATGCAGCCGTCGGAGCACCATCTGCACCATAGTACCCGTTAGTACCGCTAAAATCATAACCTTCAGTTGCGTAGTTAGCAGAAGCTGCTTGAGTCAAAACAGTTATACCTTTTTTGAAACCTGTTCTGAATTGAGCACCTGCAGTATTTGCCATGAACGTAGGGATTGTCATAGCCGCAACGACACCAATAATAGCCAACGCGATTAAAACTTCTGCTAAAGTAAACGCGAATCTTTTAGTCATTGTTAAATACCTCGTCTTTCTTTCAAACTATCATTAAATTAAATATACAAACTATTCCGGCATTCCGCCGTCTTTTATACTATACCATAGAATTAATATTTATGTCAATAGTTTGTTAACTTATGTGTCATTTTCTAATCCTAAAGAACCTACCCGAAAGAATTAGTCACGGCCTAAAACGCCCGTTTCACAAACGTTTTACAAAACATTGAGCATTTCTAAAATTTTTCTTGACTCATCCTCAAGAACTATTTTTAAGTATTCACATTGCTCACCTTCAACTACAAAACATATTTTTGCCGCCGGACAACACTTGACAGGTGACTGGTTACAGGTTACAATATAAATATGATACAATCTTTCAAACATAAAGGTTTGGAAAATTTCTTTCTTACAGGCTCTACAAAAGGAATTCAGGCTATTCACAAAGAAAAGCTTGAAGTAATATTAACCGCATTAAACGTTGGTGACGTAATTGCAAACCTGCAAGCACCCTCTTTCAGACTGCATAAACTAAAAGGTGATTCAAAAGATTTGTGGTCAGTAACCGTTCAGGCAAACTGGCGTATTACCTTTAAGTACGATACTGAAACCCAAAATGTTTTTATCGTTGACTACCAAGATTACCACTAGAAAGGAGTATAAACTATGGAAATGTACAACCCTGCTCATCCCGGGAAACTTTTAAAAATATATCTTCAAGACTATAACCTTTCTGTGTCGGCATTTGCACTAAGAATTGGAGTATCCAGAAATACGGCCTCCGAGCTTATTAACTGTCATTCCGGTATAAGCGCAGAAATGGCTCTAAAGCTTGAAAAAGCATTCAAGGTTCCGGCAAAGTCCTGGATTGAAATGCAAACACAGTACGATCTCTGGCATGCCAGACAACGCGTTAACCTCGATAATGTTGAAGTCATTGCACTGTAGTTCTAACGGATTTTTAGTTCTTCCAGCGTTTCTATAATTTTTTGCACGTTATCCTCAAGAACTATTGCCGCGCGAATTTTTGCGGCGTTTTTTACACCCGAAATATAATATGGGAAAAATTTACGCATAAACTTCACACCAATATCCTCACCGCGAAATTCTACTTCCATTTTCAAATGATGAATTAAAATATCAATCTTTTCTTCCAGTGTCGGCTCCGGTAAAATTTCACCCGTGCGCAGATAATGTTCAACACGGTGTATCAAAGAAGGATCACCAAGAACCCCGCGCCCGATTGCGACCCCGTCTGCACCGCTTTCTTCCAGACACTGAATTGCGGTTTCAACTGATACAACATCTCCATTGGCAAAGACCGGAATATCAACATTTTCTTTCAATCTGCGAATGCTTTTCCAGTCAGCATGCCCGCTGTACATCTGGGAACGCGTGCGCCCGTGGATAGTTATAAAATCCGCGCCGGCTTCCTGCATTTTTTGCCCGAACTCAACAAAGTTCATTTCGTTTGCAGTAAACCCTAATCGAAATTTAACACTGACCGGTTTTTCCGTTCCCTCTTTTGCAGCTTTAACCAGTTCTGCCGCGAGTTCCGGTGTTCTCATCAAGGCGCTTCCGTCATTTCCACCCACAACCTTCTTCACAGGACAGCCCATATTTATATCAAAAATATCACACAAAGGCGATAACATTATCGCCGATTTCCTTATCAAATCCGGTTTATGGCCGCTTACCTGAAACGCTATCGGATGATGATTTTCCCGCAAATCCGTCATTTCGGTTTCTCTGTTATTCTGGTTTAAAAGCTCCGAACTTATCATCTCGGTCGTGATAAGGCAGGTTTTTGAATACTCTCTCACCAGATCGCGCAGCACTAAGTCGGTCACTCCCGCCATAGGCGCCAGCGATACACGGCTTGAGATTAATGGGGCAAGTTGTTTATTGTGCACTCTTTAAATCCTTTACACGACTGCGGGCGTAGGCTTTTTTCTAATCTGCACCGCCTTTGATATCCTTCACACGACTGCGGGCGTAGGCCTTAAAATCATCCTCGTCCTGATAGTTCGCCAGAAACGCTTCGTAATTTTTAAGCGCTTCCTGCGACTTATTCAGTGTATCATAGTCAACCCCTAAAAGATAGTTCACTATAAATAATTCGTTATTTAACTTAACAGCAAGCTCGTAATCTTTAATCGCTTCCGCAAATTTCTCTTTAGCGTCATAAATCATTCCGCGGTAATAGAGTGCGTATGCGTTCTGTGGATTTTTCGCGATAATTGTATCAAGCATGGCAAGACTTTCATCATATTTTTCCTGTTCAAAGAGATTCATTGCAGTTTCAAGCTCCTGCATTTCTCCCTGTTCGTTCAAATATGCCTGGAGCTGCTTCGCGTCCTGATTATCCGGATCCAGCGCAAGCGCTTTATTCAGATATTGAATCCCTTCTTCTTTAGAATTTTCATTATCAATCAAAATCGTTGCTATATAATACGCCGTATCTGCGCTCTTCGGATTAAGTTCAAACGCTTTTTTATACGCGTTCAAAGCCTCCTGCATATTATCAAGATTTTGCCAGCAGGTCGCAATAGTCAGCATTATATCTTCTGTCATCGGCGTTATTCCGGAATAAATCTTCAACGCCTCTTCATACTGACCGGCGTTATAGAATTCAGACGCTTGCGTAAGTTTAATATCATTAACTTCACCGTAAATAGATTCCAGTGTTTCCTTAACCTGCGCATTATCAGGGAACTTTGTCTGCGCAATCTTCAACATCGAAACCGCATTGTTATAATCTTTTTTCTGACTCAATGCAATCGCAAGATTTACGTAAACTTCCGCATTCGGCGCCATGGCAATAACTTCTTTATATATAGCTATTGCATCGTCAAGCTTATTTTCCTTGTGCAAATCAAGTGCATACAGATAAAGTTCAGCAGCAGGCTTGCCGCTTGTAGAATGCTTCTTCACATAATCAACAAATTCCTGCGTAGAAAGAGTTGTACGCAAAATATTTTTCAGCTGATACCCTGCTGTATTGTTATTAGGATCCAGCGCAAGAACTTTTTCATATAAGCTTATTGCCTCCTGAGTTCTGCCGGTTTCTTCAAGTGTCTGCGCCTTATACAAATTTGCCTGAACATTCTTAGGATATATTAACAATACGGAATCGTACGCCTCAAGCGCCTTTTTATAATCCTTCTTCTGCTGGTAAAGCGTTCCGACATTAATCCGCGCATTTACATTTGTTTTGTCAAGCTGTTCAGCTTTCGCATAATATGCAAGCGCCTCGTCAAATTTACCCTGTTTTTGCAAAATCGCGCCTAAATTTGTCGTAACATTCGCATCCGATGGCGACTGGTCAAGCTTTTTCTTATAAATACGTTCCAGAGAATAAAGCACTTCCGGCTCATCTTCAACACGCGAAAGAACAAAATTAAACTCCTTAACCGCTTCATCCTCATTTCCGGTCAAGTCCAGCATTTTTGCATAAGAAAGCCTTAAATCAGTATCCTCCGGCGCAAGTGCAACCGCTTTTCTGTAATATTCAACCGATTTCGGATTGTTGCGCAAAAGTTTCATCAAATCGCCCATCTGCTCAAAGCTCTCTTTAACATAAGCCCTGTCACCCAGCGACTGCATAAATTCATACCCTGCAGCAGCAAATTTTCCTTCCGCCCTTAGCTGCTTCGCAGTTGTAAACCTATTTTCAGGAGAGCGGTCGAACTTAATTGTATCAAGACAGGTTTCCAGATTTTTCCGAACCTGACCAACCGCCGAACTAGACTGGTTAGTCGCGTTGCCGGTCGGAAAGTACAGAAGATAAAATAAAGCGCTTCTGTAACAATCGGCCGCGCCCTGATAATCCTTATTCTTATTCGCGAGAAAAGAGCCGTTTGCCAGATAAGAATTAACCAACCCTATTCTGGCTGAATTATCCATAAAATTAATTTTCAGGGCATTCTGAAACTCTAAAATGGCGCTCGAAAACTGATAATTTGACAAATATTCCTGCCCTAAAGCATAATGTTCGCCAAAGCCGGCAAATGCCGCCGTTGAAAATACCCCCAGACACATCGCAGATATTAAGACTCTTCTTATCATGACACGCTCCCTTTTTAAAAGAGTATACCACAATAAGCGCAAATATGTAACCTGTACAGTCCGGCGAAATAAAAAGCAGGCACCTCTTAAGGGTGCCTGTAATGTTTTGTAAACGAATTTCGAGACCTTTTTAAACCTCAACTTTTGAGATATAGGTCATAAAGTCATCAAATAAAGTCTGTAAAGGAACTGACATATCAACTGATTTGATATCTTCTTCCAATAATCCCTCAAAAATTTTTGCCCCAGCTTCGTTTACGTTTTCCGTAGTCATCATCAGTTATACTCCTTATTTGTGATTACATATACATATTCGGCATGCC
Source organism: Candidatus Gastranaerophilales bacterium (assembly GCA_944323035.1). GTDB lineage: Bacteria > Cyanobacteriota > Vampirovibrionia > Gastranaerophilales > Gastranaerophilaceae > Gastranaerophilus. The sequence continues at coordinate 29,465 of CALUQY010000022.1, forward strand.
GCATGAAAATCTTTAGCGTTTAAAAACATATTTTAACTTTCTTTACAAAAAATACTTGAAAAATATTGATTTTTATGCAAAAATTAGAATTAACAATTTGTTACAAACAGAAAATGAAAGGAACACAACCATAAGTACTAATTTTAACGGCGGCAATAACACCCGCAATGACCGCAGAAACGACAAAGATAAAGTTCTAATTAATGAAAGGATTAGAGCTGCAGAAGTAAGATTGATTGATGAAGAAGGGGTAAACCACGGAGTAATAGCAACAGATGAAGCTTTAAGAATGGCTTACGCCAAAGATTTAGACTTAGTTATAATGAACGCAACACAGGCTCCGCCGGTCGCTAAAATTATGAACTACGGGAAATATAAGTACGAACAAGAAAAAAAAGCTAAAGAAGCAAAGAAAAAACAACATACCGTAGAAGTTAAAGAAGTAAAAATTCGTTATAAAATTGATACCCACGACTATCAGGTACGTATAAAAAGTATTCAAAAGTTTCTTTCACAGGGTAATAAAGTTAAGATAGCGGTAATGCTGCGCGGTCGTGAGATGCAGCACACAAACCTTGCGTTTGATCTTCTGAACAGATTTGTTGAAGATTTAGCAGACTCCGGCGTAGTAGAGAAAAAGCCACAGGTAGAAGGCAGAAACGTTACATTATACCTTGCGCCGCAGTAAAATTAAAAGAAAGCCGCTCATTACGGGCGGCTTTAAAAATAAAACTTGACTAAAATTTTTCAGCAGGTAGAATAAGAAACGTTGAGAGAAAACTAAGCCGCAATAGCTCAGTTGGTAGAGCAAGGGACTGAAAATCCCTGTGTCCTTGGTTCAATTCCGAGTTGCGGCACCATTTAAAAAGATAGTAACAGCAAGAGTTTTAACCTCTTGCTTTTTTGTTAATAAAGCAGTTCTCCGTCGCCTGCTTGCCCTGCTCGCGCAGGTCAACCCGCGACTTCGCTGTCTAATACGTCACTCAAAAGTTTCGCTCACGTTCCTTATCGCGAAACTTTCTCGGACAATTAAAACTTGAATAACATAAAAATAGTACACTTTTGGTACAGTAGAAAATAAAATTGTTCCCGAAAGATTAATGAGTAATAATACGCTTTAATTGAAACATGCCGGACGCCTTAAGCTTCTATCTGTTTTTGTATCGTTTCTAATGCCTGCATAATGTGCTCAAATTCATTATCAAAGATATAGGTAAGTTGTATTACCCGGCTTATGTTATTGTAATTTAACGGGACATTTTATCTGAACGCATAAAAAGATTATTCGGCAAAGTTGGCTTTGTGTTTAAGTTTTAGCGGTCGGAAGTAATCGTTTTACATGTTACAAAACGGTCTTTTCTTGGTCATCATTGTCCGATTACTGTCCAAGAATTGTCTTAATTTTTCTATTTTAAAACCAATGTTATAGCCTATTTCGTCCTCATAATCTAAATTGTACGGATAAAATGATTATTTGACATTTTAAGTAAATAAAGTCCAGTTCGTATATTGAATAAAATTATGTTCTAATGATACAAAAGAAGGAAAAAAGGAACACCTTTCCGACTTCAGAGTTAATCTGTATGTATGGACGATTATATAAGTATTAATAAAATCGCAGAATTAAAAGGTTTAAAAAGTACCCGAGCTATAAGACTTGCAATTAACCAAGGTAAATATATTGCAAGAGAAGTTGAAGTAAGAGGCGGGAAATCGTATGAAATTCTTTATTCTTCATTAGAACCGGATATACAAGATAGATTAGATGAAGAAGAATTAAAAACAACATCACTTGTTCCGTTTGAAAACAAGGTGAATTTTGTATCAGAAAATGCAAGATTAACAGCACTTGCAAGAGTGGATATAGTCACTGCATTATATAATATTCGTAAAAAATATCCAACTAAAAAAGAAG
>CALUQY010000023.1 GCA_944323035.1 Candidatus Gastranaerophilales bacterium
GCGAGCAGATTGAGCCGGTTGGAGCAAAGCTCCTTAGGCGAAACCCTGCGAGCGTGGAGCAAATCCAAGACAGATTCCGAAACGAGTTCGGAATGACACCGACGGTCGAGCCGGCTCCTAGTTGGTTGATCGTTAAAAAGTCATGTTCAACCTCTCATGGATGTGCCTCAGGCACCTGGATCACCACGTCGCCTGCGGCTCCTCGTGATGACCGTGGTGTACTGGCGCGTGTCGCTTTTACAATGGCGGAGATACTGTTATCTCTCACGATAATCGGAGTTGTGGCGGCGATAACGTTACCGTCACTCACCGGCAACATCAACGAGCGCACATGGAATACGCAGCGCAAAGCCCTTTATGCGCGGTTTTCGCAGGCCATTGCGCTTATGCCGGCGTTGAATGGCTACGGTACATTAAGAGAATCCACCGACAGCGCAGGCTCAACCTCTATTGAGGATACTGCCGCTGAAACTTTCGTTACTGCCGGCTTGGCGAAAGTTATGAAGATAAATAATGTTTGCGATAAAGACCATCTGTCTGATTGTGGTATTTCTTCAAAATATACCAATTTACAAGGCGTAGGCAATCTGGATTTTCCATTAACTATGGGTGAATTAAATGAGGCAATGCTCTCCGCTCATCAGTCTGATTATGATGCTCATTTATCACATAGTGCAATTGATACAAAAGCTGCGGCTTTTGAAACTGCCAATGGAGAAAGTATTGTTGTTTATTATAATCCTAACTGTATAGCCAACATGTCTGAAACCTGGGATTATAACGGTCAGCCAAAAATGTGTGCTAATTTTATATATGACCTGAATGGTACAAAAGGACCTAATACAGTAGGGAAAGATATAGGTGTTATGACTGCTTTTTATCCGAGTGACAGTGTCATTGTCGCGCCGGTACCATTTAGAACTCTTGTAAGCGGCTTAACTTCTGCAAATGCCGCGTCGGTCTGTACCAGCCATACTCAGGATGATTATAGGATTCCGACAAAAGAAGAAACCTTTTCTGTAGCATTGAATAAAAAGATGTTTGGTTTTTTAACTGATTCTTCTTCGTTGCATTTGTATACTTCTTCTAAATTTGTCAGAACTTCGGGTATTACCAGTAACTGGTTGGTTGTAACCAGAGTTTTGCAATTCAGGGTTCCGTCAGCGACGGCAGGCTGGACAGCTCTATATGTTAAACGGTAATAAACACAAACTGGGCTGGCAATTAATGCCAGCCCGGCCCTTTTTTACTGAACTATTTCGTAAATTAATTTTTTCTCCGGTGGTTCTGTGTCTGCTATTTCATACGCCTTATCGCACAACTCTTTACATTGTGCTGTTTTGTCAGCGTCATTTGAATAAATTGTATAAAGCACCTCACCTTTATTTACTCTTTCTCCTGATTTTTTATTCAGATAGACCCCGACGCTTAAATCAATCTTATCAGCCTTTGTTTCCCTGCCTGCACCGAGAAGCTTACAGCCAAGTGCAACTTTATAAGCGTCAATATTTTCTACAAAACCGTCTTTTTCTGATTTAATTTCAACTTTTTGCCCCGCTGTCGGAAGTTTTGAGTAATCGTCAAGCGCTTCTGCAAGTCCGCCCTGAGCTTTTACAAGCTCTTTGAATTTCTCAATTGCTTTGCCTGAAGTGATTAATCCATCAATATATCTGCGCGCAGTTTCCCGGTCAGTGCAAATACCGTATTGAAGAAGCGTCAGAATGGCAAGTTCATAGGTAAGTTCATAAACTTCACCCTCTTTATAGTGGCCTTTCAGAAATTCGCACGCTTCAATGACTTCTAAAGAGTTGCCGACAGCCCTGCCCAGCGGTTCGTTCATAGAGGTAATCACCGCAATAACTTTGCGTCCGAGGTGTTTGCCGATTTGAACCATAAGCTTTGCCAGATGCACTGCGTCCTGCGGTTCTTTCATAAACGCACCTTTTCCGCATTTGACATCAAGGACGATATTTTCTGCACCGGAGGCAATTTTTTTTGAAATAACAGAAGATGCTATCAGTGAAACATTATCAACCGTTCCGGTTACATCGCGCAAAGCATAAAGAATTCCGTCCGCCGGTGTTAAACCTTTTGTCTGAGCGCCGATTGCAAGGTTAATCTTTTTGACCTGTTCAATCATATCGTCAATTTTGCAATCGGTATTGAACCCCGGAATTGATTCAAGTTTATCAATTGTACCGCCGGTATGGCCGAGTGCTCTGCCTGAAAGCTTTAAACAAGGAATTCCGGATGCTGCAAGCAAAGGAGTCAGAGTAAGAGTGATTTTATCCCCGACTCCTCCGGTTGAATGTTTATCAAGCACCCCTTTGGGGAGTTTCGATTGATCAACAAAACTTCCGGATTTAACAATTGCCTCTGTCAGGTATGAGGTTTCCAAATCGCTCATACCCTGAAAACACACGGCCATAAGAAATGCACTAATCTGATAATCAGGCATACTCTTATCCATTACAGAATTAATAAAGAAATTAATTTCATCTTTCGTTAATTCCAGACCTTGTTTTTTCTTTAGAATAAGATCAATTGTTCTCATTGATTATTTTGCAGCCTTTAATTTTTGGATTACCTGATCGCTTACGTCAACCCCGCCGACAAAGATTACTCTGAAATCGACAATCGCATCAAGGTGCTGTTCAACCAGAACTTTGTTTGCAGCTTCTTTGATTTTTGAATAAACAAGTTCTTCTTTCTGGTTTTTGAGTTTCATAAGAGCTTCTTCCTTTAATTGAAGTTCTTTTGCTGTTGTTTCTTCAAAGTTTTGTTTTTTCAACGGTGTGTCTAAAGTCTTGTATTGTTTTTCTTTATCGACCATAAATTGTTGGATTTCAAGAGCTTTTGCGTCGATTTCTTTGATTGCGGATTGTGCAAGCGGATAATTTTCCTGAATTTTTACATAATCAATGTATCCTACACCGGCTGCAAATGCTTGTGCACCAAGTAGCATTGCTGCCATTAATAAAGATAATTTTGTGAAATTTTTCATATTTACCTCCTATATATTTTATTTTGCATAACGATACTAATACATTAAATCTCCTACGCCGAAGGTGAAGTAGCCGCCGCTGTTGCCGCTGTCACCCGGATTGGTAAGCGGAATACCATAGTCGATTGAGAGCGGCCCCATTCCCGGTACATAGAGTTTCAAACCAATACCGGCAGTGACCGCATACATCGGTCTGTCGTAAATTTCGTTACTAACCGTAGTACCGAAAACTTTACCTGCATCTACGAACATTGTAAATCTGAGATTATGCAGGAAGTTTATTTTTGTTCTGTCTAAGAACGGAATAGGCGTAGCGAATTCGGCAGAACCCATAACGAAGGCATCACCCGTACCGACACCGCTCATCTTGAAACCTCTGATAGAATAAGGACCGCCTAAACGGTAAGCCATAACTTCAGGCATGTCGTCCCCGTGAATTTTACCGCCGGCTTTAACCATGAAGGATAATGAAGATTTCTTGCGGATTGGTATGTAGTGTTTAATCATACCGGAGAGTTTTCCGTGGGTTTGTCCGAAATCAAGCATCCCGAATTCTTCATCAAATCTTAAACTTGCCATAGTTCCACGTCTTGTAACGGTTTCACTGTCGCGGGTGTCGTACATTAACCCCGGACTTAAAGACAGGAACAGCCCGCCGTCAAGTTGTTTCGCGCGTTCGCTGATCGGAACATTGTGGCTCGCGAACAGACTAGCCATTTTATTGAAATCACCTTCCGAAACGTCAATGTTTTCAATACCTAATGAGAAGGTTGAAGTCATGTGACGGTTTGATTTCATACGGTGAGCAAGTGTAATTTCGCCGCCCAGACGTCTTTCAATTGCGAGAGGAATCTGGTAGCTGCCGAAATCTCTGTAGTAAATTTTGCTGAGCAGAGAGGTGTCTGCGTTGAGAAAATGCGGTTCAAAGAAACTTAATTCAGCCTGCAAGTTCATTCTGCGCAGAATTGAGGCGTCGTTCAAAATCATACCGGTACCGGCCAGTGCGTTAAGTGATAATCTCTGGTTTCTTCCGCGGAAGTTGTTATCAGAAATACCTAACGATCCGAAAAGACCTGTTACGGTATCAACACCGCCGCCGGCAGAGATGCTTGCGCTTCTTTGTTCTTCAACATTGATTGTAATATTGTAGGCATCAGGATCTTCTTCTGTAGGCTCGATTTCGCGGGTAACGTCTTTGAAGGCTTGAGTAGAGTAGAGCCGGATTAAGTCTTCTTTAATCATGTTTTCGTTGTAAATCATGCCCGGTTCGGTCAGGATATTACGTTCAATGATGTAATCTTTTGTCTTTTTGTTGCCGGAAATGAAGATTTTATTAACCTTACCTTCCACGATTGAAATGTTAACGGTTCCGTCAGGATCATCTGTTACAGAATCAATGCGGGAAAGAATGTAGCCTTTGTCAATGTATATTTTTTGAACTTCGGCGATAGCCTGATTAAGCATGCCGATATTTTGCGGCTGGCCTTTGAGCGGGAGCAGTACATCAAGGATTTCTTCCGTAGAAACAACGGTGTTGCCTTCAATAGTGAAGTCAGTAATCGGCGCGTTTTCTTCGACGATAATTTGAATAGAAATTGTGCCGTCGCTGTTGCTCCGCGGCAGGGCTTTCATGTTTTCGGTGAAGTAGCCCATGTCGTAGATGTTTTTCAAATCAAGCATTAACATATCGCGGCTGTAGTGCGAGCCGCTTTTCAGCTGCATCTGCTGTCTGATTAAATCATTGGAAACATTTGTTGCACCCTGAATTTCTATGTCTTTAATAATAGCCTGTTCTTTGGAAAGTTTTTCCTGTTGTTCGGCATATAAAGACCCGTCGGTATCTTCTGACTGAAATAGGGAGTCATCCGTTTCTTCAGAGTATTCGGTTCTGGTTTTATCACTTTCCAGTGAACGCAGCGGTTTTGACTGAGGTAAAGTATAATTTGGTGTAACTTTAGGAGCAGGATTGTTAAGTTCAGGAATAAGGTTTTTTGTGCTTTCCGAGAAGGCTGGATCGCTGTCTACAGGCATCATAAGTGACGGCTGGATTGCGTCATTCCAAAACTCATCAATACCGTAAGAAGCTAAGGGCAAACATGTCGTCAATGCGCTTAATATTATTAAGTTTTTCAGCCATTTATGAAATTTCAAAAAAATCTACCTTGATCCTGCACTACTCTCTATTTTATATATTAGCACAAACGTTTGAGAATACAAATAGTTTTATTGATTGAGTTTTTGCGGAAACCTTTGGTTTATTATTCGCCTTCGTTCTGGTAGCCGAAGTTTTTCAGGGCATTATCTTTTTTGCGCCAGTCTTTCTCAACCTTGACTTCAAGCGAGAGAAAGACTTTTTTCTCGGTAATTTTTTCTAATTCCAGACGCGCTTGCATGCCGATTTTTTTCAGCAATGCGCCGCCTTTGCCGATAAGTATTCCTTTCTGGCTTTTTTGCTCGCAATATATTACCGCGTAGATTTTATCAATATTTTCTTCTTCCTGGTATTCCGTCACTTTTACGGCAGTTGAGTGTGGAATTTCATCAGAGGTATTCAGGAGAATTTTTTCTCTGATAATTTCTTCTGTGATACTGCGCATGGTTTCTTCTGTCACGACTTCTTCCGGATAAAGTAAATCGCCTTCCGGAAGATTTTTATATATGTTTTTTAAAAGGGTGTCAATATTTCTTCCGGTTTTTGCGGAAAGTCTGATTACCGGATAATTCTTTTCAAAAAGGGTTTTATAAGTGAGAAGGTTTTCTTCAATTTTGTTTAAATTTTTAGTCTTGTCGACCTTATTCATGACGATAAGAATTGGAATTTCTGTCTGTAAAACATTGTTCACAATCCACTTGTCGCCCTTGCCGGCAGGTTCGGAACCGTCAACGAGAAAAATTATCAAATCCGCATCCGGAATGGCAAATTTTGCCTCATCCATTAAAAATTCGCCAAGTTTGTTGAGCGGCTTATGAATCCCTGGGGTGTCAATAAAAACAATTTGTCCTTCGGGCTGTGTCAAAATTCCCTTAATTCTTTTTCTGGTCGTCTGGGCTTTGTCGGTTGCGATAACTATCTTCTGCCCGAGAATTTTATTTAAAAGCGTCGATTTACCGACGTTTGGTCTTCCTACTATTGCTACAAATCCACTTTTCATTCCCTGATTTTAGCACAAATATAACATTTTTTTACATAGTAGCAAAAATCTTTTTTCTCGGGTATTATATTAGTTAACTGATTAATTAGGGAATTCTTAAACATGTTTATAAAATATATTATCAGCACAGTTGTATTTCTTTCATTATTTTTTGCAAATACTGCGTTTGCGCAGGGCTCAAATTCTATTTTAAGTACATCTGTCAGAAAAACTTCTTCAAACGGCTTGAATGTTACATTTTTCACTAAAGCTGAAAACGCGCAGGCTCCTATTGTTAAGGATAAGGGAAATAACCAGTATGTAATTTTACTGCCGGATTTGACGGATTCTACGGGCGGACGTCCGGATTTCAGAACTGCTTCTGATCTTGTCGAAGATGTTCATGTAAAAACTATTAATGAGGGCGCTGTTACATATACAAAAGTTACCCTGACAACTAAAAGACCGGTTACTGTTAAGGCTGAAACCCGCAGGACAACGCAGAGTGTCGGAGAACTTGCCGGCGTAAGCGATATTGTTTCTAAAGTTAATCTTATTAATCAGGATATTGCAGCGTCCAAAAATATTCAGCCTGTAAATACTGTAAATAATAGTAAGCAAACGGCAGTGGCACAGCCGGCTTTGCCTAAGATGAACAGTGTTCAGGATATCCTTAATAATAAAAATCTTATCGGACAGCAAAAACGTGAACCGGTAAAACCGGCCGTTGCAGTTACTCCTGCTCCTAAGGCAGATTCTCTGGCGGCACATGTTCCGTCAAATACCGGAGCAATTAAAAATAACACTAAGAAACTTCAAAATGAAAATATTAAACATATAAAAAACGAAGCTGTTAAAAATATAGATAAAGTTGAAAAAAATATCAAAACCGCAGTCGCAAATAATATATTGGTAAACGAAGAAGAACCGGAAGTTACGCTGCCACCGCTCAATAGCGAGGCAGAAAAGGCCGAAACAGTCAAAGAAATTGTGCCGGCAAAGAGTTTTGATTTCAGTAAAATAATTTCTTCACCGGTATTGTTGATTTCAATATTCCTGTTTGGGGCTTTAATAATAGCATTATTTATAATGAACAAGGTTAAAGCTGCCATAAAGGATACTGCTGAATTAAACGGTTCGTTCATTGAACGTATGAATAACGCTGTTCCGTCTACAAAGAAAGATTATTCGGAAATCGCGCAAAATCAAAATTTGAACTGGCAGGAAAAATATGCTTCCTTCAAAGATGAAAAAGCACAGGAACAGAAGAAGGTTTTGGACACCCGTATCACCTCAGAGCCGGATGAAGATCTGGATATTGTTGAGGATTATGTTGAGCCGGAACCGGATGCGGATATGGAAGTTGTTCCTTTGATGAAAGATACTCCGAATCCTTTTGCTTCAAATTATCAGGATGTACACAATTCTGCGGATGTAATTACGCAGTCAATGAAGCGCAGCCTGACCGGCTTTGATGAGGAACGCAATCTGCATATTACCCGCAGAAATACAGGGTTGCAGCACAGACTTAAAGCTTTTGATTCAAATCCTGTTCTTGCGCGTAATATGAGCGAACTTCTGGATACTATTATTCAAATGGATGAAGAAAAAGGCGTTTCTCCGGCACCGCAGCCGGTACAGACAGCATCTGTTCCGCAGATTACACCGCGAACACCGGATGTAGCAAGGGAAGTTAAAGCCAATGCAACTTCACCTATAGAAACTATTCAAAAAGCGCCGGTTAAGAAGAAAATGAAAATAAAAGAAAGCCGCGCGATTGATGAAAACAGAGGTTTCTACCTTGTTGATATGGAAGATAAACTTGCGCTTATGGGCAGAGTTAACGACAAATTCACTGTCCTGAAAAAGTTTGATGATAAAGAAAAGAAAACTTTGCAGGTAAGACGCGACAAAGATAATCTTTACATGGTAAGAACGGACGGTTTTAAAGCGCTTGTGGATGTTGAAGGTTCAAGAATGGGCGTTTTCGCTGAGCTTTAGGGTGTTAGATTAAGTTGAAGAAGTTTTTTTTAATAGCGCTGTGCCTGTTGCTTTTGTCAACCGGATGCACCAAAAAAAATGAGAGGGTTAAAATTCAGTTTGCGTCGTGGGGCTCTAAAACTGAGGTTGAAATAATTAAAGATGTTATCAAGGATTTTGAAACCTCACACCCTGATATAGAAGTTGAATTTTTGCATATCCCGCAAAATTATTTTCAAAAAATTCATCTCCTGTTTGCGTCAAACACCGAACCTGACGTTTTATTTTTGAATAATCTTTACTTACCTGTGTATGCGAACGCGGGAAAACTGTTAGAACTTTCGGCGCCGACGGGCATATATGATAAAAAAGTTCTGGAAGCGCTGAGCTGGCATGGTAAGCTTTATGCCGTACCGCGTGATATCTCGCTTTTGATTGTTTATTATAATAAGGATTTGTTCCGGAAATCCGGCGTGACAGAGCCAAAAAACGGCTGGACGCGGGAGGAATTTCTGACTAAGGCCTTGAAAGTTAAAGAGAAAACCGGTATGTTCGGGATAAGCTTTGAGGAAGAGCCGCTTTTTTACCTGCCGTACGTAATGAGTGAGGGAGGAAGCATTTTTGAAATAAATTCGCCGCAAGCACAAAAAGCTTTGAATTTTTATGCAGACTTGCGTAAAAAATGTCACGTCGCGCCTAAGCGGGAAGAGAGCGCTTCTGCAACTATGGCGCAGATGTTTTTGCAGGGTAAACTTGCGATGCACCTTTCCGGCCGATGGCTGACTCCAAAATATCTTGAGGAGGCGAAATTCGACTGGGGAACTGTTGTTTTCCCTGCCGGAGATGAGGGAAGCATTGTTCCGCTTGATGCTTCAGGTTGGGCTGTTTCAAAATCTTCAAAACATAAAGATGAAGCAATCGAGTTTGTGAATTATCTTTCTTCGCGTGAAGTTATTGAAAAATTTGCACAGACGGGGTTAATAGTTCCTGCGCGTACTGATGTGGATTTTCTAGGCGCAGCAGTGTATAAAGCTGCATTAAAAACTGCGAAACCAACCCCCGTGAGTGTTGATTATAATAAGGTTTTGGATGAACTGAAAATTAAATTGGAACCGTTATTCAATTGAGCCGCTGAGTGGCATCCATATTTGGAACCGTGCTCCGGTCTTGACTAAATCCAAAACATGTTACATAATAATTCTGTAACAAAAAAGAAAGGATAGAAAAGATGAAAAACAAAATTGTAAGTATTTATGCAGGGGGGGGGGGGGCCGGCTGAGCCGGTTCTATCTAAGCAATCCGAGCTTGCGGACGATGTGAAAAGTAACGCGAAGGGCAGAGAGCCTGCGCCGGTTCGCGCGAGCGAAACGGGCAGGGCGCGCAACTGGGCGATGCCGCCGTTGCGACTGGAGCGTGAGTGTAAGGAGCACTCTGCCGAACAAAACGATTTATTATCGTTTTGTGAGAGGCGAAATTCTGCAACGATTGATAATCGTTGCGTAGAATTTGACAGGCGGGAGTCGACTGAGTCGACAGCCATAATTGGCTTACGGGCTCTCGGACGACGTATAGCGTTTACAATGGCAGAGATTTTGCTTTCCCTCACGATAATCGGAGTGGTAGCGGCGATAACCTTGCCAAGTCTGACCGGCAACATAAATGAGCGCACGTGGAACACACAAAGAAAAGCTCTTTACGCAAGATTTTCACAGGCAATAGCATTAATGCCTGCCCTGAATGGTTACGGAACGTATGAAACCACAAGTTCCGGCGGGTCTGCCTCAATTAATGATACGGCCGCCGAAACTTTTGTTACCGCCGCTCTTTCCAAAGTCCTAAAAATTAACAATATTTGCGATAAAGATCACATTTTTGATTGCGGGTTTAAAAGTAAAATTACAACATTGGCCGGAAGTCAGGTCGTTTTACCGGATAAATTGTCTTTATCTCTTTTAAACGGAGGGATTCCCGACAGCGGCTGCGGGCTTGTTATCCATGATACAAATGCCGTGGCATTTGAAACTGTCAATGGGGAATCAATTCTGGCTTTTTATAATCCAAATTGTGTATCAAAAAATGTTCTGGTAACAGGTCTTTCTGAGGGTAAATATCCGGGATACTACGTTAAGCAGCAAATTTGTGCTAATTTTGTGTTTGATTTAAACGGTTCAAAAGGCCCGAATACCGTAGGTAAAGATATTGGTTTTATGTCGGTGGCGTATCCTTCCGATTCTGTTGTGGTAATGCCTTTTCCAACGAGGGTTCTGGATCAGGAGTACTCGCAACCGGATGCAGCAAAAGCGTGCCGTGAGCTGGATGCTGAAAACAGGCTGCCTAATTTAGAGGAATTGATGTCAATGTATTATAACAAGAATTTGATTGGCTGGAGCATCGATGGTAGTATGGGTTTCTGGAGTGCAACGGTTGAAGATAAAGATAATGCATGGGAATTTGGTGCCGGTTACGGGCTGAAGTATTTATATCCTAAAGAAACGATGCATAATGTACAATGTGTGAAACGCTAATGTGGCGGGTTGAATACCCGCCTTGTTTTATCTATAATTTTTTCTATGAAAGAATTTGATTTTTATATTGTGCCGACTCCTATCGGAAATCTCGGCGATATGACCGCAAGAGCGATTGACGTACTTAAAAAAGTCGACATAATCGCCTGTGAGGACAGCCGTGTAACACAAAAACTCCTTAACCATTTTGAAATCGCTACAAAATGTGTTTCGTATCATAAATTTAATGAGCGCGAAAGAGTTGATTTTATTCTTGGTGAACTTAAATCCGGCAGGAAAGTCGCGCTGGTATCTGATGCAGGAACCCCGCTTTTCTGCGATCCCGGGGCGGTTTTAGTTAAGGAATTGAGAAAAAACGGGTTTTCAATTACAGCATTAGCAGGCGCGAATGCGCTTGCAACTTTTCTTTCTCAAATTTCGCGCAGCGGTGAGGATTTCTATTTCGCGGGCTTTTTGCCAAAATCCCAATCTCAGATTGAGAATTTATTTAAAAAATATGCGGGCACGGATTTCGCATTTTACGAGTCGCCTAACAGAATTCTAAAAACTCTGGAAATCGTCCGTACTGTCCGCCCGCAGGCGAAAGTTGCAATTGGCCGCGAACTTACAAAGGTATTTGAAGAAGTCGTTGTGGATGATGCCGCCTCTGTTATCAAATACTTTGAAGAAAATGTTTTGAAAGGCGAAATTGTTGCGCTTGTTTTTCGTGACGAAAATTCTGCAGATATTGAACTTGACAACAAAATAGAAGCCTTAATTAAAAAAGGTTTTAAAGCCAGAGAAATTTCAATAATCCTTTCTGAGTTTTTTGGCGTTAATAAAAATGAAGTTTATAAACGAGTTTTGCAAATTTAGTATTTTTAGTGTATAATTTCCGTAGAACTTAAGGAGAGAAAAATGGGATATAAGATTTTATCAAAAAAGGAAATTTGTCCGAATCAGTATGAAATTACGATTGATGCACCATATATTGTAAGAAACGCTAAAGCCGGCCAGTTTATTATTTTCCGTGTCGGCGAGGATGATGAAAGAGTTCCTCTGACTATTGCGGATGTCAATAAAGAAAAAGGTGAATTAACGCTGGTCTTTATGGCGGTTGGTTATTCCACGAAAAAACTGGCTATGCTTAACGTTGGGGATGAAATCGCAGATATCGTCGGACCCCTTGGACAGCCAACCCATATTAAAAAGTATGGAACAGTGGTTTGTTTAGCGGGAGGTTACGGTGCGGCACCATGTTATTTGATTGCGAAAGCTTTCAAAGAAGCCGGCAACAAAGTTTATATGATTATGGGTGCAAGAAATAAGGACTTGATTTTCTGGGCTGATAAAATGAAAGATGCCTGCACAGAATTGTTTATTACAACCGATGATGGCTCCCTGGGCGAAAAAGGTTTTGTAACTCAGGTTCTGGAAAGACTTATGGGGCAGGAAAAAATCGACTACGCAATCGCAGTCGGGCCTATGCCAATGATGAGAGCGGTTGCAGAATTGACCAGAGGTAAAGACATTTATACAGAAGCGAGTATGAACCCGATTATGGTTGACGGTACCGGCATGTGCGGAGCCTGCCGTGTTACAGTCGGCGGAGAAGTTAAGTTTGCCTGTGTTGACGGGCCGGATTTTGATGCCCACAAGATTGATTTTGACGAAGTTATAAATAGAACTAAAATTTATAAAGATCAGGAACGTAAACGCAATGAGAATTGTAACTTGCTGAAAATGGCGGTAAAATAGGAGAAAATTATGGCAGATCCTAAAAAAAGAGTTATGTTTTGTCCGTTGATGAGTGTAGGTTCAAACGTAGATATGGTTTGTATCGAGGACAGGTGTGCATGGTATTTGCCGTCAGTAAAAAAATGTTCTGTTTATATGACGGCGTATAACGCACTTTTGGACGTTACGGCTAAACAAAAGAAAAGGTAATTTGTGAAAATCGTTGTTTGTTTAAAGCAGGTTCCGGATACTACAGATATTAAGTGGACGGAAAATAATACTATTCAGCGCGAAGGCGTCGAAAGTGTGATGAACCCGTACGATGTCTGGGCGCTGGAGGCTGCTTTGTCAATCAGAAAAAAACAAAGAAATGTTTTTGTAACGGCTTTGTCTATGGGGCCTAATCAGGCTGTTTCCATGCTGAAAAAAGCGATTTCACTCGGGGCGGATAATGCGATTTTGATTAGCGACAAAAAGTTCGCCGGCGCGGATACTTATGCAACAGGCAAAACACTTGCAAAAGCGATTTCGGAAAAACTATCAGGAACTGATTTGATTATTTGCGGTCAGTTTGCCGTTGACGGCGATACAGCGCAAACCGGCCCGAGTATTGCAAGTCAGCTTGGCTTGCCGCAGGTGACTTTTGTTCGCGAAATTAAAGAAATTAATGATAATTTTATTGTCGTTGAACGCGGAGTCGAAAACGGACGAGAAATAGTTGAAGTTCAGCTTCCGGCGTTGATTTGTATGCTTCAATCGGACGGCGAGCCGACCCGTGCGCGCGTTGCCGGCATTATTAAAGCTCAAAATTTTGAGGTTAAACAGTACGGGCATGAGGATTTGAATCTTTCTCCCGAGGAGATAGGAATTAAAGGCTCTCCGACTTATGTCAGCAGAGCTTTTCGACCTGAAAAACGGCAGGAGTGTGTTATTATTGATACCGTTGAAGAATTGGCAGCAGCGATTGGCGGTGAAAATGGCTAGAGGAATTTTAATTTATGCGGAACTCTTAAAATCCGGCTATATCGCACCGGTATTTTTCTCGCTTGCTGCAAAAGCGCAGGAACTTTCACAAAAGCTTAACGGGGAAGAGGTTATGGCTCTTCTAATCGCAAAACCCGGTGATGCGCAGCGTTTTAAAGAAGGGTTTCAGGCATGCGGAATTGATAAGGTTTTTGTTTATGAAGATGAACATTTTGAAAATTATTCAAATGAACTTTATTCAAAAATCGCAATTGATCTGGCGCGTGAAATTGAACCGTCTATATTTTTAATCGGTGCAACGACGCAGGGACGTGATCTGGCGCCGAGAATTTCTTCACAGCTTCATACAGGCCTGACAGCCGATTGCACGGGGCTGGATATAAATGAAAAAGGACAGCTTGCTGCAACCCGTCCGACCTTTGGCGGCAAACTTATGGCAACAATCCTTTGTAAAACTTTTCCGCAAATGGCAACGGTACGCCCCGGAGTATTTCCGTTTTTGGAAGAGCCTGTTTACAAAGATACGCAGATTACCTACAAAAATCACGGCATTGAAAACTTTGATACTAAAGTTAAGCTAAGAGAATTTATTCAGGATACGGAAGAAGTCATTAACTCCCTTGATAGTGCAAAAGTTATCGTTGCAGGCGGCAAGGGGCTTAAAACAAAAGAAGGTTTTGAACTTTTAAAACAGCTTGCCGAGACTCTTGGCGGAACAATTGCGGCAAGCCGCGGGGCGGTTGATATGGGACTTGCACCGCAAAGTATTCAGGTAGGACAAACAGGTAAAACTGTTTCTCCTGAAATTTATATCGCCTGCGGAATTTCGGGGGCTGTCCAGCATACCGTCGGAATCGAAGGCGCTAAAAAGATTATAGCGATTAACATTGATAAAGATGCGCCGATATTCGGCGCGGCTGATGTCGGAATAGTCGGAGATTTCTACACGATTGTTCCGCAGCTGATAGAACATTTTAGGAATTAAGAATAAGAGGTAAAAATGAAAAATACTGTTATAGTTGGTGCACAGTGGGGCGATGAAGGAAAAGCAAAAATAACGGACTTACTGGCTGAAAAAGCCGACCTTATTATCAGATATCAGGGCGGATGTAATGCGGGACATACAGTCGTCGCGAACGGTCAGACTTATAAATTCCACCTTGTTCCTTCCGGAACCCTTTATAAAAATAAACTCTGCTTTATCGGTGCCGGAACGGTTGTTCTTCCTGAATATTTTGAACAGGAAACAGGTGAATTGATTTCGCAGGGGGTTGATTTGTCAGGTCTGCGCGTAAGTCCGCTCGCTACTATTACAATGCCTTATCACACAGAAATTGACGGCTACAGCGAAGATCACGCGCAAAAAGGCGGCAAAATCGGTACAACAAAAAAGGGAATCGGCCCGGCTTATACCGACAAATACGCGCGGATTGCTCTGAAAATTCAGGATTTATATAACCTTGAAACCCTGAGCGATAAACTTGATTTGATTTTACCTCTTAAAAATAAACAATTAAAAGCTGTATACGGGCTGGAACCATATACAAAAGACTGCCTTCTTGCGCTTTGCGAAAAATATGCCGAAATTTTTAAACCTTATGTCTGGTTTGACTGGCAAAAGGGGCTGGAAGAAGCAAAAAAAGAAGGGAAAACGATACTTTTTGAAGGTGCGCAGGGTGTAATGCTTGATGTTGATTACGGAACATACCCGTTTGTAACAAGTTCAAGCCCGATTGGCGGCGGTGCTGCTGTTGGTAGCGGTTACGGCCCGAAAATGATTGATGAAGTTATAGGTGTTGCAAAAGCCTACGTAACCCGCGTCGGAGAAGGCCCGTTTGTATCAGAACTTGCTAATGAAACCGGTCATAAAATTCAAACAATAGGTCGCGAATTCGGAGTTACAACGGGTCGTCCCCGCCGCTGCGGCTGGTTTGATGCCGTTACAATGCGATACGCGGTTCTTGTGGGCGGTTTGACGTCTGTTGCACTGACAAAAATTGATGTTTTTGATACCTTTGAAGAAATCAAAATTTGTACGGCATACCGCGATACCCGTGACGGTAAAGTTTATGAAACATACCCGACAGATGTATTTATGCACAAATATCTTGAGCCGGTTTATGAAACCTGCAAGGGCTGGTGTACTGATCTGTCAGGTATAAGAGAATACGATAAACTCCCAGAAAATGCTAAAAAATATATTGAACGTCTGGAAGAGTTGATAGGCATTAGAATTTCAATTGTAAGCGTCGGCCCTGACAGAGAACAGGTGATATATAGATAATAAAAGAGTCATAGGTTGGGTTGGCAAGCTCAACCTACGCAATATAGCAATTTATTAAATTGTAGGTTGGGCATACCTGCCCAACATCATAGAATTATGAATTATCGTAGAGTTTTTATTCCAAATAGCGTTGTACATATTGTTGTTGCGACATATAATCGTAGACCAATTTTAATAACAAATATAAATGTCCGAGAAAGTTTCGCGACAAGGAACGTGAGCGAAACTTTTGAGTGACGTATTAGACAGCGAAGTCGCGGGTTGACCTGCGCGAGCAGGGCAAGCAGGCGACGGAGAACTGCTTTATTTATTCTTAGACAGGCTTTTAAAGAAGTTTTGGCACATTATGATTTTGAAATTATTGCGGTTTGTGTTTTACCTGATCATTTTCATTTGCTGATTCGACCTGATAATATTGGCGATTATCCTACCATTATTAAAGCTGTAAAATATAATTTCTCAAAGAATGTTGGGCTGGTAAGCCCAACCTACGTTAGTGCAGGGTACACAAATAAACGCGAAAAAGGTGTTTTTCAAAGAAGATTTTTTGAACATACATTAATGAATGAACAAGAGTTTGAAAATCATGTTAACTATATTCATTATAATCCTGTCAAACATGGTTTGGTTGAAAGTGTCATTGATTGGCAATATTCTACGTTTGGTAAATACTTGAAAGACGGTTTGTATGACGCTGATTGGGGACGGGATATTGAAATTGATTATCTGAATAAGGTGGATATTTAGGAGTTTTTATGTTATTAGTGTTGGGTTTACCAGCCCAACTATATTTCGTAGGTTGGGCTTGCCAGCCCAACGTTTTAATAATAAAAAGAGGTCGCGTGAGCGGCCTCAAAAATTTTGTTAGAGAGAGTGTTTTATTCTTGCTTAATTTTGGCTGCATTTATATTGGCTAATGCTTCTTGTTTCTGTGCTTGAGTTAATTTTGGGTGCTTTTCAATTTGTCGTTTCAAATCAGCTCGTGCTTCTTCTGGGGTTGAATATGCTTTTCCCGTTTTGAGGGTTTTTGTTTCACCGTTAATAGTTACTGTAGTTGTTCCTTTGTATTCAGGAACTTCTGTTGTAACTTGTTTTTTTACAGTTGAACTTTCTGTATTTTTTGATTCAGTTGAAACACTTGTAATTGTGCCACCTAAGGAAACCCATTTATCTGAGTTATCATAATTATCTTTGACAAAAGTAAATGTTTTACCATTGATATTAGGTATACTATTTGGTACGTGTTGTTTGCCGCCTTTAAAGAATTTATTTTGATCACCACCAAATAATTCTTGTCTTAGGTATTGAAGAATTAATCTACGTTCAGCACTACTTGCTGGTTTATTATCTGGTCCGACATAACCATCAATAATTCGGTCCCAACCTGTTGTCTGGTCCTTATTGTTTGGATTTTTAGTTATATTTATTTCCGTTGTTAGATTTTGTCCTGGAACTGTTTCATCAACATATGTTGTGACCTCTTTAGTATTTTTAGTTAATGCACTTTCAACTTCAAATATATTTTCAGGTTCGTCAGGTTTTTCTACCTCAGTTTCGGTTTCTTGTTCTTCAACCGGTTTAGTTTCTTCTTTCTTTTTGACTTCAGGTGTTGGTGTTGGTTGCTCCTGTACCTTAGGTTGTGGAATTAAGTTTTGCAGCCAGTTAGCACCAAGTTGAAACCATTGCAACCAAGACGGCAGCTGCCAGCCGCCGTAATTACCGTATGAGTTTCCGCAGTAATTATAATTTCTTACTACAATTTTAGTTTCTTTTTTAACACTGCCGTATGCACGAGGTATTCTGAATTGTCCGGGTCTGGCAATTCTGTGATTATAGTAAGATTTTTGTGCGCTCACGCTCGGGCCGCCAACAAATTTAACCATCTCTCTATACCTCTTTTGTACTCTCCAACGATATTACTCGTCTCTTTGTATATATAAAGTATATAGCTTTTGAGAAATTGCCTTTTTTGTATATACTTTCTTAATAATTCGTTACAAACTGCCCTCCTTAAAGATTTGCCACGCGTATTTCTTCATAGTAAAATATTGTTGTTATGGCAGATGCACTTGGTGAAGTAATAGCAAAAATTAAAGACAGATTAGATATTCTGGAAGTCGTTTCCGAGAGAGTAATTTTAAAAAAATCAGGTTCTCATTACTGGGGATTGTGCCCGTTTCATAAAGAGAAAACGCCTTCTTTTTCTGTAAACCCTAATCTCGGTATATACAAGTGTTTCAGCTGTGGCGAGGGCGGAGATGCGATTTCTTTTCTGATGAAGATTGACGGCAAGTCATTTATGGAGGTTATCAGGGATCTGGCAGAGAAGTACGGGTATGAGCTTCCGGCGACCGGCGGCGGGAGTTCTGCCGGAATGAGAGAGTTGAAAGAGCAGATGATAAAGGCGTGTGCTAAGGCCGCGGATTACTATAAAACTTATCTATTGCAGGATAAAAGTTCAGAAACCTTGAAAGCCATGAAGTATCTGACGGATAGAGGAATTACGAAAGATATTATTGAAGAATATAATATCGGGCTTGCATCGTCTAAATATACAGGGCTTTATGACATCTTGAGGGCAAAATTCAAAGATGAGGTTCTGGAAAAGGCCGGACTTATTCTGGAAAGCCGTGAAACTGGCTATATTGACCGGTTCAGAAACAGAATTATTATTCCGATACGTAATGAGCATGGCGAATTCGTTGCGTTTGGCGCGCGTGCGATAATGCCGGAGCAGTCGCCTAAATATTTAAATTCATCTGATTCATTAATATATAATAAGAGCAAGCTTTTATACGGGCTTTACCACGCCAAAGACGCAATAAAAGAAGAAAATGCGGTTATTTTAATGGAAGGGTATTTTGACGTGATTTCAGCGCAGGCGCACGGGGTTAAAAACTGTGTTGCAACCTGCGGAACGTCACTTACTGCGGAACACATTAAACTTTTGTCACGTTATACGCCGGCAAGGAGAATTTATCTTTCTTTTGATACTGATTCTGCGGGACAAAAGGCTACAAAACGTAACGCAGAGCTTATTAAAGAAGCGTTTACAGGATTAGGGAGCATAAAGCAGTTTGACGAAAACTATCTGGCGCTTTCTGATGACAAGTATTCCTGCGAAATTCGCGTAATAGCACCGCCGGAGGGCAAAGATCCGGATGAATTCATCCGTTCTGTAGGCGCTGAAAGTTACAGGGAATATATTAAGCATGCCCCGCTGCTTCTGGATTTTCAGATAAATTGCGTGCTGAAAGAACGAAAAGATATAAAAACTCCGCTGGAAAAGGCGGAACTTGTTAAAAAAGTTATTCCGCTGTTACAGGAAATTAACAATCAAATAGTTCAGGGTGAATATGTCAAAAGTGTTGCCGACGTACTTGAAATCGACGAAAAAGCACTTCTCACCGAGGTTCGCAAAAAATCCCGCGCTATGCGTGCACCGCAGCCTGATGTATCAAGAATTGTAACAAAAAATATTACACCCGCTCAAAAAGCGCAAAAAAATTTATTGAGCGTTTTTCTCGTAGCAGACAACCCGCTAAACTTTAAACAAATTAACGAGAAAGTCCCTGATAATCTGTTTTCGGACGAAACGTTAAAAATTGTAAAATCTACAATTGACAAATTAATATGTACCGTAAATAATGTAAAGGAATTAATAGAAGAATTATACACTTCTTTTATTGATAACCCTGAAATACATAAGCTCATAACAGAGATGATCGGAATAGCAGAAACGTTTTCAGGCTTAGATACAGAAGACTTTGATGCTCTTATAGACGAGAACATAGCAACGATAGACAAGTGTCAGGCAGATGAAAAAAGAAAACAACTCAGAGAATCTTATATAAATGCAAATGATGACGATGTGAAAGCACTTATGATTCAGATGCAAATCAGAGATCAAATAAAATAAAGGGAACATACTTTGTTAATGGTTAACCCCTTCAAAATAGACCCTCAGGTTAGTAAACTAATAAATTATGGAGAATATGCATGAGTAAAAAAAGACAAGGCTCTTCATCTATTGTAAACATTATGGAAGATGAAAATCTGGACTTAAATAATATTGATGATGAAGAAGCAATTATGGCCGGTAGTGATCGTGTTAACTACATGAACGTTGACATTAGCACCGACAACATTGAAGATATTATTACCCATAAAATTGAAAATAAAACTTCTCTGGACGACATCTATATGATGAATGACGAGCCGGAAGAAGATATGGACATGGAATTACCTAAAAGTATAGCAATTGATGACCCTGTAAGATTATACTTGCGCGAAATCGGACGTATTAAATTACTGTCCGCAAGCGAGGAGATTGAACTTGCCCGCGTTATTATGGAGGGCGGAACCCCGGGTGCTATGGCTAAAAGAAAACTTGTTCAGGCTAACCTTCGTTTAGTTGTCAGCATCGCTAAAAAATACGTCGGAAGAGGTATGCTGTTCCTCGATTTAATTCAGGAAGGCAACCTCGGGTTAATCAGGGCTGCTGAAAAATTTGACCACGAACGTGGTTTCAAATTCTCAACTTATGCAACCTGGTGGATTAGACAGGCTATTACTCGTGCTATTGCAGATCAGGCGCGTACAATCCGTATCCCTGTTCACATGGTCGAAACTATTAACAAATTGAAAAAAGTAACACGCCGTCTGGCTCAAGATTTGTCAAGAAAACCGACCGAAGAAGAACTTGCGTTTGAAATGAATGTTTCTATCCCGAAACTCCGTGAAATTATTAAAATTGCTCAAGAGCCGCTCTCTCTTGAAACCCCGATTGGTAAAGAAGAAGATTCCAGACTCGGCGATTTTATTGAAGATAAAGAAGCTGATGCACCTATTAAAACCGTTGCGTCAGAACTTTTGAAAGAAGATCTTCAAGAGGTTATGAAACAGCTCTCTCCGCGCGAACGTGATGTTTTAAGATTACGTTTCGGCATGGACGACGGCCGTCAAAGAACCTTAGAAGAAGTAGGCCAGTTGTTCGGCGTAACACGTGAACGTATCAGACAGATTGAAGCAAAAGCATTAAGAAAATTACGTCATCCGAACAGAAGAAAACGTTTGGAAGAATACGTAGAAGTATAAGAGAAGGCGGGTTTTACCCGCCTTCTCTCTTGACATGTTGCAGGACATGGTACATAATAAAGAAGGCAATAAGGCAATGAGTCGTAATTGTCAAACGGCCGAGAAAAGTTAATAAGTTAATAGGTTAAAGAAGTTAATAAGGAATATGACCGAATTGACGAAAATAAACCCGGGTAACATTTTATAACCCTAATTAACTTATTAACTCATTAACTAGAATGCAGGTTGGGCTTTCCAGCCCAACGCCACAAAAGAAAGGATGGAAAGAATGAAAAAACGGAATGTAAGCATTTTATCAGGGGGGGGGGGGGCCTCTCTTAACAGGCACAATTGACGAGTCGAAAGCCTTTAATTGTCATTTCGAACTGCGCGAGCGAGTAGAGGCACAAAGCGTGGTTTTCGCTTGGTGCCTCGGCTCGTTCGCGCAATTCGGTATGACACCGACTGAGTCAGTTCTACAATTGGATCCGATTAAAAACGCAGCGTTCACCATGGCGGAAATATTGCTTTCCCTCACGATAATCGGTGTGGTTGCAGCGATAACGCTTCCGTCACTTACCGGCAACATAAACGAGCGCACGTGGAACACGCAAAGAAAAGCACTTTATGCGCGGTTTAGTCAGGCTATAGCCCTGATGCCGGCGTTGAACGGTTATGGAACATTAACGGAGGGTGATAGTTCTACCTCCGCTGTAGACACTGCTGCCGAAACTTTTGTTACAAACGGGCTTGCTAAAGTACTTAAAATTAATAATATTTGTGACAGTGAACACCTTGATGATTGTGGTATTCCGTCGAAAATTACGGCATTGAATGGCAGTATAGCATTCTCCTCATTTCCTGAAACTTTAGGATCCTATAATGATATGTTTAATGGCAGCTTTTATGATGTGCCTCACAGCAGTATGTATTCTTACAGCCAAACTGATACGAAAGTTGCCGCATTTGAAACTGCAAACGGCGAAAGTATTGCTGTATATTACAATCCGCGTTGTCAGGCAGAGATTAGAACGGCAAATTCTTCTGAAGGTGTTTATATGCAGTCGAGAATGTGCGCGAATTTCGTCTATGACCTGAACGGTACAAAAGGGCCAAATACTGTGGGTAAAGATATTGGTTTTATTTCAGTGCTTTATCCGTCAGATTCTATGGTAGTAGCACCGGTTCCGCTTATAAATTCTGTCGGTTCCGGTAATCAGCGTCAGGCAGGTGCATTGTGTTTGAACGCGGATTCAGAAAGCAGGCTGCCAAATAAAGAAGAGGCTGCGGCATTGTTCTATAATAGAACAATCCTCGGGCTGCAAGCTGCAAATCCGATTTGGACTGGCTCTTTGTATGATTCTTCCCGTGCATGGCATCAGAGTTATAAAACCGGGTTAAGCTTTATAAATGACCGTGATTATGTGCAGCCGCAGGTTTTTTGTGTAAAACGCTAAAAAAGGAGCCGAAAGGCTCCTTTTTCACAACTGTGCAAATTCAAGCTTATGCCCGCCGGAAGTACTTGGCATATCCGGCGGTTCCAGCATAAACGGATTTCCGCCCTGTTTTATCGGTACGGTCTGCGGGCCGGCTTTTTTGAGTTCTTCAAGCTTTTCCATTTGCTCTATTGTTTCCGATTCGTCAAAAAAGTCCTCATATTCGGTTTTTGTATCGACCTCGCCGTCGGAGCGATAGCGTACCTCCTTAAACTGCCGTCCGGTATCCGGTGTGTAATATTTACAGATTACGGGCGTGCCGCTGTCGTATTCAGGCTTGTTGAATATAACTTTTTTGGTTAGCTCCTTATTGGAATTTATTTCCGAAATTTCATAGCCCGTGTCAGTTTGATGATATTTAAAATGTTTATCCGGCACCTGCCCCTGTTTTATAAGCAGGTTTATATATTCTTTTGGCGTCATATCGGCTCGCAAAACATTGCCCGAATGGATTTGTGCAAGCGCGTTTGCCCGCGTGCACGCCGCATAGGGTTTACTTGCAAAATCCTTTGCCGCCACATAACCTTCTAAGTCGCCGCGTTTAAACGGTACCTGCTGACCGGCGCTTTCCTGCTCGCTTCGATTGGGTGCGCGGAAGTTCCGGTACATGTATGGATATACATTGTACATAAATATAACTAACCTATCTTTTTCAGTGCAGCCGGTTTCGCAATACAAAACGGCATACAACTGCTTTTCCTAACCTTATTTATATAAACTTTTTTTTTGTTTCCAAATTGCTTTATTTTTAGAAATTTTTCGGCTTTTGTAATAAAACTTTACATACAACAGAATATTTATTGTGTTGTGAATATCGGTAACTCGTTGATTTAACTTTAACTATTTAAGGTGCTATTTTTTATATTTTG
>CALUQY010000024.1 GCA_944323035.1 Candidatus Gastranaerophilales bacterium
ACGGCGACGCAGAGGTATCCGGCGACGCTAAGGTATACGGCGACGCAGAGGTATACGGCAACGCTAAGGTATACGGCAACGCTAAGGTACGCGGCAACGCAGAGGTATACGGCAACGCTTGGGTATACGGCAACGCTAAGGTATACGGCAACGCAGAGGTATACGGCAACGCAGAGGTATACGGCGACGCAGAGGTATCCGGCGACGCTTGGGTATCCGACGACGCTAAGGTATACGGCAACGCTAAGGTATACGGCAACGCTAAGGTATACGGCAACGCTAAGGTATACGGCAACGCTAAGGTACGCGGCGACAAAATAGAAAAAAGAGCGGATATATTAAACATTACGTCAAACAGAGATTTGTATGATATAACAATCACCCCGAAACACATAAAAATAGGCTGTCAATACCATTCAAAAACGGCGTGGTGGAGTTTTAAGGATCATGAAATTAAAAAAATGGACGGGGAAAGAGCTTTGGAGTTTTGGAAAAAATGGAAACCTATTTTACAACAAATATGCAAGGTAATGAGCGATGACGATGTGGCAGAAGATTAACCGGTAGGCAATCAATCCGGTTATTCACAGCCTAAAAGAACTACGCAAAAAACACTTGGGACGTTGAGAGGGTTGACCGAGCTATTAAATATTTAACTATTTGGAGAAAAAAATGCCAACACTAAAAAAGATAATTATTGATGAGATAGATGAAGAATTAAATAAAATTAAGTTTTGGAATGTTGAAACATTCAAAGACGCAACACTAGAAGGGCAATTACTTAAGCTAGAAGAAGAGTTTATTGAACTGTCGATAGTTTTGCAAGACGAGGAGAAGGCAATAAAAGAATTGGCCGACGTATTTATTGTTTTAGGAGGGCTAAGAAGGTTCGATAGCAAAATCGGAAAAGTATTATTTGCCAAAATGTTGCAAGGAGAGACCTGCAAAGGATTATTTTTGATACTAAGTGCTATTCGTAGCAAAATGGATATTAACAGAGCTAGAACATGGAAGAAGTCCGGAGACGGCAGATATCATCACTAAGGAGGTAAATATGAAATACATAGTATGTTTTGCTTTACTCATAGTTGTCTGGTATTATGGGGTATCATACAATCTATGGAGTAAGCTACTAAATGACAAGGATATACCTGTTAACATTCAATCTTGTGTGTCGAGGAAAATGGCTATAAGCGGAGGAATAGGCGGGTACATGGATTTTGTTAACTTAATGGCAAATAAAAAAGGAGATTTAACCATTATGGTGGACCTGAAAAAAGCAGTATATGAGTGCGTAGCCAAACATTAATTATTAACACTAATCTAAGGGGGTTGTACACACATAGCCCCCTTTTCTTATTAACATAAGAAGAACGATAAGTATAAAATAGAGGATATTTATCTTTACCGGGTGTTTTGTTGATGTTATGGTATATATACAAACTATTGATAAGACACACTAACAAAGAGGCGTAAGTTATTAATGGCGCGCAAAAAAAACCCAAATTTAAGGCACAAAATAAAGAAGCTTATGGAAAAGGGACTAACCCAGCGGCAAATGTCTCAAGTTTTAGGTGTTAGTACTAATTGCGTCAATAGGTATGCGCAAGAAATAGCTTCCGGAATAGAAGAACGTTGCGAACGAATAGAGACAAGAAGAAAACAGCGAAGAAAGAAAGTAAAGCAAGAAGTATTGGACAACATGCCAAAGGGAGCAATCACGGAAGAAGACGCCGGAAAGCTGTGTCAAACCCTATTTACGCAGGCCTTAGCTGAATTGACAACGCGCTTGCCTGAAATGGAAGACGCAGAAATTAAAGACCTTGTGTTACAAATGGCGGGCATGTTTAGAGATTAGACAAAAACACAGTACATCTAAAAAGAGAAAACAAAAAAACATGTATGTATTTTACCAGTAAAACAGCAACCGAAAATTGAAAAAATGAAAATATTGATTTACAGACCAGACAAAAAAATAAAAGATTATGGAATTGATAAGGATTTATTATATTATCCTGACGGCAAAAAGTATAAAGAAAAAGAGGTCTCTAGAAAAGAACACCCGCTTGATTTACTGGAAAGAAGGCCTATTAAACCGACTTATATAGAGGTTGCGGAATGAATTTTGACTTTTCTACATCATTTAATTTTAACTTTGGGAAAAAAGAGCGAGTAATTACTGATTTTGTGACTTTTTGCGAGCGCGCCGGATATCCGAAGCCATTTAATAAGCAAATTGAAATGAAAGACTTTGTAATAAACGGTGAAGGGATAAGAATGTTGTTAGGGGCGCGCCGGTATGGGAAAACAGACTACTGCACCATATTAGGAACGGCCGAAAAATTAATGCTTAACCCTAATTATAGAATTTTAATCATAACCAAAGAGCAAAGCCGAGGAACTGACATTGTGGCAGAAGTTAGGGAGATACTGGCAAAGAACGGCTGTAAATTCCAAACAAACGCTAGAAAAGTCGTAAGAATGCGGGGATTAATGGGAAAAGAGCCAAACCTTGCGGCTTTAACAGTAAGGTCCAAAGGTGTGCGAGGCAGACACCCGGACTTGGTAATTATGGAGGACCCTATCACCCCGGACGACACCGGAGAGGCCGAACGCCTTAGAGTTAAAAAAATGTTTGATGAGATTGTGAAGTTGACACATAATATCGCTATCATTGGACAGCCAGCGCACAAGCTGGACCTTTTCCAAACTTTAAGGAAAGTTATACCGACAAAGTTAGTGCCTTTCGGAAGCATACCGGAATTAGATGCGGACTTAGACGCGGAAAGAGCGGCCGGAGTAGATGAATATTCAATACAAGCCTCGTATTTTCTGGAAATACTAGACGACGGCTCATTACCATTTTCAAAAATTAAAACTGTGGATTACTCAGCAAAAGACAATATAACATGGGTCGACCCCTCACACAAAGGAAAAGATTATACCGCTATAGTTGCCGGAGGAAGAAATTTAAATGATTTTGTTCTGACGGGGTTTTGCTTCAAGAAGGCTTGGTATGATTGCATAGAGGAAATGCAAGTTATACACAAGAAATTTAACAATTATCATTTTGTTATCGAAACAAACGGAATTGGTGAATTGCCTATAAGGGAATTGCATAAAATAGGTTGCCCGTGTCAGGGGTTTAATACCACAATGGAAAAACATAAAAAGATTTTAAACGCGTCAACTTTTGTTAATGATTTAAAACTGGCTCTTGTTAAAGACATGCCAGCTAATTTCCTGCAGGCAAACAAAATTTTTATTGACCAAGTCAAAAATTATGAATATAGTTCAAAGTATGATGACGCACCGGACGCGGCGGCTAGTCTAATCGCTTATGTTAGAGGGCTTTAATGTTTGGTTTTTGGAATAATTCAAAAAATGACCTAGTTGTATATGCATTACCTCGCTCCTTTGAAATGCAGGTTGTTTTTGACCGGTTTATTTACATCAAAGCCGTAAACCTGTTTAGTAGAATACTACAGGAATGTTTTAATCACTCTAAAGGGTTAGACCAAAAACAAGCCGCCACCTTGTTCGATAATTTCAATTGTTACAATTCTACAGCAACAAGCGGCTTAATTCAGCTTTTGGCTGATGGTATGGTTTTAAGAAAAACAACCTATATCGTTTATGACCGCACTTCTAACGTTGTGAGAAGAGCTAACGGGGATGAACAAGCGCAGATAATAAAAGACTATACTGAGAAAGCAAAGTCAGATGTTGGAATTTTATGTAATTTCAATAAATTCTATCAGTCCGAATTAGTTTGTTGCTATCTTGGCCTTCTTTACAGGGCATTGTCCGCCTCCAACACTCAATTGGGACTTGCAGAAGCTATCCAGTTAAAAGCCAAAGATTTAAGATTAACGCAATCAAATATTTCACATTCGGAGTTCGAACAACAGGCCAAGCAGATAACGGAAGGACTAAAAACCGGGCTTAATGTTCTGATTGACAAAGACGACGAAATAAAAACATCTGAATTAGACAGCAAGCCGATTATGGACGCCGTAGTGTTTTACTCTCAGCTTATGGCTGGAGAATTAGGGGTCAGTACCTCGCTTGTCACCGGTGTTATTCTTTCCGGAATGAACTCGACCGGTGAAGCTGATTATCAGAAAAATGAAGACGGGGTTAAATGTTACTTCAACAGCATATTTAAGCCAGCATGCGACGCTTTGTTTGGGGTTAATCTGGAATTTTGGACTGATAACTATAGGCGTGTTGCGGATTTGATTAAAACCCTGCCTTATCTGGAGAGTTCTGAGGTGGTAACGGAAGAACAAACTAAAGATTTTGTTGATTATGTTTTTGGGGTGAAAGATGTTTAAAAACCTTTGGCTACCGGAAGAGTATATAAAAGAGGTATTGCCAAAAGGTTTTTTTAAGAGTGCCAGCAAATATTTAACAAGAGGCGCTAAGGGTATAAAAAAAATATTATTAAGGGCTTTGATAACAGCAACAACATTGTCAGGGAAAGAGATTAAGGAAAGCCTGGGAAAAGTTGTTGATTTTTATCAAAAAAAGATTGACAAATTAAAAGATGAACATGTGAAAAAGCCAGTTACTACGGCTTTGAACAATGAAAAACTTTTAAAGTCAAGAGTTGAAAATTTAGTCACTTGGAACGAAGCAATGCGCTTAAAAGAAGAAAGGAAGGGACAGCATTATATTTGGCTACCTTCATCTTCTGAAACGCCGAGGCCGGAACACCAATTGAGATATGGAGAGATATTCACGGTAGGGGACGGAATTTTTCCCGGGGAGGAATACGGGTGCAAGTGCGGGGCTTTGTTTATTGATGACGATGTGAGAGAAAATCTGACAGCTGAACAACAGAAACAGTTAGAAGAGATGAAATAATCGTTATTAAAGAAAGGTTTTTAAATGTCTGAAACGGTAACTTTGACACAAGAACAGCTTGACAGCATTGTCGCAGGGTCAATTAATAAATACATTGAAGCGCAGAAAGAAAGCGAAAAAAAAGAGCAGGAGAAAGAAATAAAGCAAGTTTCAGAAGAGGCCAAAGAAAAGCTAGAGGCTGAAAAAGAAGAACAGGCAAGCCGGGCAGAATTGGAGCAGGCTATTAAATTCAACATGGACATCAAAAAATTTGTTGATGATAATGCCGCAATCCTTCCGCCGGAAAGCAAAAAGATTTTGGAAACGATTGACGGAAAGAAGTACGCAAGCGAAAAGGACAAAGCTAACGAGGTCAGAAAAGGACTTATTGACAGTTTCATAGCTTTGAAGGATAATATTGACATCTTGCCAGCAACACAAAAGGCACAGGTTGAAAAATATAAAAACCTGACCGAAGATGAAAAGCTTAAACAAGCCCCCTATTTTTGGGGAATTGTCGACGTAGGAACAAATAACAAGGTTCTTATGCGGAGAGCTAACCAGCAAAATCAGGCCGGAGGCTCAGACGACGCTTTTGAAAAGCGTTTTCTAGAAACAGCAAAAAATAAATTTAAAAGGAGTAAATAAAATGACTGCAATTTTGGGTACGCCGTATGAACGCGGAAACTCTGACGTAATTTGCTCCCGAGCTTTTGGGAGTGATTTTGCCGAAGGTTTGGCAATGGGAGAAACCGCCGTCAATGGTGTAATGACAATGGGGATTAGCGCTAGCCCGCTGGAAGTTTCCGGAAGAAAGGGACTTGTTGCGGCTGACGCTATAAAATCGGGTTTGTTCGTATATGTTCAGGCTTCTGACGGAGGAGAAGCAATCACACCGGGCGGACAGGTCTACGTTGTAGCGGCAACCGGTAAATTTACGCAAGTTGAGGGTTCATCCCCTGCAAATATTCCTGTAAATGCAACCGCAAGAACGGCGATTGTAGATTGTATTGATAGCGAAGGTAAGTCATATAAAGGCTTTGCTATCGACTTCCCGAACGGTCTGTAATATGGGAAAGAAAAAAGACAAGGCTGAGAAACTGGAGAACAGCGAAGCCGAAGCCCGCCAAGAGGCGAAGGCAGAAGCTGTAGAGGTGAAGAAAGAGCCTAAATTGAAAAAATTGTTAAAATGGAGATTTAAAGAATGAGTACTGACGTTATTGTTGGATTGCGTACAAGAACGGAATATCTCGACAATGTCGCTATTTCGTATGTGCCGGTTGGCCTCGCAATTGAAAATCAGGTTAAGCATGATGTAGCGGGAGCCGAAACGATTAACTTTAATAAATTGGATGTTGAGAAAGACAGCATTGTTGCTGAAGCTCTGACCCCGGGACAGACCGAAGTCGCCCACATCAAAGCAAAAGACAGCAACAAGAAATTTCTCAAAGTTCTGCGCGGCGCAAAAATCACTCAGTCAACCCGGAATTACGGATTTAACCGTATTCCCGACCTGATTGCGCAGATTGTCAGAGGTTATTCGATTATATTTGACAAGTTTATTATGTACGGGACCGACGGGAATAACGGCGTGATCACGACCACCGACCCGAACGCAATTATTAACAGTCCCGTTGCAATTGATGTGTCACCGGACGCAACCGAACAGAGCATTTTGAACGCTGTTGTTAAGGCGGTTTCCGCTGTTAAGCGTCAGGTTTCCAATAATACGGGCTCAACTAACGTATTGGTATACATGTACGGTAGCGACTTGTTGACGACCTTGGACACCGTAACGTATAACGGAAAGAATGTCCGGGAGGCATTGGAAGCAGCTTGGCCGGAAGCAACCTTCATTGAAGTTCCGGGCATTGTTACCCAGGGAACTGAGCAGGGTATTGCCGCCATTTCTCAGGAATTGGTAACCTTGAACTACACCGCCCTTCCTACCATGTCTGACGAAGATTATAACCGTGAAGACAAATATTTCTGGGCCGACTTCGAGGTTGGTTCTACTATGGTAGATGTCCGCGAATATGGCGGATTGATTAAACAACCGATGACCTTTACGAAAGCGTAAAAGATGACCGAAGAAGAACTCATAGAATTTGCAAACGAGGCATTAGAGGCAATTAACCAGCCCCTATTGACTGCGCAGGAAAAAGCTAATCTGTGGATTTTATATAATCAAACAGAGAAAAGCGAAGCAAATGCTTATGAGGCTATCGGTGCAATTATCAACAGCCGGGGCGGCGAAGGTGACGGAATTAAAAAGTTGCGTCATTACGCCGCCTTAAACGGCATTTTTGTAGGCTTAGATAAAAAGGTTTTTAACAACGTATATCTTGGTTCGGTGCTATGGTGAAAAAAGTTTTGAAAGGGAAAGGGCTTGATAAATTATTGTCAGATATAAACATCGGTCAATATTCTTATAAAGTCGGTATCCTTCAAAACAAACAGCACTTCGCCCCTGCTCGGGATAAGATAGGAACGAGAAACGGGAAACCGGTTTATCGCAAATACTGGACTAAGTACGCCGGATTAAATGTATTAAAACACGGCCCCAGAGTTGACGGGACTTTATACAGTATAGCAAAGGAGCTTGAACAAAAATATAAATGGCTGACGCGCCCCTTCACCATAAAAAACAACCAGAATTTACTTAACGTTATCAGAATGGTTGTTGAACAGTTTAACGGGAAAGGGAGCGAAAGAAGGATTGTTAATGCTTTGCAGGCTGTTATCCGCAACCCTATTCTTAGGGGAGATTATGGGAAAAACAGCCGAAAGACAGCAAAAGCAAAGGGATTTAATAAACTGATGATTTGCACGGCGCAATTTTTCAGGAATATAATGGCTAAAAGAGATGTTTAAGAAGCAACTGGCAACCGACATAAAAAAAATATGGGGACTGAAAAAAGTAATTTTCGGGACAGTTGAAGAAGGCCTCGAGCAAGATGTTGCTTATGTTGATGTTGAAGAAGTTAAACAGCAAATAACACAGGGATTTATAAAATTCCGGGTTAAGATTAAATTAGGTATTATTGGAACGAAAGAGGCCAACAGACACGGGTTTTTATTAAGCAGATTAAAACAAGCTTCCAAAAAGCCGGGACTTATTGAGGCTGTTAACAGATTTTTAGCCTTCAATAGAGAAGAAGACATAAAATTTGAAGACTACGAAGGTTTTTTTACTCAAACCAGCCAAAGCTTTTTATATTGTTTGACTATTGAGTACGACCCAGCGGCAAAGACAAAGGGTTTTATAGCAAAAGTAATTGAAAAAATAAGGGGTTCAAAATGAGCGGAAACGTACTTTTAGAATATGTCATGCCGGTTTCGAGAGTTGAAGTTATCAGCTCGCCCAACCTGCAATATTTGCATAATGCCCTTGTAATTGTAAAGCCAAAAACAGGGGGAGGAATTGCGCAGACAGTCGTAAGAATTACGAGTGAAGCGGAATTAGCGGCAATAACCGATGCAACCATGCCGGCAAAATTGCTTAAAAATCTAAGCTATTTTTACGCTTTGCCTGTGTCCAGTCTTGATTTGACGGCAGCGGGTATTACAAACATTGATGAATATAAATATTGGACGATATTGATTGACCCGGCATTTACAGATACAGAATTAGAAGGATATAAAAAGCCTTCAAACTTTAATGGTGTCACAGGGTACGCTTCCAGTGATGAGGAATTAGTCATTGAAGCGAATAAGGTAGATAAAAACTCTTACTTCTATTCTCTGGAAGACAATGCAGGCTCAAACATGTACGAAGCTTTTGGAGCTTTGCTCTATGCTCGCAAAGGAATTTGGACCAATCAGCAATACATGGCAATGGATTTATCTGATAATATTGCGGAAACGTCAACAGCTAACGCAATGTTTGACAGCAGAGTTAACTTTGTTTTGAGTGACCCAGAGCAATACGGGAACAGATTAGCTTTGTTCTGTGTAGGTAATGGTTCAGGAGCTTCGGCAATTGTTGCGCCTTATGTGTATGAAGAAATCACAACAGTTCTTCAGGGAAATGCGTTAACATGGATTAATCTGAACGAGCCGGATTACACCATTACGCAAGCGAAACTACTTGAAGATTATTTGCAGAAAACGATTGACGCATATATTGACAACGGACAGATAAGCGGAGGCACTATCACCGTAACGACCGGAAATGAACAATTTATCTTGCAGGGTTCAATTGTTATTCCGGAGCCGTCGGCAATCTGGAGAGTAAAAGCAACGTTGCAGGAAGGAGTAATTTAACATGATACAGTTATGGAGAAGCGAAAACGGTTTTAGTATTGATGGGATAACCTATTATTTACCGGATGTAGACGGCGCCACCGTAACCGTTAACGAAAGAAAACACCTGACACGAGGCGCAAACTCAACAAATAAAAAGGGTTTTGTTTATAAAGAAAATTCTAAACAGGCTTCAACGATTGTTTTTGACAGCGTTAACGTTCCGGCAGAGATTGCACAAATCTTGAAAGACGCATATAATAACGAAACTCGCATGGATGTTTTTTGCATTGATAACGTAACCGGGGAATCAATCAGCGCGAAAGACTGCATTTTGACGACTTATTTCCAGCAGACCAATGTCACGGAGGGAGAAGACACCTATAACGTAGACATTGAATTTGAAACGTTTAATCTGAAATGATAGACGCAGAGGAAATAAAAGGGATTAAAGGGGCGGCGGCTTTTCACACCGCCCAAGTCCTTTTACTTAGTTATTACATGATACCAACATTCAGGGAAGGAAAAGAAACCTATCTTGAATTTTTAGACCGCTTTTCAAAAATGGATGATGAAGAAAAGCAAAGGGTTTTCAAAATTGGGGCGACTTTTGCCGACCTCAAACCGAACGAGGTTGAAGCGGTATTATGTTTTGCTAAAGATAAAAACGGCGTACCTTATGGGAAATGTAACATAGGCACGCTAGGCATAAATGAATTTTACGAGCTTATTTCTGAAATATGTTTGGCCGTTGTGAACATTAAGCTTTTTTTTTAACAGAAAGCGAATTAAAAGAAATCCCTAACGGCTTTGTAGATATTCGGTCAACTTGGTCTGAGTTGACAAACTCAAGAAGTGATTTTACTATTGAGGAAGTAGTTAACAAAGCATTTTTGAAGGCGTTAAATGATAGTCGGAGAATACACAGCGAAGCTAAATCTGCAACTAGACAAAGGGGCGGCCAAAAAAATGGAAGCCGAGCTAAACGGCCGGTTCGAAGACGTTAACGAAAAGTTTAGTCAAGGATTTATGGATAGTATAAGAACGGGGATTAACGCCTTAAAAGGCGCCGCGTTCGTCGTTATCGCAAAAGAGATTTTTAACGCTGTCACCGGAGACTTGGAAGCAATAAATGCCGAAATTGATAAAACTCTGGATAAGTACAGAGAAATAACAGGAAATGTATCTACTTTCGGATTGGAGCCTGCCGAGGTAATCCAGTTGGAAAAGATTTTTGAACTTGCCGACATTCAGGGATTTGAAAAATATTACCAGTCTTTTGCTGATATGATGAGGCAACAAAAACTTGGTAAGCCTACCCCATTAATGAACTTTGCAAATGACCCGGTTGACCCAGACACATTTTTGACAGTTCTTAATGAGTTAAAGAACTTAAATCCGATAATGAGAAGACAGGTGTCAGAAAACATTTTCGGAGCTGGCTCGGCAGAACTTGAAAAATTATTCACAATAGACATTCAGAGCCTTTACGATAAAGCTTTTGCAGGAATAAGCCGGGAGCAATTAAATCAGGCCTCCGGAAGAGGCACAAACTTAGCCATGCAGGAAAGGGTTTTTGAAGTCCAAAGAGAGCTTAGAAACATTGTTCAAGGAAGTCAGGAAATAACGCCGCAAACCTTAGTTGCAAGAGACCAGTACTTAAGAGCGGTAGATGATAATACTTTTGCACAGATAGCAAAGGCAACGCAAGGCGGATATGAGTTGCAAAGATTATCTTTGAAAGCGCAAGAGTTCGGTAATACTTTGTTGTCAAAAATAGAAAGAAATACAAGAAGCGCATGGCAATCGGCCAGAGAATTGTTTTCTGATATGTCAGAAGCGGGAAAAAGAGCTGATGAGCTTCAAAGGATGTATAGTGAAGGCTTAATCTCAGAAGATGAACTGAATAGAAGATTGTTTTTTGAATAGGGGGAAAAATGCTTAACGGTTTAGCGCCTGTTATGGTGTTTACATTTACAAGGGACGGAGCCCTAAGAAATTTAATCGGTGACACCCTATCGAGTTTTGTGGATTGGATACCGCAAATAATCCCCGTTTATCTGGATGAAAGGTTAACAGAAGTTGCCAGCGACAACGCAACGGAAAATATTAAAATAGATTATGCACAGTTTGCAGATACAACTTATCAAAAAAGAGTGCGGCAACAAGTTAAAATATCGTTCAGAGTTAGAAAAAACAACACTTTGGCGTCTGTTATATTGTCGTTAATTCAAAAAATTTACGAAACTATAGATGCAAAGACACCAAATGACCCGGGGTATTTTGTAACCCTGTATTATGACAGCACCTTCATGTCGGAAGCATGGATAACAGACTACAGCAAAACAACTGTAGGAAATTCTGATTTATATCAAGTTGACATCACTTTCTTGAACTCGACAGGCGTAAGCTTAACAAGTTTTGTGTTGGAAAAAACGGGATTAATTGAGATTGTGGAGCGGTAAAAAATGCAGATTGAAACATGGAAATTAATTAATCTTAATGACTTCGACAAGGCGGGAGTACCCCAGCAATATTTTACTCAAAATTTGGAGGGGTACGGACAAGCTAACTACATGGTGCTTAAAGCTTTCGAACTTTATGGAGTTTTATTTGCCGGAGAGTTGGTTTTTCCGGGTCTGAATGGAATAAACCCGTATTTAAAGAAAAGAGTTGCGGCCTATATTGATGAAGACCGCAATTTGCAAGTGGGGATTGTGAATGAAAATAACGGGTGAAAATGGGTTTTATAAGTTTTATCCTGACGACGCCGGGGATTTAGAAGTTTGGGAGAGCCTAAACACCAAATTGACCCCTTACGGTGATTGCTACACGTTTCCAGAATTGGCCGAGGTAGAAGATTATTCATTTATTGGTTGGCCGATAGGGTTAAACCTAGCAACAACAAATTACGCCGGGACCCCTGACGAGGTATTGAGAGAGAACAATTTGACTTATTCAATATCTCTTAAAAGCATAGTTAATAAAAATTTAATAATAAGCTTTTTAACTTTGTACGACGGCATAACGACTAACAGCGCAGAATTGCCTCAATTATATTCAATTAATGGATTTGAGCGCTTAAAAGCGTTCTCGTGTTACTGGGATAAGGGATTTAATATTTATAAATTTGAAAGGTTAGATTATGAGAGTATTCTCAGCTTCATTATTTAACGGGGTTGTCATGATAGACAATAAGCCCGTGCCTTCCTGCCCTATCTTAGGACAAGGGGGAAACAGCGAGGGGGTAGTTGTCATATCAAAAGACGAATTAGCGTATATTCCTAACACGACGCCGGACTTATCTGATAATATTACGCAAGTTGTAAATGCTTTCAATTCTATTGTGTCGGCATTAAATGCGATAAGCTCGGGAGTTCTTCCGGAAAACGGAGGGGGCGCGATTACTACGGGAGGGTTTGCATCGGGAATATCCGAAGGGGTATCGGGAATAAACAACGCAATAAGCGCATTAAATGAATTGAAGGGAAGGCTGAAATGATAGATGTAGATTTCAAAGAAGGCATGCCGTTTTTTAAAGATACAATTTTGCCAAAAGCCGAAAATGTGTTGCGCACACAATTAGGAAGTATTTTCTATCAGGATAGGTTCGGAGTTGACATTGAAAGATTTATAGGTTCAGACTTATCAATACAAATGCAAACTTATAAATCATACCTTGTTCAACAACTGGCGTACAATGGAATTAACACGCTTGACTTGCTACAGCGAGATGATACACTTGAAACAATGTTAAATTTCGTTATTCAGGAACAGATTGAGGAAGGGATTGGCGCATGAGCTACACACTTGAAAACGGATACAGCCCCCGCACTTATGACAATATACTTAATGAGTTGATTGGATATGTCAATACAGAGTACGGCACAGAATATAACGCAAGTAATTTTATTGGGACAAATCTCTATCGGTTATATTATCCGGCCATCCAGATGATTATGAATTGCGAAAACGAAATCGGACAGCTCGTTTCAAAATTACAAGATTACATCACCTATATAAATTCGAGCATAAAGCTTCCTAAATCAACACCAGACGGATTAATGAACGCTTTACAAGATGAATTAGGGGTTGTTAGTTCAATTAAGCCTATAACGCAAGAAGCGGACGCTGGACATTTGGATATTTGTTGTGATGTAGACCCGGAGGCAGAAGATTACGACACTATTAAAAATAATATTATCCAAAAAATAGGAAAGTATGCTACGACGGGCCTATATTATTCAGGAACGGAAACCGGAACCTACACAGCCATAAACGGACAACAGTTCAATATTTCCTATGCTTTACCCACAGAGAAACAGGTATATGTCAAAATCACCGTGCAAACATCACGAAACAGCATTGATTTTATCCCTGTGGAAAACGTGGTAACGAATACGTTCGCAGATAATTTCAATAAAGAGTATCGGCTTGGGTATGATTTTGAGCCGGATAGGTATCTTTGTGACGATGATTTGCCGTGGGCGGCGTCAATTAAAGTAGAATATAATTTTGACAATGGTAGTTCATACGACACAGACGTTTATCTTGCCGCATACAATGAGAAAATCATACTTGCTAACGTTACAGCGGAGATAATAGACGAATGACAGATTTAATCTATCAGATGTTTGATAATAAAGAGGAAGCAGAGAGATTTAGGAAGGTTTTTCTGCAAACTCTTAATCAAACTGTCATTGACCTAAGCGCATATTATGAAGGGGCCTACAGTTCGAGAGAATTAGGACAAGCCTTGTATGACGGAAAGTTGACCCCGGTTTACAGAATGTTGGCCGAGGAGCTTTTTGTTAGAACATATTATTCAATTATGGACGCACAGGCCACAATCGGAACGCCGGACGCATATTGTCAAATCTTATATGGGATATTCGGAAGCAACGCAACAATCACTATTGACGAAAAAAATCCCCTGCATATAATGATAGATATAATTGCCCGCAGTGTTGATTACTTTTTATGGGTAAACGAAGAACAAACGGCTTTCATTACCACAGAAGCAGGAGATTATCTCGGCTTTTATATACTTGTAGCGAGATTGACAAACAGGCAATTGGCCGACGTACTGCAAAACATGACAAACGCAGGAACTTTTTTAGAGTTTACATTTAAACAAGAAGAACCGGAGGAATAAATGGCAAATTTAACAATTAATCAGTTGGAAAGATTTACTGAATTAGCTATGGATTACGCGGCGGCTATTTCGTCCGGTTCTGTTACGAACTCGGCAACCCTCCAGCAGATTATGGATAAGTTTTTATCCGCACAAGCTGGAAACGCCGGAAAATTTCTTACTACGGACGGCACAAATGCAAGCTGGCAAGCTCCCCTTCCCGACCAAACCGGACAAAATGGGAAATTCTTAACCACCAACGGAACGGCGGCAAGTTGGAGAACTGTCGATTTAAGCCCGTACGAGGTCACAGCAAACAAAGCGCAGGACTTAACTTCTCCGTCTGCGACAACGTACCCGAGCACGCAGGCAGTTGTTAACGAAAGCAATCGCATAATATCTATTATGAACAATATTACAAAAGGAATTGTAGGAGATAGTATTTTTTATGTTCAGCTTCCCGGAACAACAAATGATATTTATGACATTTTAATCAATACAGGTTATTTCTTTAATTCTTCCGGCGGCTATAATGCAACTACAAATGTCACCTTTCCAAAGGCATTTGCGGCAAATAATTATGCTATTGCTACCACGGTTTTAACAGACAATAGCTCAGACGAGACGTGCTCTTATGCTGGATACTCAGATAAAACCGCTTCCGGGTGTACGCTTCATTATCGAGTAAACGGAAATGCTTTAAGTTATATTGCTATAGGTGCTGTTAAAAAAGACGCTGGTTAGTATCCAACAGCTATCCAATACATATTTGTACCACGAGAACCATTTGTAGATACAAAATAAGAAGCGGTGTTATAATCGGAATCTTCACCATCTGCGCCAGTACGAAACCCGCCTGAATACGTTCTACCTGTTATTGTCACGGCATAAGTGTTTGTGCCTGAGAAAGATATAGGAAAATTTGTACGGTAATGTCCCACTTTACTATTGTAACCCCACTGAATAATAATACCGGTAGAAAATTTTACATAGCCATTTTGACCTAAACTTTGTGCCGTAACATAGCCAGTTCCAACAGTATCTATAATAGATATTATAAGTCACTCTAAGTTCAATTTTTGCCTAAAAACTAAACTTAGATTTTGTTAAGTTTAGAAAATAAGAATTATTTACAAATAACAAATCATGTAATAAAATCTTTTTTGTTAATTGCAATTAATGGAGAAACAAATGAGATATTTTTACGGAAAACATAAGGCTGACGGCTCTTGGGGTTTCTGTGTTGTTCCTGATGACATGGAAGACAATATTCACTCCGAGTTTACTGAAATCAGCAAAGAATACTATGACAGTCTTTTTGAAGAACAGTCGAAAGGTATGGAAATCCACAACAAGGACGGTTATCCGGTTGCCGAGCCTCATGTTGCCACAGAGGAAGAAAAAACCAATCAGATACGTTGGACCCGTGACGCCTATCTGGAAGAAAGCGACATCAAAATGTATCCGGATAATTACGCAAAACTTTCAGAGGTTGAAAAACAGCAGTGGGCAGATTACCGACAATATCTCCGGGACGTTCCGCAATCAGAAAATTTCCCGAATGAAAATGTATTGACATTTGAAGAATATATTGATAATCTTTAAATGTTTCATATGGTTCGTCCTTATAAAAATTAAACATACACTATAGATATTTCACAAATAAGTTCCCCGGATAGCGTTCCGGGGTTTTCTTATAATATCTATAATAGATATTATGCGTTGTCATAGAAAAAATTATGCGACTAACGTTCTAAGGATTTAGTAATTTTAATATTGTTAATAACTTTTTGAGTAATTGACTTATCCACAACACACCGAAGCTTACAATCAGGGAAGGTTTCACGGAGCGACAAAATAAAGTCACAAAACTGTTCTTGTGGTGCGTAACTAATAACTGGATATTTAGTATTAAGATAAGCGCCTACATAATCGCCAGCATGGACAATAAAAAATTCTTTCATGTGTCACCTCCTGATTAAAAATACCACTCTAAGAAGAAAAGTAAAGATTGACTTTAATTTAAAAATCAATCTATTATTAAACGAGGGGTGAAATGTTTAAAAATATATCGGAAACACTCAAAGATTATGGCGTAATTGCGGGGGTTGTATCTGTGGCGACAATAGCAATAAGACCATTTATTTCGATAAAACAAACAATCCGTGACATGGTGATAACTTTTTGCGTGTCCTATTTTTCAGGCATGATTTTAGAATACACCGATTTCAATAAGCATGTTATCTGTGGGATTTGCGGCATTTTGGGGTTGTTGGCGGTCCGGATATATATGGTTTTAGAAAGTATTTTAAAACAAATACAAAAAAACCCTATCAAAACTATTAAGGAATTGCGGGGAAAAGATGAGTAGAGAAAATGACATTGATATATTGGCGCGCACGATTTACGGAGAGGCAAGAGGGGAAAACTATTTAGGGAAAAAAGCTGTTGCCTCGGTAATTATTAACCGGTATAAGCGCAAAACTTGGTTTTCCGGTGAGACGATAGCGGCAACCTGCCAATTTGCTGTTGAAGGGTCTAAATTTCATCAATTTAGTTGTTGGAACACATGGGACAAGAATTATAAGATAATTAAGAGCGTAGCCCCGGCAGATATGAAAGAAGAGGTAGAAATAGCAACCGGATATGTTGACGGAACTTTGAGGGACGTAGTAGCCGGGTGTTGTCATTATCATGTAAAGGGAGCTAATCCGAAATGGGCGCGCGGTTGTGTGCCGGATTTTGAAATTGGAAATCATTTATTTTATTCAAAGGTGCGTTAATGGTTTGGTTGATAGCTGTTTTAAGCTCGTTTCTTTGGAGAGTTAGAGGGGGTTTATTTGACATACCGGCAAATAAAATATACTTCCCTTTATTTGTTGGCGGGCTGACATGGTATTTCAGGGATTTCAATTGTGGATTAATTACCACGATAGCGGCATATACGGGACAACAGCTTTATGGATGGGGAAAATATATAACAGCCCTTTTAACCGGAAAATTGGACCCTAATGAAAAAGAATGCGAATTGATTGACGAACTTCTCGAAAATATCGAATACATCACATCACGACCGAAATTATACGGATTTATTACAACATCATTGTCTGGTTTGATTGTGACATTCATTGTAGGGTTGGCCGTTAATTCAATCCCTTTTATGGTGGGAGGTTTATGTGCTGGACTTCTTTATTGGTTGGGAGGACAGACAAATAAAATTTATGACTTAGGAAAATGCGGCTGGAATTGGGGAGAAATTTATGCCGGTTTTGTATATGGAGCGGGGTTATATTGCGTATTAAGTTAATTATTGGATTGCTGGGCGTTTTTTTGGGGCTGTGTGCGTATTTTAATTTTAAATGGCGCATTATAGCTGAAAATAAGCTTGAGGCCTGTGAGGCCAAAAAAAGGGGGTTAGATGAAAGCAATCTGGAGGCAAATAAGCAAATCGCAGAACTTAGAAAAAAAGCCGCTAGGCCTGTTAAGGAAAATTGCGATTGCTATAACAGTCGGATTGATGACGTTTATCTTAATATCCTGCACAGCAGAGAAAGCAAAACAGAATAATTGTCTTAAAAGCGTCATAACATGGGGACAGGCTTTAGAATGTGCTATTTTGCTTGACAGTGGACAAGAAAAAGATTAAAATATACGAGTTAATGAAAATTAGTCACAGCTCCAAAAAAAAAGCCCGGATTATTCCGGGCTATCCTTTAAATAATTTCTTAGGATATTTCGCAGAAGCAAAGACAGATTACCTTCTGTCTGCTCTTCGGCAATAAGTTTTAATTTTTCGATAATATCCATGTCAACAGATAAAGAAACAATGGTTTTTTTCATTTTTTACCTCACTTTATCGACACAATAGGTTTTTGAAAAATATTTAATCCGGGAATATCACGAACACCGGATTTAATAGCCTCGTTTACTTTTTTAGTGTCAATCAAAAGAAACTCAGCAGGGACCTTTGACAGGTCAGAGACATCAAAAGACCAAATCAATTTGAAATTGGCGAACTCATTGGAAAGATTTAAATTATAATCATCTTCAACATCGTATAATTTTTCTTGTTTTTCATTAATGGCGTCAATTAAAGCCTGCTTAGTAACGTCATCGTATTTTTTGGCATCCTGTTTTTTTGCTTCCAAAGCCTCCAACTCTTTAAGAGCGATGTTTTCAAGTTGGTTTTGTCTTTCTTTAGAGGAAAGAACGGAATTTTTAAACCGTGATAAAGCATAAGTATTAATTTTTTCCCTAAAAAGAGCCTCCGCCTCATCAGTAAATTTTTGAGGAGACGAAAAAGCGTCTTTTATTCTGTTTAATTCTTCCTTGTGGGGTTTTTCCAAATCTTCACGCTGAGTTTTAAGCGCTTTTTTGAATATGGAAATTTCACGGAGAGAAGAACAAGCCGCTTGATTATCTGCGTCGTTCTCAATAACTAAGTTTTTAACATTATTTAAGAAAACTCTAGCCTTGACATCTTGCGGCGTAATTAATTCATTTAAATCCATGGTAACACCTCTTAAATCATCAATACAATACTATGTTATAATAAAAAATATTAAGTGTCAATAAAAAATCATTGACATAATAAAAAAAAGGATTATTTTAATTTTCGGAGGTGACTAATGAAAGACGGTATTTATTTTAATATGCCGGAAAAGGTATATTTTGAAGAAAAGAGACTTGACGCAACCGGAATAAAACAAATTTTAGAAAGTCCAACAGCGTACTGGTTTAACTCGAACAATAATCCCCTGTATGAAGAAAAAAAGAGCACGGCCCTAATAGATGGGAAGATTTTTCATGCTTTATTAT
This sequence comes from Candidatus Gastranaerophilales bacterium, assembly GCA_944323035.1. Taxonomy (GTDB): domain Bacteria; phylum Cyanobacteriota; class Vampirovibrionia; order Gastranaerophilales; family Gastranaerophilaceae; genus Gastranaerophilus. The sequence continues at coordinate 19,046 of CALUQY010000024.1, forward strand.
TGGAGCCGGAAAATTTTAAAAACAAGTTCAAAATTGCGCCGGAAATAAGCAAGAACTCTAAAGATTATAAAATATGGTCTATAGCTCAGGAGTTGCCTATTGTGGATAAAAGCAGGGTTAAGAGCTTTGAACTTATTATTGAATATCTTAAGCAACCGGGACAAGTGCTTTATAACGATTTTCTAAAAAATGGCTTCCCGGAAGTGTCGATATTTTGGACGTATAAAGGAGTATCAGTAAAAAGCCGCATAGATTATTTAACACTAGGCAGGATAATAGACGTTAAAACATATATTAAAATAAATTCCGGAAATATTGATGAATATATAAAATCTTATTTTTATAAATATCGGATTTATATTCAAATGGTTTTTTATTATATGGCTGTCGAATTTGCATGCCAGAACTTCGACAAGGCGGAAGGGACAGCCAGACAAAACGAGTTTTTCAGAGATTTAAAGGAGGTGAAAGAATACCTAACTTTGCTTTTGTTTGTAAATAGGGAAATCCCGCAAGCCAGAGTTAAGACATTTACAAATAATTTATGTCCTGATATGTGGAATTTAGCCAGAAAACAAATTGACAAAGCGGTTGATATATACAAAAATTTTAAAGACAGATTAGGTTTATCGGCGGCATGGCTGGAACCTGTGGAGATAGAAAATATTAATTTTGTGGATAGCGATTTTCCACAATCATTTAAGGATATTTTGGAGGTATTAGAGTGACTAAACATTTAGAATTTATAAGAAGCCTGCCCTGTCTGTGTTGTGGAAGACTGGGCGCAGAAGCTCATCACCTGCTAAGAGTACCGCAGGAGTATTTGGAGCCAAAAAAAGGGTATGAAAATCTTTTAATTCCGAAATATAACGGGAGAGGGTTAGCAATGAAAAATCCGGATGCTTTTGCCCTTCCCTTATGCCATAAATGCCACATGAATTTACATAATGACGGAAATGAAAAAGCCTTCTTTGAATATCTAGGATTATCAAATCCGGCTAAATTTGCTTTGGATATATTCAAATTAAGCGGACAATATGAAAAAGCTCTGGATTTAATCAGGTGGCAAAGGTTGGGATATGTACCGCGTCGCAAAATTTGAAAGAAAGCAGGGAAAACTTGAATTTGTCAAATTTGAGAAGTCAGGTTTTTATATAAACAACTTAGGTGAACTTTATAAAGGAAGAAAGAAGGTAAACACCACAGACAAAAGAAAAAGTCCCTTTTATGTCATAAACAAGGGTCTTGAAAGGAAGGATTTAAGCGGAAGTCAGATATATGAAAATGACATTGTACTGAGTTCTTCTATGAAACAGACCGGAGTAATAAAATATCTGCCTAAAAAAGGGGCTTTTATGTTTTGTATTAAAAACGGCATTATAACTTCTCCGTATGCATTCTTAGACTTTTATGATGTAAGTCTTTTAGTGATTGGAAATATTTATGAAGCAGAGCCGAAAATATATTGGAAAAAATATTAAAAAAAGTTGTTGACATATAGTAAAGCTTATTATATTATAATAATGTAATAACAAAGGAGAGTGACATGAACGAAAAATTTAACGAGCTTTTAAGGTGGTTTGAAGAAAACCGTTTTGAAAATAGCGGAATATGGAACAGAAGCGCAAACCTTGTTTTTGAGTTTGAAGAATGGGTAGAAGATAAAGACCCGGAAGAATTGGCCGAAATGATAGGGCTTGATTATGAAGACGGGGCTTTGATGACAGCGGAAGAAGTAAAAAATAAACTTTTAGAAGGGTGTGACAAATGGATAAACTTAAATATAAAAGCATTAGCATAGAGCCTATTGAAATGTTTTGTGATTTACGAAGTGCTTTTAGTAAATGTATAGAGACAGAAAAAAGACAACTTGTATTGAATGGGATAGATGAGAAAACGGCGAGGATGATTGTCGAAAAAAGATACATTGAAAAAATTTCGGAGTTTTCTTTACCAGTGTCTAAAATACTATTCCAGTTCTTTAATCAGGAGGTAAGAAAGTGAAAGATTTTTTTATGAGTTTGTTTTTGGGTTTTTGTGGGGCTTATGTTTTTTTTAATTTGGTATGGACGATTTTTAAATATTTGGAGAAATAAAGATGTCAAAATTCAAAGTCATGATTGTTAAAAAAGACGGTCTACCGATAGCTGTTAGGGCTGCCGAAATAAACGGACGCGTAATTTGCATTGCCTTGAAAGATACGCCTGAACCGATGAATTGGTGTGACGCGGTTGAATGCGGCATTCCCTCAAAATCGGAATGGTTGGCTATTTCAGAAAATATTAAATCAGTCAGTCGGGTTTTGAAAAAATACGGCGGCGAACCGTTGGACGATTGGTACTGGTCTTCGGCCGAGGGCAGTTACGACTACGCGTGGGTTGTGCGACCGTCCGACGGCGATATGAACTACAGCAGTAAGAGCTACAACCATAACCGCGTTCGTTGTGTCCTCGCTTTTTAACTATTTACCTATTTAACTATTTATAGGGAGAGAGAATGAAATTTGAAAAGGCGTTAGAAGGTATGAAAGCCGGCAAAAAAGCCACTTTTGCAAGATGTACAGGCTGTTTTTTATTAATCCTGTTTTTAGTAAAAAATATAATAAATACAATTACAGGCTTTATTATCAAACTGATAAAGGAGTGGTGAGCAGGCAGTATAAATTAGGCGTTGGTTGGGTTTTAAATTGTGATTGGATATTTGTAGATGACTAAGACACCGGAAGAATTGACCGCGGATTGGAAAGCGGGAAGGAAGCCCATAAAAGAGGACAAGACCTTTTAACCCGTATCAACGCCGCTCTTGGTAACAATGAAACACAAGCTAATCCAGTAGCTGATATTAAAATACAAGAAAGTGAGGAAAAATGAGTAAAAAATTTAAACTAAGGGAAGACTTGGGTATTGATTTTTTTGGGCGCAAACTCTTCCGTATTGAGTGTGTGGAAGAAATAGAGACAAAAAACATAAAAGTCGGACAAATCGGCGGATATGTTGAAAAAGAGGACAATTTATCCAGCGACGCTTGGGTATCCGACGACGCTAAGGTATACGGCAACGCTAAGGTATACGGCAACGCAGAGGTATACGGCGACGCAGAGGTATCCGGCAACGCTAAGGTATACGGCAACGCAGAGGTATACGGCGACGCAGAGGTATACGGCAACGCTAAGGTATACGGCGACGCAGAGGTATCCGGCGACGCTAAGGTATACGGCGACGCAGAGGTATACGGCAACGCTAAGGTATACGGCGACGCAGAGGTATACGGCGACGCAGAGGTATACGGCGACGCAGAGGTATCCGGCGACGCTTGGGTATCCGACGACGCTAAGGTATACGGCAACGCTAAGGTATACGGCGACGCAGAGGTATCCGGCGACGCTAAGGTATACGGCGACGCAGAGGTA
>CALUQY010000025.1 GCA_944323035.1 Candidatus Gastranaerophilales bacterium
GAGTCACTCAGTGGCCGAGCCTTTTGTGAGTAGCACTCTGTCGAGAAAAACAGTCCAGTGAACTGTTTTTCGAGAGGTAAGAGGGTTGACCTGCGTTACCCGCCTGACAAATCAAAGATTAGAAACGGCGGTGATATTATGCTCGCCTGCTCCCCTCGTTCCCACGAGGGGACACCGCGAGCATCGGCTGACGCTTTGAGCAGGGCAGGCAGGCGACGAAGAACTGCTTTATTAGTTCAAGCAACGCTGCGCGGTGTGTTAAAAGGTGAAATACCTTAACTCTTCTTAATGTTATTTGTAATATTTTTATGTTTGTAGTATCGTGTAATCGGATACACTAGTTTGATAGGTTGTACCCTAGTTTTTACAAGCAAGTAAAAATGGAACGGTGTTTCCCGTAGTACAATACAAAAATATAAGGAGAAAAACGATGCCTGTAGCATCTATGATTGAACTTTTAGAAGCAGGTGTACACTTCGGACACCAAACTCAAAGATGGAACCCTAAAATGAAACCGTATATTTACGGTGCAAGAAATGGTATTTATGTAATTGATTTGCGCAAAACAACAGATTTGCTTGATGAAGCTTACGCTGTTGTAAGAGATTTTGCAGCACGCGGTAAAAATGTTTTATTTGTAGGTACAAAAAAACAAGCCGCTGATGTTGTTGCAGAAGAAGCTAAAAGAGCAGGCGCTTATTATATTAACAGAAGATGGTTGGGCGGTATGCTTACTAACTTTGATACTATCCGCTCCCGCGTTAATAAATTAAGAGAATTGGAAGACTTCATTGCTTCCGGTCACGTTGAGAAATTGCCTAAAAAAGAAGTTGCACAAATCAACAGACAGGTCGCAAAACTCAGCAAAACTTTAGGCGGTATTAAAGAAATGAGAGGACTTCCTGACATTATCTTTATCGTTGACCAGCAAAAAGAATTAATTGCTATCAAAGAAGCTAATAAATTGAACATTCCGGTAATCTGTCTGGCTGATACGAACGCAAGCCCTGACGGTATTGACTACATTATTCCTGGTAATGATGATGCTATCCGTTCAATCAAATTAATCGTTTCCAGATTGGCTGATGCCGTTTTGGAAGGTAAACAATTAAAAGAAAACAACGCTAACACAACAGCTAAAATTGAAGAAATTAAAGCTGAAGATGCAGGTGTTGTTGAAGCTTAGTTTAAATATTTAATCCGCGGTGTGAAATCGGCACCGCGGAAAATTATAACATAGGAGAGATTTTTAATGAATATTACAGCTACAATGGTTAAAGAACTTCGTGATTTAACAGGTGCAGGCATGATGGATGCTAAAAAAGCACTCGTTGAAACCGATGGTGATATGGAAAAAGCAATGGAACTTTTGCGCCAGAAAGGTATGGCTTCTGCTGATAAGAAAATGGGCAGAATCGCTGCTGAAGGCGTTGTTGCTTCTTTCGTTTCCGATAAAGTCGGAACTTTGATTGAATTGAACTGCGAAACTGATTTCGTTGCTAAAAACGCAGATTTCAAAGAATTGGCTGACAATTTGGCTGCTGCTGTTGCAGAATTGAACCCTGCTGACGTTGACAGCTTCCTTAATATGACCTGCCCTAAATGCGGCAAACAAATCTCTGAAATCATCAAAGAAAAAATCGCTTCTATCGGCGAAAAAATTACTTTCAGAAGATTTGTAAGAGTTGAAGGCGTTACCGCTTCTTATATTCACAACGGTAAAATCGGCGTTCTTCTGGAAACTGATAAAAAAGATGAAGAATTGATGAAAGATGTTTGCTTACACATCACTTCATCAGCTCCTCAATTCGTTTCAAGAGCGGATATCCCTCAATCAGTTATTGATGAAGAAACAAGAATTGAAATGGGCAAAGAAGATCTTCAAAAGAAACCGGAAGCTATCAGAGGCAAAATCGTTGAAGGCCGCGTTAACAAACTTATGGCTGAAAGATGCCTTCTTGAACAACCTTTCGTTAAAAATCCTGACGTAACTGTCGGACAATTAGTTGAAGGTAAAATGACTATTAAAGGCTTCACTAGATTTGTTCTTGGTGAAGGTCTTGAAAAACGTCAGGATAACTTCGCTGATGAAGTTATGAGCCAGATTAAAGGCTAATCAGTTTATTATTTTTTTTAACGGCTCCTCAAATGAGGAGCCGTTTTTATTTTTTATACAAGCAGCAGGCTCAGCCAGATAAAGAGCATTCCGGTGACGATACCTATCATTGATAAGTGCCAGTTGCCATACTCTTTTGCCAGCGGAAGCAGGGTGTCAAAGGATATATAAATCATAATTCCGGCAACCGCTGCAAGCAAAAATCCTACAATCATTTGCGGAAATAAAAGTTTTAATAAAAATAATCCGATGAACGCTCCCAGAGGTTCGGTTAATCCGGATAAAGATGCGTAGAGCATTGCGTAACGTTTTTTGCCGGTTATATGGTAAATCGGCATTGCAACCGCGATACCTTCCGGAATATTGTGAATAGCTATTGCAATAGCAACAGATGCACCGAGTTGCAGGCTTTGAGTTGTAGATAAAAATGTTGCCATACCTTCCGGAAAGTTATGTACGCAAATCGCTATTGCTGTAAATAATCCCGCTTTTTTTATCTTATGACGGTGTAAGCAAGGATCGTCAGGGTGTAAGACTTCATCCTGATCAATATGATCAGGCAGAAAATAATCTATTAAAAGTGCTATAATTATACCTATTATAAAACTTGCATACACAAGCCAGTCGTGGGAATGCGGAAAATATTGAGTTAACGTTTCTGCTGCTGCGGGGATAATTTCCGTAAGAGAAAGGAAAATCATGACCCCTGCTGAAAACCCGAGTCCTATTGATAAAGCTTTTAAATTATCAGGCTTCACTACAAAAGCGATTCCGCCGCCGATTGCTGTCGCTAAACCCGCCAAAAACGTTAATAAAAACGCTGTTCCTATATTTTCTATCATATCTTTAACCTCAGTGAGTTTATCTTATCACAAACATTAATTTTTGATTAATATTCTGATAAAAAACTTGATTAGTTTTTTTGTTAATGCTATAACCAGACATGTAAAAATTTTACTAATAATAAGAAGGAGTAAAAATTATGTCAAAAGTAAAAGTAGCTATTAACGGATTCGGCAGAATCGGCAGAAACACTTTGAGAGCAGCAATCAGAGAAGGCATCTTTGATGAAATTGATTACGTTGCTATCAACGACCCGGGTCTTAAACCGGAAGATGCTGCAAGAATCTTCAAATATGACTCTGTAATGGGCAAATTTGACGGTGAAGTTGAAGCTTATGATGAAGGTATTATTGTAAACGGTAAAAAGATTAAATTCTTTGCAGAAAAAGATCCTGCACAATTACCTTGGAAAGATTTAGGCGTTGAAGTTGTTGTTGAATCAACAGGTTTCTTCACTGATGCTGAAAAAGCAAAAGCACACATCGCTGCTGGTGCTAAAAAAGTTATTATCTCTGCACCGGCTACAAATGAAGATATTACTATCGTTTTAGGCGTAAATGACAAAATGTACGATCCTGCAAAACACAATGTAATTTCTATGGCTTCTTGCACAACAAACTGCCTGGCTCCTGTAGCTAAAGTTATCGACGAAAAATTCGGTATCGTTAAAGGTTTGATGACAACAGTTCACTCTTACACAGGCGACCAAAGAATCTTAGACGCAGGTCACAAAGATCCGCGTCGTGCCAGAGCTGGTGCATTGAACATCGTTCCTACAAAAACAGGTGCTGCAAAAGCTGTTGCTCTTGTTTTACCGCAACTTAAAGGTAAATTGGACGGTTTTGCAATGAGAGTTCCTACTCCGGATGTTTCTTTGGTAGACGTTGTATTTGAAGTAGCAAAAGATGTTACTGTTGAAGAAGTTAATGCAGCATTAAAAGCAGGCGCTGACGGACATGTTCTTTGCTACACTGAAGAACCGCTTGTATCTTCTGACTACATCGGAACTTCTCAATCTTCAACTGTTGATGGTTTATTAACCCGTGTAATGGGCGGAAATCAGGTTAAAATTATTTCCTGGTACGATAACGAAATGGGTTATTCAACTCGTTTAGCTGAAACTACTAAGATGGTTGCTTCTAAACTGTAAGCATAATATCAGTTTAAGAGAAAAGAGGTGTTCTTTTAAGAACGCCTCTTTTTTATACTTGACTAAAAGCAAAACATGTTACATAATGAATATGTGATAAAAAGAAAGGATGGAAAAGTTATGAAGAACCGAATTGTAATTACGTATGCAGGGGGGGGGGGGAGCCCTGAGCAGAGCCAGAGAGTAGTTTTCGGGTATCAATTAGACGAAAACTACTCACAGACGAGCGCGCGACGCGGAAGACCGCGCTCTTACGCGCAAGCGCGAGCGTTGGCGTTTAACGCGAAGGGCGAAAAGCCGGCTGAGCCGGTGCCATATTTGGTTCCGAGCGATTGGACCACGAAAAATCCATATTGTCATTCCGAACTTGTTTCGGAATCTGTCCCACGATACGAGCAGGTATCCAACATTGGCCAGACCCTGAAACTGTCTTGGATTTGCTCCACGCTCGCAGAGATTCGCCTAAGGAGCTTTGCTCCAACAGGCTCAATCTGCTCGCTAGCCGGTTTTCACTTCGCTCAACCGTACGCAAATCCGCAAGTTCAGGGTGACAAAAGTGTGCAATGTGACGGTAAGAACGAATCGTCATCACGAGGAGCGAACGAAGTGAGCGACGCGGTGATCCAGGCCACTGAGCGGCATCTACGACTGGTTGGACATGACTTTTTAACGCCCAAGCAATTAGGAAGCCGGCTTGACCGCCGGTGGATTGCCACGCCGGCAAAGCCGGCTCGCAATGACCGAGGGTGGTTTGTGCATGCAGCCTTTACCATGGCAGAGATATTATTATCCCTCACGATTATCGGTGTGGTCGCAGCGATTACCTTGCCAAGCCTTACCGGCAACATAAATGAGCGCACATGGAACACGCAGCGAAAAGCTCTCTATGCACGGTTTTCGCAGGCGTTGCCATTAATGGATGCACTCAATGGCTATGGCACACTTGTTGAAGATGGAACCGGCAGCGTTACGGAAGATACTGTTGCAGAAACTTTTATTACAGCCGGACTTGCTAAAGTTATTAAGATTAATAATATTTGTGATAATGAACACCTTGAAGATTGCGGTGTTGCGTCCAAAATTACAAATCTTGCGGGAACTCAAATTGATTTGCCGGCTACAACAGGTGAATTAAATTCTTTAATGGTTGGAACACACTCCACTTCAGTCGAAACATTTTCTCTGCCGGATACAAAAGCTGCAGCTTTTGAAACGCAAAATGGTGAAAGTATTCTTGTTTATTACAATAATCGCTGTTTAGGCAGTCTGGCTGAATCACCGCTTGGCGATGGGGGTATTTTTATGTCGCCCAAAATTTGTGCAAATTTTATCTATGATTTGAACGGAAACAAAGGCCCAAATACAGTTGGCAAGGATATTGGGTTCATGACAGCAATGTATCCTTATGATGCAGTGCTGGCTGCGCCATACCCTGCACCGCAAAAATTAGGCGCTTCTTATTTGTCCGAGAAAGTTTCGCTATAAGGAACGTGAGCGAAACTTTTGAGTGACGTATTAGACAGCACTCTGCCGAGCAAAACAATCCAGTGAATTGTTTTGTGAGAGGTAAGCGGATTGACCTGCGTTACCCCGCCTGACAAATCAAAGATTTGAAACGGCGGTGATATTATGCTCGCCTGCTCCCCTCGTTCCCACGAGGTGACACCGCGAGCATCGGCTGACGCTTCGAGCAGGGCAAGCAGGCGACGGAGAACTGCTTTATTCTCAAACTGATGCGATAAAGGCGTGCACCAACTATGATAGTGAGTATCGTTTGCCTAGTGTTGATGAATTAACTGCGATATTTGTAAACCAGAGATTGATTTCTGATGGAAGTATGCCTATGATTCTTTGGAGTTCTACAACAATATCTGCTAACCTGGCTTATGCATTTGCAATATTTAGAGGTGATATTGATGATCACCAGAAAAGTAGTAATTTCCCTGTATGGTGCGTTAAACGATAAATTTTTAGGGGGCAGTTTTTTGTAAAGCTTGCCCTCTTTTTTAAGATATGCTATAATGTTTATATAATGTTATAATCAGGGTGGAGTGTGTTGAAAAAAATATCTAAGAAAATTCTTAATAATTTGAACTCTGCAGCAAACTCTTTTGCTACAAACCCTATTGCGCAGGACTTAATACCTGTGCAAAATGCATTCACCCGCAAAGCTGTGGAGCTTTATGAAAAACAGGCTGATATTAAGCGGTATACAGATTTGGTTCTGCAAGATGATATTACGGAAGAATTCCTTAACAATACTCAGGCAGAACTATTGTTGAAAGATGTTTTTAATCCGTTTTCTGATGAAAGCTATAAAACGTTAGCGCAAAATGAAAGGCTTCTTAACGACCTAGCAGCGGATATTGATGACGGTTGTTGATCCGTGATGGCGCGGCCCGAAGTGGTGATGATGGTGATGATGAAACCCACCGCCCCAGAATCCGCCGAATGGCATCATAGGTGCACATCCAAAGCCCAGAGGTGCCATCATAAACGGTGCGCTAAACATAGCAAAAGCGTTTGCACTTGTGTCTGTATACGGTACAAAGGAATTAAGCGTGTAACCCCAGAGATTCCCGTGGCGTGCCATGTGATCTGCTGCACCAATTCTAAGTGCTGAGCCGCTCAGGTTGAAAAAGAACTTATTGAAGGCATTAGGATCTTTTTCCTTTCTGTCTTCTATAAGTTGAACTGTATTCTGTAAACCGGCGTTTACATAGCTTAATCCTGCTAATAAATCTAGCGTGCTCATAGCAATATCCCTTATAATTCCTCTATATTATATATAAAGTATTTTTTGTGACCAAAAGTGTTTTTTATACCGGCTTTTGTAACAAAATTGTAACAATTGAAATCCTTTTTTAAAGAATTTATCTGCCGCTGCCGATATTAAACTTGTCAGGAAACAAAAAAGGGATTTATAGTTATGTCTTTCGATGTGAGTGCAAAATTTAATGGTATTGATAAAAGCGTTTTAAAAGAGGTTTCTCAGGAAATTTTGAAGCGTGCGAATGCTAAAAATACTGAATTTAACGTTCATTCTTCTTTTAAGACAGCATCTCAAGCGAAACAAGAACTCGGTTTAAATCTTTATAACGGCAGTGTTGATGCTAACACTGCAAGACAAATTGCTCTGAATAATTCAGGGTTGCAAATCCAATTAAATCAAAATGTTTTGGATTCAATCAAGTATTTAAATTCTCAAGCGGCTCAGCGTAATGCAAACAACTTAGACGGCAGACTGACTGCTGATATCAATGAAATCTCTACAAAAGTTGTTTCTCCTGAAAACCCTTCCCTGACTCAGGGTATTTTAAGCTTTTCAACCGACAAGGATAAAAACGGTTCACAAACTCCTTATAGAGGTGAACTTCTTGCCTCCGGCGAAAAGAAAGAACAAAAAGTTGATAATATTTTTGAAAGACTATTCTAATTCCTGACAATAGTGAAATTTTAATTTGAAAGTTAAAAGCGCCTTATCGGCGCCTTTTTATTTGTCCGAGAAAGACTCGCGATAAAGAACGTTGCGTGAATGAGTTGTGAGCAACACCCGCTCACGCACGCGAGTCTTTTGAGTGGCGTATTAGACAGCACTCTGCCGAGCAAAACAATCCAGTGAATTGTTTTGTGAGAGGTAAGCGGATTGACCTGCGTTACCCCGCCTGACAAATCAAAGATTTGAAACGGCGGTGATATTATGCTCGCCTGCTCCCCTCGTTCCCACGAGGTGACACCGCGAGCATCGGCTGACGCTTCGAGCAGGGCAAGCAGGCGACGGAGAACTGCTTTATTAATTATATTCATTATTTTGGAAATCTTCGCTGGCTTCTTCCTGTGTTTGCTGTAGAATTTTTTCTAATTCTTCTACTTCTTTTTCAGATTTTTTTCGTTCTTCCTTTTTCTCTTCTTTATCTTCAAGAATTGATTTTTTCTTGTTGTTGATAACGTTTGCAACATTCATCATAGCAAGGGAATTTAGGGTTGCTCTGAGGGCTGCGCTTCTGTCCATATAAGGGTTTTGATTCTGGTTTTCTTCCTCTTCGCTTCTTTTTTGCTGCGCGAAGTATTCACCGCCCTGACCCATTTTATCATCCTGGGTTCTGGCAGCTGTGCCGGATATGTCGCCGCTTTTGAAGTTGAAGGATCCACCGATTCCGTAGAATCCCGCTGATCTGTTATCAACCATTTTTATCCCCTTGTGTTTGGTTATTCCTCTACATACATGTTTATTTAATCACACCAAACCAGTTTTATAAATCCTCTAAATATATTATTTTGCTACTTATTTCTAAAAAGTTTACATTATTTAATCAATTTTTTACTTATAATCATTGTGTTTTTGCGAAAAATGGTGTAAGATTAAAAAGTCGATTTGTATCGACTTTTTATATAATCAGGTAAGAGGTTTATTTATATGAATTTTAATTTACTTATGCAGGTTTTTGTAGCCCTGGGGCTTGGTATCAAACGTAACTGGCATATTTTTACGGGCATTATTCTGGGTATTATATTCGGAATTCTGATGCATACTTTTGAAACACCTTATAACAATCATATTTTGCAATGTTTGATTTTTGTAGGTCAGGTGTTTATCAGATTAATTCAAATGGTTGTAATTCCGCTGGTTGTTTCGGCAATTATTATCGGGGTTACAAGTATCGGGGATAACAGACAGCTCGGTAAGTTTGGTAAAAAAATGATTATTTACTATGGAATTATTACTACATTTGCTGTTACTATAGGTGCGGTTCTGGCGTTAATATTTAAACCGGGTGTCGGCGCTGCGGCTTATATTACCGAAAACGCTGCACTTAGCGCTCAGGAACTCGTTAAAAATGCTATGGCTCAACAGGGTAATATTTTAAATCTTATACTTGATTTTATTCCGCGTAATCCGTTTACAGCGTTTGCAACCGGTAATATGGTTTCTATTATTGTATTCGTTCTGCTGTTTGCGATTGCTCTTGCAAAAGTCGGCGATATAAATAGACCGATTGTTTCTTTCTTTGAATCAGTGTTCGCTGCTACGATGAAAGTTACCGACTGGATTATGATTCTGGCCGCTCCGGGTGTCTTTGCACTGACCGCAAGCGTTGTAGCGTCTTTCGGGTTAGATATTTTCGCAAGTATTTCAAAATATTTGCTCGTATTGCTTTTAGGATTTGCGTTAATGCTTTTTGTTGTTTACCCGATATTCTTAAAAGTTTTTTCAAAAGTTTCTGCCGCAATGCTTTATTCAGCTGTAGCGGAAGCGTTAATGGTGGCATTTGGTACAGCAAGTTCTTCTGCGACACTGCCGCTTACTATTGCGTGCTGTGAAAAACGCGGAATTTCGCATAAAATTGCAAGTTTTGTTTTGCCGCTTGGTGCGACATTGAACTTTGACGGAACGGCTTTGCTGCAAACTGTTGCTGTAATTTACCTGACTCAGGCGTACGGCATTGAACTTACGCCGCTTCTGGTTATTCAAATTGCTCTGCTTGCAATAATTGCATCAAGCACCTGTGCGGGTATTCCTGGCGCCGGCTTGATTACGATTGCCCTGATTTTGAATGGTATGGGATTGAGCCCTGAACAACTTGTTGCCGGCTTTGCGTTCCTGTTTACAATTGAACGTATTACGGATATGATGAGAACGCTTGTGAACGTGGCATCTGATACGGTAGTTGTTGCGACAATCGCTGATAACGAAAACGAAATAAATTATGACTTGCTGAATAATCCGCAGGCTTACGAAAAAATATCTTAGACAACAAAGCTCCCGCAAGGGAGCTGTGCCACTGAGTGGCCTCTATATATGAAACCCTTGCTGTCGGGCTTTTTATAAATTGTCCGAGAAAGTTTCGCGATAAGGAACGTGAGCGAAACTTTTGAGTGACGTATTAGACAGCGAAGTCGCGGGTTGACCTGCGCGAGCAGGGCAAGCAGGCGACGGAGAACTGCTTTATTCGTGAATTACTGGGGTTGAATAATCTGGGCGGTAGTCAGGATATTTGGACTTCTACGGTTTATGCGCAGGACAGAACTCAGGCGTGGTATATGAGTATTGACACAGGTGACGCCAAACCGGCTGCTAAAACGGTTAAATATCCGGCAGTAAGATGTATTAAACGTAATTAATCTTTCAGAGCAGTCGTTTGACTGCTCTCTTTTTATGCTAAAATTAATTTATGAATGAAATGCCGAAAAAAGTTAAAATAGGTTTCTGGGGATATCCAAATCAAAATCTTGTACGCGAATTGAAAGCGAAGTACGATGAGATTGAATGGATTGATCTGGATATTGATTTTAACGCGCCGGACAGGCATATTCTGCCCGACTCTTATTGTAAGATCATAAAAAATATTATTAATAACGCACTGCAAATGCAGGCAGAACTTGAGTTAATTGTTGCACCTATCGGCAAAGACAAGTGCGACAGCGGCTGGTTCGCTGCGCAGCTTTTGAAGGATATGGACTTTGATGTGATTGAGTGCTGTAATTCTAATGTCGACAAAAAACGTCCGCTTAGAATTTCAACCAGTAACCTGCCTCTTTATGATAAATTTGACATTATTATGAATAATGTTATTGACGAAAAAGACCTCGATGCGCCACAATGCGCTCCTAAATTCGGATTCTGGGGCGTTCCGCCAAACGATATGGAAATTTTAAGATTATTCCCTGATGAAACCCATGTTTACGGCTGGACACGGTGCGTTGAGAGCGGAACTCCGGCGGATATCGAGGAAGAAATGCTTGTTGACCCTGATGTGCCGACAGTTTTTTATGCGCAGGCTTTTTGTTCCAAGTGCCAGCTTGCAAAGTATCTGGCAGATAAATATAACGGACTTTATATTGATATTGACGATTACGCCAATAATTCCATAAAAGCAAAAATCGAAGCGTTTTTGAGGTTAAGATAATGACTTTATACTTAGATGCAGGAACAACATATTCTAAAATAATTGCGGTTGGTGAAACGCTGGATTTTACGCCGGTTCAAACGCTTGACGATAAAACTTACTATATTGTGCCGTCTAAAATTATTAAAACGTTAGATTTGCACTTTGAAAAATCCTGCGGGCACATGACGGGCAAAAGCATTCACGAAAATGAAATTATAGCGCTTGCAAACGGCTGTAGAGGAGAAATCGAACCGGATGCAACGATTTTAGATCTGGGAAGCCGTGATGCCAAATGGATTAGATTTAAAGACGGAAAATTCAACGATATGGACTGGAACACTTCCTGTGCAAGTTCCACCGGTGCAACGGTTGAAATGCTTTTAAAATTTTACGACCTTCAACCTTCCGATTTGCATTATAACGAAGAAAAATACACAGTAACCTGCGGAATTTTCGGGCTTGAAAAGATTATGGATGATATTTCAAACGGTGCAACGCCGGCGATTGCAGTGTCAAAATTCATCCACGGTATTGCCTATAACGCGTGGAATTTCGCCAAACGCCCCGAAAAAATTTATTTATCCGGCGGTTTTTGTGAAAATGGCTGTCTGGTTAAGTCGCTTGAAAGTTATTGCGACGTGGTCAAACTAGGTCGGTTTAAGCTCTGCGAGGGATTGATTAATGGGTGTGAACATGGCAGAGTATTGGTGTCATCGGGGAGTTATTAATGGATAAGAAAAAAATCGGTGCAGCGGGTGAGGATTTAGCGTGCCGCTATCTTGAGAGAAACGGTTATGAAATACTTGAGCGCAATAAGTCTTATCCAAAACTTTGTGAAATTGATATTATTGCCAGACGTAAAAATAAACTCTATTTTGTCGAAGTCAAAACCCGCACAACAGATGCTTTCGGAATTCCCGGGGATGCCGTTGATAAGCGTAAATTAATGCATATCAGGCAGGGGGTAATGCTTTATTTACAGGAAAACGGCAAAAATGATTTTCAGATTGACGTAATTGCGATTACACTTAAACCCGAATTAAAAATTGAGCATTTCAGAAATGTGGGTTAAGAGAATGCTATTTTTAGTAGGTGAATTTTGTTTGCATCAAAGGATTTAATTAAAACAGTTTTTTCTTTAGAAGTGTGACCTTTGAGGATTTCGATTGAGGTTTTGGGGATTTTTAATTGTTTTGAAAGAAATTCGATTAAAGCTTTGTTTGCTTTGCCGTCAACCGGCTGGGCGGCAATTTTTATTTTTATACCATCATCGGTTTTAATAATTTCGTTTTTTGAGGCGTTCGGGGAAATTTTAAAATTTATTATCACCCCGTTTTCGTTTTCTTTCATCATCGTTCGATAATCCTTATGAATGATATTTGCTGATAACTCTTGAAAAATCCGTTATAACTAGTATGATTATTATATCATGGAAGATTTATTCAAGGATATAAAAGAAGCATTAATTGAGCAGAATCGTCCGCCTGAAGAAATTGCTAAGATTGAAGAGGCGTTTTTATTTGCGCAGAAACTTCACGAAGGGCAGTTTCGGGTTTCTGAGGAGCCGTATATTATTCACCCTGTTGAGGTCGTAAAAATTCTGGTTGAACTTCACATGGATCAAAACACGCTTATTGCGGGATTTTTGCATGATATCCTTGAGGACACGGACACAACCCCTGAAACAATTAAGGAAAAATTTGGCGAAGATGTTTTAAATCTTGTTCAGGGGGTTACAAAGCTTGGCAAATTGCAGTTTAAATCGAGTGAAGAGCGTCAGGCAGAGAATTTCCGCCGGTTGTTTATTGCTATGGCAAACGATATGCGGATTATTTTCCTTAAACTGGCAGACCGGCTTCACAATATGCGGACGCTTAACTTTATGTCCGCGGCAAAGCAGCAGAAAATTGCGCGTGAAACCCTTGATATTTTTGCACCGCTTGCGAACCGTTTAGGTATCGGGCGGGTTAAGGCTGAATTAGAAGACTTGTCTTTGCGCTACCTTGAGCCGGATAAGTATTATGAAATCTCGCGGCTTGTATCGCAAACTAAAAAGGAGCGTGACGCTACCGTTAAATTGTTGATTGATGATATTTCAGAGGATGTTAAAAAGGCGGGGATTGACGCAAAAATTACGGGGCGTGCAAAGCATTATTACAGTATTTACAGCAAGATGAAACGTCTGAACATTGCCTTCCATGAACTGTACGACATTACGGCAGTGCGCGTAATTGTTAATACGGAAAGTGAATGTTATGCGGTTTTAGGTTTAATTCACCAGCGTTTTAAGCCTATACCGGGGCGGTTTAAGGATTATATCGCAATGCCGAAAGGCAATATGTATCAATCTCTTCACACTTCAGTTATCGGGCCGCGCCAGAAACCGCTGGAGGTTCAAATCCGTACATGGAAAATGCACGAGGTCGCAGAATTCGGGGTTGCCGCACACTGGAGATATAAAGAAAAAGGTTCGCAAAGGGCTGATAACCAGGACGACAAGCAGTTTTCGTGGCTGAGAAAACTCGTTGAGTACGATAAAGAAGTTAAAAACGCAGAGGATTATGTTAAAACCGTAAAAATGGATATTTTTTCGGATCAGGTTTTTGCCTGTACACCGAACGGGGATGTCTTGGATTTCCCTGCAAATGCAACGCCTGTTGACTTTGCATACCGTATTCACTCGGATGTAGGGAACCGTACTGTCGGCGCGCTTATTAACGGCCGTATAGCCCAGCTCGATACAAAACTCAAAAACGGCGATATCGTTGAAATTTTAACCTCTAAAACTCCGTCGCCGCGGCTTGACTGGCTGAACTTCGTTGTTACAAAGCAGGCAGCTTCAAAGATTAAACAGTGGTTTAAAAAGAATAACCGTGAAGAACACATAGAAGTCGGCCGTTCCAACCTCGAACACGAACTTACCAAAGCCGTGTTTGATGAATACGTTAAGCAGGGCGAGTTCGACCGTATTGCCAAACTTATGAATTACCAGTCCGCTGAAGATCTTTTTGCAGCGCTTGGTTACGGCGAAACCACTATTAACAAGGTTATAAACAAACTCAAAAAGCCGGAAAAGAAAGTTGACGACACAAGTAAATTCCGCTATGTTTCGCGCAAAAAATCCGGTAAGGATATTGTCGGGCTTGAAGGTTTGATGTATTCAATCGCAAAATGCTGTTCACCTATTCCGGGTGAGCCTATTGTAGGTGTGGTGACGCGTTCCAAAGGCGTTTCTGTTCACCGCGTTGACTGCAAAACTCTTGAAACGATTGAACCTGAACGCTTAATGGATATTCACTGGTCAGGTGAAAATCCTAACCGTGTTTATAATACGACGATTCGCATTGAAACCGCCGAAAAACCGGGGTTATTGAAAGATATTATTTCTGCGGTTTCGGATAACGATGCAAACATTGTTTACGCTAATGTAAAATCTAAACCGGGTAAAGTCGGGATTATTGAACTCGGGCTGGAGCTGGATAATCTGGAAACTTATAAGCGCGTAATTACTGCATTGCAATCAATTCCGGATGTATTCAGTGTAAAACGTATTCAGGCCTCCCACCAGTCGCAGCCCGGTCAGAAGAAAAATCCGCCAAAACCGCGGCAAAGGAAATCTTAGCTTATAACAGTTCTTAATTTTTACAGTTTTGTTAAAAATTTGATTTTTCTATCCGCCCTGATAACATTGTTTATATGAAGAGTAAGATTTTATATTTCGGTCAGGATTTTGAAAAAGAAGGAAGGCTTAAAAATATTTTTGTTTCCGCCGATGTCGCTGCGTACTCGGATTCCTCGTATGTTATTGATCTGCTCAATGTCGAACCGCCCGATATTATCATTGCTGATGCGGACTTCCCCGATACTAAAAAGTTCGTTAAAAATATAAAATCCCTTTTTGAAAATACTTTTGTCGTCGCCTTTCTGACAGGTAAAACCGATAAAGAACTTTTGAAATATTCTAACGGGCTTATTACTATGGATTTTTCCGATGACGTTATTGCGTCTACCATTGAAATTTGTCTGCGTAACCAGAAATCTCAGGAAACCCTTTATCATACAAATAAAAATCTTGCCTCAAGTCTTTATCGTGAAAAAGTTCTCTATGATACGAGTTCAAGGTTTGCAGGCTCGCTTGATAAAGAAAAACTTATTGACGTTATGATTGAAGGGATGGATAAAGCTTTGAGTTTTTCTCTGACCTGTACGCTCTCTTTTTGTAACCCGCAGGAACCTGTGCTTATTTTAAATTCCCTGTATGCAATTTCAGATGAACTTTTAAGCGCTATCAAGCTGCGGACTATACTTAACTACAAAACGATTTTTGACGGGAAAACTGTTCCTTATGAGCTTGACGCAGACAGCCTTAAAGTTATAAAAAAAGTTAAAAATCCTTCAAACCGGTTTAATTTTACTATTTTTCAATATGATAACATGTTCGCAACAATTAATCAGGGAGATGAGTTCTACGGGTGTGTGGAAATCTTTAAAGATGTTCAATTTACAACAGATGACTCAACCTGTTTCCAGACTCTTGCCCGTCAGGTTTCTCTGCCGCTAAAAAGCGCCGCGCTGTATCAGGAAATTAAAGACACAAATGTTAAGCTTGAACGGCTTGAAAAAATCAAATCTGATTTTATTTCTATTGTTTCGCATGAACTCAGAACCCCGCTTACATCCATCAAAAATTCGGTTGATATCGTCCTGAGCGGGAAAGCCGGCGAGCTGGCGCCGAATGTAGAAAAATTCCTTTCTATGTCTAAGCGTAATATTTCCAGACTTTCTGAAATTATTAATGATCTTCTTGATATTTCTAAAATTGAGGCGGGCAAAATGGATTTTAACTTTGAGCCTCTGGATATAAATTCTGTTATTGAAATCGTAACTTCTTCGCTCGTAAATGTCGCAAAAGAAAAGGATTTGGTACTGACATGCCATTGTGCGGCAGGGCTTCCGCAGATTAACGGTGATGCCAAACGGCTGGAGCAGGTATTAACCAATCTCGTTTCCAATGCAATTAAATTTACTCCGGGCGGGAAAACAATAACGATTACCTCGAGGCTTTGCAATGCTGCTGATATTAATAAAAATAATCAGTTCCGTGAAGAACTTGAAAAACTTTCCGGAGATTATCTCCTTGTTTCGGTAAAAGACGAGGGAATTGGTATTGCCGCAAATGATATTCCGCGTGCATTTGATAAATTTGCACAGATTGAGAATTCTCTGTCCAGAAAAGTCGGCGGTACAGGGCTTGGGCTTCCGATTGCAAAACAGCTTCTTGAAAAACATAACGGCCTGATCTGGTGTGAAAGCGAAGTCGGCAAAGGTTCTGAATTTATTTTTGCGCTGCCGGTAAAGGGATAATTTTTTAGGTGATTAGTAACGGTACTAAAATACTTGCCCTTTTTATTTGAATATGCTATTCTTAAATCTGTTGAATAGGAGGATTATATGGCAAGATTAATAAGACCAACGTGGGCTATCAGATGTGTACAATCAGGATGTAAAACTTTATTTGAAGTTGCTAAACTTGAAAACGGCAAGCAGCAGGAAGTCGTTTGCCCTAACTGCGGCGAGCATTATGTTTACCCGATTTATGATGAAAATGAAGAAAACAAAGATTAATGTTTGCCGGTACTGATAAGTTATATAATCAGTTTAGTGCTCATCTAAAGCAGAAGTTCGGCGTCAAGGTTTATAAAATAACACTTGATGCCGGTTTTTCATGCCCTAACCGTGACGGAACTATCTCGACCGGCGGCTGTATTTTTTGCGATGAGGGCGGAAGCTTTTCTCAGGCGCATTCAAATCTTCTCTCAATAGAAGAACAGGTTGAAGCCGGAATTAAAAATCTTTCAGAACGTTTTAAGGCTGAAAAATTTATGTCATATTTTCAGGCGTATTCCAATACTTATAAGCAGGTAAAAGAGTTGGAAAGAATTTATAATTCGGCATTGAATAATGAAAAAATCGTAGGGCTTTCTATCGGAACCCGTCCGGATTGCGTTGATGATGAAAAGTTAGACCTTATTGCAGGTTATAAAGACGATTATTACACGTGGATTGAATACGGTCTGCAATCCATACACGACAAAACTTTGCGCCGGATTAACAGGGGGCATGATTTTGATTGCTTTAAGCGGGCTTATGATAAAACAAAAGAGCGCGGAATAAATGTCTGTGTTCATGTGATTTTTGGTCTGTGGGAAACGCACGATGAGATTATGGAAACAGCACGAAAACTTGCAGAATTAAAGGTAGACGGGGTAAAAATTCACATGCTCTGTGCGCTTGAAAATACGAAGCTCGCAAAACTTTATGAAGAAAAAGCTATTGATTTTATGACTGAGAAGGAGTATATTGAAACTGTGTGTGACTTTCTGGAATATTTACCGCCGGAAACCACTATACACCGACTTGCGGGAAACGGTCTAAAGAAAAATCTGATTGCCCCTCTCTGGCTGGGTAAAAAAATGGATTGCCTTAACCGGATTGACCGTGAACTATTGAGCCGCAAAAGTTATCAGGGAATTAAATATAAAGACTAGGAGAGATAATAATGTGTGATGTTATAACTATCGGAAGTGCGACAATGGATGTATTTGTTCAATGTGAGGACGCTAATATTGTTTCTGTATACAGCAAGAGTAAAAAATCAGAATTTATGAGCTATCCTTATGGAGCCAAGGTAGAAATCTCGGATTTTGATTCCCAGGTTGGCGGCGGCGGTGTCAACACAGCCGTTAACTTTGCAAACCTCGGGCTTAAATCCAGCGCTATTTTTAAGATAGGTGATGATATTTATTCTAAAGGTATTCTAAATTCCTTTAAGGATAAAAATGTTGATTTATCAAATATTATTCAGGATAAGAATGTAAGTACAGGTTTTTCAATAATTCTGGTAAGTTTTCAGGGGGACAGAACCGTTCTTGCACACCGCGGTGCAAATGCTATGATTGAAAAAGAAGATATTAACTTTGATGCGATTAAAAAATCTAAACTCCTTTATATTGCACCTATAAACGGAGATAGCAGCAAAATCCTTGATGATATCGTAAAATTTGCGGCAGAGCATCGTGTTTTTGTTTGTTTCAATGCCGGTTCAACCAGTATTAAAAAAGGTTTTAAGTATTTAGAAAAGATTTTGAACTTCGCGCATATTGTTGTCATGAACAAAGAAGAAGCTTCTATGGCAACACAAATTCAGGTTCGTCCTGATACAAAAGATATAAAATATTCACACGAAAAAATTCACCCTGATGTTAAAGCTATGCTGAAAAAAATGAAAGTTAAAGATTATCAGGTCATTGTCATTACCGACGGAAATAAGGGTGCGTATGCTTATAACGGGAAAGATTTCTTCTATTGTCCGGTATTTGACGGACCTGTTGTATCAACTCTCGGTGCCGGCGATGCTTTTGCGTCAACTCTTTGTGCAAGTTTAAAGCGTACACACCATGATTTAGGAAAATCACTTATGTACGCTTCTGTAAATTCTGCCGGAGTTGTTTCAAAGTTCGGTGCAACACAGGGGCTGCTTACTTTTGAACAGATTGAAGAAAGATTAAAACAACATCCGGATTATACATTTGAAATCGTTGAATGATAATTGTCCGAGAAAGACTCGCGCCCGGCTGAGCCGGAGCCATACTTGTATCAATCGTTACCGAAAGCGTATAAACCAAATGTGGCAGCCACTCAGTGGCCGAGTCTTTTGGGTGGCGTGTTAGACAGCACTCTGCCGAGAAAAACAGTCCAGTGAACTGTTTTTCGAGAGGGAAGCAGGTTGACCTGCGTTACCCCGCCTGACAAATCAAAGATTTGAAACGGCGGTGATATTATGTTCGCCTGCTCGTCACACTCCCGTGTGCCGACACTGCGAACATCGGCTGACGCAGTTCAGCGCGAGCGAGCTGAGGCATTCCAAGGCAAAACCGCGCTTTTGCCTGAATGCCGTTACGCGCGAGTCGAGCAAGAAGCGAGGCGGAGCGGCGTAGAACTGCTTTATTTCATCGGTACAGTGATGACATATTTATCGCCTCTGCGCTCTTTTGTAATTTTGTCAAAGTTAACATTGTTCGGGAACGCGTAACTCTGGCTTACGGATAGAACTCTGGAACTATTCTTTTTATTCTTTTCATTTGAGGCATTAATAGTTAAAACATTGTCATCAGTTGAGATACTGACATTTTCTTCATCATTATTGAAAGGTTTTAAATTTACCGTAACGATGTATGAATCCGGAGCCTCGTCAAGCTGGATATAACTTTCAAGGTTTCTTTCGGTTCTGAAATCTCTTTTCATCATTTTGTGCATAGCACGATCTTCTTTCATCATCATTTTTTCCATTTTTTTCATCTGATGAACAGGGTCAAGAAGCCTTTTGTAGTGCCAGTCTGTCACAACGTAAAAAGCCAGAAATGCCCCGATAAGTACTGATAATGCAGTTATCAGGTGCGCAAGCCACGGATGTCTGTCATGAAAACATCCATAATGTTCGTGATGGTGTTTCAAATCGTGTTCTTCATAATATTCATTGTTTTCGTTCATACGAAACTCCTTTCTTTATAAAACATATTTTATTATAAAGATAGGAATTAAATATATTGTATGAGTGATTAATTTATATATCCGCCATCTGTCGGAAATTATTGTTATTATGAGCCGCCTAGTGTTGAGAAGCCTTTTTCAACTGCTTTACTGATTAAGCCTTTGACAGTATCATACTCTGTAGTCAGCGCAGAAAGCTCTGCATCAACCTGTTGTAAATCAATATCCAGTTCTTCTTCTTTAGCACTCAATTGTAACTGTTTAGTCTTATATTCCGCTTCCGCTCTTGCAATCGCATCTTCATCTGCGACTTCTGCAATGAAATTATTGCTTGTATAAGGGCCTTGATAGAAATTCCCGTCTTGTTCGGATAGGGTTGAAGTGAATAAAGTTCCGTTTTTCAACATATTTTTCAAGTTTTCTTCTTCTCCGACAAGATCATTTTCAGCCCAGCCGTTTGCACAAATCTGGTTAAACATTTGTGAATAATAATCAAGTAATAATTGGGTTTCATCGTCGAGGTTGAGAGCTTCAGGATTGTTGATAAAGTAGAAGTATTCCGGATCTCTTGTTACATAGTATGAATTTTCAATTTTTTTCTCACCTGTAGCTTCGACTTCATAACCGGAATCAAACCCTTCAACAGCTTTTTCAAAATAGGTTATTATACCTTTCGCAACATTAGATAATGAAATCTGATAATTACTGCCATTCTTAATTAAGCAGGTATGTTTACTTGCCGGATCGCCAGTGCTGTAAGCCCCACTGCTGATTGCAGCGCCAAGGTCAGCGGCAGTAGACGGGAATGTTGCAGTTGGCGGAGTGCTTGTACTGTTCCAGCTTAAACCGTTTAATTTACAGATTTGATCCATTGCGAAGTTCAGATAATCCTGATCCACGGACGCCGGATCAATAGCAAAGAATTGCAGCATTACGTTGTACATTTCATTGATGTATTCAACGAGAGCCTGCCCCATCTCTGCAGCATTATCTGTAGATAATGTGATTTCTTTTTCAAGTAAATCTGCGAAGTTGAATGTAGAATCGGAAATAGTTAATTCTGTCGAATCGTCGTTAGCCCACTTTTCACCGAGTGAAACGCCGGTGACTGTTGTCATTGAACCATCTGATTGTCTGTCCTGATATTCAAATCCTTCACCGCTAAGTTGCTTGAAGTTAAGTAAATTTCCGAGTTTAGCTACCTTATCATAAATCGTATCCGGCATCGGTTTTGTGGAACCATCCGGCAGAGTTATGTTCTTTTGAGTTCCGTCAGCATTATATGCAGTATCATAAGTTTCTCTTAGAGAATTGACATAATCTGAATTTGGATCCGTGATAGTGTTAATGTAGTTTTTCATTGTATTCAAGTTCATTGAATTTGTGGTAAATTTCTCTTGAATAGGAGCACCTAAACCATTATCAGGATCGTAGAAAGAGGAGGAGAGGGTTAATGCCGCAGTCATTGCATCAAGGTCTTTTCTGCTTAATATACCGCCCTCGTTTAATCCTTCAAGAAATTTGATAAAATTAGCTTGTGTGCGTTCTGCACCACCGGTTTGATAGTCTTCAAAGCTTGCGAATTCTGTCGTACTCGTTCCTGTCTCCGGATCGGTAATAATTTTTGTTCCAACAGGAATATCTTTGATGGCATTTGCGTATTGACTGTCTAAAACAATTTGCCCCTTGTTGTTTGTCAAAAGCTGCGGAGAATAGTTATTTAACAAAGAAGGTGTCATTAACAATTCATAACTTACATCATAAATAGACCCGTCTGTAATATATTCAGAATCCCATACCAATTTAGTTGCATCTAAGCTGTTTTGATAGTTTTCACTAATTTTAGTTAGCTGGTTCGTAATGGAAAGTTTTTCCTGCGCAATCTGCATAGAACGAAGTTCGCAAGTATTTTTTCTTGCGGTTATCCCTAAAAATCTGGCCTGTGAAGCAGCTAAGCCCATAGTTTTGCGCCTTTCCTTATTGTAGTAACAACTATAATTAAATCTAGTTACTTTCTTAATCGGCATGTCAAAAATTTTTCTTTAATATATTTTCAATCCACCCCCGGGTTTTGTAGGCGAAAAGCTTTGTCTTGCAATAGTTTTCATTAATTGTAAACAATATTTAACAAAAATAAAAAAAGACTGTTGACTTTAAAATTTTTCCATGACATAATGTAGGAGTTGGCAGTTGAACCAAACAAAATAAATGGTCAAACTGAACAATAAAAGCCGAAGATTATAATTTGTTTTAAAAGAGACATAAAACATTACCCTTCTAAAGAAGTTGAGTATCGCTAAAATACCAGCCGCTTTTTAGAAGGAAATCTTAAGCCTATAGTACATTGACAACAGAATAGCTGAGAACGAGAACTTGTTAATTCGAGAGAAATGATTCAAGGAAAG
>CALUQY010000026.1 GCA_944323035.1 Candidatus Gastranaerophilales bacterium
GCTATGCTCAAGGGCTCTGAAATAGTTATACTTGATGAAGCGACCTCGGCACTCGACAACGAATCCGAAGCTATTGTGCAAAAAGCACTTGATAACCTGATGAAAAACAAAACGGTTTTTGTAATCGCTCACCGGCTCTCAACGATTAAAAATGCGGATAGAATTATTGTTATCAACGAAGGTCAACTTGTGGAGGAAGGAACGCACGAACAGCTTATCCGCATAGAAAAAGGACACTACAGGCACCTTTATAATATGCAGTTTAAAAATCAGGAAGAGGCGGCAGATGCCTAAGCGCAAAATAAGTATTATCGGCTCTACAGGCTCTATCGGCAGGCAGGCGCTGGAGGTTATTGAATATTTACAGGATAAATTTGAAATAACAGCCCTTGCCGGCGGTTCAAATACTGATTTATTACTGGAACAAGCCACGAAAATCCGCCCTAAATACGTTTCCTCAGACAAATACGACGAGCGTCTGGGCAAAATTAACGGATGCAAATATTTGTTTAACGGACTTGAAGAAATCTGTTCAAACAAAGATGAAAATGACATTATTCTGGTTGCTGTTTCCGGTAAAGTCGGGTTAAAACCGACGCTTAAGGCTATTGAAAACGGCATTGATATTGCTCTTGCAAACAAAGAAACCCTTGTTATGGCAGGCGATATTGTCATGGCAAAAGCGCGCGAAAAAGGTGTTAAAATTCTGCCGGTTGACAGTGAACACAGTGCTATTCATCAGTGCATAAAGGACATCAATCAAGTTCGCAAACTAATTATCACGGCAAGCGGCGGGCCTTTCCTAAAAAAAAGCCGTGAGGAAATGCACAACGCAACGGTCGAACAGGCACTTGCGCATCCTAAATGGAACATGGGCAAAAAAATCACAGTTGACAGTGCAACGCTCATGAATAAAGGTTTGGAAATTATAGAAGCCCACCACCTTTTTAATATGCCGTACGAAAAAATAGATGTAATTATCCACCCGCAGAGTGTCGTGCATTCGGCGATTGAAAACAAAGACGGGAGCGTAATTGCGCAGCTCGGGGTTCCGAGTATGCACATCCCGATTCAATATGCAATCAGCTATCCCGAACGTTATGAAGGCATCAAAACTCAAAGTTTTAGCTTCGCGGACATAGCACGGCTAGACTTTGAAAAACCTGATTTTGAAAAATTCCCGTCACTCAATTACGCTTACAGTGCCGGCAGAAAAGGCGGAAGTGCAACGACATCGCTCAACGCCATTAATGAAGAGGCGGTTTTTGCATTCTTACGCGGAGAAATTAAACTTTGCAGTATTTACGACTTAATCGAAAAACTTATGCCGCAATGCACATTTATTGCCAAGCCTACAATTGATGAAATTTTTGAACTGGATAAGGAAGCACGCGAACTGACTAAAAAATCACTTCTTTAAATTTCTTCTTTTGTATTTAAGAATGGCATTTATTTCCCTGTCCTGAACAATAGAGTCGTTAATTGTATTAAGTTCTGTCTTTGCGTCTTCGGCATCTAACTGTGAAGCCCTGTATACTTCTTTCGCATCTTCAAGTTCTGTTTTTAACGGCTGGCGTTCTTTTTTGAGCTTTCTAATTTGTGCTTCAAGTTCTTTTATCTTTTCATCAATCTCAGAAATCCTTCCGCTTACGGAATTTATCCTGTCATCATCTCTAACAAGCGCAGCCTGCGTTCTTTCGACCTGCTTTACGGCACGCTCTTTTCTAAAGTCAAGATAGTCCCGGATTTGCAGCCTGATAAGGTTATCCGAACCGTTAAGAACATTCTCTTTCATAACAATCGGATAATCATCATACCCGATTAGTTTTCCGTGTTTTATAAAGGTTATAATCTTATTGAACTGTTTTTGCAGATTATTCATCATCTCAGGCGCGAACCGCAGGAAAAACGGATATGGAAGGTTTGAGCGTCTATGGTTGCATTTTCCGCACAATATAATTATATTTTCCTTGATATCCGCACCCTCCTTACTTCTTGGAATAAAATGTTCATAAGTAGCCTGCAAACTTTTCGCAAAATATGTGATAATATCTTTATCCGTTTTCTTACTTTCAGAACAATGAATGATGAAGGAATCCGCAGTACGACCTGTAACCGGCAATTCATCTACAATTTTCATCAAGTTTTTACGCCAGAAATGTGTCTTTGCTCCGCGGGCAAAATCTTTATACAAATCACCAATAAGCCCTTTTTTGATATCAGGTTCAAAAAATTCGCAGTTCAAAACGCCCATTGCTTTTGTATTCGCATCCTGCAAGGATTTTCTATCGACAGGTGTTAATTTTTGCCCGAAAACACGCAACTGTTTAAAAACTTCTATGCGCTTTGCACAAGAGTGCTCTTTATCCAGCTCCGCGATTTCCCTATGATACTGAAGAACTTCCGGCATATTAAAAATCTCTGCGAAGGTTTTATCAGGATATTTAAGCGAGTACGCCTCCATAACCTTCAGAATTTCAGAATCCTCTGCGCCAAAGAAATCACGGTACTTTTCAAGCTTTTGCATAAAACGCGGTGCCTTTACCGTAATCCCTTCCGAGATAAGTGACATCATATTCACATCAAGCCGTGTTCTCTCGCCCAGTGTTTTTAATTTAGCTTTATTTTCATCAACAGAGAGTAATTTTGCAATAGTATCTTTCGGTCTGATTTCAGAAAGACTTTTTAAGAATTCAAAGGCAGGAGTAGAGCGAAATCTGTCCATTGCAGAATTTTCCAAAGCTCTTTTTGACCCTGCAGCAAAACTATTTATAAATGATTTTGTCTCATCAGAGGTAAACATATCATCCCCGCAGCAGCCACATTTCATACGCGGGATATCACGAATATCGGTAAAAACTTTTTTAGGCAGAAAAATTCCAAAACTTAAATTCGTGTAATTTCGATTATTTGCTACAGGGTTAATAGTTAACATACTATAAGCATAATACTAAAATAATAAAAATTACTATATAAAAGAAAAAATGTAATAAAACTTTATCAATTTATCAAACTTTTCATAGAACGTATAATATTAGCGGTTCTTAGAGCTGCGACCTGCGCCTTCTGCGCGTTCGCGCACAGAAATTTTAACAGGGGTGCCGAAGAAACCAAATGCTTCACGGAGTTTATTTTCAAGATAGCGTTTGTAGTGGTCTTTCAGCAAATCCGCATTGTTTGCAAAAATTACGATATGCGGCGGCTGGATACCAACCTGTGTCGTATATAAAACTTTTAAACGTTTGCCTTTTACAGTTTGCGGCGGATTGAGCGCATAAGCCTCTTTAACAACTTTATTCAAGAGGCCTGTTGAAATGCGTTTTGTCGCCTGTTCATAAACCTTTTTGCCTTCCTCAAAGATTTGCGGCAGACGCTGGCGCGTCACAGCACTGATAAAAATTTTCGGCGCATATTCCAAAAATGGAATTTCATTTGCAAGGTACTTTTCAAATTTATTGATAGTATTGGATTTTTTATCCTCAATCAAATCCCACTTGTTAATCGCAATAACCAGCCCCTTGCCGGCTTCCGTTATAATTGATGAAATCTTTTTATCCTGATCGGAAATTCCTTCCTTAGCGTCAATCACAAGAAGGGCAACGTCACATTCTTTAATGGATTTAATTGCACGCTCAACAGCAAATTTTTCAATGCCGTAATCAACTTTAGCTTTTTTCCTTATTCCGGCAGTGTCGATGATTACAAATTTTTGATCTTTATAAGTAATTTCGCTGTCAATGCTATCACGGGTTGTTCCTGAAACATCAGAAACAATAACGCGTTTTTCGTTCAAAAGTGCGTTCACTATTGACGATTTACCAGCGTTGGGACGCCCAACAATTGCAATTTTTATAGTTTTATCATCTTCCTGCAATGCACCTTTTTCAAAGTCCTCAGTTACAAGGTCCAAAATATCACCAACCCCGCCGCTGCCGTGAAGTGCTGAAATGGCAATCGGTTCACCCAGTGCAAGCCCGTAGAAATCGCTTGTCATAATCAGAGATGCGGGGTTATCAATTTTATTTACCGCAAGAAAAACCGGTTTGCCGGACTGACGCAGAATATTTGCGATATCATAATCAACCGGATTTACGCCTTCTTTGCCGTCAACAAGAAAAATTATTTTATCCGCTTCATCGCAGGCAATTTTTGCCTGATCAAAAATGGAAACCATAATTTCATCTTCATCGCCCGGAATAATTCCGCCTGTGTCGATAACGGTAAAGAATTTATCCTGCCATTCAACATCAAAATAAATTCTATCGCGCGTAACACCTGGCTGGTCGTCAACAATAGAGTTGCGCGAACCCACAAGCCGATTGACGAAGGTCGATTTCCCGACATTCGGTCTGCCAACTATTGCAACTACAGGTTTTCTTTCCATAGGAAAAGTTTAACACATAAAACTATACGGTCAACCGGCACTAATTAACCCCGACAACTTTTTTAATCAGCGGAAAGTAATATTTTTCACCGCTATCACCGCGCCAGCGCACAAAACCTGTTTTAGGATACTTATCCATATCAGCTACGCTGACAAGCGCCCAGTTGCCCTTGATAACGTTTAAAATTATTTTTTTCGGCATATTTAATACTCCGACTTCCTGCGCCAGATTATCAGCCGAAACCCTTATGGAATTACAGCTTTCCGGTGTCCCTTTCAGCTGATAAAGCCCGTATTTGCGTCCGTAAATGTTATAAAAAACACCCCATGGCATAAATTTATACGGATCATCTTTTTTCAGCCAGCCGGTTGCAGTTGTTTTTTCATCATAAATAACCTTAACCCAGTCCTCTGTTTCATCTACAACTGTTAAAAGAGCCAGATTGCGGTCAGGCAGATACAGCACAAAAAGATTACTCAAATCCAAACCTTCCACATCGGTTGTTTCATCATCCCACGAAAGTTTTTTGACAATTGCAGAATTTATATCCGGCTCCGCATAAAGTGTCATTGAGTGCTCGGAGATCTGATAAACCCCAAAAGAATTAACATCAGTGTCGAAAACCTTTGCAGGAATTACGTCTTTTGCAAATGCGCTGCCCGCTAAAAATAAAAGCGCAGCAAGCAGTATCAGCCTTTTTTTCATAATATACCTACTCTCTAAATGAAATATCCGCATAAGTTTTTTGTAATTTCATACGGACAGAAGCCATTTGTTTTTCAATAATTTCGTCAGTCAAGGTTGCATTGTCATCCTGCATTTTAATACGGAAGGCAAGGCTCTTGAATCCTTTTTCAATATTTTCTCCCTGATAAACATCAAAGATATCACATCCGGCAAAAATATGCTGTTCTACACCGCCTTTGATAACACGCTGTATTTCTTCGCAGGAAACATTTTCATTGATAACAAACGCCAGGTCACGACGGACTTCCGGGAATTGCGGAAGTTTTTTGTAAATCGGCGTAACTTCCTTAACGATTGCAACAAGCTGGTCAAGATCAACTTTAAAGACATAAGCATCCTGATTAAGTTTCAATTTATCTTTCAATATCGGATGAATTTGTCCAAGGTATCCGATTGTCAAAGGAGTTTTGCCAAGGATTGCGATTGCTGCACTCTTATAAGGGTGAAGAACAGTATGTGAATCTTTCAAATCCGACTTATCCAGTGGAATATATTTAATACGTTTTTGAACCTTCAATTCTTCAAAAAGTTGTTCCAGAATACCTTTAACAGTGAAGAAATCAAGAGGTGCGGTTTTTTGCCATTTGGAATTTTCGACTTCTCCCGTCAGAATTCCGCCAAGGACTTTAGTTTCCTTAACGCCGGTGTGTTTTTCATCAGCTTCACCGGTTTTGAGGTAAGTCTTGCCAATTTCGTAAGCCCAGAAATTCTTTTGACCGTTGTCATAATTGTACTTCATACAGTTCAAAAGGCTCGGGGTCAAAGACTGACGCAGCATTGTGCACTCTTCACTTACCGGATTTAAAACTTTAACAGAGTTTTCATCGTCATAAGCAACCATAAACTTATCTAATAAAGGTTTCCCGATTAAAGATGTTGTAACGATTTCATCAAGACCGGCAGAAAGCATAAGTTCATTGACGGTTTTGTTAACGCGTTCTTCCAGAGAAATTACAGGAGTTGCGTTGTTATTAGGGATTGTCGGCGCGATTTTGTCGTAACCGTTAATACGTGCGATTTCTTCAATAAGGTCAATTTCACGGTAAACATCATTAACGCGGAACGACGGAACACGGAATTTTGCTGCGAGTTCGTTGCCGCCGAGTTTTTCAAAGCCCAGATTTTCTAAGATATTACAGCATCTGTCCGCCGGAATTTCACAGCCCAGAATACGCTTAATTTGAGGATATCTGAGCGTAATATCCACCGGCGCAAGTTCATTGTTACCGGTTTCAACAACACCCTCAACCGTTGCATCAGCGAGTTCTACCATTAACTGCATTGCACGCATAAGTGCAGGTTTTATCATTTCAATATCAATACCGCGTTCAAACCTTGCGCAGGCTTCTGAACGGTAGCCGACACTTCTTGCACTCTTTCTGTTGCTTGCCGGAGTGAAATATGCAGCCTCCAGCGCAATTGATTTAGTGTTATCGTCAATTTCTGAATTTTCACCGCCAAAAACGCCCGCCAGACAAACACCTTCATTCTTTGTCGCAATCAAAACGCTGTCTGTTGTAAGTTCTCTTTCAATGCCGTCGAGGGTAGTCAGTTTTTCACCCGTTTTTGCACGGCGTACGCATAAATATTTATCCAGCTTGTCATAATCAAACGCGTGGAACGGACAGCCGTATTCAAGCATAACGTAGTTTGTAATATCTACAACGTTATTAATTGCACGCACACCGGAGGAAATAAGTCTTTTTTGCATCCACAGCGGCGACGGCTTAATTTTAATATTTTTCAAAATCCCTAATGAGTAGTATTTGCAAACATCTTCATCAATAATTTCTACTTCAAACTCATCAGTTGAAAGATCTTTTGTGGAAATAATAGGCGAGAATTTCAAAGGTTTATTGAAGATTGCGCAAAGTTCACGTGCAACACCGATAACAGACATTTGATCACCGCGATTGGCAGTCGGAGCGATATGGATTACGACATCATCATCAAACCCCAAAACTTTTTCGACATCTTCGCCGATTTTCACATCAGGGAAAATTCGGTTAAGGATTAAAATCCCGTCCTCTTCCTGATAATTTCTGTCCGCAACGCCGAGTTCATCATCAGAACAAAGCATTCCTTGAGATTCAACGCCACGGATAACAGCAGGAGTAAGCGTGAAGGTTTCACCTGTTTTTCTATCCAGAACTTTGCTGCCTACAGAAGCGTAAGGAATAATTTGACCTTCCGCAATATTTTGTGCGCCGCAAACAACAGTTTTCAATTCAGTTCCGAGATTAACCGTTACGAGGTGAAGCCGGTCGGAATTCGGGTGGTTATCAATCTTCTCAATTTTTGCAGTCCTTATATTGGTAAACTTAGGTTTAATTTCTTCAATTTCTTCAACTTCCAACCCGCTCATCGTCAATTCGTGCGCTATTTGTTTCACGTCAACGTCAGATAAATCAACGAATTCATTTAACCAATTTAAAGATATTTGCATGTTTATAATCCCTCTTAATTCTCTTAATAACTAATTAGATTTTAATACAAAAGAAGAATAATGTAAAATATTAATAATTTCAATATTTTAAGACCTCCCTTTCGGGAGGTCTTTTTTTATCCTTGTAACTCTTCAATCAAATCATTAATCGTTTTTTCCTGAATCGTTATTTCCTGAATACGTTCGTTTGTCTGTTCTATCAACTCTTTTGGTGCATTCTGAACGAATTTTTCATTCTTCATTCTACCTTCAAGCGAACGCTTTTCATTAACAAGTTTTTCCAGTTTTTTCTTCTGACGCGCGATTTCTGCGTTAAAATCAATCAGGTTTTCAAGTCTGATAACGATTTTTGACGCAGACACAACCGCTGTCGCAGATTTTTTAGGCGACGGTGCGTCAAGCTCGCCGTAAGTTATATTTTCAACCTTTGCCAGACGCTGAATTAAAGCTTCAATTGCTTCAAATACAGGTTTTTCCCTCTTTTCTGCACGAACTTCAATATCAAACTTTACAGACATCGGAATGTTAAAGCTTTGTCTTACGTTTCTGACTGATTTAATAGTTTCAAAAACGAGTTCCATTTCTTCTCTTTCTGTCGGGAACACAAGTTTTTCGCTGAATTGCGGGAATTCAGAAACCATAATCGCCCTGACATCAGTTTCTTTCGGAATTAACTGCCAAACCTGTTCTGTTATATGCGGCATAATCGGGTGCAGCATACGCAATGACATGTCAAGAACATATCTTAAAACGCGCTGGGTATTGAGTTTCAAGCTTTCATCCTGCAATTGGATTTTAGAAATTTCTACATACCAGTCACAGTATGAATTCCAGAAGAAATCATACAGAATATGCGCATTTTCACCGATACGGAAGTTTTTCATATTTTCGTTATACTCTTTTGCAACAGAATTTAATTTATCCAGAATCCACTTGTCTACAATAGTGAGTTTAGAGAAATCAATTTCTTTGTTGTCAACGCCTTGCAGGTTCATCAAAACAAAACGTGAAGCATTCCAAATTTTGTTTGCGAAGTTTCTGCCGTATTCAAAGCGTTCATCAGAAATTTTTATATCCTGACCGCCGTATGTACAAAGTGAAGTAAGAGTAAATCTTAAGGCGTCACAACCGTATTTATCAATAATTTCTACCGGATCAATCGTATTGCCTTTGGATTTAGACATTTTTTGACCTTTTTCATCACGTATAAGCCCGTGGATATAAACCGTCGAAAACGGAGCTTTACCGGTGAATTCCAGCCCCATAGTTATCATTCTTGCAACCCAGAAGAAAATAATATCAAAACCGGTTACAAGAGTTGTAGTAGGGTAGAATTTTTTGAAATCTTCACTATCGGTATTCGGCCAGCCCATGGTCGAAAACGGCCACAAGCCGGATGAAAACCACGTATCAAGGCAATCAGTTTCCTGAACATAATTTTCAGGGTCAGGATTTTCTTTTGCAACAACCATTTCACCTGTCACTTTATGGTAATAGGCCGGGATTTGGTGTCCCCACCAGATTTGACGGGAAATACACCAGTCGCGGATATTTTCCATCCAGCCGAGATAATTCTTTTCCCAGCGCTCAGGAATAAATTTAATTCTTCCGTCCTTAACAGCTTCAATCGCGGCCTTTGCAAGCGGTTCCATTTTTACAAACCATTGTTCGGAAAGAAGCGGTTCAATTGTCGTGTTGCAGCGCTGGCATTTACCTACATTATGAACGTGATCGCGCACACGCAGCAGAGCACGCTTTAATTCAAGCATTTCAACGACTTTTTTACGGGCTTCGTATCTGTCCATATTGTGAATTTCCCAAGGAACTTCCGGACAATCCTTCATAGTTCCGTCCTCGTTCATAATCCAGATTGGCTTTAAGTTATGACGTTTACCGACTTCAAAGTCGTTAGGGTCGTGCGCAGGTGTAATTTTAACAGCGCCGGTTCCGAAAGACTTATCAACGTATTCATCCGCGATAATAGGTATTTCTCGACCGGAAAGCGGAATAATTACCGTTTTGCCGATTAATTCGGAATATTTTTTATCAGAAGGGTTAACCGCAATCGCAACATCTCCGAACATCGTTTCAGGGCGGGTTGTTGCGACAATAATCGCACCGATTTCACCTTTCAGCGGGTACGAAATTTCCCACATGTGCCCCTGTTCGGTTTCGTATTCGGTTTCAACGTCTGAAATCGCACTCATACAGCGAGGGCACCAGTTGACAATGTATGCACCTTTATAAATTAATCCTTTTTCATAAAGTCTTACAAAAACCTCTTTAACAGCATCAGAACAGCCTTTGTCAAAGGTAAATCTTTCTCTTGAGCGGTCAAAAGAAGCTCCAAGGCGTTTCATCTGGTCTAAAATCGCGCCTCTGTGTTCGTTAGTCCATTGCCATGTTCTTTCAAGGAATTTTTCACGACCTAAATCGTGGCGGGTAAGCCCTTCTTTTTTCAACTGTTTTTCAACAACATTCTGGGTTGCAAGTCCTGCGTGGTCGGTTCCCGGAAGCCACAGGGTTTCATAACCGGACATTCTGTGATAACGGGTCAAAATATCTTGCAGGGTTTCATCCAGTGCGTGTCCCATGTGTAAAACTCCGGTAACGTTTGGCGGCGGAATAACAATTGAATACGCCGGTTTCGGACTTTTGGCATCAGCCTTGAAAAGATTATTTTCTTCCCAGAATTTATAAATTTCGCGCTCTGTATTCTGCGCGTCATAAACGGTTGGTAAATCCTCGATTTTGATAGTCGTTGTTGTCATCTTATTAAATCCCTCTAAAATTTTAATCTTAACAATGTCATATCACAAAAAAAAAAGCGTTACAACGTGTTAAACATTCTATCGCCCGCATCGCCCATGCCGGGAACAATATAGCCTTTTTCGTTCAAATGATCATCCAGCGTTGCAGTTATAATTTCCAATTCAGGGAAATGTTTTTGTAAATTTTCAACGCCCTCCGGTGCCGAAATTATTGAAATTGCTTTGATATTTTGAATCGGCACACCTTTTTCACGGTAAAGTCGGACGCTTTCAAGTAATGAGTTGCCTGTGGCAAGCATCGGATCGGTTATAAAAACATAGGTTCGATTTGCGTCTTTAAGGCTCTTCGGAAGCTTATTGTAATACCACACAGGTTTTAAAGTTGCCTCATCCCTGTACATCCCAATATGGCGAATTACGGCCTGCGGCAAAATATCAACAGCCTCATCCGTAAAAATAAGGCCTGCACGCAAAATAGGAGAAATTATAATTTCGACATCCTCATCAACGACTTTAGTCGTAAACGTTGTGAGCGGTGTTGTTACCTCTTTATCAACAAGCGGAAGACTCTTGGAAGCCTCGTATAAAAGACAGCTTGTAATTTTTCTTGCAGCGTATCTAACCTCACTGCTTTTTGTATTTTTATCGCGCATTATGTATAAATTTGTCAAAATAACGGGGTTTTGAACTATATTCAACGTATCTTTATTCATTTCCGGCTCCTTTATCCTCGCCAACAGCCTTTTTCAGGCGCGTACTCAACTCCTGCAGGTTATCGTTAAACTCTGTATAATTATCATATTGGTCAGGCGCGACGTAAGGCTGCACCTGTTTCATAAAATAGTTGAATTTACCGCCTATAAGCGCAAGTTTTGCAAACATATTATCAAGCAAGTCTATTGAATGCGCAAGCCGGAAAGTTTCTTTAATATTAATAATCTTTTCGGTTTTCAAATCCTGCGGAGTCGGCGGATAGAGTTCCAGCGACTTGGTTCCGCCCATTCCGTTAAATTCAACATTTGCAACAACGCCTTTTGGTAGCGAAACATCTTTATTCGTAATAAGGAATTTAACATAAACTTCATTAGTCAAAAGCTTTATATAACTGACATAACCGACCTGAACACCCATATATTTAACAGGTGAGCCTATTATTAATCCGTCAACGTCAGAGATAAAAATCTGGTACTGCTTTTCAGCCTTATAATTTTTGATATTATAAGCCCTGATAGAAAAAACAACTACACATAGAATGCTAAACCAGATGATTGCTTCTACCAATAAAATTTTACCAATATCCAAACGTCTGCTCATAGAAAAATTATACTACAACTAAAAATCAGGTGGAATACTCCGACCTGATTTTTTGTTATAAAAAGTTAACGTTTAACGCAGCGTACGGATAGCTCTGTAGTCCGGTCGTAAGGAGTACGCCTTCCGCTTATCATACTTTGCGCCCAGGCTTTTTGCGTTGAAATTATAGACGATGTCCAGTACAGAGAACTATCGGCGCCGCCGGCATCCAAAATGCCCAGGAGTTTTTTATTCACGAATAAAGATGCCATTTCATCGCGGGTTGGCAGCCTGTATTCACTATCCTGCGACTTACAAATCTTTAACGCATCTGTAATATCTGCGCTATTATTTGCATCATTGATATTCGGGTAAGGAGAAACCACAGAACTGTCAACAGGATAAAGAACAGTTAACATGCCAATATCTTTTCCCACGGTATTCGGGCCTTTCAAGCCATTTAAATCAAATATCATATTTGCGCAAATCTTTGGCATAACATAATGCGCTGCCGTTTCCTGCATTTCAGAAACACAGCCTGGCATATAATGCAATAAAATTGATTCACCGTTTTGGGTCTCAAATGCAACAGCTTCAGAATCCACGGCAGAAAAATTTGAAACTCCTGTCAGTGATGTTGAATACGAAACCATTTCTGAATTTAATTCACTTAGTTTAAACGGCACTGATAAAGAAAAATTTGCACCTTTCAATGTATTGATATTACTTGTAATGCCGCAATCCTGCAGATGGTCGCTGTCACAAATATTGTTAATTTTTAAAACTTTAGAAAGTCCGGAGGCAACAAATGTTTCTGCGTTTGCATAGCCGTTAATAGAACCCATTAGCGGGATTGCCTGACTAAACCGTGCATAAAGAGTTTTTCGCTGCGTGTTCCATGTGCGCTCATTGATATTGCCGGTTAGGCTCGGAAGCGTTATCGCCGCTACAACACCGATTATCGTGAGGGAAAGCAAAATCTCAGCCATGGTGAACGCTATTCGTCGTCCGTGAGCCCGTAAACCCTTTATGGCTCTCGACACAGCCGGGCCCATGGTAAACGCTGCATGCACCAACCACCCACTGTCATTGCGAGCCGGCTTTGCCGGCGTGGCAATCCACCGGCGGTCAAGCCGGCTTCCTAATTGGTCGGGCGTTAAAAAGTCATGTCCAACCAGTCGAGGATGCCGCTCAGCGGCCGACTCCTCAATAGTGCCTGTTAAGAGAGGCCCCCCCCCCCTGCATTTGTTAATACATTCCTACGTTTTTTCATTCTTTCCATCCTTTCTTTTATTGCGTTGGGCTGGAAAGCCCAACCTACTGGAATAAGGCAATAGGTCATTAAGGCATTAAGGCAATATGACCTTTATATTATTTTCTTCCAATTCGGTCATATTCCTTATTAACTTTTTAACCTATTAACTTATTAACTTTTTTCGTCCTTTCGGTCATTACGACTTATTGCCCTATTGCCTTATTTACTTATTGCCTTATTCATTATGTACTATTTTTTCTCTTGCGTCAAGAGAGGGGGCATTAAAAATGCCCCCCTTAAAAACTACTTATTACCTTTGAACATTTCCTTAATTCCGTCAACAGAACTCAAAATTCCGGTTGCTTCATAAGGCATATAAACAATCTTATTATCCTTGCCGTCCGTGATTGAAGTCAGGGTTTCAAGATACTTCATAGCAATCAAATATTTATCCGGCTGGCCTTTATCTTCAAAGGCTTCAATTATACGCCTTATAGCGGTCTTTTCAGCTTCAGCTTCTACGATACGGGCCTGTGCAACGCCTTCTGCCGTCAAAATAGCGGCCTGTTTTTCACCTTCCGCTTTTTTAATAGCGGCTTCTTTTTG
Source organism: Candidatus Gastranaerophilales bacterium (assembly GCA_944323035.1). Taxonomy (GTDB): domain Bacteria; phylum Cyanobacteriota; class Vampirovibrionia; order Gastranaerophilales; family Gastranaerophilaceae; genus Gastranaerophilus. The sequence goes on from CALUQY010000026.1 coordinate 13,504, forward strand.
CCCTTCCGCGATACGGATTGCGGATTCTCTCTGACCTTCCGCTTCGTAAATCATTGCACGTTTTTCACGTTCGGCCTTCATTTGCTTATCCATTGCAGCCTGAATATCTGCCGGCGGAATTATGTCTTGAAGTTCGACACGATTAATCTTAACCCCCCATTTATCTGTTGCCACGTCAAGAATTGATCTTAATTCGCCGTTAATTTTTTCACGCGAAGTAAGTGTATCTTGCAATTCCATTTGACCGACAAGGTTTCTCAAATTTGTCTGTGTAAGCTTTTCAATTGCCTCAGGCAGATTTTCGATTCCGTATACAGCCTTATGCGCATCCACAATCTGAAAATACAAAAGTGCGTTAATGGTTATTGAAACGTTATCTTTGGTAATTACATTTTGACGCGGGAAATCATATACGGATTCTCTCATATCAATTCTGTCAGACATCACCGTATAAGAGTAAGTATTACCGTCAAAAGTCTTTTTTGTAACCTTTTTGGCAATAGGCCTCGGTGCATCCAGGAACGGAATTATCAGGTTAAAACCGGCATTAAGCGTGCGCAGATATTTACCCAGACGCTGAATGATAACAACCTCCTGCTGTTCGACAATAATAACGCCTTTAACAACAAACACTACTGCCGCAACAATTAATAATACTAATAGAAAAAACATATTTCCTCCTTATTTAAACTGCTTCAACATATAAAACTATACTGTCATTTCTGACAATTCTTACCTCAGAACCCGCCGGAACAGGTGCGGATTCAGGGTTAGCAAGCCTCGCATCCCAGCGTTCTTCGTAAACCGTAATTGCACCGCCGGTATTCGTAATTTCCTCTGTAGCTTTAACTATTTTTCCTATATATTCGGAATGAAAATCAACGCTTTTGGGCATTTCGTGCATAATTTTTTTCATCCACGGACGGATAAACAACAGAATAATAACAGAAAGCGCAGAACAAATCACTATGAGCCAGTGAAAATTCGTATACCAGAGCGAAATAATTGCAGTAATTAACGCCGCAGCCGCAATACTTAAAAAGAACATTGCAGGGGCAAACATTTCAAAAATAAGTGCTGCAATTGCTACTATCAAAAATAGTTCCCAGTATGACATACATTACTCCTTTAAAGCAGTTCTCCGCCGCTCCGCCTCGCTGAACCGCGAGCCGTGGCGGCTGCGCTGTCTAATACGCCACTCAAAAGACTCGCTTGCGTGAGCGGGAGTTGCTACGCAACTCATTCACACCACGTTCCTTATCGCGAGTCTTTCTCGGACAATAATAAGTTATTGTAAAAGTTTTTTTGCATATTGTCAATCTATGTTGTGTTATAATTAACTTATGATTACATTTGACAGTTTGACATTAAAAGCTTTTATAGAAGAAAACAGAGATTTTTTTGTCGGGAGCAGGATTCAAAAAATCCAGCAGCCGACGCGCAGGGAACTTCTCTTTACATTACGAAACAACGGTAATTCGCAAAAATTCTATGTAAACATAAACCCGCAGTTTCATCATCTATGTTTTATAAACAAAGAAACCGAGGCGCGGAGATTTTTGGAAATCCCGCTAAAACCGCCTATGTTCTGCATGCAGTTGAGGAAATACCTTGAAAACGCAAAAATCGTCAAGGTTAACCAGCCAAACCACGAGAGGATTTTCGAAATTTACGTTGAAACTTTTAACGAACTGCAGGAAAAAATCGAACTTTGTCTTGCAATTGAATTAATGGGCAAGCATTCGAATATCGTGCTTTACAATGCTGATACGAATATTATTATCGGCTGCGCGCACAATGTCGGAAGCGAGAAAAGCCGCGAGCGCGAAATGGCAGGAACGCTCCCGTATATTTACCCGCCCAAACAAAAGAAATTTGACATTTTAACCGTAAATGGAGAAATCACAGAACCTTTAGAAAACTTTTTCTTTTTCTCTAAAGCCTTTGCCGCACAATGTAAAAATCAGCCGATTGAGAAATTAAAAGACTATATATCACTAAAAGGCTTATCTCCTGCAATAACACCGGATTACAAAGAATTTTCGCTCTTTTCAGAACTCCTGCCGGACAGTATCTGTTTTGACAGCGTAAACGGGATGATTGATGAATATTTTTCGCACCATATTGAAGAAAATAAAATTAAATCAATTACGCAGGAACTCAAAACGCTTATAAACAAAAAGCTTGCAAAACACATTAAAAACAAAGCGCTTATGCAAGCACAGCTTCAAAAAGAAGAAAAATGTTTTGAATACCGGCATTTGGGCGATTTAATTATGGCAAACCTTTATAACGGCAAGGATTACACGCCAGACATGGAAGTTTATGACTGGGAAAACAACATCAATATTTCTATAGAACTTGATCCGATGCTGACCTTAAAAGACAACGCCAACAAGTTCTACAAGCGCTACAACAAATCAAAGAAATCTATCGAAAAAATTAACGAAATGCTTGCCGAAAACGAAATACAGATAGAATATCTTGAGCAAACTCTCTACGCCCTTGAGGAAGCAAAGAGTTACACAGAGCTTCAAGAGATAAAATCCGAGATTTTGCCGGTCTACCAGCCTGAAAAGAAACAAAAAGCAACAGAACTTATGGAAAAAGAAATTGACGGCTGCAAAATTTTTATCGGGCGGAACAACAAGCAAAATGATTACATTGTTTCAAAGCTTTCAAAAGATGAAGATTACTGGTTTCACACTCACGGCTGCGCCGGCTCGCATGTACTTTTAAAATGCACGGAGCCGACAGACAAACTTATCTTTGAATGCGCAAAGTTAGCCAAAGAATATTCCAGCGCAAAGCTCACCTCAAAAGCCGGCGTCATTTACACGAAATGTAAATACCTCAAGAAACCGCCTAAAGCGCCATTGGGGTATGTCACATATAAAAACGAAAAAGAAATAATTATTTAGATTTAACTTCCACAGTCACGCGGACGGCTTTACCGCCTTTGTTTCTAAAACGGATTTCTTTTTGGTTTGCAGGGGGAGTAAATTCGGATTTTTGATAATCCATTAAATAACGCATAAACTTTTCACTAAACATAAAACTACACCTAATAAAATTTAACCTTCACATATATATAAAACCACAAAACCATCTGTTTTTGCCTTTTTGTTACATAATCTTTACAAATACAGGTGGGAATGTTATAATTAAAGAGGATATCAGAAACAGAGAGGAAGTTTTAATGAACGAAAAGAAACACCACCGTTGGAACCTTATGAATTGGTCTAATGGTTCAGGGTCAGCGTTTACAATGGCTGAAATTATGATAGCTTTGACGATTATCGGCGTAGTTGCAGCGATTACACTGCCGCAGCTTATAGGAAACACCGGCGGAAGATCTCATAAATTAATGATGCAAAAAAACTACGCACTTCTGTCACAGGCACTCAAAATTGGTTCGGCTAAACTGGAATACAATACTTCAGAGGTTGACAGAATTGTTAACAAGACCGGCGCAGGAGCAGAAGATCTTAACCTGCAGGTTTCAATTGAAAATCTATTGACAAAAACAATGGATGTAAAAAAACTTGACGCAACAACCCACGCCTTCTCCGGCAAATTTGTAGCTCTCGGGGCTACCGATTCAGACGGGAGGGCTGAGTTAGATTGGGAGACAAATGAGGATGCAGAAGGTATTACAGTAGATGATTCCGGAGCCGGTGATCAACGGGGGGCAATTTTTGAAACCCGTGACGGTTCTTATATTATCTTCCCGGATAAAAATGATATTGATGAGCATGCTTGTACAAAAGCTTCACCTTGCCTTGCATACATTGATGTAAACGGGCCGGAATCGCCTAATTCTATGATAACCTGTGCAAATATTGATGACACCGGTTACTGGTACTGGGATTATGAGGAGAATTCAACAGGTGAAGTTACTAAAGACGAAACTAAATACATGGAAGACAGTACTAACGAAGCCGGAACCTGCACGGTTGACCCTATGAGGATTAACGATGTATTCCCTGTGCTAATCTACGGCGGAACAGTCGTTCCTGCACTTAATGCAGTAGAAGCAGTTATTACCGACCACTCTTAAAACACTTTGTAAACTTATATTAAAATAGCACCAGCATTTTTGTTGGTGCTATTATTGTATTATGAGAGAAATTAAAGAATTAAAAAACGGAATTAAATTTTTATATAAAGAGAGCAAAAATACACCAAGAACTACGCTGTGCATAGATTTTTCACTAAATCAGGAGGAAGAAATTCCGGGGCTTTACGCGGTAATGACAAGACTTTTTATGCAGGGAACAACAAACCGCACTGCTGAACAACTGGCAAAAGAACTTGATGAATACGCTATTGAACTTATCTGCGAGCTTAAATCAGATTATCTAAGCTTCAAATTCATCTGTCTTAACGAAGATTTTGACAAGGCGCTGGAAATCCTTACAGATGTTATCAAAAACACAACATTTGACGATTATAAAAAAGAAATCAATAAATACGAAGGCGAAATTCAGGTTGCGATGGATTCTCCAAGATTAAAAGCTCTTGAAGCCTTCTACAAAAATATTTATGCAAACCACGCCTACGGCAACACAGAAACAATCATCCTTGAAAACCTCGATAGAATTCAAAAAGATGATATCATTAACGCCTACAAAACAATCCGAAATAACAGCCGTAAGGTTGTAACCGTTGTCGGAGATATCAAAGAGCTTTCAGGTGTAGAAAAAGCCTTCAGCGGCTTGGAAGACAGCTCTAAAGAAGTCGTAATTTTCCACAAATCACCGCTTACGGAAACAAAAATTATTGAACAAAACAAGGATAATCTTAATCAGGCTCATATTATTAAAGGCTGGCTTGTATCAGGCTATGACAGCAAAGATTATGCATCTCTTATGCTTTTAAACATAATTCTGGGTGCCTCAGGCCTTTCTTCAAGATTATTCTCGGAACTTCGCGACAAAAAAGGGCTTGCCTATGTTGTCAGAAGCACTTATGAAGCTGCGCTTTCTGCTGCAAACTTCCATATTTATATAGCAACCGAGCCGAAAAATATTGAAACCGCGCTTGACGGTTTCAAAGAAGAAATTGATAAAATCAAAACAGAACTTGTACCGGAAAAAGAACTTGCGGATGCAAAGAGCAACCTTTTCGGGAAATGGGCGTTTTCTCTGGAAACAAACCAGCGGCAGGCTTCTGTTTATGCTCATTACGGAATACTTCATCTGGGATTTGACTTTCTGGAAAAAGTAAAAGATAAGATCCAAGCCGTAACCGCTCAGGACTTGAAGGAATGCGCAAACAAATACTTCACTGATGAAGATTATGTACTGTCCATTTTGAAACCTTAGTACATTTGCGTAATGTTTTACCCCGACAAATAGACGATAATATATTCATTACAAAAGATAAATATACCTGGATTGCCACGCACCTTACGGTGCTCGCAATGACACCGCGTTGTCATCACGAGGAGCCGAAGGCGACGTGGCGCTCCGGCACAATACACCGGACGAATACCTGATTATTACAGGAGAATAGATGATTAAAAAAGTCATATTAATATTACTTGCAATACATTTATCAATAATACAGACGCAGGCGGTTTGCCCTGTTGGCATGGCTATGCCGCTAAAAGCCATTGAAGAGCAGGTAAGAGAGAAATTTGACGGTGCAAAAGAATATATTTATCTTGGCTACACACCGACGGGATTTGTTCTGAGCATAAAAGACGAACTTATGTTTGACGAATGCGGCTGCTTAACCGATACCGGAAAAATTTTATTGAATGCGCTTGCGCAGATTATGAAGCGGAGCGGCAGAAGGTGGATGATACTTGTTCACAGCAAGATAGGAGAAACGCAGGTAGACAGGATTTCAAGAACCTCACTCAGAGCCGGTGCAATAACAAATTACCTGACAGATCAGGAAAAATGCTTGATAAATCAACTATTTCCGATTGGATTTGGCTCGATTATGCCGACAAAAAATGCAACAGAAGGACGAAAAGCTTTAGGCAACAGAATTGATTTTCTGGTTGAAGATTACAATTTGCGCATAGATTAACAAAAAACAGCGGGATCCGGCTTAACCGATAATATTTTGCTGCAATCTTCTTGAGCGTTTTTCGCTGAGAATATTTTTCAGCTTAACGATACTTTGAGCATGCAGCTGGCAGACACGCGATTCGGACATTCCAAGCATCTGACCTATTTCTTTAAGCGTCATGTTTTCCTGATAATACAAAACCATAATATTTCGTTCTCTTTCAGGTAACCTTTTCAAAGCATTCTCCAATTCTTGTTTAACATTTTTTTCTTCGGCTTCTTCATAAGGGGTTTTACCATGCTCGTCACTTATTGTGTCGATAACTTCCAAACTGTCATCCGATGCGCCCTGCTTGTCATAAATTGACGACACCGTAACATCTTCCGACATAAGCTGGATAACTTTATCGACATCCATATCCAGAGCTTCCGCAACCTCTTTGGTGGTCGGCATTCTGCCGAGAGTCTGTTTTAATTCTTCCTGAGCCTGCTTAATCTTTTTCAACTTGGTGCGGACACTTCTAGGCAGAAAATCTTCCGAACGAATTCTGTCTAAAATTGTTCCGCGAATTCTTATTAAGGCATAAGTTTCAAATTTTGTATTCTTATCTACAGAGAAACGCTCAACAGCGTTAATAAGTCCTTCAACCCCGTAGCCTGCAATATCTTCCATTGAAATCCCGTTTGGCAGAGTCATTTTAATACGTCCGACAACGTATTTTATCAGGTAAATATATTGAACAATGAGCGCATCTTTAACAGCCTTATCGTTTTTGTCCTGAAAATACTTATTCCATAACGCAATAAGTTCTTCTTCCGATAACCGTTTTATGTTATTGTATGATGAAAATTCAAAACTCTCGCTCATTATCTGCCCCGGTAATTATCACAATTCTATTCTATTATATTCACCGACAATCACATCATTTAAAAGGTGTAAAGAGGATAAAAACCGTACATTTGGAGTAGAACAACAAGCCGCGAACCTGCATGCTATAAAAAATATATACTCTATACCTACGATTTTCACATAAATTCACATTTCCAGCCTGTTAAGCAATCCCCCCCCCCCCCCCCCCCTTTTTTTTTGAAAAAGGGGTTTTTAAAACTTTTCAAAGGAGAATTTTTTTTGCTGGGGGTTGGAAAA
>CALUQY010000027.1 GCA_944323035.1 Candidatus Gastranaerophilales bacterium
TCGCGATGACACCGACTGAGTCGGTTCTATGTTTGGTCAACAGGCTGTCGGTCAAGAAATGTGCATTTACCATGGCTATTCAACTACAACTGTTTTGCAAAACAAAGCCGGTAATACCTGCCGGAACCTAGATGAAAACAATCGAACTCCTAATAAAGAAGAACTTGCAGCAATGTTTATTAACAGGAAACTGCTAAATAACTCCTCCAGTTTTGTTATAGATACTTCCTGGGCTAGTGATAGAATATTAAACAGAAGTGAAAATTTGGGTTATATAGTTTCTTCAATTAACGGAGCCGGACACTGGACTATAGTAGATTTAGACACCACAACAGCACAGGTCTGGTGTGTTAAACGGTAATATACCATCAAGGGGCATTCTGTAAGACTGCCCTTTACTCTTCATCAAGGCTCAATACAGCCATGAAAGCTTCTTGCGGAACTTCTACGCGGCCAACGGATTTCATACGTTTTTTACCGCGTTTTTGTTTTTCAAGAAGTTTTCGCTTACGCGTAATATCGCCGCCGTAACATTTATCAAGAACATTTTTACGCATTGCCTTAATTGTTGTTCTTGCGATTACGCGTCCGCCGATTGCCGCCTGAACAGGAACTTCAAAAAGCTGTTTCGGGATAATTTCTTTTAATTTTGCGGTCAGTTTTTGACCTATGTAGAATGCATTATCTTCGTGACAGATTACTGAAAGTGCATCGACAATTTCGCCTGCTAGAAGAATGTCCAGTTTCACAAGTTTTGAACGTTTGTAATCGTGGAATTCGTAATCCAAACTTGCATAACCCTTGGTTCTGGATTTCAACTGATCGTAAAAGTCGGTAATAACTTCACTCAGGGGAATATCGTATTCCAGATTAGCGCGAACTTTATCAATGTAGGTCATATTAATAAAAATTCCGCGTTTAGTCTGGCACAAATCCATCAGAGTTCCGACGTAATCGTTCGGGGTAATTATTTGAACTTTTACATAAGGTTCTTCAATATAATCTCTTACCTGTGCCGGCGGAAGGTTGGCGGGATTGTCGATTTCAACAACCTTGCCATCGGTTGTATGAACTTTATAAACTACGGAAGGCGCGGTTGTAACGAGCGCAAGATTGTATTCACGCTCAAGACGTTCCTGCGCGATTTCCATGTGAAGCATTCCCAGAAACCCGCAGCGGAAGCCAAATCCTAATGCGCTGGAAGTTTCCGGCTCAAATGTAATACTGCTGTCATTGAGTTTTAATTTTTCGAGTGCTTCTTTCAAATCGTGATAATCTTCGTTATCTACAGGGTACATACCTGAAAATACCATTGGAAGAGCTTCTTTATAGCCGGCAAGCGGTTCTTTTGCGGGATTTTCAACGCTTGTTACCGTGTCGCCGACAAAACGGGTTAACTCTTTGATTGAGCCGGCAAAATATCCTACATCCCCGCAGATTAATTCATCAACCTGAACGCGGGTCGGTGTTTGATAACCGAGTTCAACAATTTCATATTCTTTGCCGGACGCCATAAATCTGACTTTTTCTCCGAGGTGCATTTTGCCGTCCATAATTTTGAAGCAGCAAACCGTTCCTAAATACTGGTCATAGGCACTATCAAATACAAGTGCTCTCAAAGGTTTATCAGAAGTATCCTCAGGCGGCGGAATAAATTCCACAACGGCTTCAAGAACATCTTCAATGCCTATTCCCGCCTTCGCGCTCACGGGAATTGCCATTGAGGCGTCAATTCCTAAAACCTCTTCAATTTCCTGCTTAACGCGTTCGACATCCGCGGACGGTAAATCTATTTTGTTGATTACAGGAATAATTTCCAGATTTTGTTCAATTGCAAGATAAACATTTGCAAGCGTTTGAGCTTCAACGCCCTGCGTTGCGTCAACTATCAAAAGCGCGCCCTCGCAGGCCGCAAGAGAGCGTGAAACTTCATAGGAAAAATCAACGTGGCCGGGAGTATCAATCAGGTTCAGGATATAATCTTTGCCGGCTTTTGATTTGTAATTCATTCTTGCGGAGTTGAGTTTGATTGTAATTCCGCGTTCGCGCTCAATATCCATTGAATCTAAAATCTGGTTTTGCATATCACGCTGCGCAACCGTTCCGGTAAATTCCAGAAGTCTGTCGGCAAGCGTTGATTTGCCGTGGTCAATGTGGGCTATTATACAAAAATTTCTTACATTTTCTCTAAACTTTTTCATAACTTAAATTATTATATTTGAAAAATACAGCATAACAAGAGCTTGATTTAAAATTTTTATAGGATATAAAGGTGTTATGTCCATTTTTAACATAAAGCATTACGTCAAAGAATTAGTAAATATATCTTTACCCATAATAATGGGCAATCTGGGATTTATCCTTATCGGAGTCGGGGATGTGCTTGTGGCGGGACGCCATTCAACGGATACACTTGCGGCCGTAAGTATTGCAACGGCAATTCTCAACTGCATTATGACTTTCGGTATCGGAATTTTGAGCGGAATTTCTCCGATTTTATCAAATTACAGAGGGGAAAACCTCAATGCCAGGAAATATTTCTTTTCATCTGTCAGATTTGCAATAATTTTAAGTTTTATAATTTCATTTGTAATGCTCGGATGTATACCGCTTGTTGATAAACTCGGGTTTGAAGCGAAACTCGTCCCGTTGATTAAGGATTATATGCTGATTACTGTATTTTCAACTTTCGGAGCATATATTCACGCAGCGATAAAAGAATATTTGCAAGCGTTTGAAATAGTATTCATACCTAATCTTGTGACTGTATTTTGCGTATTTTTAAATGTATTTTTGAATATAATTCTTGTTTTCGGCTGGGGCCCTATCCCATCGCTGGGAGTCGCGGGACTTGCTATTGCCAGCCTGATTGTAAGATATGTTATGGGTTTAACCCTCTATTTTTACGCGTTATACAAAATGCACCCGAGAAATTATCACAGAACAGGTTTTTATAAAACTTTAATTCAGGTGGGCCTGCCGATTTCGTGCGCAATCCTTGTAGAATTTGTCGCGTTTAATATTATTGTTATATTCTTAGGTAAAGTTTCGGGTGTTTATGCGGCAGCGCAAAATATTATCTGTACACTGACGACCGTTTCATTTATGGTTCCGCTGGCGATTGCAAACGCTATTGCCGTTAAAACAGGCTACGCAAACGGTGCTAAAAATACAGTGGATTTCAAACGCTATTCCTTTATTGGTATGGCAATGGCAACGGGCTTTATGGCAATAAGCGCCGTGATTGTAACATTGTTCCCTTCAACATTAATCGGTTTCTTTACAAAAGATGCGGAACTGATAAAAATTACAGTTCCTGTTGTTATTTTTCTCGGGATTTTCCAAATCTTCGACGGGCTGCAAATTTCCCTTGCCGGCATCTTTAAAGGTTTGAAAAACACCAAGATCGTTATGATTTCAAACTTTACGGCATACTGGCTGATTTCAATTCCGCTGGGCTATACGCTTGCTTTTAAATATAACCTGACGATTTTAGGTTTCTGGATAAGCCTGATTGTGAGCGCAATTGTTCTTTGTATTATTATGCTTACATATTTCAGACACTGCCTTATAAAAATGGAAGCCCAAAGTTAAATTCCCGTTTGCCTTTCAGCCCATGGGTTGATATAAAAAATTATTTATAATATTATGTAAGAATGAGTTTAGATAGCATAATTGACAGCTTACTCTCACCTGTAGCCGATAAAATTTCAAGCCTTATATTTTGCTCCGTAACCATTGGAGGAGTAAAGGTTGAACTGCTTGTGGCATTGCTTATTACAGCGGCACTTTATTTCACCTTCCGTTTAAGATTCATCGGAATCTGGGGTTTCAAACACGCAGTCCGCCTGATTGCAAAACGTTACGAGCATAAAGATAATTTCAAACGCAAGAAAAAAGGAGAAGTTTCGTCTTTTCAGGCTTTGACGGCAACGATTTCGGCATCTGCCGGAATAGGAAACGTTGCAGGTTCGGCTGCTGCGGTTTCAATCGGAGGGCCTGGGGTAATTTTCTGGATGATTATAGCAGGCTTTTTCTCAATGGCGTTAAAGTTCGCAGAGGTTCTGCTCGGGTTGAAATTCCGCAAAATTAACGAGGACGGAACAGTTGCCGGCGGGCCGATGTATTATATTCTGGGCGGTTTAAAAGGGAAATATCTTGCGCCGATTGCACCGCATCTGGCAAAAATCTATGCCTTATGTTGTATTTTTGCAATGATTGGCGGGTGGAACTTATTCCAGATAAACGCAATGACCGCACAGATTACAGAGGTTACGGGCGGCGAGAGCAGCTTTTTCGCAGGTCAAAGCTGGCTTCTTGGTTTAATCGTTGCCGTTATAACCTTTGTTACGATAATCGGCGGGATTAAAGCTATCGGAAAATTTACCTCAAAAGTAACACCGGTTATGTGCTCGTTGTATGTAATTTCAGCGTTTATAATTTGTCTGGTGAATATCCACCATATCCCTGAAACTATTGTCACCATTGTAAAAGAGGCGTTTGAACCTAAAGCTATGCAGGGCGGAATGTTTGCCTGCTTACTCTGGGGGTTCAGACGTGCCATGTTCGCTAACGAAGCAGGTTTAGGCACAGCCCCGATTGCCTTCTCGGCAGTAAGAACTTCTAAACCTGTTGCGCAAGCCTTCATTGCAATGCTGCAGCCGTTTGTTGATACAGTAATCGTTGGTTCCGCAACAGCATTCATTATCGTTGTTTCCGGAGTTTACCTGCAAAATACGGGACTTGCAGGAATTGAATTGACCTCAAAAGCGTTCGGAAGCGTGTGTCCGTTTTTCCCTGTTCTCTTAACATTTATGGCAAGCTGCTTTGTACTTTCCACAATGCTTTGCGGCTCATACTACGGGGTTAAAAGCTGGACATTTTTATTCGGCGATACAAAATTGACAACCCGCACTTTTCAGGTAATATATTGTTTATTCATAGTCATCGGTTCTGCTATGAATTTCAAAAGTATCATCAATTTGTCTGATGCTTTTACGTTATTTTTGGCAGTACCTAATCTATTTGCAGTATTTTTGCTTTCAAACCTTGTAATTAAAGAACTTAAGCGATATTGTAAAAGATATAATATAGGAATATATAGCAGTAAGGAGAGACTTAATGATGAAGAAAGAATGTTTGGAGATAGTAGAAAAGAAATGTCAAAGCTGTAAGTCTTGTGCATTAGGCGCAACACGTACAAATTTGGTATTTTCAGACGGCAACCCTGAAACGGCAAGAATCGTTTTAATCGGTGAAGCTCCGGGTGAAACAGAAGATTTGGAAGGTAAACCGTTTGTAGGCAGAGCCGGACAACTCTTAGATGAATTTCTGGCAGAAGCAGGCATCTCAAGACAGGATGATTTATACGTTATCAACACAGTAAAATGCAGACCGCCTGAAAACAGAGTTCCTACTGATTTAGAAAAAGCATGCTGCAGCAAATTTTTAAAAGCACAAATCGACATCATTAAACCTCAAGCAATTGTACTTTGCGGTGCAACTGCCCTTAAATCATTTGTAGAACTTGACAAGAAAACAACTATCTCAAAAGTTCGCGGTCAGTGGATGACAATAAGCGTCGACGGTGTTGACTACCGAGCAATTACAATCTTCCACCCTTCATATTTGTTGAGAAACCACTCAATGGAAGAAGGTTCACCAAGAAGATTAATGCAGCAAGATCTGGCTGAAATCAAAAACCAAATCTTAAGCGACAGAAACTGGATGCACAATTCACAACCTCAAATGGCCGGTGTGTAGTATGTAGTACAGATAAAATAAATATAAGAAAAGCGGGAACTTTAAAAAAGTTCCCGCTTTTCTTTACTAGTTGCGTTTAACGCATAAAACATTACATTTTTTCCCGTTGCCGCTTGGATCCCAGCCTAAAATACCGTCTTCAAGCCCAACATGCCATTGGACAGCATAACCGTACGGTGCGGTTCTTGTTGATGACCAGTAACGCCCGTCGGTTCTGCCAAATAAATTAGTATTTATATAAATTGTAACCAGTTCTTCCCTATTTGGCAGCCTGTAATCTTCACTCATTGCATTACAAGCTTTACTGGCTTCAGAGTCAGTTACGGTACCGCTTACGGCATCCTGAACTGACGGCGTCGCAGTGACTACAAGGCTGTCTGACGGATAAAATACCGCCATCACACCCATATCTTTACCGACAGTATTCGGGCCTTTATTTCCGTTCAGGTCATATATGAGATTTACACACATTTTTCTTTGCATAACCATACCAGAACCTATTTCAGCTAAATCAGGAACACATGTGGGGTTGTAATATAAAGCAATGCTTTCGCCATTAGCTGTTTCAAAGGCGGCAGCTTTAACATCCGGCTGGGAAAACGCCGGATAAGACACGCCGCTTATAGTAAATGCTGAGCGTGAGGTAAGGGTTGAGTGTAACTCGCTCAAGGTAAGCGGTATAGTTTTCTGGCTGCCGTTAAGGTTTGTGAATTGACTTACAATGCCGCAATCCTCAAGATGATCATTGTCACAGATGTTGTTAATTTTTAAGACTTTGCTCAAACCGCCGGAGATGAAAGTTTCAGCGGCAGTATCAACGCCGTCGCCTGCACCGGAAGAGCTTTCTTCTTTTAGCGTTCCGTAACCGTTTAATGACGGCATGAGGGCAATTGCCTGACTGAAGCGTGCATAAAGCGCTTTTCTTTGGGTATTCCAAGTTCGTTCGTTGATGTTGCCCGTGAGGCTTGGAAGTGTAATCGCCGCAACCACGCCGATAATCGTGAGGGATAAGAGTATTTCCGCCATGGTGAAGGCCGCTCGCAATGACGAATACTTTACGTTCTTCACGCGTACTTCTTTCTTTGTCCGGCCGCCCGGATTCACTTGTGGAAGTTGCTCCGCGACCGGCTCGATCGACCTTCTGCCTGTCAAATTCTTAGCAACGATAACGAATCGTTGCAGAATTTGTCCGCGCCTTCCGCTCTCGCTATCGGCGCAACGGCGAATCGTAGTGCTTGCCTGCTTGTCACACTGTCGTGTGCCAACACGATATAGGTTTGACGTAAGGCCTGCGCCTCGCGTTAAACGCCGCCGCTCGCGCTTGCGGTCAAATCGCGGTTTGCCCGTCGCGCGCTCGACTCTCCACTTGCTATCGCAAGTTTCGCGGCTCAGCTCGGCTTGCCCCCCCCCCCCTGACCAGAATGCCCATAGTACAAGGGTTTTCAGCTTCTAAATTTTTCATAAGTTCTATCCTTTCTTTTTTATACATTTATATAATACAATATATTTTAGTAGTTGTAAAGAGGCAGACCGGAGAAATTCATTCTCCGGTCTGTTATATTAAGAAAGGATAAATTAAATTTATCGCTTAACGCATCTGGCTGCCAGATTTTCGGTTCTTGGACGTATACGTCTGTAGCCGGTCATGAAGGATTGATCCCAGGCTTGGCTGCTATTAGCTGCATTAATTTCCGAAGACCAGACGGCGTGTGTGCTTGAAGTATCGCCAAAGTCTAATAATGTCATATTGGCAAACATTGAACCAAGTTCATCTAAGTTTGGCATCCTGTATTCAGGGTCAAGTTCCCTGCAATATTGCTGTGCTTCGTTGTGATCTGTGGTATAAGAACTGGTTGCTGAATTTCTATACCATGGCTGCGGTGCTGCGACAACGCTGTCTGTTGCATATAGCACCGTCATTATTCCAACATCTTTACCAACAGTGTTAGGCCCTTTATTCCCATTTAAGTCATAAATCATATTGACACAAATTTTAGGCTGTACAAAATAATTGACACTTTCTGACATATCGGGCTGACATTTTGGGAAATAGAATAGTATAACACTTTCCCCGTTAGCTGTTTCAAATGCGGCAGCCTCAGAATCATCCTGTGAATAACTAAATGTCGTTGTTGCATCAGATGCCAGCATGTTGGTCATTTTTTCATTGTAATCCGACATTTTAAATGGTACTGAATAACTAAATGTGTTTCCGGTAAGTGTTATAAATTTTGGTGCAATACCGCAGTCCTCCAGATGGTCTTTGTCGCAAATATTATTAATTTTTAGAACTTTACTCAGTGCTCCTGTAATAAAGGTTTCGCTATCAGCATAGCCGTTGATGGAACCTATTAGCGGTATTGCCTGACTCATACGTGCATAAAGAGCTTTTTTCTGTGTTGCCCATGTGCGTTCGTTGATGTTGCCCGTGAGGCTTGGAAGTGTAATCGCCGCAACCACACCGATAATTGTGAGGGAAAGTAATATTTCAGCCATAGTAAAACCGTGACTGTAGGTACAGTTTTTAGTTAAGAGAGCACGTTGATCTGCGACTGTCGTGGTAAAGGCATTTAAAAATCGTTTCATCTTCTATCCTTTCATATAATAGTATATTTACTAACAAAATATACTGTGTAATAGTAAGTTTCTAGTTTTATTATACTGTGTCATAGTAAAAAAGTCAAGATAATATACTATATTACCCTATTAAAATTTTTATTAATTGGGGGATAATTTAGTTATGCAAGATATTAAAAAGCTGTTAGGAAAAAGAATTCGGGAATTAAGAAAGTCGCGTCACCTTACGCAGGAAAAGTTGGCAGAACTTGTTGAAATTGGACCTGCAAACATTAGTTATATTGAAACCGGTCGTTTTGCTCCATCCGTTGAAACCCTTGCAAAATTATCTGAAGCGTTAGGTGTTTATATATATGAACTTTATATGTTTGAGGGTTATAGTAAATCTATTGACGAAATAAAAAATGAGTTAATTGAAGCGTTGAAAAATGATGATAAATTGGCATCAATGATGTATAAATTTTATCAGGCGGTAAAATAGTTTTTGATTGTTTTAACTGTTCGCAGATGACTTTTGTTATAATTTATACCTCTTTGAAAATTTTTGTGTTATATTGGGATAAATGGAGGAAATTATGCACACAGAAGAAAGAACATTTGTTGCCGTTAAACCCGACGGCGTGAGAAGAGGACTGGTAGGAGAGATTTTAAGAAGATTTGAAGCTAAAGGCTACAAAATTATTGGTTTAAAAATGCTGCAGGTATCTGATGAATTGGCTGCGGCACACTACATAGAACACGCAGATAAACCTTTCTATCCGCGTTTAATACAATATCTTCAAAGCGGGCCGATAGTGGCAATTGCCCTGAAAGGTTATAATGTCGTTGCGGGTGTTCGTCATCTGATGGGTTCCACCGATCCGAACGAAGCGGAAGTCGGTACTATCAGAGCAGATTTTGGCCAATTGAAAGAATACAATATTGTTCACGGCTCTGACAGTGTTGCAAGTGCTGAAAGAGAACTGGCGCTTTATTTCAAGCCCGAAGAACTTATTGAAGGCAATAAATGTATGTCTGAACTGGTTATTGAAAGCTTAGATGCCCAATAGGTAAAATAGGTAAAAATGAACGGTGAAGAAAAATATTTCAGCTATAAATTAGTTCATAAATGCCGGCAGTCAGGCGCGCGGGCAGGTGTTTTTGAAACTCCGCACGGAACAATAGAAACGCCCGTTTTTATGCCTGTCGGAACGAATTCTGCTGTTAAAACGCTTACAACAGATCAAATTTACGACACCGGTGCGCAGATTATCCTGTCAAATTCTTACCATCTGTATTTGCGTGCGGGTACAAAACGTATTCGTAACTTTGGCGGAATTCACGGCTGGATGAACTGGCATAAGCCTGTCTTGACTGACTCCGGCGGATTTCAGGTGTTTTCGCTCTCGAATCTGCGAAAAATTACCGAGAACGGGGTCGAATTCCGCGACCCTAAAGACGGCAGCAAACATTTTATTTCACCGGAAAAATCTATGGAAATCCAGCAGGATATCGGCGCGGATATAATTATGGCGTTTGATGAATGCGCACCGTATCCTTGCGACCATGAACATGCAAAAAAAGCAATGGAGCGCACGCACCGCTGGCTTGAACGCTGCGTTAAGGCTAAAACCAATCCGCGTCAGGCTCTTTTCCCGATTGTGCAGGGGGCTTTTTTTGACGATTTAAGAAAAGAAAGCGCTGCTGTGATTTCTCAATATGATGCCGTCGGTTACGCAATTGGCGGTGTAAGTGTCGGCGAGCCGGCTGATGTGAAAAATTATTTTGTGAAACTTACAGCCCCGTTGCTTCCGGAAAACAAACCGCGTTACCTTATGGGTGTCGGCACTCCGGAAGATCTCCTTGACGGAATAAAAAGCGGGGTTGATATGTTCGACTGTGTGCTTCCGACCAGAAACGCGCGTCACGGCTCTTTCTTCACATGGGAAGGCAAGAGAAATATCAAGAACAAAGCGTTTGAAGATGATGCCGGCCCTCTGGATGAAAAGTGCGATTGTTACGCCTGCCGAAATCATTCCAAAGCGTACATCCGTCACCTTTTTAGATGTCAGGAAAGCACAGCGGCAACGCTTTTATCAATACATAATACGAAATTTCTTGTTGATTTTGCGAAGAAAGCACGTCAGGCGATACTTGAGGACAGATTTGACGATTTTTACAACGCGCATTACGAAAAATTAAATAAATAAAAGGCGGATGACAAGTCCGCCTTTCTGTGTTATTATATTTTTAAGAAAAAGGCCCCGAGAAAGGATGGAATTCGGGGCTTGGTCTATACTTACATATAAACCTGATTTGAAAAAATTTTTAGTTGTACCTGTGGATACACATTGCTGAGTGTGCCCGTGTACGTGCGTGCCACGAATACACGCGTCCCAGAGAGGCATGCACAACATAGCCCTCACTGGAATCTGTTGGGGAAATTTTACTTGTCCAGTAGTGATAGTCTGACTCAGTGCTGCCAATCCCTAATAGAGGGTAATTTATGGAAATCGCCATAAATTCTTCTAAGCTTGGCAGGCGGGCATCATCATCCAGTTCTCTGCATTTTTGGTTTGCCTGCTGCTGGTTAACAGAGGTAAACGTATTTGTATAAATTACAGGTGCAACAACAATTGAATCTGACGGATAAAATACGGACATCACACCCATATCTTTTCCCATAGTGTTAGGTCCTTTATTCCCGTTTAAATCATAAACAAAATTGGCGCATATTTTTTGTTGGGCGAAATCATCTAAACCGCGTCTGCCCAATTCCGGAATACAAGTAGGGTTGTAATATGTCAATATGCTTTCACCATTTGCTGTTTCAAAAGCTGCAACTTTTGAATTGATAATATATACAGAATTCGGGGTGCCTGTTATTTCTGTGAAGCTATATTGAAATTTAGAATTTAGCCCAAGCAGATCAAGTGGTATATCTTTTTTGGAACCAAATATGTCTGTGTATTGTTCGGCAAAACCGCAGTCTTCAATATGTTCACTGTCGCAGATATTATTAATTTTCAAAACTTTTGACAATCCGGCTGTGACAAAAGTTTCTGCTGCCGTATCGACGCCGTCACTGGCACCTGCAGAACTTTCTTCTGTCAGAGTTCCGTATCCATTGAGCGAAGGCATAAGTGCAATTGCCTGCGAAAATCTTGTATAAAGCGCTTTACGCTGGGTATTCCATGTTCGCTCATTGATGTTTCCCGTAAGACTCGGGAGCGTAATCGCCGCAACCACACCGATAATTGTGAGAGATAACAATATCTCCGCCATAGTAAAAGCTAAGTTCTTCATATTCTATCCTTTCTTCAATTTAACTATATATCATAGACTATAGTCAATAACATATAATCATTATAACATTACAATATGAAACATGCAAGCGGCAGATGATAAAGAATTATTAGAAAAGAATAAAGATATATTGTTAAAAGCAATCGGCAATGTGGTAAAACGCGAGAGATTGCGTACAAAAACAGGGATAAATAAATTTTCTTACGAGTATGATATTGGTAACGGATTATTGTCGTATCTGGAAAAGGGTGTCAGCGATACAAAGATTACGACAATGTGGAAGCTGGCAAATGCTTTCGGAATGAAGTTTTCGGATTTTGCCAGAATGATTGAGTCAGAACTGCCGCCGGATTTTGATTTTTATAAATAGTTATAACTCCGTCAGGTCGTCTTTGATAAGGTTTTTAAAATTGTCGTTAATTTTATTCAGGTCAACGATATCAATTTCATACGGAATTGTGGAATCTATAAAATATATTTCAAGGTCGGATTTAATTTTATCTGTTAATTCTGCGCTGTCGACCGCAAGGTCAATATCGGAATACTTTCTTGCCCTGCCTTTGGCACGCGAGCCGAAAAGGTACAGTTTATAATTCGTCAGACGTTCGTCAAATGCTTTTTTTATAAATTTTATATATTTTTCGTCTAAATCAATCATAGTCTTTTTTTAAGCTCCGATAGCAGGAAGTCAACATCTTCTATGAAAACCGGTACAATGCTGACAACTTCTTCTGCGATTTCTTCCTTGTAGGTGTGTGATGTTAAGTTGCGTTTTTTTCGGTACTCACTCCACTGCTCCAAATCATTTAGCAGAATTCCTAACTGGTTAGCCTGCCGGATAGCATTATTAAACCCAATAGCATTATCGCTTACAGGGGCATCATATTGTAAGAAGCGAATAATCATTTTTACCGCAAATGCAAATGTATATTCAAAACGCTGGATAACAGCATCACGAATATCAATATCATAATTTTCGCGTTTGTAGCGTTCCAGAATTTTATGCAGGCTTGCGACAGCGTTTTCAAAATGTGTTAAATCAATAGTTTCCATAAGGCAATGATAGCATGTTTGAAAATCGTTTGCAATGACATAATAAATCTTAATAAGTTGATTTTTGTCCTAACTTCTTTTATCCTGATTAGAGGAGGATTTGTATGAAAGCTATAAAAATACTTTTAGGATTTTTTCTTTTAGCCGGTTTATTTTGCACGCAGGTTTTTGCGCAGGAGCCGACCCATTGGAACAAGAATATGCTTCTGGTTTATATGCCGGAGGGTAATGAATATACTCCTATGATGTCCAAGGCATTTATTGAGTGGGAAGGAAAGTTTTCACGTAAGATACAGTTTATACAAACGACATTTGATCGGGATGTAAGGCTTGCCGAGATTGAAGTTAGGTTTAATCAGGTGACCGGTGAGGGGGCGAAAAATTCAGGTTCTACTGTTTTGACGGGTCAGACAAATACATACCGTCACGGAACTATAACGATTAATACTCTTTATGATGAAGAATTTGAGAAAGACCCTGCAAAGAAAGCAAAGAATGATGCGGAAATTTATAGAATAATGCTGCATGAAGTAGGGAAAGTTATGGGCTTGCCGTCATCTGAAAACCCGCAGAGTGTTATGAATGATGAAATTGCAGAAGGCCAGACTATTCTTCAAGAGGACATTGATAAGGTATATGAATTATATGGCTGGCGCGCAAGAGGCAGAGTGAAATAAAGGTTGCATGACTTTCTGTTGAAGATCATTAATATGTAAGAGTAGTAGTAATGTACGAAATCACTCAATTTTCCTCATTTAAAAGTAGGATTTTTTGAGAAAGAGGGGTACATAATATATAAATATCATGTAATATGGTAATTATAAGAAAGGGCTAAAACCTATGTACAACAGCTTTTATCCTCAATATGATCTTGCCGGAAGAATTCAACACTCAAAAATCGACACCGGAATCGGCAATATGCAGCCGATGCGGACAAGCAGAGTCGAAACAGCGAACTCTCCTGATTTCAAACAGGTTTTCTCGGGTTTACTTGAAAACTTTAATCAGGAGCTAAATGCCCCTGACAATATGTTAAAAGACGTTATGTCAGGCAATAACAATGTCGATGTCCACGACGTTATGATTGCAATGGCTAAATCAGAAGTTACGGTTAACATTGCAACTCAGGCCGTTGGTAAAGTTATCAACGCTTATGACAGAGTAATGCAAATTCAGGTATAGCTTAAGCCGGGTGCAGTCCGAATTCGGCGGCAGGAGCCGGCGACGTGAGGACGGAACAGTTGATAACCGCCGTTGTTACGGAGGCAATAGCCGTAGAAACAAACAAATACCACAGGTGTTATTAACACTTGTATGGTTTTGACAGGCGGTGATAGGGAATAAACAAATGGAATTTTTGTCAAAATTACAAGAGAATAAACCTTTATTTTTTGGACTTATTGCAGGGATAGCACTTTTACTTGTGCTTGCAATTGTCGTGCCGATTACGGTAAGCGCCGGAAACAGCAGCAAAAAAGGCGATGTTGAAGTCAGTATGGAACCGATTAAGGAAGATGTTGATCTTTTAACGACCGACAATTTGGGTAAAGCTCTTGAAATTCAGGCGCTGCTTGCGAAACAGGATATTGCGGCAAGCAGGGCGGTAGACGGTACAAAATCCAGAATTTATCTTAAAAAAGGCGACTGTACTACAGGCCGTAAAAGATGTACAACCGAACAGCGCGACAAAGCAATTATTGCAATCGTTGAAAGCGGGCTTTTTGACCAGAATGTCGGCTTGGAAATTTTTGATAAAGGCGACTTTACTTCTACAAAAGAAGATAAAAAAATCAGACTTGCACGCGCTATCAACGGCGAGTTATCAAGATTAATCAGAAAGATTAATCCGATAGAAAACGCATCCGTCTTTATTTCCATTCCTGAACAATCATTATTTACGGCTAATCAAAAACCTGTAACTGCAACGGTTCAGGTGACAATTCCGATTGGCGAAAAATTAGATCAGACAAAAGTTAAGGCTATTTCAAACCTGCTTTTAGGCAGCGTTTCCGGCTTGACAGCAGAAAATATAGCTATTACTGATACAAACGGCAATGTTTATCACAGTTTAATGGGCGCGCAGGATGAAATGCTTGCAAAACTCGAAGAAAACGACCGTTATATGCAGAAAAAAGTTTCCGCGCAACTGGATAGACTTCTTAACGGAAAAGGAAACTATGTTGTTACGGTAAGTACGTTTCTTGTTCAGGCGCCAATGGAAAAATTCAGTATAATTTATGACCCTAATCAAAAGACTGCGGTTACAGAACAGTCTTTTCAGGAAGGTCTTGGCGATCAGACCGCTGATTCAAATAAAGGTATTAATGCTGTAAGCGTTTATCTTCCAAACGGTCTTGCACCGGGGGATGTAAATTCAACGCAGAACAGAAATTATTCCCGTCAGGCGACCGAAACCCAGTACGGAGTTACCAAAACCCAGGTTAATGAATATATTAAACCGGGTGTCATGGAAGAGATTTCAATTGCTGTAACTATTGAAAAGAGTGCACTGCCGGCAAATACAACAATAGAAGAACTTAAAGATTTAATCGCAAAGGCGGCAAGTCCGAAAGCAAGAGCCGAAAATGTTTCCATAGCGTTCTCGGATTCTCAGGATCCATATCTTGCTTCCGACAGACCGGTTAAGCTGGCAGAACCGGATAAGACAGGCAATCCGTGGTGGCTTGCAGTTGCAATTTCCGGTATTGCGGCACTGTTTATCATAGGACATGTTTCTAATAAGATTAAGCGGGCACGAGAAGAACAGCAGCAGGAAGTTGAAAGCTTACGTCAACTTGCCAGCCAGCAGGAACAACAGCTTCAAGCTATCAATATGCGCGCAAATCAACTGACCGCGCAACAATCAGAACTTGCACAGGGTCTTATGGAGCAGCAGCAGCGCGGCGCAATTGCGGCCAAAGGCCCGCAAATGCCTTCTGTTGATCAGCTTGTAGAAGCCTTAACCGGCATTTCCGCAGATATTTCCGATATCTCGGATGAAGATGCTGCTGAAAAAATTAAGAGCTGGATAGAAAAATCGTAAGACAGGCGGGCTAATAGTTGATCCGCCGAGAGCGGAGCCAGCCGATTGGGAAAAATAACAAAAGGAATGAATAATGGCGATAAAGGGTTTTGATTATAAAGCTTTTGCACAGGATATGCACGCACAGGCCAGTGAGCTTGTGCCGGCGCATTTTACACCCGATCAAAAAGAATACATCACAACAACCCTTTTGAAATTCGCGATGATTGCAGGTGAAGCCCTCGATAAAGACGGGGAGTTTAACGCAGATCAGGCGGTAATGATTACACAGATTATCGCCGAGTGGTCGTTCCACAAGTCTGTTGACCTTGTTAATTCCGGTATTCCGCGGCAGTACTGGGATCCGATTATGCAAAAAATCGCGCTTACGATTTTTGAGGTTTCAAAAAACGCTTTCAGGCAGAATGTTCCGCAGGAGCAGGCACTTGAGGCGATTGAGCACCATGTCCGAAACACTTATGTCCACGCAATTGAAGAATTGAAAAAGAGAAATCTTATTGACGATGAGTTAATGGAGAAGGCCGTAAGTCAATCAAACATTGACGCAATGGCTCAGAGCGCGGATGAACAAATGCAGGCCGAAGCCCAGCAGCAAGCTGCTCCAGCCCAACAACGGCCGCAGGGCAGGGTGCCTCAGGGTGCGCCTGCACCGCAAGGCGCTGTAAATCTTCCTAAAGCCCCTAACGGGCTTGAAAAACTTGATGCCGAATCTGCCAAGATGCTGCGCCTTGTTACTGTTGCAATGCTTTTCCAACGTATGCAGCAGGATAAAGTTCAGGTTATTCTGGATAAATTCAATCCGGATGAAGCGAATGATATTATTCGTTATATGGGTATGAATGATTTGACAAAGAAAATTGATGCCCGAACGGTTATGCAGTGTCTGAGAGAATTTAGGGATATTCTGCCGGCACAGCCTTTAAATCTTTCGCCGACCAAAATTGTAAATAAAATTAAAGCACTCGGAGATTTCATTGACCGCTCAAAACTGGAATTAATGTTAAAGCCTGAAAGAGCACGCGTAAGACGCTTTGTATTCAGTGCGCTGGAAGGTGAAGTCGTTGATATGCCCCCTAAAGTCGCGTGCATTATTGCCTCACATATTGAAAGTATGGTATAGTATAGGGGTTAATAAGTTAATAGGTTAAATAGTTAATAAGGAATATAACCAAAATTGATGAAAATAAATTCGGGTTAATTCCCATAAACACTTATTAACAGCGGTCGCAGACCGTGCTTAACTCATTAACTCCTTAACTAACCCTAAGGTAGAATAAATGATTATCAAGAAGAACATAAAGAAAACCGAAGTCGAAGAGGTCAGTCAGCCGCAAGCCACAGAAGAAACGGTCAAGGAAGGCGAGAGTTACAAGATAGACCTTTTTGATCTGGATAATATAGATTTCAAACAACGTTATGAAAGGCGCCGCGGTGATAGGCGCAGAGGATTTCGCCGTATTGACGACAGAAATCTTATTTCGCGGGCACGTGAAGAGGCTGCGACAATTCGTGAAGCTGCTGCAAAAGAAGGTTACGACAATGGGATTGCGCAGGCCGAACATGATATCGCCCGGTTGAAATCCCAGATTATGAATTTTGCCGGTGCCGAGCAGGCGGTTTTTGACGCAATAGCGCCTGAAATCCTTGCAATAAGCATTGATATCGCAAAAAAAATCATTAAAACAGAAGTACAGCAAAATCCGGATTTGATAATTGCCAATATTCAGGAGTGTTTAAAAGAGTTATCCAAGGAAGAAACAAAGGTAATGTTGAAGTTAAATCCGGCAGATGTTGCAAATGTCAAGCAACAAATTCCGACAATGTTGGAAAATGCGGGATTAGATGTTAAAATACTGATTGTTCCGGATGCTTCAATCACGCAGGGCGGCGGAATAATTCAAACAACAAACGGGATAATAGATGTTACAATTGATACGCAGGTCGATATTATCACAAAAGCATTGAGAGAGATTTAACGGATGGCACAGGCTCAAGCACAACAAGGAAGCGGTTCAGGCGGAAATCCATTAAGTGAAATATTTATGGCAGTCTTTGTACTGTTCCTTATTGTCATATTGTTGGTTGAACTTCCGAACTGGGTTGTTAACGTTTGTATTTGTTTAAATATTACCCTCGGAATTGTCCTGATGATGTTTGCGCTTTATGTTCAAAAGACGCTTGAATTATCTTCCTTCCCGTCCATTATTCTTCTGGGAACTATGTTCCGGCTGGTATTGTCAATAGCTTCAACCCGTTTAATTCTGGCAAAAGGCGAGGCGGGTGAAGTAATTCACGCGTTCGGAACCTTTGTAACCGGCGGTAATATGATTGTAGGTGCCGTAATCTTCTTAATTATTACGGTTGTACAGTTTATGGTTATCACAAAAGGTGCCGAACGTATCGCGGAAGTTGCGGCACGTTTCGCATTAGACGCAATGCCGGGGAAACAAATGACGATTGACGCGGACTTTAACGCGGGGTTGATTTCGCCGGAAGAAGCAACTAAAAAACGTGAGGACTTATCAAGAGAATCAAACCTTTTCGGTTCCATGGACGGTGCTATGAAGTTCGTAAAGGGGGATACTATTGCCGGTATTATTATTATGTTAATTAACATTATCGGCGGTTTGAGTATCGGGTGTTTGATGAACCAGATGCCTATTGCGGATGCGCTTTCCAAATACACAATCCTTACAATCGGTGACGGTCTTGCATCACAGGTTCCGTCACTCTTGATGTCAATTGCTGCCGGTATATTTATGACACGTTCTTCAGCGCAAAGCTCTTCTCTGGGTTCTGATGTTGCCGGACAGATTATGTCAAAACCTTATGCGCTGTTTTTCTCGGCGCTATTTCTGGGGCTGCTGGCGGTTACCGGGCCGATAACGGGGCTTCCGTGGCTGCCGTTTACGGTTGTTGCAATTGCGCTGGGTGTTGCAGGATTTTCCGTATTAATCAATGCGGATGTTCAATCACAATTGGGTCAATTGGAAAACGTTCGTCAGAACATGCAGGATCTTGTTAACCCGAACAGAATGTATGAACGTTTAGGGGTAGATACTTTAAGCCTGCAAGTCGGTTCTAACCTTCTTGTTATTGCCGATCCGGATCAGGAAGGTCAATTGTTGCCAAAGATTGCGGCTTTACGTCAAAGAATTACGGATGAACTCGGTTATATTATCCCGAACATAAGAATTATGGACTCATCTGCTCTGGATGCGAATGAATATATGATATCAATCCGCGGTAATACCGTTGCCACGGGTTACGTTTATCCGGGTAAATTTATGGTAATTGCGGATCAATGGGATTCAATCAGAAAAGATGTTCCGCCGGATGCGATTATCGGTATTGACCCGACATATCAAACTCAGGCGTACTGGATTTCGGCAGAAGCCGCTAAATCAACCCGTGCAGTTCAGGCAGTTGACGCAACAGACGTAATCGTTACCCACTTGCAGGAATGTGTAAGACGTTACGTTGATGATGTCATGACAAAAACCGACGTTCTTAAACTTATGGAACTTGTACGTTCTCAAGACCCTACACTTGTTAATGACCTTGTGCCAACGATTATTTCAACAAGTGATTTGAGAAAGATTTTTGTAAACTTAATCAGGGAAAAAGTTTCTATAAAAGATATTATATTTATCTTTGAGCGTCTTTGCGATTACGCGAGATTTTCCAAGGAGCCGGATATTTTGTCCGAACGTTTGAGAGCGGCGCTGGGCCGTCAAATTTGTTTGTATAACGTTCAGGATGATAAAGTTCTGTATGCCCTAACGCTTTCGGCTGAATGGGAAAAAATTCTTGATGATAGCTGCCAGAGAACCGAGCTTGGAACAATGTTCCTGTTAAATCCTATGCAGGTACAGGAGTTAATTGAAACCACTGCAACAACAATGATGAGAGCTCATCAGGCCTGCGGGCAGCAGCCGGTAATTCTTTGTTCTCCAAGAATAAGACTTCCGTTATACCAGCTTCTTGAACGTCACATGCCAACGGTCGTTGTAATTTCATATTCCGAACTCATAACAGATATTAAAGTTGAAGCCGTCGACACTATCGGAGAAGCGTATGCGTAGTCTTGACAAGCCATAAATAAATATGCTACTGTCACTATTGTAGGGCTAAGTACACTACTTCCTCGTCACACACAATTAACGAAGAAATTGGACGAAAGGAGGTAATGCTATGGTTAGTAAAATAATAATGCTATTACTGGCATTTTCAATTGCAGTAATAGCACTAAAGTTAAATTAACCGTAGGGTGCGAAGAAAGCCTTGAAGATAATTGCCTAACTCTTTAAGGCTTCGCCCTACATATTTATTATTTATGATTTTTTATCATTTGTCAAGTGTCGGGATTTATGAAACAAATTATCTTATTTTTAATCAAAATATATCAGAGGATTTCCAGATATACGCCGGCGCATTGCCGGTTTTACCCGACGTGTTCGGAATACACAAGACAGGCTATTGAAAAATACGGGCTGCTAAAAGGCGGCTGGTTGGGAGTTAAGCGAATTTGCCGCTGTCATCCGGGAAACCCGGGCGGTTATGATCCGTTGCAATGAATTTGTTAATGGGAAATAAAGCAGTTCGCCGCCGCTTCCGCCCCGCTTCTTGCTCGACTCGCGCTTAACGGCATTCAGGCAAAAACGCGGTTTTGCCTGTCCGAGAAAGGCTCGCGATAAGGAACGTGGCGTGAATGAGTTGCAGAGCAACTCCCGCTCACGCAAGCGAGCCTTTTGAGTGGCACTC
>CALUQY010000028.1 GCA_944323035.1 Candidatus Gastranaerophilales bacterium
GGGAAAGCGTAAGCCGGTGTTGCCGGTGACACCTCGTGTGAACGAGGGGAGCAGGGCAACACTACGATACCGCCGTTATAAATCTTTGATTTGTCAGGCGGGGAAAGCGTAAGCCGGTGCTCGCGGCGGGCACTGAGTGCCAACTATAACGGGTTGGTCGGCTACCGGTTAGCGATTAACCCATTATAGAACCGGCTCAGCCGGGCGGCGAGCACGGAGAGCAGGGTGCGGAACATTCTCGGGCAGCTAAAATACTCTTTGACAAACAGACTTCAACATTTGAAAAATCATACAAATAAAGGTATTATTTAACTGTCGATATGCTAGAATACAATTGGGACAATAATGATAAACGTAGATAAACAAAAACTTCAGGAATATATAGACATCGTACAGAAGGTAGCCAGAGTGGAATACCGCCGGATTCCTTCGCACATGCTTGATATTGAAGAACTTGTTTCTATCGGGGTTATAGCTATTCAGGTTTTAGTTAAAAACAAAACCCCGGAACAGCTTGCAAAATACAACGCCGCATACGTAGCGACCGCCGTTCGCTGGGCAATGAGAAACGAACTGCGCATCCGGTATAAATGGTATTCATTAAAACATAAAGAAGAAGAGGAAGATAACGAAGCGCTCTATGATGAAAGTAATCCGGAAGCACAAAAAGCTAAAGTTCGGGAATCCATTTACGAAACTATCCTGTCCATTGACGGTTTAGCGGCTGCTGCAAGCGACAACGATTCTCCGTTTGATTTTGTCAAAGATCCTCATGCACAGCCGGATGAAAACGCTGAAATCTCCGAGCTTGCAAAAATGATTAAAGAAGCAATCGCGAATCTGCCGCCAAAAGAAAGAACCGTTGTGGAATACCGTTTCTACAGAAACATGCAGGTTAAAGATATCGCAACACAGGTCGGGCTTTCCTCCTCCCGTGTTACAAGAATCGTTCAGGCGGCACTCGTTTCTATCAAACAATACCTGAATGCCAGAGAACAATACGGTTATTAATATGTTTTACGAAACTGTTTTTGAGGGTAAAACCCTTATTCAATCCGATATGTTAAAAGGCTTGACCCACTATTTTACAACACGCAGTTCGTTTCTGGCAGAGAATAAAGATTTTCTTACAAACCTCATTGGTATACCGGCTGAGAACTTTATCGCGCCTGTACAAATTCACAGCGCTAATATCGCAATTGCACCGGCTCACGGCGGAATAATTCCGGATACTGACGCGGTGATTTTAAGGGATAAAGGTTTTGCGCTTACACTGAATTTTGCCGACTGCACGCCGGTAATTCTTTTTGACCCTGTTTTAAATATCGCAGCAGGGATTCACGCTGGCTGGCGCGGAACCGCCGCCCTAATTGCGCAAAAAACGGCACTCAGAATGATTGAACTCGGGTCAAAACCGGATAACATAGTCGCCGCAATCGGCCCGTGTATAGCAAAATGCTGCTTTGAAGTTACGGAAGAGGTCGTTGAAGCATTAAAGCCTTATACAGTTTATGAACCTGAGGGCGAAAAATTTATGGTTGATTTAAAAGAAACTAACCGCCGCCAGCTTGAGGATGTTGGAGTTACAAAAATTGATATAAGTCCTTATTGCACTATCTGCGAACAAGACAAATTTTTCTCCTACCGTCTGACAAAAACCCCGAACCGCCACAACATAATCCTGGCATTAAAATAAAAGAAAAGCAGTTCTCCGCCACACCGGGCACTGAGTGCCACCTATAATGGGTTGGTCAGCTACCGGTTAGCGATTAACCCATTATGGAACCGGCTCAGCCGGCGCTATCTAACACGCCGCTCAAATGTTTCGCTCTCGTTCCCCGTCGCGAAACATTCTCGGACAAGGAAAGCCCGGAGTTTTACGCCCCGGGCAAGAATTTAATTAAAGGATATTAATTAATTTAGGTTAAGTTAAGAGGAATAAGATTACGCATTATAAAGAAGGCATCCGATTGCTGCTGCACCTGCCGCAATTGCTGCAAATTTACCGCCTTTTGCTCTGCGCATAGCTGATAAAGCATTATCCAGTGCTCCGCCGGTTTTCTTATCAAAGACATTGAATTTTCCTTTACCGAAAAATCCGACTTTACCATCCCATTTCTTTGCAAATGACTGCATATTTTTTTCTAAGGCTTCATAACTTGTTTTTATGTTAGCTTTACGCCCTGCAGCATCTGTTTTAACCCTGTTGAAAATATTCTCTACTTCAGTATCACTAACGCCTTTTTTCAACAATGTATCCAATTCATCAGCTGTCAAATTAGCAGCATGCGGATTTGAACGTAAGTATTCAATTTTTGATGCAGAATCTGTACAATCATCAAGTCCCTTTACGAAGTCATCAAAGGAATCATATACTGACTTTTGCAAATTGTAATTGTTTTTGAACTCTAAATCATTAGCACGTTCGAGGGTTTTAGCATAATGTTCGCGAATTTCATCAACATCGGTGTCAACCAATTCATATTGCCCTCTGTTTGTATCATCAATAGTAACACCGGCTGCCGGAACAGTCTTACCTATACGTTGTTTCAAAAAGCCTTTCAAATCATCAGACATATCCGCTACTTTTGGATTTGAAGGATCCTCAAGGAACATTTTCAATTCATCCATGATAGAATCATAATTCTTTTCATTTACAGTGAACTTTGCTCTGTCAGCACCAACTTCAGTTGATAAATCCTTGAAAAACTGTTTCATTGCAGATTCATTTTTTATCGCTGCATATTCACCCGAAAAACGTTTCATAAAGTCATCTGTAAACTGAACTTTACCTTTAACTTCTGTTACCGGAGAGTTGAACTGGTGATTTAAATAATTCATACCCAGGTAACCTGCACCTGCTGCAGCACCTGCAACAGCAGCACCGCCCATTAACCCGATACCTTGTTTTTTCGGCTGTGTCTGATTACCATTCGAGCCATTTGCATCATTTTTTGTACCATTAGCAGCATTTGCCCAGTTTGCGCCGCCATTCATCATTTGCTGGTATAGCATTGCAGTGTAAAAATCTTCACCGCCAAAGCCCATGCCCATTGCTGGATTGATTCCCATAACTAACCTAACCTTTCCTTAAATTAATTTATTCCTAACCTTGTATATATAAAGTATTTTTTGCATAAAAAATTGCCTTCCGGAAAGGAAGACAATTTACATTTCTTAACAAATGTCTATCAATTAATACTCATCACTGTCATCAGAATCATCACTATCATCATCGGCCGGGATATCAAAATCATCATCCATATATTCCGTTTCTGCAAGCCGTGATTTGATAATATCACACAGTCTCAGGGAATATGCAAATCCAATAGCATTTTGAACATAAAAGAACACAACCACCAGAAAAATAAGAGTAAACGATGTTACCGGATCCATATTTTCAGCACCTCCGGCAAAGCCGCCGGAAAAACCTGTAAGCATAGCAGCTGCAATAGTTATTCCGTACAAAAGAATTGATACAAGAAAAAGAATCAAATCAAGCAATGCTACCTGTCCCGCAACCAAAGGGAATAATCTAAACAGAGTCAACGGATTTAAGACATGTTTATATGAAAAACGTTTTGCATGAAGCGCCATAATTACCGGCATAGTTAACGCAAAAAACATCAGAAAGATAAGCAGCAAAACAATTGCCAGAATCGGAGTTGCTGCCCTAACTACATTAGTTATTAAACCGCATATTACAACCAGAACAATCATATATATCGCCCATACAATACTAAAAGGTACAAAACGCAGCGCTGATACAAACATCCCGCCAAAATCAAGATCAGGCAAAACATTTTTGTTATTATTCAGAGAATTTGAATAAATTTGCAATGAAAAACCAAAAATCAACACGGAGGCTAATATATACAGCAATAACGCGGGAAAATTAAAATTTGTAACCTGTCCCGCAGATAGCCCCTGGAACATATTTTGGGGGTTGAAATATACCATTAATGCCTGCAATGCGACAATAGTAAGTATTTTATACCAGGAGCCTTTTTCTGTAAAAACACGTCCTAAATAATAGAAATAACCAGCCATTTTACGTAAACCTACAGGACATTATTACATATCAGAAACTTGTTTCAATATAGACGTCAACTGGCTGATAAGATATTCATTAAATTCATAAAGTTCAGAAGTATTGAATTTATAAGTACCTTCTTTTTGACCAATTAATTTCTTGAAAAATTGTTTATCAAATCTTATAACAGAACCAAGCTGTTCAATAAGATCCTGTTTGTAAACAGAAGGTGCCAGATTTTTTAATCTTATCAATGCTCGGAATAAAACCGCAACCGTTCTTGCAATAGTATCCATTGCAGGAACAATAGCTGATCTATTTCTGCCGTGTTCCAGATAAAAGCCTCTCAGCTTCAAGATTAAATTTTTAAGTTCACGTTCACATTGAAGCCTCAAATCAAAATAGTTAATATTCAATGCCTGAACCAGATCATCACCGTAAATCAACTGATTATTCCATTTAATATCCGAAAATTCAATTGCGTAGATGTCAGACATTGCATAGAATTCATCTTTCCCCATAATTAACGGATACGGATTACCTTTTGCAATCCAGCGCTGCGTATGCGGGTAAAGTTTTGTCAAATCATCACTACGGACATTATCGACGATTATAAACAAGTCAACGTTTGAATCCAGTGATTCATTTGCAGCATTTGCTTTAGAACCAAATATAAAAACGGACAATAATCTGCTTGAGAAAACATCCTGTAATGATATAACCAATTGATTTAAATCTTTCATTAGAATCTCCAATTATCTTACTTAAAAATCTTTTTAATTATTAAATACTGAATTCATTACCAAAACCGCCTCTTCTGACGTATTTAGGCTTACTTTTGTGTAACTTTTCTATCAAGAATAGGATGAAACCAAGAAGCGCACAAGACAAACCAATAATAAGCTCTTTATTTAATTCAATAGGGTTTTTAATAGGCGCGCTCATAGGTTCAAGCTTAATCCCGGAATCCTGCTTAACAAAAACAAGAGATGGTTCAATTACACGTGATATGTAATAGATACCTTTTGTGATTGCAGAGGAGTAATCTCCATTTTTAAACGCAGGCGAAACTTCTTCCTGAATGATATTTCTCAGTGCTACATAAGAAATTTCAGATTTAAGGTTTTCACCGATTTCAACACCGATTTTACCTTCGTTAGGGGCTACAAGAAATACCAGAATGTTTTCCTTTTGGTCTGCAAGACCTCGTTCAGAAACTACTTTTGCCACACGGCTTGCAGGAACTCCATCCAGAGTATCCAGCGTTACAACAACTATCTGATAAGATGTTTGTGCTTTTACATAGTCCTGATAAAAAGAAATCTTAGCCCTGTCGGAATCGTCAATAACTGATGCACCATCAGAGATAAAACCTTCACCATCAAAATTAAACGTAAATGTTGCAGCCAAAGCTTGCATACCAAAAATCAATAAACCAACCAATAAAATAAACTTCTTTTTCATATATTTAATTCTAAACTATTTTTTAAAATCTGTCAATATCATTTATTGTTTGAATTATTACTCAAATTTTTATGTACAATTACCCCCAAACCCGTTACGACACAAGCTCCGGCGGCAATAAGTCCTATTTTTTTAATACCTAGTTTATTTGATGTATTTTGCAGATTGTCAA
Organism: Candidatus Gastranaerophilales bacterium; assembly: GCA_944323035.1. Taxonomy (GTDB): domain Bacteria; phylum Cyanobacteriota; class Vampirovibrionia; order Gastranaerophilales; family Gastranaerophilaceae; genus Gastranaerophilus. The sequence goes on from CALUQY010000028.1 coordinate 5,670, forward strand.
CGACATCTTTCCTGTCGGGTTCTTTTAAAATCTTAGCAAATTTACATAATTTTTTATAAAGTTCCGGATGTTCTTTTGCAAGCCCTGTCTTTTCAAAGGCTCTTGCGAGTGCATCCGGGAGGTTCAGCGCAAAACCTTTCTGTACGGCCTTGTGGTATCTATCTTTATAATCAACCGGAATTTTATATCTGTAATTTTCCTTATTGTTCAGACCTTGAGAATCAAACCGGCTTATAATGCCAAGGGGATCCATAAAAAACAGAAAGTTATGTTTTGCACCCATTATATCAGCGAACTTTGTTCTGGTAAATTCTGCAGGCTCCAGAAGTTTCTCTGCGCTATCATGGTAAATTTCTGCTAATACATCTGCCTGAGTGTTAATTCTTACAGTCCTGCAACCGCTTTTAGACTCTGCAACCGCATCATCCATGCCAAGTGCTATCTGTCTTAATGGCTGTGAGGTATGATCTCCCACGCCATAGATAAAGTAATCTTCACTCATGCCTAGATTTTTAAATGCATCCAGCGAGCCCCAGTTATGATCAAGGTGTTCTGATTCAACAATTGCAACACGCGATGCCACTTCCGGCCGTAAGCTGCCACCTTTAAACAAGGTAAAATCATCCGCTCCGGCTTTAAATTCGTGAATAATATTTTGCGGGGAATAATTTGCGCCCTGTACGGATTCAAATTCATGTTCAATCAAACGCAGCGCGGTATCGCCCAAGTCCAGACGTTCAACTTTTCCTGTTGCTGCTTCAATCATTTTAGGATTAATATACATCCACGAAACATCTATACGTGTGCCGTCATATCTTCTGGCCGAGAGTCTTGATTTCAACTTCAACAATTTTGCCGCCGCTGAATTTTCATCTCGCAACGCCGGATAGTTTAGACACGGCGCTTTCCAGTCGTTAGCTCCTATATAATGATCAAACAAAAAGGCTTCCGGATTTGCCCACATTTCATCTTTAGAGAACTTAACGGGCATATCACCAAAGAGTTTTAAACCTTTTTTATGCAGAATTTCACGACCTTCCTGCAGATGTTTTTCGGCCAAGAATTGTTTAAATTTATAAAAATCAGCTTCTTTTTTGTTTTCAGAAAGAATAGTATTAATTCTGTTTTGCCGCTCGGACTGCGAATAGGTGCTTGAATTTAGATAAAGCTGCTGGTCTAAACGGTTGTGCCAGCGTTCCCAGTCATGCCCGCCGTGTTCCTTTTTAAGTACATGATAAACTGCTTTCGGGGTCAGCCATTCCTCATTATCAAGTTTATACTTTTCAAATTCAACTCTTAAAGCATCACCGCGTTCAAGAGTTTTAAACCTGTCATAAGCACGGCGGAGATTAATATCAAATGCAGAATCCGGCTGATTTATATTTTCATAATTTACAACCTGACGTTTATCAACAGCATTATTTGCATCAACAATTTCTTTAAACTCTTCCGGCAAAAGTATATAACGCCATTGCTTTTTTGTTAATGTTTCCGGATCAATAAGCGAGTCATTCAACCCCAGTGAAGAGTAGCCATAAGCGCAGACAAGCCCGTTCTTGTGCTTACGCCCGAATTCCCCTTGAGGAAGAACTTCTATGGTATTAATACCAAAATATGTTTTTGCAAAATCAAAAAAGCCTCCGGATTCACCGTTCAAAATATTTGCGACACCGGTATTTCTTTCAGCGGACTGCGGAAGGCAGGCGTCGTGTACGATCAGTACTGAATTACCTGTATTCCCGAGAAGTTGTTTGGCTTGAGCATCAACTAAATCCATTTCCTTTTCTTCTGATAAGGTCAGACGTCTTTTAAAACTGATATTTTGAGCGGGTGCTACCGATGCAATCTTCATAAACACTAAGTCCTAATCAACAAATAAGAGTTATACCCTATTAAAGCATGCTGAAAATAAAAAGGCAATAGGGAAATGAGTGAATAAGGTCTTAGGGCTGTTATATTTGTTTGCAAATAGTTAATAAGTTAATTAGTTAATCGCAGCCAACAGCTGCTGTTAATCAGGGTTATGAAAAATTTACCCGGGATTATTCTTCATCCATTCAGTCATAAACCTTATTAACTTATTAACTTATTAACTTATTAACTTATTGTCCTATGCCAAAATAAAGCAGTTCTCCGCCGCCTGCTCGTCTTGCTCACGCCCGGCTGAACCGGTTCCATAATGGGTTAATCGCTAACCGGTAGCCGACCAACCCGTTATAGGTGGCACTCAGTGCCCGCTGCGAGCACCGGCTTACGCTTTTTCCGCCTGAATAAATTTTAAGCGGGTACTTTATACCCGCAAAATTTACTACGGCGGTATCGTAGTGTTGCCCTGCTCCCCGCACTCGCCGTGCGGTGACACCGGCAACACCGGCTGACGCAAAATAAAAAGGTATAAGAGAAATCCCATACCTTTTCCTTAACCTACCATTACTACCGGCTCCTCTTCCATTTCACCTTCTACTTTTAGCCGCCCAAATACGGGCGGCTAAATCTTATCTCCGGCTTATGAAGCCGCTTTGTCTTTTAAATTTGCATCCATAGATTTTAAAATTTCATTCCATTTTGCGATTACTTCTGTTTTCTTAGATTCAAGAATCTTATCATTTAATGCTCTGTAAGATTTACCTTTGAATACATTCGTACTATCGTATTTCCATTGGAACATTTTTGAGTTTGGAAGATATTCAACACCAGCAGGAAGTGCCGGAGTGCCATTTACTTCTTTTCCTGTTCTTGTTGTTGCGTGGTCTTTGTAGAAATCAGCTGTAGCCTTTGTTATACGTTCGTCCTGTTTATCTTTAATCTTTTTATCAAAGTCAGCCTGAGTACCTTTACCTTTAAGTTTAGCAACAATATCTTTCAAGATTTCGTTTACGTTTTTACCGTCTACTTTAGGACTTGTTGAAGGAATATCTTCACCTGTACCTAATTGATTTTCAACTTTAACTAATGTATCTTTAATATTTTTTGCTTCCTCTGCGGTTAAATAACCGTTAGATTTTAATTCGTTTACACGCGCTCTTAAAGTTTCTATGACTTTTGCCATTGCCTCGCTGGATTTATCCATTTCATAGATACCATTATAAAGATTATAATTTGTGCTCAAAACTCCGTCAAGAACTTCTACTATGTTTTTAGAGTTAACTTTACCGGTTGTAAACATTGCCATAAAATCTTTATAGTTTTTAGCATCATCACTGTTATTAGTATTACGTTTCATTTCAGTTACGATAGAAGAAACGTCCTGTTCCGAATCAATAATAGGCTTTTTAACATCATATTCTTCGGCTAACGCGTCGGTATCCATTTCCTTGTCGCCAGGTTTTGTTTCTACAGAAGAGTCACCTGAAACGTCACCACTTTCTTCAGCTTCACGTTCAATTCTTTCTTGTTCTTCTTCCTGTTTTTGAGCAGTGTATTCAGCTTCAACCTCTTTACATCTTTCGAACAAGTCCTTTGCATCAACGTCCAGAGAGTTAATTTCTTCTTCAAGTTCACGCAGACTTGCAAGAACTTCCGAAGACGATAAACCTGCTTCATTTTTCAGGATAAGTTCAAGTTTTTTAGCTAAGACCTTAGTTTTTGCCTCAATATTTTTAGCTTCTTCTTTCAGTTCAGGGTGATCTTCAAGAGCTTCATGATCTTTCCAAGCCCCGATAGATTGCAGTTTTTGCAGACTTTCCTTAAATTTGTTAGGCAATGCTGCGATTATAGAATTATCAGCTATTGAATTTAAAACTTCTTCAGGATTCGGCTGCATATCAACTTTATACCCATGCATACGCAATGCCGTCTGATAAGGTAGTTCATACTGACTTAATACAACATATCTCGGGCGCCCCGTATAATTAGAATAAAAACCGTAAGGTTGAGATGCCATATGAATATAGCTGTCTGCCGCTTGAGTATAGTTTCTTGCCAGCCAGATATTTCCCGGATTCCAGCGTAATGAACGAGTATACCAAGTTGCGAGATCTGTAAGATAATCCGATGTAGTATATCCTCTGTAATAAGAAGAATCTGTTCTAAGTCCGTCATTTCCGCCCATAATATAATCCTCGTATTAGTTTCCTTTGTATATATAAAGTATTTAAACGTGAAAAAATTGCGCAAAATGAACGCTTAAAGCTTTACATTTCTTAATAAATTTATAATATCACAACGGGTTAAATCGGGATTAATCTCTTTAATACTTGTAATACCGGTGAGCGGTTCTTTAAAAATTTCTTCCAGAAATTCCCTGTTATAATCATAAAGTATTGAGCCGTGCTGGAGAATATAGCCTTCTTTTCTAAACTGCGCGGAACCGATTAATTTTTTCCCCTGACAGCACAAATCCGCACCGGTCGAAACCAGCATACAGTAATCAAACTTCGTATGAACGCCTTTATCCGTACCAAAACTTAATTCAATACCTATTTCGGAGAATTTATCAATAAAAATCTGACAAATATTTTTGTAAGAACCTGCTACGTTCTCCCCATGCTGTAGGTAAGAAGCCGGACAAATAAAGCTATAAGTTATTTCATCATCATGTAAAAGCGCCCTGCCGCCGGTCAAGCGCCGGACGACATCAACCCCGAGCGATTTTATCCGCTCATAATCCAGAAAATCATCCTTCTGGTTCCGGCCGAGTGAAATACAAGCAGGTGACCAGCCGTAAAGCCTGAATATTGGTTCATTTAACCGCTCGCTAATTGCGCGGTCTAAAAGTTCAGCATCAATTTGCATATTTTCAGCCCCGGTTCGGACTTTGTAATCAATAAATTTCATAAAAAAATTATATATCAAAATTACAAACCGTCCATGCTGTCTATTGCCATTGAATTGCAATAAGATTTAAGCTAAAGTTTACAAAAGTTTAGTAAATTTTTTTGTAAAGAATTTGGCAGGCAGAAGGTTTTTGCGTGATAAAAAAAGTTTTTAGATGTAGAATAAAAATCAAGACTTACCCCCGTAATTTTAAAAAAGGGATAAGAACAGAAATAGGGCTCATATGTAGATTATATGGGAGTTTTGGAATAGAAATTAAATTTTAGGGCGGACGTTATGTCCGCCCCGTTTTTTACACTTTTATAAGCAGGAATTTACTATCTTTGAGTGCGAGAACTTTGTGTTCTGCATCTTTTTTAAACATAAGAATTTCGCCTTTATCCACTTTAAATTTTTCGGCATCAAAATGGATTTCGATTTCACCGTCGAGCACCAGAACCGCGGCATCACAGGTTGAAGTATGTGTGTCTATAATTTCTTCCTTTTTTAACGCAATTGCGCTCAAGGAAGCCGTTTCCGACTCCATTAAGACTTTTCGCTGAAACTTTTCATCTTCTAAGTCAACTAAATCTTTTGCTTTCAAAACATTAAAAAACATAGCATTACTCCTTTCGCATGTAGTCATGTTCATTACAAACGATTTAGCTATGTATTTCATCCGACAAAGTATTAAGTTTTTTTTGAAAACTAGCCGCTAATTTCAAATAATTTACGCCCGTTTCTGCCTTCATAAACAAGTTCAGGATAGCGTGAGCGAAATTTTTCAAGCTCTGCCGCAGAAAAATTTGCCTCTTTACCTAAAATTTTAAAAATAATCTCATGTTTTGGTTTCCGCAGGTTTCGTAATTTTTTGAAATCATCTGTCGTGAGGGAATTCCTGTCTTTACCCCATAAATAGAATTTTTCATCGGGCATCAGATTAAAGATTTTATTATAAGAATGCTTTATTGTATCAGCAAAATTTCCGGCAAAATCTGCAATTCCAAGCCACGGATCAATTACAAGCGCATCTTTGTTTCTAAAAATATTTTCTTTAGCAACGGGCTTATCTGTCATAAAAACGACTCTGTGATCCAGACTTATCGGGCCGAAAAATAAAGAGGCAGAATGAACATTTTTGGCTCCGTTCATTTTCGCGATAACTTCGGCAAAGGCAGCCGTTTCAAAGCAGTTTCCGAATTGCATATCGATCATTCTGTCTATAATATTACAATAACTTTTAAATGGCTTGCGTTCATCAGCCATATACAACATTCTTGCGACTTTTTGTCGAGCACCGGCGGAGGCAACTAATCCTCTATATTTATACTCAAGATAGGGATCACTATTTAGTTTACAGTCAATCATAGACGCAGATATATGCGGGAAATATGAATGAGCTTTTTGTGCGACCCATTTTGCATCCCTTACGACCTGCTGTCTGCTTTTGAAACTAATATCATTATTAATCATACAAAAATAAATCCTGTAAAAATAAAATTTGCTATAAAATAATGCTTGACATTAAAATTTGTTCTTGCTAGTATGGTTTCACTGGCTGAGAGGCTGGTTTAGAGAAATATAAATAGAGATAAGCGCTTGTAGCTCAGCAGGTAGAGCACTCCCCTTTTAAGGGATAGGTCGCGCGTTCGAATCGCGCCAAGCGCATAAACCAGAGGATAGGTTAAAACCTATCCTCTGGTTTATTTGTTTTGACATGATTTGCCGAACGTGCACAAGGCGTGAGCCTTGTCAAAGCGTTCGGCGGATTTGCGGACGGATGGAGTGCCGCAGGCACAAATCCGGATAGCGAACGGAACGAGCCGGCTTAGCCCTACGGGGCTTAGAGGCGAGTATCCGTGAGCGTGGAGCAAATCCAAGACGAATCGCGCCAAGCGCAAAATAAAAAGAGGTCTTTAGACCTCTTTTTATTTTGCCGTTTTTGCAAAGATTTGAACGTAAACTTGCGTTCGAGCGCGAGCCGGCTGAGAGTGAAGGGCTTTTGCGAGGTGCTGCAAGCACATAAGCAAAACCCGTAATCTCGTTAAACGCCGGCGAGCAAGATAATCGCGCCAAGCGTATTCGAGGATAGGTTTTAGCCTATCCTCAGTTTTTTGAGTTCGTCTAATAGTGCCATGTCCTGCTCCTTATTGTTATGTACTTCATGTTTCTTCATATCAGGGTTGAAATCCTCTTGAATATCGGTTATAATATATATACTGGCATTGCTCAGAGGGTTGTTATTATCAACAAAAGTCCTAGGGTTGCCAGTATTTTTATATTTATACATTGTATTAATAGTTAATGTTTTTCGTTTATCTCTAATTTCCTCGACATACATTATGGTTCCGTCATTAAAGGATTTTTTGTATGTGATTGTTTCTCTGCCTATTTTGTTTTTACCCGTAAATGAAACATCATCATAGCTATAAATAACTTCGGGTATTTTTTCAAAATCTCCGTCAGTTATTGCAATTTGCCCTCGTGGTTCTTCTGTTTTTGGCTGACCGTGTTCTTTTATTGCGTGACGTGTGCCTGAAACATCTAAATCGTGCTGATAGCCTGATATATCAAGCCTGTTTTCTTTTGCTTTTTCTTCCAGGTCTTTTGAAACTGTGCCTATCATAAGTTTTTGATGTTCGGTCGGATTGTTTTTTGCTTTTTCAATAACTTGTTTTAACTCTTCTTTGTAATTAGGGTTGATGTCTTTGTTTACAAATTGTTTATCATTTGCATATCTTATCTGCTCCGGCTCAAAAACAACATAATAATCGTTGCCTTCACCCCAAAAATCTTTAGCAATAACCCCATCATAGCCTTTTTCTTTTATCGCTTTTGATAATGTTTCATCTTCCATTGTTAGGGTTTGTAATTTTTCTAGTGGAATTTCTAAGTTTTTTGCTATTTCTTCAGGATTTTGATTTATATCAAAAGGCTTTTTAATATTAAGATATACTTCTTTTATATTTTTGCCATATTCTTTTGCTTCTTGCTTAGAGCTGGTAAAATAAAAACCAGAACCCAACTGTCCATTGCCATATTTTGATTTTTCAAAAGTATTAAAATCATCATTTGAACCATGATATAAAAGCAGTGGTGCGCCCTCTTTGTCTATAATTTTTGAACCACTGAACCAATTTTGAAAAGATTCGGTTTCAACAAACCGCCCTTGTTCATCTCTCGGGTGTTTTGCTTCAAAATTAGCATCATTTTTAACTACTGTCTTTGAATTAAAAACAATATTCGCGCGCTCATAGCGTGGATTGTCGACTATTGCAAGGTGTGTGAATACCCCGTCTAAAAACTCAATATCATACGGGATATTGTTTTCTGTTCCCCCTGCATCATCTGCAAGCTTCACATCATAAGAACACGAAACTGACCAGCCTTTATCTGCATAAATAGAGGATAGGTTAAAACCTATCCTCTACTTTTTTCAACAAAATTTTCTGAACATACAAGGCGTAAGCCCTGTCAAAAACAACACAGGGGGCAGCATTATAACAAGGCTCTGCGCTGCGCAATGAGTCTTTTAAGAAGCTCTTCCGCCTGACTGAATAGATTCAAAGATGTTATTAAATTTTGAAGTTGATTTAACTCTTCATGTGTTGCAGCTCTATATATTTTAGGGGCATATCTGTTGTATTCCCTTTTTGCATATATACCCAATTCCAAATCCGTGGAATTAACTCCCGCATTCTTAGCAAGACGTCTTAACTGCCCCATAAGATTTTGCCTTTGTTTTAACAATTCGCGGTACTCATAATTATCCTGAGCAGTATAAAAATAACGGAGATTTTGTTTTTGTGTCCGGATATTCATATTCATTCGGTCACGTTTAACTAAAAGTTCATTACATTTTTCTTCAAACTCAGTAAACCCAAATTTCCGCGGAAGAAGATTCTCTTTTTTCGCAGAGATTTCCACGACATCAGAAACCGGAGTTTGTAAAGCCTTAAGTTTTGGCAATTTTGCTTTTGCGCCAAAGGTAAAATGTGATTTTTGCAGGGGTAATGTATTAAAAGAAACTATCATCATACCCTTATAAAAACCGAACATTTTTATTTTTGCCAGTATTTTTCCGGTATTCGTTCAAATAATGTAGCAAATTAGAAAAAATCTCGTTGAAACGGATGATGTGTAATACGCGGCGTTTGAGTAATATAAAACCATACTCCTTAGAGACTAAGATACACATATCCCTAATCAACAGCTATGCACCTAAAGTACATAGCTTTTTTTTATGCTTGTTTATGATATAATTACATTATGTTTGACAGCTTAAGTTCTAAATTACAGGAAATCATAAGAAATACCGGCGCAAAAGAATTAACGCAGGAGAATATGCAGGATGCCCTGCGTGAAATCAGGCGTGCGCTTTTAGATGCTGACGTAAACCTTCGGGTGGTAAAATCATTTATTTCTTCCATCCGCGACAAGGCAGAAGGCGAAAATATCGTTCAGGGAGTTAACGCTTCCCAGCAGCTTATAAAAATAGTTAACGATGAACTTGTTGCACTTCTGGGTAAAGAAGTAAAACCGTTAGAACTTAAATCGAAACCGGCGTTAATAATGATGCTGGGCTTGCAGGGTTCCGGTAAAACAACATCCAGCGCAAAGCTTGCGATTAAACTCAAAAAAGAAAACCGCAATCCGCTGCTTGTAGCCTGCGATGTTTACCGTCCGGCAGCGATTACACAGCTTAAGACACTTGGTAAAGAATGCGGGGTTGAAGTTTTCTCTATCGACGGCAGTCACGATGTACAGCAAATTATAAAAGGAGCACTGGAGCATGCCGGCAGTAATAATTTTGATACATTAATCCTTGATACCGCTGGCCGCTTACAGATTGACACTGAAATGATGGCGGAATTGCTTTTAATTGACAGGATTTTCCACCCTGATGAAAAGCTTCTTGTAATCGACGCAATGGTCGGACAGGAATCCGTCAATGTCGCAGAGAATTTTGACGCACAACTCGGACTCACCGGCCTTGTATTAACAAAACTTGACGGGGACTCCAGAGGTGGTGCGGCATTAAGCGTTGTTCATTGCACCGGTAAACCTATTAAGCTGACCGGTACAGGCGAAAAACTTAATGCATTAGAGGATTTCCACCCGGATCGTATGGCAACCCGCATTTTAGGTATGGGCGATATTGTTTCGCTCGTTGAAAAGGCGCAGGAGGTTTTTGATGAAAAGCAGGCTCAAGAATTAGAAGAAAAGCTTGCAAAATCAGAGTTTTCCTTTAATGATTTTCTAAAACTTCAAAAACAAATGAGCGCCCTCGGCTCCTTCGGCAATATTCTCGGAATGCTTCCGGGGCTGAATATATCAGGCGATGATAAGCAAAAATTGACCCACGAAAGCGAAAAACAGTTCAAGCGTTTTGAAGTTTTCATCCAGAGTATGACACCCGAAGAACGTGCGAACCCGAAACTTATTGACACGAGCCGTAAAAAACGGATTTCCAAAGGCTGCGGCATAAGTTTGAATGAAATAAACCAGTTTATGACCCAATTTGAACAAATGCGCCTTATGATGAGCGGTATGTCGGATATGAAAAATCTGTTTGGCAAAATTGGTAATTTTGGCGGCGGGATGCCTGATATGGGCAGAATGATGTCCGGAATGAAGGGTATGAAGGGTTTTCAACAGATGATGGGGCATAAAGGGAAACTCGGCAACCACGCCATAAACCGTGCAAAAGCCATGATGAGAAAATTTAAATAACCTGATATAGCAAATTTTATGTTTCAGGTTTTTTCTATCCTGTATCATGAACTTAATCGTAGGCAGCAATGTTTATTCACCCGCATTTCGCGCCAATTTGAATAAAACTTCTAAAGAATTATTACTCAGAAAATTTGAGGAATTATACGGCGACATTTCTGCGTCCGACATTGTCCGGCAATTAGGACACGAAAATCTGAAATATTTATATTTTCTTGCTTCCAAAGTCGATTTAAGCGGATATAACAGGATCGAATATAAATATCTTGAGCCGTTTTCTCAAATAGAATTGCATAAACTGAAAGAGATTGAACCCTTATTGTTATCAAAGAACGATCTCGGGCTGTGGAATTATTCTGCGGATTTCGTTCTGAATTTCCCGAGCCTCAACAAAAAGCAGCAAACAACATTATTAAATCTTGTACAGTGTAATGTTACACCGTTTAGCAGCAAAGGAATTATTGAAAACCCGGATTTAAACTGGGATAAAATGGTAGACAAAGCTAAAGCTATCAAAGCACATTACAAAGAAAATTTAAGAGAAATCGAATTTTACAGCAACACAAAAGGCGAAAATTTCTTCTTAGCAGATGTTCAGCTTCCGGATAACAATAAGCCGAGCTGGCTGAATTATAAAAGAATAACAATAAAAATGGATGACAATGTAAACCCTTATGCAAGACGGAATAAAAGAACCCCCATAGACCCTCTTATTGAAAAATTGTACTCAAAACTAACCGGAGAAATGAATATCTATTCCGAAAACGATTTAAATTCAGATATCAGGCGGATTGCCGGAGAAGTTCCGGCAGCTTCAAGCTCAGAAATCCTAACAACTATCCGAAAGTTGACACAATTTGCGAATTATTCCTCTTTACCCGCCATGGCAGAACAGTTAACAAAGCATGGAATTACTTCATTTGATGATGTGGGAGAATTGCATAAATATTTTCAATACTTTCATGATAATAAAGGGCTTTTTAAACTGGCGAAGTCAAAAGAAAAACCCGGCTGCATCGTTACGTTAAAAGATCTTAATGACGAAAAAACATTTCATTCTATTTCACAAAAAGTAAAAGAAGATAAATTAACACTAATACATTTGGAAGGATTTAGCGAGGGTATAAATTTATTCACCGATGATAGAAAATTAGCCGCACGTACGGTAAATATATTAAAAAAAGCGAAAAGTGTTCAGCTAAAAAATCCGGAATTAGATTTTGAAGATTGTGTTTCTTATGTTTTAAATAATCCTATTGATTCAAAATTAAAAGAAAATGGTTTAAACGCAATTCGAGTCAGGTTTGACAAACCTTCAACACCGGCCGGAATATTAAGTCAAATACAGCCAGTCATCCCCTCCAAAGAAAGAATACAGACAACTATTGAAGCAATTGCAGATAAATATTCCTCGACTAAAAAAGAATATAAAAAGCTAAGTAATTCAATAGTTGAATACTTTAATTCAAACACCCGTATATATAGTAAACAATCTATGATAGAGTCTTTAAAAGAAATGAATAATAGAATACAGGATTATTTGCAGGAACATAATATTCCAAAAGAAAATCTGTATCTGATAAAAGATAAAATGGGGAATGCAAAAAGCTTTGATATTCTTATAAAGATGTATAAGGATTTATTTAATTTTCCTTCAAATAAAATAGTTCAAATAGCAGATATGAAAGACTTAAACGAATATCCTTCAAACAGTGCATTTGTAATATTGGACGATATTGTCGGAACAGGAGATTCTATATTAAGCTGTGGAAATTACTTTATAAGTTCAGAAAAGATTAATAAAGATAAGTTTATAATATTTGCCCCGATTGTGTGGACCAAAGTTGGTTTAGAAACTATTAATAGACATATTTTGAAACATGCCCGAAATAATAATGATACGACGATATGTATTGATAAAAATATATTCAACAATAACAGTAATTGTAAAATATTTGAATACTGGTACCTCAACCTGAAAAGTTTATTTATTCCATCCGGAATAAATGACAAAGGCTTTGATGAGCAGGCACTAAGTATTTCTTTTCCTTATATGGCTCCGGATAATAACTCTTTTGTTTCAGCAAACCTGCTGGATTTGTTTTTGATAAATAAATCCTGTATAAAAAGTAAACCGTATACATTTGATATATTGAAAACCAGAGCGGAGGATTATGACATATTCGGTCAGGAAGAAAAGTATTTAAAACCTAATTCACCTAATGACAAAGCTCCGGGATTTTTTGAAAAAATAAAGATTTTTATACAATCAAAACACAATAAAAAATAAAGAAGAGTTTCGTTAATCTTGAAACTCTTCTTTATACTAGCTGGGGAGAGATTTGAACTCTCGAACCTTTCGGGTATGAGCC
>CALUQY010000029.1 GCA_944323035.1 Candidatus Gastranaerophilales bacterium
AGCGTGCGTAGCTCAGTTGGATAGAGCGTTTGGCTACGAACCAAAAGGTCGGGGGTTCGAATCCCTCCGCGCGTAATACAAAGCAGGATATGACTTTTGTTATATCCTGCTTTGTATTGTGAGTCGTTGTAGTTCAAACGAACCCAGCACGGCGGAGCCGTGTGGAGTTCGAGCGCGAGGCGGCAGAGGGCGAAAGTTTGACGGTAAAATGGTGAAAACATTGCAGCCGTCAACTGTAGACCCGTTTAACGCCGCCGAGCAAGAAAATCCCTCCGCGCGTAATACTTGAAAAGAACCGTTAGGTTCTTTTTTTTCTTGCTAAGGGATTCGCCCCCCCTCGGTGGTTCTTACCTCTCGCAAAACAGTTCACTGGACTGTTTTGCTCGGCAAAGTCTCCGCGCGTAACACTTGAAAAACGAATAATGACAAGGTTTTTATACCTTGTCTTTTTTATTACGCGCAAATATTGACAAAAGCACCCTGAATAAACTAGAATATAAAAAATACAATGGATATAACTACTGAAAAAAAACTGGCGGCTGGACTTTCTATAGTATCCAATGCCGTAATAATTATTTTAAAATTCATCGCAGGGATAATTTCAGGCTCCATAAGTATTATATCGGAGGCTGTTCATTCGTTGAGCGATTTGCTTGCTTCCGTATTAACTTTTTTTGCGGTCTTGAAATCCTCTGAACCAGCTGATAAAGATCATCCGTTCGGACATGGTAAATATGAGGATATGTCAGGATTTATTGAGGGCGGACTGATAATTTTTGCTGCAGTTTATATTATTTATGAAGCCTGCAAAAAATTGTTTATGTACAGAACCTTTGAAGTTGATACGACTCTGGGTATCATTGTAATGCTTTTTGCTGTAGTTGCAAACTTTTTTGTCAGCAGCGTACTTTTCAAGGTTGCAAAAAAATCAAATTCTATTTCCCTTTTTGCTGACGGAGAACATTTAAGAACAGACATATATTCATCACTGGGTGTAATGGCGGGGTTACTACTGATAAAGATTACAGGAATACATATTTTAGATCCGATAATAGCAATTCTTGTTGCGCTTTTCATACTGAAAGCCGGGTTTTCAATATCAAAAGAAACGTTTAATAATCTATTAGACGGGTCTTTGCCGCAGAAAGATTTAAAATTGATAGAAGAAATTATAAATTCGTATAAAGCAGACTGTGCCCTCAGTTTTAAAGATTTGAAAGCACGCCGTTGCGGGCCGTCAATGGATATAGAAGTGACAATGCTTTTCCCGCGGAATATGACTATTAGCGACTGCCATGATATCTGCGACAGAATAGAACACCTTATCAAACAAAAACTGGGTCATGTCACCATTATGATACATGCAGAACCTGTGCGTCAAAAAGATTGCCGGGTGAACATACCTGAACAAAAGCATTAATTAAGTATTTAATTATACTGGTTAAGACTCTTTGCATAACCCTGCATCAATGCGTTCATATAAATCGCGCCGTTTGAAACATAAGCCGGTTCATGCAGAGTTGCAACAACATCGCCTATTGCTTTACTAATTTGTTCATCTCTTAGATTAAGTTCTTCCTCATCTATATCATCAGGAACTGAATTCATATATAAATCAAATTTTTCTGTCAAACCAGTTCCTTCCAGCAGGCCTACTCTGCCTGAAGTCCCGTCAATATAATTGTCAATAGGCTCATTGTATATTAAATTTTCATTTGCTACCAGAGTTAAGTGGAAATCTTTATCAACTTTAAAATCTTTTTCTTTAAAGTTTGTTATTCTGTTTAAAAGATTTTTCATAAAGCCAATTAACTTTGCGTTTGCCGGAGTGCCAAGTATAGGTGTTCCGTTTAATTTATTAATAATAATTGTTAGATCGCCAATGCTTTTTGTTTCAAATTCAATATTAACGAATTTGTCATTTATTTCATTCGTTAATATAGGATTTGCCTTGAGAATTTTTCTGTATTCGGTCAAATCCTTATGTGCAGCATCGTCGGTAAGCTCCATACTCATTGCACAGCGGCTGCTGCGTCCGTATGTATCATTGTTTGTAACTCTTACATAACCTATATTTTGTATTCCGTTAAAGTTAATTTGCGGCATTATTTTTTACCTGATTTTGTTCAGTAATTTCGTTTTTCTTTTGTAAATTTTCTTTTGTAACAGTAGGGAGGTTTCCTTTGAAGGCGAAAGGTTTGGCAAAATAGTATGCGCTCAATATATTTAATCCCCAGCCAATAACGTTTATTGCGGTTTTGACACCGGCAGCTTTTTTAGGTAAAGTGTTAGCCATTGCAACAAGAGCAGTACCGGCCATAAGAGAAATATAGGCTTTAAAAATTCCCCGCGGAACAGCAACGCAGTCGTTTATATCTCTGGGGTTTCTGACTTTATCAGTGATAACATCAATAAATTCCCGTTTTTTAGGCTTAGTATTATAACCTTCGTTGCTTCTGAAGTGTTGTGTTTCAATTTTTGTAATTTTCATAACAATACAATTAAAACACGTAAAAATTTTTTTTGACAGTTATTTAAAAATTTTTATGTTATAATTTTAGAAGTTGGAGAGGTGTCCGAGTGGTTTAAGGTGCGGATCTCGAAAGTCTGTGTGAGTGAAGGCTCACCGTGGGTTCGAATCCCACCCTCTCCGGATTAACAGGGAAGCGTTAAAATTGCTTCCCTGTCATATATAATAACGGATAAGGATTACCCTGTTCATCGATTTCTGTTCTTTTGTATACCTGAAAACCGTTCTTTTCATAAAATCTTCTGGCATTTGGATTTTGTTCATTAACACTCACTTCGTTTATATAATATTCTTTGATTCCATACTGAATTAACTTTGTGCCAATCCCTTTTCCTCTTTCTTCGGCACTTACAAATAACATTATACTTTAACATCCAGTTTGTTACACTAATAATAAACTGTCAGTTGGGCATACTTGCCCAACAACACTAAATATTAGCCGTCGGAAGTTGTTTGGTTATACCAAAATCAAACTGGACGAAAACGGACTTTATTAGGACATAAAGTTACAAAGAATATTTTGAAATTAGGCTGAAACTAAACAAAAATCAAAGAAAATTCCAATTTCCAATAATGTCCAGTTTTATCGTTGGGCAGGTATGCCCAACCTACAAGCTCTTGATTAAAAAATTCAATAAGCAGTTCTTAAAATGAATTCTGGCAAAAGCAAAGGCTATATTGCCAGAATTTATTCATTTATACCAAGACAAACTATAAAAACAACAAAACTTATTCATAAAAAAGCATAATAAAATAACTACAAATTAAAAAACTGTAAAAAATATGTTTGTTGCAATATTAATTTTTAGTTACAAATATTTAAAATTTTCTATTTAATTAGCAATATTTTTATATAAAAATTTTTATAAATTATATAGGGGATTTTTATGGCTAACAAAGTTAAATCAATAATGTCACTAGTTTCGTATTTTAAAACATTTTACGGTTCAACAAAACCAATAAAATTTTTAGAGAAACAATCAAAAGATATAAAAATTTTTGGGAAAATGCATTACAGAGATAATAATGTATCTCCAGAAACTATAGAAAAATTTACTCCTTTTAGAAGATTAAGTAAAAAAAAGTGTCAATTATCAGATCCTAAATATTTTATTGAAAGATTTGAAAAAGAAAATATTAATGAAATACCGAATAGATGGCATAAAATGCGTGATGAAGAAAAAGTCGATTTTATTGTCAAAAACAGATATGAAAAACTTGTCTCAAATAAAATAATGAATAATATTAAAGACTCTAGAATTGAAGAAGCTTTCGGAATAACAACTGACGGACAAATTAGATATCATAGTACATACTATTCAAGTAGACATTGTCCAAATGCTAATGACAAAAACTTAATTTCAATACATAATCATCCTAAACAGTTCGGTTCCGCATATTCTTCAACAGAATATGCTAGAATAAATAAAGATTTTCATCCATTTTCTCAATCTGACATAATAAATAGTATTAAAAGACCTAAATCCTATGTCGTTGATATGCATGGAAATAAATATTGCTTAATTCCAAATAAAAAGCTTCAAAATCCATACACTGTAGATGATTATATTAAAGATTTATCAGAAGATTTATCCAATATAACAAGAACAAATTTAAATAAATATTCTACAATCTCTGACGCAATAAAATATTCTAGATTAGATTATATAAAAAGAATTAAACTCGATAATCATTATTTTAAAAACTTAAATTTGTTTGACAACTAATCATTAAAATATTTGACGTAAAACACGATTAATAAATACTTGTATGCACTACCAAGAATTTATTAAATTATTAATAAAATATCAAATATACATATTTTAATTTTGGAATAAAAATTCAATTAATTCTTCAGGACTAAAGTCGAGAATATTTTCTTCTGGCAAATTTGGCACATAACCAGAGTATTTTACAGGCTCACCATTTGCTTCTTTTGTACGCTGCTCTGCCGCTTCCTTTAATTTTTGATGCTGCTGTTCAACCGTCATTGAATCTCCAAGCCCCTGACGTCTTGCACGACCGAGGTCAAATGCGGAAACCGTTGCAACTGCTTTTATTCTCATTTCTGTTTCAGCGGCATTAAATGCATACCCGCCGCCTGCACAAATTCCTAAAACCCCTATATTATCTTTATCAATAAATGGAAGCGTTGTCAGGTAATCAACTGATGAGCGGACATCTTCAACACGGGAAGCCGGATTTTCTAAGTAGTGAGGTTCACCTCCGCTTTCACCCTGATAAGCTGCATCATAGGCTAAAGTTACAAAACCTTTTTGGGCAAGTCTTTTTGCATACAAGCCTGCAACCTGTTCTTTAACTCCGCCGCCAGGATGAGTTACAACTATTGCAGGATATTTTTTGTTTTCGTCAAAGTTTTCCGGTTTAAATACTAGTCCTGCGATTTTTAAACCCATTTTCATAAAACTCACTTTTTCACCTTCGTAATAGTGCGTGTCGTTCATAAATTTTACATAATTTTCTGACATAAAAGCCTCCTTTTTACTTACAATTTTAATTTTAGAAAATGAGAGCGACTCTCAGTCAAGTATTTTTTACATATTGACTGAGAGCCGCTCTAAGGGTTTATAATATAAAAAAGTTATTAAGCCAAACTAAAACAAGGATAGTTTATGGACAGAAGAAATTTTATAAAAAATACAGCCATAACCGCAGCCGGTATTGCTATTCTTGGCAGCGCAGCTGGTCTTACAAACAATAAAATAATTGGAGATAAAAAGATGAATATACTTGTAATAACAGGAAGTCCGCATAAAAAAGGAACATCTGCACTTCTTGCAGATGAATTTATTAAAGGTGCGCAAGAAAAAGGACATAAAGTTTTTAGATTTGATGCGGCATTTGAGGAACTTCACCCGTGTATTGCCTGTGAAGTTTGCAAAACAGGGGATAAAAAATGTATTTACAAAGACGGTATGGAAAAATTAAACCCGAAACTTTTTGAAGCGGATGTGGTTGTTTTTGTAACACCTTTATATTATTTCGGTTTTTCTTCTCAGATAAAAATGGCTATAGACAGATTTCATGCAAACAATCATAAGATAATAAATACAAATAAAAAAGCCATGCTTATTGCAACATCAGCTGCTGCAAATGACTGGACAATGGAGGGGCTGGTTACAAATTATAATAACATTTTAAGCTTTTTAGGCTGGGAAAATTCCGGCATTCTTCTGGCAACAGGATGTCCAGTGAGGGAAGTTATAGAAAAAACGGAGTTCCCGAAAAAGGCTTATGAGTTAGGCAAGAATTTATAAAAAATAAGGAGAGTAATATGAAAAAACGCTATTTAGGACAAAACAAACTGGAAGTTTCATCAATAGGACTGGGTTGTATGGGGTTTACCCAGAGCTATCCTCCCTTTCCTGAGAAAAAAGATTCTATTGCAACGATAAGAAAAGCCGTTGAACTCGGCGTAACTTTTTTTGACACCGCAGAAGTTTATGGGCCATTTGAAAACGAAGAAATTTTAGGCGCAGCCTTGGAACCGTTTAGAAATCAGGTAAAAATTGCAACAAAATTCGGGTATGATTTTGATAACTACAAACTCGATGCTTCTAACCGTCCGACAGGGCTTTCAAGCCGCCCCGAAACTATCAGAAAAGCAATTGAAGGCTCTTTAAAAAGATTGAGAACAGACCACATTGATTTATATTACCAGCACAGAGTTGATCCTAATGTGCCGATTGAAGATGTTGCCGGATGTGTAAAAGAACTTATTGAAGAAGGCAAAGTTCTTAATTTCGGTCTATCAGAAGCGAGCGCAAATACAGTAAGGAAAGCTCACGCAGTTTGTCCTGTCTGTGCGGTACAGAGTGAATATTCAATGTGGTACAGAAAACCTGAAGAAGGTTTGCTTGATACTTTGGAAGAACTCGGAATAGGTTTTGTTCCATTTTCTCCATTAGGAAAAGCTGTTCTTACAGGTAGATTTAATAAAGATACAAAATTTGATAAATCAGATTTCAGAAGCACAATTCCGCGTTTCAGCCATGAAAATCTGCAGAAAAACATTGTTCTTGTAGATTATGTAAAAGAACTTGCAGAAAAGAAACAAACAACACCTGCAAGAATTGCACTTGCCTGGCTTCTTCATCAAAAACCTTGGATTGTACCTATACCTGGAACTAAAAAAGTTGAAAGACTTGAAGAAAATATCGGCTCCGAAAATATTACCTTTACTCCGGAAGAACTTGTAGATATCCGAAAACACCTTGACAGTATAGAAATTACAGGTGCAAGATATCCTGAAGAACAGGAAAAATTAACAGGACTGTAAGGAGAGGCAAAAATGAACAGACGTGATTTTATAAAAACATCAGGTCTTGCGTTAATGTTTGCAGGACTTGCGGCAAAGGCGGAAACTATTACGGGAGATAACAGCAATTTGAAACAAATAAAACGTATAGAACACAGAAACCTCGGCGGACTGAATGTTTCTGCTATAAGCTTAGGATGCCTTCCTATGGTCGGCTATTACGGCGGCAGTTATGACAAAAATGAAATGATTGCACTTATCCGCAGAGCCTATGAAAAAGGTGTAACTTTCTTTGACACCGCCGAAGTTTACGGGCCTTATACCAGCGAAACAAGGGTCGGCGAAGCCTTGAAGCCTGTTAGAGGTCAGGTTAAAATCGCAACAAAATTTGGCTTCGGTGTTGAAGAGGGGCAGCCGACAGCCTTAAACAGTGAGCCTAAGCACATCCGGCGCGCTGTTGAAGGGTCACTGAAACGTTTGCAGACTGATTACATTGATTTACTGTATCAACACAGGGTTGACCCGAAAGTACCTATGGAAGATGTCGCAGGAACTGTTAAAGAACTTATTCAGGAAGGTAAGGTTTTGCATTTCGGGCTGTCAGAAGCCAGTGCAAAATCAATAAGAAAAGCCCACGCAGTATGTCCTGTTTCTGCTGTTCAAAGCGAATATTCTCTAATTTGGAGAGAACCGGAAACAAAAATATTCCCGACTCTTGAAGAACTCGGTATCGGACTTGTTCCATACTGTCCTTTAGGCAGAGCCTTATTGACAGGTGTAATCACTAAAGACAGTCGTTTCCCAAAAGGTGACAGACGGGCGACGCTCCCGATGTTTACGCCGGAAGCTCTTGAACATAATATGGAAATAGTTAAACTTGTTAAAAAATGGGCAAGACGTAAAAACGTTACTCCGGCACAATTTGCGCTTGTGTGGATGTTATCGGAAAAACCTTGGATTGCACCAATTCCCGGAACTACCAATCCTGAACATCTTGATGACTTTTTAGGGGCAGCAGAAGTCAGAATGTCAACAGATGAACTTAAAGAATTTGAAAAAGATTATTCAAAAATTCATCTTGTCGGGCACAGGGCAGATCCATTTACAGAGAGTCAGATAGATAAATAAAAATCAGAAGAGGTGTGTTAAACACCTCTTTTTATTTGTCCGAGAAAGACTCGCGCCCGGCTGAGCCGGAACCATAGTTGTATCAATCGCTACCGGGAGCGTATGAAACAAATGTGGCAGCCACTCAGTGGCCGAGCCTTTTGAGTGGCACTCTGCCGAGAAAAACAGTCCAGTGAACTGTTTTTTGAGAGGGAAACGCGCGGCTCGCGGTTTCTTCCGCCTGTCAAATCAAAGATTAGAAACGGCGGTGATATTATGTTCGCCTGCTCATCTTGCTCTCGCAAGCCGACACTGCGAACATCGGCTGACGCATTCAGCGCGAGTGAACTGAGGCATTCCAGGGCAAAACCGCACTTTTGCCTGAATGCCGTTTTAAGCGCGAGTCGGGCAAGAAGCGGGCCGGTGCGGCAGAGAACTGCTTTATTGTATATTACATTTTATTTTTTGCAGTTAGTTCTTCTGATGCTTGAAAAATTTCAGGTGCGTCTTTAGGAAGGATTTCCTTTCCATTAATAAATAATTTGTCACCGGGAGCGATAGAAATCTTTTCAAAGGCGTTTCGTAGTGTACCAAGGCTATTTACAGACCTTAGAGGACTGTTATCAGATTTACAATATTCTGTGCAGATCGTCCAGGTGTCGTTTCGGGTTTCGTAGAAATAGTGTGATTGACTGTTTTCATAGCGATGAATACTGAATTCTGTTAAATATTTCACTCTTTCTGAGATTAAATTTTTGAATTTGTTAAATAACGGCACGGAAAAAGGATTGGAATCTAGTCTTTTCCCGCCTAATATCAGCCCTCTTTCCGGATTTTTTACAAAACGGATTAGTGAGATGACCTGCTCGCCGGCTTTTTTGTTCGTAATTTTGTCGTCCCAGAAATGAAAACCTTCTCCTTCTCCGGTAGAAGGTTTTGTTATGTCGCCTCCGGTACAGGTTCTTATATCTAATGAATAAAATTCATCAGCTTTCTGAATATTAGGTTTGTCGTGGAAGTATAAAATTTCATTTTTCTTTTTAATATGAGAAAAATACGTAAAGATTTTTTTTTGTTACTTATAACTCAACTTGAGATTCTTTTATTGGTGCGCCGACAACACGTTCAAGTTCTGCCGCGTTTACGTTATATTCCAGAAGGTTGGAATAATAGTTTAGCTGTGCGTTCAGATATGTGTTTTCTGCATCTTTGAATTCAATTGCGTTGCCAAGTCCGACTTCGTATCTTCTAAATGCCTGATACTGTTGTTCTTTTGCTTCTTGCAGTGCAAGTTTTGAAACCTCAAGGCTGTCACGGGAGTTTAAAAGGCTAATGTATGCACTTTTGACTTCCAGATAGACATTTTGACGTGCTGTTTCATAATCTGCAACATATTTTTTATAAGTTGCTTTTGCTTCGTCAACTTGTTTCTTTAAAAGCATTAAATTCAAACCGTTATAAGAGAACTGTACGCCTAATTGATAGCCGTCATCGGTGTTCATCTGAGGTCCGCCTCTGTAGTAAGATCCAATAGCACTCAAGTCAGGAGTAAACGCTCTTTTCGCTGCCCGAACACCCATTTCTGCTGCGTCCATAAGTTTTTTGGCAGAGAGTAATGACGGGCGTGAGGCTTCCGCTATTTCTATTAATTCAGGGAAATTTACTTCATAAGCCTTTGTGTTTAATTTGTCTTTTAAGACGACCTCTTCCAGCTCCGGAATCCCGACTGCGTTGGCGAGTTGAACGGCAGCGAGTTCATAAGTGTTTTTTGCTTTAATAAGGTTAACTTTTGCGTTCCCGAGGTTGTATTCTGCGGTTGTAACGTCGATTTTAGCTTTTTTACCTATTTCGTAGTATGCTCTTGCCTGTTTCAACTGTAATTCATAATCGCGTACGGTATCTTCATAAACAATTTTTTGTTCTTCTGCAAAGACCATATTGTAGTATGCGACTTTGACGTTGTAAATTACCTGTTCAATACTCATTTCAGCATCGTATCTGGAGGATTCAAAACTTCTTTTTTGCATGTCGGCGCTTGCCTTTGTTTTTCCGAAGTCAAAGAGAAGCATGTTAGCTGATAATGTAGGGGTGTAGAACAAATTATATCTGCGGTTCATCATGTTGGAAAATTGCCCGTTCGGTTTCATTGTCATGAGCATATCGTTTCTGGAATAGCTTACCCCTGCGCTTATTGTAGGGAAATAGTTAGCCCATGCCTGTCCGATTCTGGATTCGTAAATCTCAGCGTTACTGATTGCTGACATTATTGCCGGATGATGTGTAATTGCAAGTTTAATACAGTCTGTCAGAGTAACTTCTCCGTTCATGTCTGTGTATTCAATCTGGCTGTTTATGACCGGAAATTTCGTTTCATACATGCCTTCTGCTTCTTCTGAAGATTTGATTTTTGATTTTGTGTTCTCTTTATGTTTTTTCCATTCCTGTTTCCAGTTAATCTTTTTTTCTTCCGGTTTTACGATATGGACTTCTTCTTTCTTCTCTTTATTTTTTTTATGAAAAAAGCCTTTAGCGCAGACACTGTTTGCGCTTAATAATGATAATATTAATAAAAGAATAAGACTTTTTTTCATGGTTAAATCTCCAGATCTTTTTCTGTAATTTCTTTTTTAGGGAATTTATCAACAAATTCCTGAACGATGACGTAGAAGGCCGGAGTGAGAACTGCCCCGATAGTTGCGGCGGCAATCATACCGCCAAATACGGTAGAACCGACGGATATTCTTGAATTTGCGCCTGCGCCTACCGCAAAGAGCATTGGCATTACACCTAAAATGAACGCGAGTTCTGTCATCATGATTGCTCTAAAGCGCAGATGCGCGGCTTTTATAGCGGCATCTTTGACCGGAAGCCCGTTTTTCTCGTGTTCTTCTTTTGCAAATTCGACAATCAAAATAGATTGTTTTGCCGCGAGCCCGATTAACGTAATCATCCCGACCTGTGAATAGATATCAAATGATTGGTTAATCATCATCTGGAAGATCAGTGCGCCAAGCGCTGCAATCGGTGAAATCAGAAGTACGGCGACAGGAATTGTGTAGCTTTCGTATAAAGCAACAAGGAACAGGTAAACAAATACAAGAGCCATTGTTATAATTATTACTGTTTGCCCTGAAGCTTCTCTTTCCTGAGCTGAGGTACCTGACCAATCAAAGCCCATGTCAGACGGGAGAACTTCTGTTGCGACTTCTTCCATTGCGTTCATTGCGTCGCCTGAACTTTTTCCGGCAGCCTGCTGACCTTGAATTTGTACTGATTTATAAAGGTTATATCTTGAAATTGAAGCAGTACCGATTGTTTGTTCAAGTTTTACCATTGAAAGTATCGGAACCATTACGCCGTTTGTGTTTTTGACGTAAATGCCTGACAGGTCAGATGCTGTATTTCTGAAATCGCTTTCCGCCTGAAGTTCAACTTTGAAAACTCTGCCGTATTTGTTGAAGTCATTTACGTAGTAAGTACCGAGCATTGAGGCAAGTGTAGAATAGAGTTCCTGCAAATCAACACTTTGTGCCAGAACTTTTTCGTAATCAATATCAAGAATATATTGTGGCACATTTGCCTGGAATGTGGTATAAACACTTGATAGTGAAGGGTTCTGGTTCGCTGCGGCGATAAGTTTGTTAGCCCAGGTTTCGAGTTCCTGCGAGGTATGTTCGCCTTTAGATAGCATCTGGAACTCAAAACCGCCCATCATACTCATCCCCTGAATTGCAGGAGGTGAAAATACAACAATTGACGCTTCTTTTATACTTGATGCAATAGGTCTGATTTTATTAAGGATTGCGGTGTGGGTAAGATCCGTTGCTTTTCCCTGAAATTTCCTTTTAACTTTGTCCGCAAAAGATAGCCGTCTGTCAGCATAATCATCAAGCATAATGATGCCTGTTGCAGTGTTAGTTGCACCGTTTCCGCCGAATACAAGTGTTTTTTCTTCATCAACGCCGTCGATATCTTTTATTTGTGACATAAAGCGGGAAGATACTTCATCTGTTCTTGAAAGTGACGCCCCGTCAGGAAGTGTAATACTTGCGATTAAAACGCCCTGATCTTCATCCGGAATAAAGCCGGTTGAAATTATTCTGAATGAAAACAGTGTCAATGCTACCAGCCCCAGATACAGAATAATTGTAAGCTTTTTGTCATAAACAAATTTGCGTACAAATTCCATGTAGAAATCTTCTACTTTTACAAATATGTGGTTAAATTTTTCGACCAGAAGATTTGTTCTCTGGGATATATTGTCTATAATATGTTTAAATTTTGACAGTTTTTCTTTATTTTCAGAAGTTTCTTCTTTTTTGTGTCCGAGGAAGTGGGAGCACATTGCAGGAGAAAGGGTTAATGCGCAGATTGCCGAAATCGCAATTGATACAGCGATACAAACTGCGAATTGTTTATACATTATACCGGTCATGCCGCCCATAAATATAATCGGGACAAATACGGCCATTAAAACAAGCGCCATAGCAACGAGAGCGGAACCGACTTCCTGCATTGTAAGCTGAGTTGCCACGATTGCGGATTTCCCTTCTTCAAGGTGGCGTTTGACGTTTTCAATAACAACGATAGCATCGTCGACAACGACCCCGACCGCGAGTACAAGTGCAAAAAGCGACAGCAGGTTTATTGACATTCCAAAAGCTTTCAGTGCTGCGAATGTACCGATTAAAGATACCGGTATTGTAACGCACGGAACAAGTGTTGCCATTGCATCGCCGAGGAATAAGAATATTATTACAACAACGATTAAACCGGTCAGAAGAATTGTGAATTCAACTTCTTTCATAGATTCATGGATGTATTCGGCGTCATCTTTGACAACGCGGATTTCAAGCCCGTTATCAAGTCTTGCGTTGATTTCATCAACTTTTGCCCTGACAGCCTTTGAAAGATCCAGAATATTTGCATCGGAGAGCTGGGATACCATAATCATCGCCGCAGGTTTGCCGTTTATTTTGCCGAGGCTTGAATATGATTGCGCGCCGAGTTCCACTCTGGCAACATCTTTAAGTCTGACTTTAGAGCCGTCCATGTTTGAGCGGATAATGATATTTTCAAATTCTTTAACATCCGCAAGCCGGCCTTTCGTTTTCAGGGTTAATTGAAGAGCCTGTGCATCGTCTGTCGGCAGCGCGCCCAGAGCACCTGCTGTTACCTGCGTATTCTGGTTAACTATTGCGGTTTTAATTTCGCTTGTTGAAACGTTCAAACCTGCCATTTTCTGCGGATCGAGCCAGATTCTCATTGCATAGTCGCCGGAACCGTAAACGTCAATATCTGCAACACCTTCAACACGTTTCAGCTCATCTTTAACATAAATTGAACCGTAGTTTGTTAAATCCAGTTGCGACCAGTTGCCGGATTTCGGGAATATGTTCAAAATTAACGCGCCGGAACCGGAGGTTCGGCTAAGGGCTGTAACACCTGTTCTTTGAACTTCTTCCGGCAGCTGCGATTCTACCTGCTGGATTCTGTTCTGAACGTTCATAAGGTTAATATCTTTATCGGAGCCGACTTTAAAATACATGTTAAGTGTATAAGTTCCGTCATAAGATGTTGAAGTCATGTAGGAAAGATCTTCAACACCGTTCAATTTGTTTTCAAGAACTGTTGCGATAGAAGATTCAATAACTTCTGCGTTAGCGCCTGTGTAGGAGGCGGAAACTCGCACCTGCGGCGGTGTAACATCAGGATAGTTTTCCTGCTTCAATGTCGCAAGCGAAATCAGCCCCATAATCACGATACATACAGATATTACAAGGGCAAATCTCGGTTTCCTTATAAAAAAGAACAGCTTTTCTTTATCCAAAATCTTCTTCATTATTTACCTGCGTTTAATTTTTTTACATATTCTTCGTAGCCAATAACTTTTAATTCTTGTCCTTCCGCGTTAACGTTCTGAATACCTGAAACCACGACGGTATCGGTTTCCAGCAGACCGCTTTCAACGACCCAGTTGTTGTCTATGCTGTCGGAAACTTCAATATCTTTTCTGACAGCTTTGTTATCGCTCACCGTCCAGACATAATATCCGCTCATGGCGTCACCCTTTGTGCAGGCCTGCGGAACTGTCATGTAGGTAATCTTTTTAGGTGCTACAAGTTCAACTTTCATATAATCACCCGGAACAAGCCAGCCTTTTTTGTTCTCAAAAAGCCCGCGCATGCTTATTGTGCCGGAATCTTTATCTATTTTGTTATCGACAAAATCAATTGTTCCGACCTCATCATGCCATCTGCCGCCTTCATATTGAACCCTTACTGCAACATCTTTGAGATTATCGCTCGCTCTTAAAAGTTTTATAAAGTCAGAACTTTTAAGGCTGAAAGCCACATAAACCGGAGCTGTGCTTGAAATATTTACAAGCGGGCCGGAAGTCGCTGTTACGTAGTTGCCTTCTGTAATATTCACTTTTCCTATACGTCCGTCAATCGGAGATTTAATGCTGGTGTAGCCGAGGTTAACTTTTGCAAGTTCATATTCTTGTTTTGCGGCATCAAGCAGAGCTTTATTCTGGTTCCGGACGGCTAAACTCTGGTCGACATCCGAGCGGCTTATTAAATCTTCTTTAATAAGAGCGTTTGCGCGGTCTAATTCTTTCTGCGCATTAGTTAACAGTGCACTGTACTGATTCACCTGTGCAAGCGAATTGTTTACCTGAATCTGGTATTCTCTCGGGTCAATCTGGAAAATTAACTGGCCTTTTTTGACGAAATCGCCTTCTTTAAAATGCTTTTCAATTAAAAATCCCGGTACCCGCGCCACAACATCAACGGAATATTTAGCCTCCACGCGTCCTGTGGCTTCAGCGCTGACATTGATTTCCATAAGGTGAGGATTATCAACGACAACTTCTTTAGGCATCATCATTGCGCGTTTTTGGATAAACCCCGTAATCTGGCTTGCTGTTTTGTTATAGATTATCGGTAAAATTATTATAAGCAATATTGCTATTGCGGCTCGTTTTCTTGTTATTTTTAATTCCATAAATCTCTCCGAATTTAGTGTAGAATTTTCTACTCCTTTATAATAAAGTAGTACGCCTAAAATGTCAACGAAACGGGGATAATAATCACTCTTTTGACGTAATATACCGAAATGTCAGGAATTTCGGCGGTTTCATTTTTTTATTAAATGTAACGATTTTGTTTCAAAAAGTTATCAAGATTTTTGCAAATTTCGTTGAGCGGTGTAAGTTTGTCCTGCGAACTGCATAATTCAGTTATGTTTTTTTCAAAATCTGCGGGTAAAAGAGTACAATTTTTCAATGCAAACGGAATAAGCCGTTTCTCTCCGGGGTGAAGAATTTTATTGACCGCAAAAATTATGTCAAAATATCCTGCCAGAAACGCTGTAATCCTGTGGTTTATACTTACAACATCATTGCGTTTGACGGCTTTTTCTATCTGTTCTTTAAAGGATGCCGAGATTTTATCTTTAATCATAAGCCGGTTTTTGAGAACTATATTATTTGCAAGTTCCTGCGGGTAAGGGGTATTTAATTTCTCCTGTAGATTTTTAAACCAATCCTGTGTATCGTAAAGCACAGAGGCGTTTTTTACAGTATAAAGAAATGCTGTGGTGTAGCCGCCCCATGCGTCATGACGCAGCCAGATATTGTTTATAATCTCATCAATCCATTTTCGGTTCCAGAACATAAGATCAAATACTTTGCTATCACTTCTGCGGAACCATTCATCGCCGTCACCGTAGAAGGTGTTGTGGATTTCGTAATTGTCGGAATATCGTTTTGCAATTTCTTCACGAGCCTTTACCGGTACCGGTTCATCAGAAAATATATAAATATCATAGTCGGAAAGTGAATCCTGAGTATTTGCGCTTCCGGCCGAGCCGCCGAGTGCAATTGCTTTTACTTCTTTAATATCAGAAAAGTCTTTAATAATTTCATTCATGGCTTTATTTTAACCTTTTGCCTTGAAAAAAGCAAATTTTTGTGTTAAAGTTTGTGTGTCGTGTTCCACGGGGAATTGCAATCTCTCGACCCGAAGCCAATGCGGGGTGCAGAGCCTGTTGTGAGGGTTCGCGGAGCAGGATAGCGGTTATCGGCTTTGTTGACGATTAAAACGCTAGCGGCGAAAGCTGCCGAACCGTGTCAGGATAGAAATATAGCAGCACTAAGGCATAACTTTCGGGTGTTAGCGGTTTGATAAGAGAAGTCGTTAATTTGTTATTTTGTTCCAAAAATTCGATAGACAGTGACACGACATTTAATACGTCAGTCGGTGTGAAGCCACGGGTTGGCTTGTGATTAACAAGACAAGCAGGTGGCGGAACATAATATCAGCGACGTTTAAAATTCCGCAATTGTTGATAACAATTGCAAGGAATTTGACAGGAGCAAAAGTCAGTCGGTGTGAAGCCGCAGGTTGGCTTGTGGTTAAGAATGCGGGGAATGTGTTTTATGTATAGAATCGGTACAGGATACGATATTCACAAACTTGTTCTGGGCCGTGATTTGATTATCGGCGGGGTTAAAATTACACACGAAACCGGTTTGCTCGGGCATTCAGATGCAGATGTTCTTGTCCATGCAATAATTGACGCGCTGCTTGGCGCTCTGGCTTTGAAAGACATCGGAACACTTTTCCCGGATACTGACGAAAAATATAAAGATGCTGACAGCGTTGTCCTTTTAAAAAAAGTTTATGAACTTATAGATGAAAAGGGTTACGAAATTGTCAATATTGATTCAAACATCATTGCCCAGCGTCCTAAAATGATGCCTTATATTCCTAAAATGAAGAAAGTTTTGTGCAAAGCTCTGGGGCTTAAAGATGATGAACTTTCAATCAAGGCTAAAACAAAGGAAAAACTTGATGCGGTCGGCAATGAACTTGCTATCGAAGCTCAGGCTGTCGTGCTTTTGAAACGGAAGGATAAATAATGCAGCAATTAAAAGAATGGCTTGCGACTGAGGCTGAACCTGATTATAGAAACTTTTCTGCGTCATTAATCCCGAATTGTACTAATGTTTTAGGCGTAAGGATTCCAAAACTTCGCAAAAAAGCAAAAGAAATAGCTAAAAGTGAATACTGGCATGAGTTTCTTAATTCGTATGAGTGCGAATATATGGAAGAACTGCTTCTTCAGGGTATGGTTATCGGGTATCTGAAGCTTACGACGGAGGAGCATTTGACTCTGGTAAAAAACTACATCCCAAAAATTACTAACTGGTCGTTGTGCGATTGTTTTTGCTGCGGATTAAAGTTTACAACTAAAAATTGCGCGGCTGTGTGGAAATTTTTGCAGCCCTATCTGGCTTCAAAAGATGAATATGAATTGCGCTTCGGTGTCGTAATGCTTTTGAACTTTTTTGTTACTGATGAGTGGATAGATAAAGTTTTGGATAAACTTTTTTCACTGAATAGTGAGGATTATTATGCTCAAATGGGTATCGCGTGGGCTATTTCAATCTGCGCGGTGAAATTTTTTGATAAAACCTATGCAAAGATGAAGGAAATCGCGCTTCCGCCTGTGATTTTTAAGAAGAGTGTACAAAAAAGCTGTGAGTCTTTCAGACTGACAAAGGAACAGAAAAGTTTGCTGCGTAGTCTTGACGAAATTTGAAAAATAGTACATAATAAAGGAGGCAATAAGGCAATAAGAGAATAAGGCAATGAGTCGTAATGACCGAATGGAAGAAAAAAATAATGGTCATATTGCCCTAATGACCTATTGACCTATTGCCTTATGATAAAGTAGGTTGGGCTTGCCAGCCCAACACAAAACAAAGAAAGGATAGAAAGATGAAAAACAATCGAAGAGTATTCCCGTGCACGGGGGGGGGGGGGGCGTACCTTACCCGCAAAATTAGGTATTGAGGACACTACGCTCCCATGTCATCCTGAACTAGCGGATTTGCGTACGGCTGAACGAAGAGAAAGCCGGATAGCGAGCAGATTGAGCCGGTTGGAGCAAAGCTCCTTAGGCGAAACCCTGCGAGCGTGGAGCAAATCCAAGACAGATTC
>CALUQY010000030.1 GCA_944323035.1 Candidatus Gastranaerophilales bacterium
CCTCTCGCAAAACAATACTTAATTGTTTTGCTCGGCAGAGTGCCACCCAGACATACATATTCTACTATGCTAAAAAAATATTTACAAGACCAATTTGCATAACTGGTGATATTCACAATTTTGGCAGGTCTTTTCATCCAGCTCTGACGGCTCAAAATTAAGCTCGTGGATGTTTTTGTAGGTGTCCAGAATTTTTTCTTTGATAATTTCGTTATCAGCTTCGGTTAGCTTTGTGTAGAAGTTTTCAGCCGGTTCCTCTACAAAAATCAAGCCGGCGTCAGTTACTTTCGCTCCTTTATTTTGAATTTCAAACGCAAATTTGTAGAACCGCAGCTGATTCAGGTAGTTCTCAAACTCGCCGCCGTCAACTATCTGGGTTTTACGTTTCGCTGAGCCCGTTTTATAGTCGTAGAGTGAATATGTTCCGTCAGAATTCTGCTCAATTCTGTCGATAAAACCTTTTATAAAATAGTTTTCCACAGGAACGAAATTCAGGAAATATTCGGTTGCGAAAACTCTTTCCGGCGGAATTTCCGTAAATTTCGGGTAAAATTCGGAAAGTTTTTTCTCCCCGCGCTCACTGAACTGACTCCGTTTCTGCGCGTTGGAAAACTTTTGTGTAGAAAGATTTTTTTTGAAAAGTTCGCAAACTTCCTCTTGATTTGGATAAGAGCCGGTTTCTTTTGCCATTTGCATTGAAATTTCAAGTGTCTTGTGCACCGCTTTCCCGTAGTTTGCGCTGTCCCATTCCCCGCTGTAGATTGGAATTTGCAGGATATATGTATAGAGAAAATTGCGCGGGCATGCCTGATAGGTGTTTAGCGCGCTCGGGCTTAGAATAAAGTCTTTAATGCGGGCGAAAAGTTCATCCCTGAATGCACTTTTGTAGTCAAAGTTGTTTTGCGTAAGACTTTTGATAATTTCAAAGGTGTAATCTTCGCGTGTAAGTTCGTGGTTAAACTCTTCCACCGGTGCGGAATTTTGGATTACGCGTGAAAGGTAAGAGGTCAATTCCTGCGGCTTGCCGTCTATTGTGTTTGAAAACGACAGAGTAAGTGAATGTTTTGCCCTTGTAATTCCGACAAAAAGAAGGCGCAGCTGTTCGGATTTCCGGCGGGCGTCCTCATCAATTTCTTCGTGTGAAATTGGCAGAGAAGTTGAATTTATAACCCGTTTGCCTTCCCATTTTTTTGCAATGAGGTTTGGCATAAAAACGTATTCAAATTCGCGGCCTTTTGCACTGTGAAGTGTCACAAGCTGGATTGCGTTCTGGGTGTATTCGTCTTTGTCGATTGTAATAGGTATCCCGCTTTCAAAAGCCATATCAAGGTGCGCTATGAAGTCTGTAAGCGATGCGCTTTCGTGCAGATTCATAAACGCCTGCGCTTCATCAACGATACGTTTTATCGCAAAAACATTCTCAACGCGGTTGACTTCGTTTTCTACAAAATATTTTAAAAGTCCAGTTCTGTTGATAACCGCAACGATAAGATTTTTAAGGGTTTCGGCGGATTTATAATCTTTGAGGGATTCAAAAGTTGTCAGGAAATTTTCAACTTTTTCCCTGT
The DNA here is from genome assembly GCA_944323035.1 of Candidatus Gastranaerophilales bacterium. Lineage (GTDB taxonomy): Bacteria > Cyanobacteriota > Vampirovibrionia > Gastranaerophilales > Gastranaerophilaceae > Gastranaerophilus. The sequence continues at coordinate 1,569 of CALUQY010000030.1, forward strand.
TAACCCATTCGTGTTCACGGTTTAACCGCAAATTCGCAATAAAATCGAGATGGTTAAGCCTGTTTTGCTCCAGCAAAAAGTTGTAATCGGCAAGTTCAAAATCAAACGGTTTTGAAATTAAAAGTCCAAAAAGCTTATCTGCGTAAAGCTCGTGATTTTCCAGCGCTTTCAGGTAAAAATATATGAGGATTGAAGGTTTTAGCCCGAAGATACTTTTGCTTGATTTAATCTGGAACGGAATATTTTTTGCTGCAAGCAGTTCGGCAAAATTCATTAATTCCCCGTTTTCGCGTGTGAGAATAGCGATTTGCGAAAGATTCTCCGGCATGGCGGCTGAAAGTTTTTCGATTTCGTCTGCGATAAAATTGTTTTCCTGCTTGATGTCAGCAAAATTGTGCAGTTGAATTTTTGTATTTTTAGCATTAACACTTTCGTTTTTTGCAATGAGTTTTTTATTAATTCCGTAGGAGGCAAACTGCGGATTAAATTCAAGGCGTGTTTCATCCTGCGCGATTATATCGTAGCTGAAATCCAGAATATTCTGGGTTGAACGGTTGTTTTCATTCAGGCATATAACTTTTGTTGCCGGATAGAGTGAAAGGAATTTCGCAAGCGTGTCGGTTTTGGCGCCCTGAAATTCATAGATTATCTGATCATCATCCCCGACAACGAAAATATTATCACAGCCCGCGCCCTGCGCCAGTTTGAAGACGATTTTGTTCTGTGCGTAGTTTGTGTCCTGATATTCATCAACAAGAAAATAGCGGTATTTTGCGCTCACGTGTTTGAGAAAATCTTCATTTGTGTCAAAGGTTTCAAGAACAAGATTAATCATGTCGTTGAAGTCAATGAAGTTGTTTTGTTTGAGTTTGATGTCATATTTTTCAAAGATTTCCCAGGCTTCGCGGGCTTTGCCGAGTTTTTTCTTATGATTTTCGTAGGAATTGAGGAAAGTTTTGACGAGTTTGCCTTTTCCTTCGCGGGTTTTGTATTCTTCTTCAAGTTCTTTCATTTTGCCGCCCCATTGCGGGTGGTTTTGAAGTGTGTTGAAGTAATCTTCTTTTGTGACCTGATGTTTCTTTATCTCGTCGACTGCCCCCAGAAGTTCCGGGATAAAATATTTGCTGTCGCCCCATTTGGTTTTGTAAAATTTCGGTTTAACTTCATCAATGACTTCACTCATAAGGGTTTGTTTTGTTATGTCGTCAACCAGTCCGACACCGTCAAGAAGCTCAAATTCCATAGGGTTCTGGCGTATAATCTCGTTGCAGAACGCGTGGTAGGTGTGGATGGTGACAGAGGCGGCAACAGTTCCGATTTCTTTTACCAGCCGTGCTTTCATCTCGTTTGCGGCGGCTTCTGAGTATGTAAGGCAAAGTATAGAATCCGGCGCTATGCCGCTTTCAATCATGAATTTTATGCGCTGAATTATTGTGAAAGTTTTTCCTGTTCCGGGGCCTGCAAGCACCATAACAGGGCCTTGTAAAGTTTTAATACATTCCTGCTGCCCTGCGTTTGGGCAAATAGTTTTTACTGCCATACTAACTCCTCATGACTAAATTGTATCATGAAAATTATTTGTCCGAGAAAGGCTCGCATTATAATGACAATAAGCACTCAAACATTGCCTCTGCGATTTTTTTGTGTGCTTCAGGCTCAAGGTGCAGACCGTCTTTTGGCGAAACCGTTACTATTTTGTCCCAGTCTGCAAAACGGCAGTTCTTTTCTTTAGCAATGCTTTCATAGATTTCACTCAGGTGCAGGGATTTTTCAATGGACATTTTGTCGAACATTGCGCGAAAGTAGCCGTTGAAAATATTATCGGTAAGTCTTGCCGGTGAAACCAGAATGATTTCGGCATTCGGACAGTGCTCGCGGACAATATCAACTAATCGGCGCATGCCGTTTTTGATTTCCTCTAATGTTGGATTGTAGAAAATTTGCAGGTCGTTCACCCCGATTGCAAGAATTACGCAGTCTATATCTTTCGTCAGAAGTGTCGGGAGAACTTTGCACCCTGTCTGTTCAAATCCAGCGGGGTTGTCGGTAAAGGCGGTGCGGTTATTACAACCGGCTTCGATTATTTCAAATCGTCCTGCGGCGAGTTGCGCTAAAATTCCGCTCCAGCGGGTATTTTTATCATAACGTTTGCCGCTTTCCGGAATAAATCCGAAGGTGTTGCTGTCCCCGAAACATAAAACTTTTTTCATTAGCTCTCCTTATTTTCTATAAATTTGTCGATTTTTTCTGCCATGTACGTTGAGAAAATCGGAAGTATTCCATAGTAAATTGCGGCAAATATCAGCGCAGGGCGGACGATGTTTATTCCTTCAATATATTTGTGAAGTTTCGGATCCCCTTTGTTCGCTTTTGCAAATCGTTCGACGAATTTGGCACTTTTTTCTTTAACAAGGCTGTCGACCCCGTATCCGCCGGCGAGGGTTATGCCTGTTGCGATTACGTTGTTGTAAATCAGCGCTTTTTTGCGGTTTTCTTTGATTTTGTCGCTTTTACTTGTCTGCCACGCAAAGGAAGATGTTAAAAGAATATCCGTTCCGGCGGAGAGGTGTTTGGCAATGTCTTTATCCTGATTTTCGTATTTTTTAAGAAGCTTGCGCACGCCTTTGTTATCCAGAACTTTGCCTATGCCTGAGGCAATAGCGGATTTTCCCTTGAAAGAAAGGTTTTTATCGGCAGGCGGCTCTGCAGGTGTTCCCGTTTTTTTGTCAGTCGGGCGGATGTTGAAAATTTTATCCATAATGACAGGGATAAGCGCGATTGTAAGCATTGATTTTGGAATTGCGGTAACAAGTCCGGTGCCGAGTTTCATAATTTGGGTTCCAAGCTCGTAACTGCGTGACTTCACAAAGGTTTTCGGGGAATTTTTTAGATATTTGCGCGGATTTTGGTCTATTTTCTTGACCGCATTTTCTATCGGAAGCGCCAGTGCTTCTACCATGCCGAATTTTATAATCCCTGAACACACAGAGTTTGCAATGGCGTATTGCTTGTTTTCTTTTTCAACATCAGGGGTTGCATGGATTGCAAGCGGTCTTACGCCAAGCGACATCACAAGCGAGGTTCCGGCGCCGACTGTCATTCCGTGTTCGGATATCTTCTCCAGACCTTTCAGGAGAAATTTATTGTTTAAGGCTCCCGTAAATTTCGGGTTATTCGGACTAAGACTGTTTACTTGCATTGATTTTCCCTACATATAGCAGACAACAAACACAGCTAAATGTAAAGCTGGTTTTCATTGTTGCCTGAGAGCAGGTTTTGCCGTTATAATAGGTTTATGGGTATCGCGGAATTTATCAAATCCGAGTTAAGCGGCTGGGGCAGGATTGAAAGAGTGCTGTTCCCGCTTGAAATCCTGCTTATAATTGTTATTTCGCTTTATATCGGCGACAGCAAAGTGGCGCTTGTATCGGCAGTATGCGGGATAAGTTATACAATACTTGCCGGAAAGGGCAAGATTTCCTGTTTTCTTTTCGGGCTTGCCGGAACTATGTGTTATGTTTATATTGCGTTTAAAAATCATCTTTACGGGAATGTCCTGCTTTACGCGCTTTATTATTTCCCGATGCAGGTTTTGGGGATTTTTCGCTGGAAAAAACATCTGAAAAAAGAGTCCGGAGAAATTGTGAAAACATATTTGCCGCAGCGTGAACGCCGGCTTTACTTTGGTGCGGCAATTGCATTGTCGGCGGTTTTGTTTTTTATCCTTAAAATAACCGGAGATGCTGCGCCGATAATGGATTCTGTTACCACAGTATTTTCTGTCGGCGGCTTGCTTCTGACGGTAAAACGCTGCATTGAACAGTGGTATTTCTGGCTGGTTGTGAACGCCTTATCCGTTATAATGTGGATTCAGGCGTATCTCAATGGCTCAAACTGTCTGGCAACAGTTTTCATGTGGGGAACTTATCTTATTTTGACTTTTTATTTTTTGCATACATGGAAAAAGTGTATTGTTGACGACAAGAACAGCATGGGCTAAACTGTCATTGTTAAGGAATTTAAGAATGACAAAACGAGAAGCAAAAAGATTATATTTATACTGCATACTTGCCCTGCTTGCAGCCGCAATGATTCTGGGGCTTTCTTTTGTTGCGCAGAAAGCCGGCATGGAATACGTCGGCCCGTTTACGTTTAATACGTTGAGATGTTTTATCGGAAGTTTATTTCTTGCACCTTTTTTGTTTATATTTAAAAAAGAACCGGAAGGTTATTCGGCAAAGAACTGGGTAACGGGCGGAGTTTTAACCGGTCTTGTCCTTTTTTTCGCGTTTTCTATTAACCAGTATTGCATGATTTACGCGGACGCCGGAAAGGCTGGATTTCTTACGGCATTATACATCATTTTTGTGCCGGTGCTTTCAGTTTTTTTTAAACAAAAACTGCCGCGTAATGTTATGATTGCTCTTGTTTTTGCTCTTACCGGAGTTTATCTTCTCTGTGCAAAAGGCGGGTTCTCTTTTGAACTCTGGGATATTTTTCTGGTTGTGAGCGCATTTTTCTTTGCTCTTCATATAATAGTTGTTGGTCATTTTACAAAAAAGGTGTCTGCCCTGCGGCTTTCCTGTCTGCAATTTCTTGTTGCGGGAGGTTTATCCCTGCCGCTAATGCTTATGGAACATCCGACATTGGGTGCTGTGCTTGCCGGTTACAAGCCGATACTTTTTATCGGTGTTGTTGTGACGGGTGTTGCTTATACTCTGCAAATTTTCGGGCAAAAAGGTGCGCGTCCGGTTGCGGCAACGCTTCTTTTGAGCAGCGAATCAGTTTTTGCTGTTCTGGGCGGAATGCTCTTACTCGGTGAAACTCTTACCGGAAAAGAGATTGCAGGGTGTTTGATTATGGTTTGTGCAATAGTCCTTTCCCAGTTGAGGCGGTTGAACTGAAACATATTCCCAAATTCTCGTTTTTATTGTATAATTTAGACAAAGCGGGGATGTATGCGTTTAAAATTATTTTCGATTATGGTTTTAATTCTTCTGGCGGGTTTAACGGCTGCATTTTGCGTTGCAAATCCTAAAATGCACAAACCTTTTCAGCTTAATATTATTGAATATATTATGAAAATAAACCATGACGGCAGTATTACAACAACCAAAAGCGTCACTACAACTGTGATTAAGGAGGATAATAAATGAAGAAGTTTCTGACATTATTAATTTCTCTGGTTTATATTTTCTCCGCTAATGCAGCCTTTGCACTTAATGAACTTTATTATCTCACAAATGTTTCCGGAGAAACCCTATCGCCGCAGGTTGAGGCGCTTTTGCAGGATAAGAATTATACAATAAAAAAGAAAAATCCTTTCTGGGCTGTTTCTAATAAAAACCCTGAAAATTACATGGTAGTTATACTTGAGCCGACCGGTAAAAACCTTTTTTATTACGTTGAAGCAAATAAAAAGGGTAAAAGTTTTAATAAGGCCTTTTTGAAACTTCTTGAAGAGCAGAATATTCCGTATCAGGAGTATTACGGCGATATGTATATGAACCACTTTGCGCAAATGGCTCAAAAGGCTATGACGGGCGAACAAAAAACTTATTCTTTTGAAACACAGCCAGAGTATCAAAAAGCGCATGTTACAAAAACGAATTCGCCGGATAACGCTCTGAAAGGTTTTGTTGCAAGTGTCGGTAAGGGCTCTGTTCTGGATGTTTATTTGCAAAATGCAATAAATACGGCAACCGCCAATGTCGGCGATAATGTTGTTGCTGTTTTGAAAACTGATTGGGTCGTTGACGGATTGCATATTATTGCACCGCAGGGAAGCGTTATTTACGGAAACCTTACCGAAGCGCATTCAGCCCGTTATGGTTCCCGAAACGGCGGTGTTGTGATTGATTTCAATAAAATTGTGACCCCTGACGGTAAAAGTTATGATTTAGTAACCCAGCCTATTGATTTTGATGTTACAAATGACGGGAAATTAAAATCTACAGCATCTAAAGTTGCTGTAGCCGGAGCTGTCGGGGCGCTTGCGGGTTTAGCGTTTGCGCTTCTGGGCGGCGGGGACAATTACGGCTCGGGCGCAGCTATCGGGGCAGGTGTCGCAAGCGGAATCGCTCTTGTTTCATCTGTTGCAGAAAAAGGGGTAGATGCGGAAATCCCGTCCTATACCGAACTTGAAATCGTTATTGAGCAGGATATTAACGTTATATTTAATTATTAAAAAAGGAAATTTTATGAATAAAAGATTGATAATTGTAGGACTTTTAATTTTGGCACTGTCGGTTGTGGGAAAACTTCTTTTCACTGCGCTTAAACATATAAAAGTTGATGAATTTCATCCGGCGTCCGTGATTTTTGTAATAGATTCTTCCGCATCTAATCAGGCAATGCTTCAGGAGGAAATCAAATATCTGCGCTCATTGTGCACGATTCTTGATCCGGAAGATGCAATCAAAATTCTGCGGGTTTCCGAAAAATCTTATTTAATCTATGAAGGCGCGCCGACTGACGGGTCTGCAATTAATGATACCTTGCAGGAGTTTACAAAGTTTGATGCGAATGACTACGGCACCGCTTACGGTGAAGCTTTGAAAAAAGCTTTTGAACACGCATTGATAATGAAAAAAGAAGGTTATATCCCGTCAATTGTTGTTATAGGCGACCTTGAGAATGAAGGCGATGTTTCAAAACAAATTGACTGGGAAACCTTACCGCAAAACGTTGAAAATATTAAGCAATATATTCCGGAAATTTCAATGATGTTTGCTTACGCGCATCCGGAAAAATTGGATCTGGTAAAAACTAAATTAACGCCGGTTCTTGGCGAAAAGAAATTAATCGTGGTTAATGAACAGACCGCGGCAAAATCCCAGCGCAAACTGCTTGAGGCAATCGGAAGATAGGAGAATCAAATGACTTTTACAATAATTACTAAACACGGCGAAAAAACTTTTGCAGATAAAGAACTGGTAAATATTTCCTCAAAAGAAGGGGCGGATTGCCATATAAATTTCGGGTTTGACTATATGCTGACTGTTGAATTTAACAAAACAACAGGCAAATATTCACTTCTGAACCCGTTTAACTGTCAAAAATTTCTTTTTAAAGGTCAGCCGCTTCCGCAGCGTCTTGAAATTGATAAGATGTGCAAACTTATGGTAAAAGACAGCGATGAATTTATCGGGATAAAAGTCCTTGACGCTGTCGGGAATACGCGTGTGGCACACGAAAATTTGACCGAACAGGATATCAAAGAGGTTTACGGCGATGAGGTTAACGCATCTGCAAGGCTTAAAATTGAAAAAAGAAAAGCTGAACTTGAAGAAGCGCGTGTTTCAATAGTTAAACAGGTCGCGTTTAAAATTAATGATTTGAAAAGTAAGATTTCTATGAATTCAAAATCCGGAATTCTGCTTCATATCGGATTGTATGCGGCATCACTCGTGCTCGCCTTCGGTGTGGCAAATTATCTCACAGGACTTCCGTTGAAAGAAGCCGGAAGTATTATTCAAATGCCTGTTAATATGAAGCTTGTTTTATTATATTCACTGATTATTTACGGAGCCGGTTTAATCTTCAAACAGGGTGTTTATCTTTTCTTTCAGAATAAATCCGAAGAACTTTCCGCAGGAAATTCCGCTGCTGAAAAAGTAATGCTTGTTCTTGGCGTGCTTTTTTACGGCGCAATTTATCTTATAAATTTACTTTACTATATGGCACCGGGTTCAATGATGTTTTTTGCGATTTTTATGTCGCTGTTTTTCACCGCAACCGCAGCGGCTCTGGCTTTTGCCTGCGGGTATTTCAAAAGCAGCAAGGTTGAACTCTCAAAAGAACTCAGCAAATATGAATACAGAGAAGATTTTGAAATACTTATGAAAGAATACCAGCAATGGATTGAAAGATTTATCAACAACCTAAGTCCTGCCAAAATAAGAAATGCTAAAGATAAACTCTTTATGCTCCAGATAAAATCTGTCGGTGAAATTTGTCTGGGTATTTTGACCGCGCCGTTTCTGGCGTACGGTGTTTCAAACACTCTCGCGATGTGCTTCCCGGAAGCTGCCGGCTGGGTAAGAATTTCAGGCTTGAGATTTTCGCCTGTTTTCCTTGTGCTTGCAACATTTATGATAATTTTCGCGTTCTTTGCTTTTGTAAACGGTTTTCTGTGCAACAAGAAAATTCAGGCCTCTAATGTATTGAAAAACGACGGGTTTAGCAATTATTTTAAACACGGCGTTGAAATCTACGGGCTTCAAGGCGTCAGAAAACTTGATACAGATATGATGCGCTCTTTTGTAATCGGGCTGTGCATTATTTTTATTGAATTTTCAATGAACATTTCCTACTTTATGCAGGAAATGGGCGGGGATTTAGGCGGAATGTTTTTAAGCTCTGTTGCCGCAATGGTTCCGACTGCCCTTTTGATAGCGGAAACTTATATGCTTAGCCAGACAAAATTTGATATTTACGCGTGTGATGAACTGATTTCAAAAATGGATAGAGAGTAATAAAATTGTACAGGCTGTTGTTTACTTTAATAGCAGGAATTTTAGGGCTTACAACCTTAGGTATTTGTGCATTACGGCCCCAAATGCACAAAACTTTTTTCGTCTATAATTCGGATTACGTTATTGTGGAGTCGGCGGATGTGAAAGTTGAGGTCGTCAAAAATCTTCCGGCTCAGGTTAATCGACCGCAGAAAGAAGAAAAAAAAGTAACCGTTCAAAAAGTTGTGAAGAGTATACCGAAAACCACGCAAAAACCGCTTGAGAAAAAGGTCGTAAAAACACAGCCGGTTCAAAAAATACAGACTTCACAGCAGACCGCCAATCCGCTTTTGAGTATGCTGAAAGAAACTTCAACGGCTGAAAGCGCTCAACAAAAAGTTGTTGAAAAGAAAGTTCAAACCGCCCCGCAGTCCGTAAAAAAAGAAGAAACAATTGCAAAACCTGCCGTTCAAACTGTCACAGAGGAAGAAAAAGCGCGTCAGGAGGTAATCCTCTGGAATAAATGGCGTTCAAATCTGCAAAATAAAATTATGTCTGACGTTAAACTTCCGATAATGCCTGAAGGTACAATTTTTAAATTTTCCTTTGATGTTGACAGATATGGTAAAATAAGTAATGTAAAAACATGGTCGCTGACACCTGCTTATACACCTTTTGCAATCCAGTATATTGCACCTGTTATAAGAGGTTATCAGGGGCGTGATATCCTGAATTTCCCGGAAGGTTCAAATAGATTTAGCACAACGGTCGAGGGCGGCTGGAAAATCTCTCAAACGGCGAAATTCAGCACACCTGAGGACTTTCAAGACGCTGAAAAAGTTATTATTGATAAGGAATAAAAATGTATAGATGTACCGATTGCGGACAAGAATTTGAAATAAAACCCGAATATTGCGATTGCGGAAACAATGTGTTTGAAGAAGTTATTCCGGCAAAATCTCCGGAACCCGTTCCTGCTGCGCCGTATACCCCCCGTCCGCCAAAAACTGCAAGGCAAACAGTAGATATACCTTCTCTGTTGATATTTTTAATCTGTATTGTGCTGTCTGTTTTGTCGTGGATTTTCATAGGCCGCGAAAGCGGTGAAAAGCCGGAAGCTGTACCTGTTAATAAGCCAAAACCTTCTGTAGAAATTCCCTCAATTGATGAACTATGGAAAGAAACTTCCGTAAAACCCGCACAGCCCCCAGTTCCGGAAATTGTTCAGTCCGCAGTGGAGGAAGTAAAAAAAATAATAACAATTCCTAAAAAAGAGAAAAAAACGCCTGCTAAGCAAACCTCAGTAAAACCTGCACAGCCGGTAAAAACGGTTTCAAGCCAGCCAGAAACGACAAAGCCTTCTATGACGGATGCGCAAAAACAGGCCATAATCAAACGATTAACCTCTTCTCCGCAACCTGTAAAAAAAGTCGAACCGGTCAAAACCGTTGAGGCAAAACCGGTACCTAAAGCAGAACCGCCAAAAGTAGATTATGCTGCACAAAAACGTGAACTCGCTGCTTATAAAGTTGCGCTTAGAAATAAAATCGGCGGGAATATTAATTTCGCGGCGGTTATAGGGGACGGCAGGTGTGCAATTACGTTTAAACTTGATAGTTCCGGAAACCTCGTTAACCGTGCGTTTTCTCAACAATCTGATAATGACAGCCTGAACGATGCGGTTTATGCGGCGATGATGCAAAATCCGACCTTTAAAGCTCCGCCGGCCGGTTACAAAAATGAAACGCTGACGCTTTCTGTCAGAATGTACGGCGGCCAGTTTGAAGTCGATTTGAAATAACGCTGTTCAAGGCCTTCTTGCCGGTAATCTGCAATCGACTTAGTTGCCGATAAATTCATAATGTTGGGTCGGCTCGGTTTCTGGTGTTGAGGCTTGTGTATCCTGCATTGATTCAATCAGCACATTTGTAAAGCTGTAAACATCTTCTGTGTTGTAAAATTTTCCGCCTGTAGTTTTTGCAAGACAGACAAGTTCTTTAGAATTTGACGAAACAAGAACAACGTCAATAGTTACATCTTTGCGTTGTGCAACTAGAGCGTTTGCAAACGCACACGGATCCCCGCCGCAGTTTTCGCCGCCGTCGGTTATAAGGATAATCTTTTTAGGCTGTGTTTTTGACATAGCCCCGAAGTCAGACGTTACTGCCTGTTCGAGAGCAAGCGTGAGCGGCGTGGAACCGCCGATTTGAACAGAGTTCATTCCGTTAATAAGCGCGGAGGCGCTGTGCTGCGCAACCGGTGCAACCTGCGTGGTCGCGGAACACGAACCCGAAATTGAACCTAAATACGAGGCAGTTTGGGTTTTGACTTTGTATTTGCCGTTTTTATTTTTTGTGACGCTTTTTACCTTGTTTAAAATCGGGCTGTAAGGGTTGTTCCCGCTGTCGTGACCGAAAACCCGAAAACCTATTTTTGTTGAAACCGGCAGTTGTGCAATAATTGCAGCCATAGAATTTTTTGCTGCTTCAATCCAGTAGGCCATACTGCCTGAATAGTCCATAACAATATCAATTGTTCCGACGGGTTTTGCCAGAACCTGCCGATTAGAAACATAATTCTGCGAATAGTAATTATTATAAACATTATTGTATGCCGGCTGCGGTGAGATTATTTTAGAATTTGTCTGTACACTTCCGTTTGGCGAAATGACTTTCCCGCCGGTATTAACCTTGTATTTGGCGGCAAAAGCACCGGCAGATACTACGGTTAAAGATAATAAAACAATTAAAGCCTTTTTCATAAAAATATTATAGCATAAATGTCCGAGAAAGACTCGCGCCCGGCTGAGCCGGAGCCATACTTGTATCAATCGTTACAGTGAGCGTATACACTGAAT
>CALUQY010000031.1 GCA_944323035.1 Candidatus Gastranaerophilales bacterium
TTCCAAGTTCGTTCGTTGATGTTGCCGGTAAGGCTTGGCAAGGTTATCGCCGCAACCACACCGATAATCGTGAGGGATAATAATATCTCTGCCATTGTGAACGCTGACCGTAAGCCGACCAGCCCATTATGGAACCGGCTCAGCCGGGCTGCCATGGTGAAGGCTGCGTTCTTTGTCATCGCAAGCGACATCGTTTGACAGAATTGCCGCGTCGTTCGCTTTGATCTCTCCTCGCAATGACAATTTAATTGCTCCCACAGAATTCTTGTGAATGTTTTTTTCATTTTATCTATCCTTTCTTTCTTTGAGTTTGTCCGCGCCTAATTGAAGAACAGGCACAGCCTGCTATCCTTTCTTTAAACTTATGCGTATAAAAAGTTCTCGGACTATTACACGCGTGTAATGATTTATTTTTATTATACCACTACTATTACATATATGCAATATGTTGAGAAAGAAAATTCCATTATTCTGGGGAAAAGGATTAAAGAATTAAGGCTACGACAATCGGAGTCGTTAAACGCGTTTGTTATGACCAGAGGCGGACTTACAACGGCTTCGTGGAGCAGGCTTGAGAACGGAAAATTTGATGCAAAATTTTCCTCGCTGGTCAAAGCCGCTGCTATGCTAAACATTAAAATTGAAGAACTTCTCAGGGACTTGCCGCTTGATTATACGCTTGTTGAAGATTAACTACACATTTCTTAAACAATCGCCACTGTGCATGTGTTAGCGGTATAATTAAGATATGAAGTTAGAAGAGATTATTTCAGCGACAGGCGCGCAGGTTATAAAAACAATTGAAACTATTGATAATATTGAAATTTCGACCGATACAAGGACGATTAAAAAGGGTAATTTTTATCTTCCGTTGAAAGGCGCAAATTTTGACGGCGAAAATTTTCTTGATAAAGCAATTGAAAGCGGCGCAATCGGATGTTTTATAACCCGCGATACTTACCCTGAAAATGCAAAAATCGTTCTCAAAGTTTCAGACACGCTTGAAACTTATCTAAAACTTGCAAATTTCTACCGGCACAAAATCGCGCCAAAAGTCGTTGCGATTACCGGAAGTTCGGGCAAAACCACCACAAAAGAAATGGTTTTTGCGGTTTTGAAAGAGAAATTTAACACCGTCAAAACGCTATCAAATCATAACAATGAAATAGGGCTTTGCCAGACGATTTTTTCAATGACGCCGGATACGGAAGTTTTGATAGTTGAAATGGGAATGCGCGGGCTTGGCGAAATTGAACTTCTCTCGCGCTATGCCGAACCCGATGTTGCGATTATCACAAACGCAGGAACCGCGCACCTCGGACGTCTAGGCTCGCTTGACAACATCGCAGTTGCCAAATGCGAAATCGCGCAGCACCTTAACCCGCAGGGCGTTCTAATTGCGCACGACTGTGAGCGGTTGCGCAAATACAATAACTTCGCCGGCGAAAAAATATTTTTCTCAATTAGCAACGCAAAAGTTATCGAACGCAAAGCCGGATATACAAAATTTATTTATAAAGAGGATGAATACGAAATTTTCACGGAAGGCGACTTCAATGTCGAAAACGCAATAAGCGCAATAGAAGCAGGCTTAGCACTCAAAATGCCGCCAGCCCTAATTAAAAAGGGGCTTGCATCTTATAAACCAATCGAAAAGCGCTGGGAAGCCGAAAATATTGCAGGATTAAACATTATAAATGACAGCTATAACGCGAACCCGGAATCAATGAAGGCATCTGTTGCCGCATTTTTAGGTCTGTACCCGAAACCTGTTGTTGTCTTAGGCGATATGGGTGAACTCGGCGAACAGGAAGCACTGCTTCATTCACAGGTCGGTGAGGCTCTGGCAAAAATTGCACCGGAAGGAACAAAATTTCTGACAGTAGGTAATTTAAGCCGCAATATTGCCTGCACCCTCAAAGGGTTTGATGTTACCAGTGTCGACACAAACAAAGAAGCCGCAGAATTCCTGCAAAAACACGCGCCAAAAGGTTCTAATGTTTTCCTTAAAGCTTCGCGCGCAATGAAGTTTGAAGAAATTATAAACTATATTAAAGAGGAGAAATAACCAATGACAATGCTCTTTGTCGGATTTTTATTAAGTATGATTTTGTGTATCCTTTTCGGGGTACCGTTCATTGACTTTTTGAAAAAGAAAATGATAGGTCAGTACATAAAAGAACTTGCGCCGGAAGCTCACGCAAAAAAACAGGGAACACCGACAATGGGCGGCGTATTCATTGTTGCGGCGATTATTTTTTCGTCAATTGTAACACTATTTCTGGCAGAAAAATTTTCAACAACAAGTATCATAATCCTTATGACTTTGCTTTTTTACTTTTTTGCAGGGTTTCAGGACGACTATATTAAAATCAAGGGTCATGGCAACGACGGTTTGAGTGCAAGAGGAAAACTATTACGCCAGACAGCAATCGGGGTTCTGCCGGTTGCATATATGATGATGATGAATCCACACGCAACTGAACTGCAAGTCGGTCATTTGACACTGGAACTCGGCTGGTTTTATCCGATTTTCGCGGTTTTTGTAATCACAGGTGCGTCAAACGCTTACAATTTGACGGACGGTCTTGACGGACTGGCTTCTTTTACAGGAGTTTTTGCCTTTGCAGCGTGTTCAATTATATGCTGGGTAAAAGGCGCGTATCAGGAAGCAATTATTTCCGCAACGGTGGTCGGAGCGCTCGCGGGATTTTTAAAATACAACAAGCCTAAAGCACAGGTCTTTATGGGCGATACCGGTTCTCTGGCTCTTGGCGGGTTACTCGGCGTAATCGCTGTTATGGGGAAATTTGAATTACTCCTTGTAATTATCGGCGGGGTCTTCGTTGTCGAAACATTATCCGTAATGATTCAGGTTGCAAGCTTTAAACTTACCGGCAAAAGAGTTTTTAAGATGGCACCTATCCACCACCATTTTGAACTCTGCGGGTGGTCTGAGAAAAAAATTGTTCTTGTTTTCGGGCTTACGTCAGCCGTTTTATCAGTAATAGCATTTTTAATACACTGGAGTTTATATGGAATTAAATAATAAAAATGTTCTTATATTGGGTCTGTCAAAAAGCGGAATCGCAGCAGCGCATGCCGCACAAAAACAGGGTGCAAAAATTTTTATCAGCGAAGGACGCTCTGCAAAGCCGGAATTTGAACCTATAGTACAAAGTCTTGAGGCACTCGGCGTAAAGATTGAAACAGAAGGGCACAGTGATAAATTCCTTGATAGTGCCGAACTTGTTATCACAAGCCCCGGGATTCCGCCGCATTCAGAAGTTATACAAAAACTCAAAACCCGCGGCGTTGAAATAATTTCAGAAATTGAACTTGCATGGCGGCTTACTAAAATCCCTTTTGCCGTAATCACCGGAACAAACGGCAAAACTACAACAACAGCTTTGACCGCGCATATTGTCAAAAGCCAGTTTAAAGCAGAAGCCTGCGGAAATATAGGACTTCCGCCGTGCGAATTGCTTGAGGAAGATTTGGACTGGCTGATTTTAGAAGCAAGTTCATACCAGCTTGAAACAAGTAACACCTTCCGCCCGAAAATCGCAGTATTTACAAACTTTACACCTGATCACATTGACTGGCATCAGGGACTTGAAAACTATTTCAATGCGAAAGCAAAAATTTTTGCAGGGGAGCAGGGGGCCGATTTTGCAATCCTTAATGCTCAGGATAAAAAACTCGTTGAGCTGGCACCGAAATGCCGAGGTAAAGTATTCTTCTTTGACGGCGACAGGGGCGAAAACTGCGCCTTCATCCGTGACGGCGAAATCATCTACAAAGAAAACGGCGTTGAAGAAAAAATTATTAAGCTTTGCGAATGCCAGCTAATCGGTCAGCATAATTATCAAAATATTATGTGCGCAATAATCGCATCAAAAATTATCGGAGTGACAACACAAAATATCCGTGAAAAAATTATGGAGTTTAAAGCTCCTGAACACCGTCTTGAAAAATGCGGAGAGTTAAACGGAATAACCTTCTACAATGACTCAAAAGCCACCAACCCGGAAGCCGCAATTGTTGCTATTGATTCTTTCAACAATTGCAACGTTGCCCTGATAGCCGGCGGACGGGATAAAAATACAGACTTAAAGGAATTTTGCAATTCAATAAAAAATCACATCAAAACCGTTATCCTGATCGGTGAGGCTGCGCAAAGATTTGAAACAAATTTGCGCGCAAACGGGTTCAATAATATAATTAATGAAGGGACATTCACCGGCGCAATTGATAAAGCAATCAGCCTGAAACCTGATGTTGTTCTCTTATCGCCGGCGTGCGCAAGTTTCGATATGTTCTCCAGCTACGAAGAAAGAGGAAAGGTATTTAAGGATTATGTCAGAAGCAAATTACAATAAAACGCCCCTGAATGCTTCAAGAAGTAAAATTAAAAGCCTGATAGTTTCACCGCCCGACAAAACCCTGCTCGCTGCGGTTATGTTCCTCATTATAATCGGCTTTATGGCGATTTTTTCTGCCACAGGCCCTAAATGTCTATCTGACGGGGTTTCGCCTTTTATTTTTCTGCAAAAACAGGTCGCAGCATTTGTTGTAGGTTTTTTTGCGATGCTTTTCTTCACAAACTTTAACTACAAAAATCTTGAAAAATATAACGGAATTGCCTTTGGAACACTGATTGTACTTTTGATTATGGTAAAATTCACCCCGCTGGGCGTCAACGTAAACGGTGCGACAAGGTGGATAAATTTCTGCGGGCTGCAATTACAGCCGTCAGAGTTTGCAAAACCGATTTTTGTAATGCTTTTAGCATCAGCATTCAAACGCAACGCAAGCATTATCGACCCGAAAAAATGGACTTACACCTTCTTCCCGCTTATAGTTGCGCTTCTTTTAATTCTTATCCAGCCAAACCTTAGTATGGTAATGCTTCTGTGCATAACTGCGTTTGTAATGTACATCTGCGCCGGCGGCGCACTCCCTGTAATCTGGGGCGTTATAGGCGCATTCGGGGCAGGTGTTATGGCAATTATCGTAAAATTGGCAAGTTCTGCAATTGCAGGCGGCAGCGCGATTAAAGCATACCAGCTCGGACGTATTAAAACCTGGCTTAACCCTGAACTAGACCCCCTCGGCAAAGGGTACAACATCATTCAATCTCTGATAGCATTTGCCTCGGGCGGATTTATGGGCCTCGGCTATGGCGCGTCTGTTCAAAAACGGGCGTATCTGCCGGAATGCCATACCGACTTCATCTTTGCCGTAATCGCAGAAGAATGGGGCTTTGTCGGGTGCGTTTTCATAATAATCCTTTTCCTAACTATTATGTACCGCGGGATTTTAATCGCCTCAAATTCACAGGATATGTACGGCAAACTCCTTGCAATCGGACTGACATTCTCAATCGGAATTCAAGGGTTCATAAATATGGGTGTAACAAGCTCATTTATTCCGGCAACAGGTGTGCCGCTCCCGTTCATAAGCTATGGCGGATCCTCGCTTGTAACCTCAATGATTATGATTGGAATTTTACTAAATATCTCTAAAAAAAGAATCACAAAAATAGGTAGTGAAGATAATGGACAAAAAGCATAAATTAACATATTTCATAACCGGCGGCGGCACAGGCGGACATATTTATCCCGCTCTTGCTATCTTTGAAGAACTCCTGAAAAAAGATACCACAAAAGATATTTATTATATCGGGAATAGAAAAAATCTTGAATACGGAATAATCCGCTCAAAAAATTACAAATTTCTTGACGTTGATGTCGAAGGTATGCCAAGAAAAGCCGACCCGCACTTTTTTATGTGGGGCGTTAAACTTTTTCTTGCTGTCATAAAATCCTGTTTTTATATTCTTAAATACAAACCGGACGCAATTTTTGGCACAGGCGGGTATGTTTCAGCCCCAACAGTTATGGCGGGCTGGCTTTTGCGCGTACCTTACGTTTTGCACGACTGCGATGCAAAACCCGGACTTGTCACTAGAGAACTCGCACCCGGCGCAAAAAGTATTTCGCTTGCGTTTGAGTCTGCCAAAAACTATCTTAAAAATAAAAAAATCTATGTCAACGGCAACCCGATAAGAAAAGAATTTCAAGCAATAACACGCGAACAGGCCGTCAAAAATCTCGGGATTGAAAACAGACTTACAATTCTGATTATGGGCGGTTCTCAGGGCGCACGCTCCATTAACAGCGCTGCGGTAAAAATTCTTGAGCCGCTTTCTAAAGAAGGTTTACAGGTGATTTTCCAAACCGGCAAACGCCATTTTGCAAGTGTAAATGAAGAATTATTGAAGATTTATCCTAATTATAAAAGGGATAAAAATTTAATAGTACGCCCGTATTTTGAAGATATGGTTTCGGTTTTGAAAGCTTCTGATATTGCGGTTTCGCGCTCCGGCTCTTTGAGTTTATCAGAAATCTGCGCAAGTGGTGTTGCGTCAATTTTAATCCCGTATCCGCACGCGGCTGCCGATCACCAGCGCATAAACGCAAGGTTTCTTAGTATGAACAATGCTGCCATCTATCTTGAAGATTCACAGACAACACCGGAAAAACTCTATGAATGCCTCTCAACCTTAGCGCACGATGAAGAACAGTTGAATAAAATTAAGAAAAATGCCTCAAGACTTGCGCGGCTCAACGGCGTTGATAAAATTATAATGCAGTTAAACGAAGGGCTTGTATAATGCAAAAACTTTCATACGCAGATGCAGTAAAACTTTTAACCTCGCAGGGGAAGTTTAAAATTAAACTGGGTTTGGAAAGAATTCAGGCAATCTTAGAACTTCTCGGCAACCCGCAGGATAAACTAAAATGTATCCACGTTGCCGGTACCAACGGCAAAGGTTCGGTCTGCGCAATTCTTGCAGAGATTTTAAAAGAAGCCGGATTTAAAACAGGACTTTACACAAGCCCTCACATTTTTGAATATACAGAACGCATTAAAATTAACGGAGATGAAATTCCGCAAGAAACATTTGCAAAACTCATTACGGAAATTATTCAACTTGCAGAAGAACATAACATCGACCTTACGGAATTCGAAATTCTGACTGCCGCAATGTTCAAATACTTTGCAGATGAAAAAATTGATTATGCGGTTCTTGAAACCGGACTCGGCGGAAGGTTTGACGCTACAAACGTTATCAAATCAAACCTCTGCGCAATTATAACCCATATTGACCTTGATCACACGGAACGCCTTGGCAATACACGCTCAAAAATTGCGTTTGAAAAAGCCGGAATAATTAAACCAAACTGCCCTGTCATAACTTCAGAAGGCTACGAAGAAATTAAAGATGCAGCAGACAAAAATAATTCCCTATTCCTTCTCGTAACGCCATTTTCCGATACAAGCGATTTGTCGCTGAAAGGTACATATCAGGCAGAAAATCTTGCTCTTGCACTGAATTGTATTCAGCTTCTATTCCCGCAGATTTCACAATTCTCTGTAAAAAACGCACTCAGGAAAGTTCAGCATCCGTGCCGGTTTGAATTTCACCCTGATGCGAACTTAATCATAGACGGTGCCCACAACCCGAATGGCGCCCTTGCGCTCAGAGAAAGCCTTGACACCTATTTCCCGTCCGAGCCGCGGCGGTTTATCTTCGGAGTTCTGCGCAACAAAGATTACACCAAAATGATGAATACACTTTTTACCCCGAATGATGAAATCTATTTTTATCATTTTAACAACCCTAACTCCATGCCGGCAGAAGAACTCGCCCGAATCTGCCCTTACCCGTCAAAACCCTACACCGGCAAAGAGATTACCCCCGACAAACTCAACATAATCTGCGGATCATTTTATATGATAAAAGAATTAATTAACGAACATCATTATATACGTTAAGCTTTTGGCTCGGCGAGAATTCTGAGCAGGAATTCCAAACAAGAGTTTCCTTCACCGGCTGTAACGTAATACTCGGCTTTGTACAATTGCAGCAGCCCTTGAGCATATTCTTTGTCCCGTCATTTGTCGACTGGAAGTACTCGCATCCGCCGCAAATTCGCAATATATAACCGTATTCGCTTAATTTTATTCTCAATTCCTGCAAGGCATCAATCATTCTGATATGTTTTTGCGTTACAAAGGATTTTCTCTTATATACAAACTTAACTTTTGCAAAGTCATTTTCTGATATAAATTCAAGTTTGCAAGGAAGCTGTGCCTGTCCTACCTGAACCATAACGTCAATCGTGAATTTTTCAACATCAACAATCCCGTGGATTTTATTGAAAATAAACTGTGTCAGATATCTTACAGGCGGAAAATGTTTAACAATATGTGCTACTGAGTAAAATGGATACATCGCAAGATATACAGTTTCTTTGAAGTTCAATTTCGAATTCAAAAGACTCAGCAAAAATCCAACGATAAATACCATTAATGTCAGCACAACACCTTTAAATCCGACAAAGAAGTAATATTTATATGCAAATCCGAGAAGCAACAGGTATATTAATCCCGTCAGACAGATATTCGGCTGTAAAAGTGAAAATACGTGTTCCGCAAACACCCAATTTTTGGTAAAAATTTGAGTGATACATTTTGCAAAAAGGTGCAATCGTGTAGAAAGCCGCGGGCGTTTAAATTCATACTCGTAAGTCTCAACACAGGATTGAATATTCGGATTATAAATACAAGGTGTTTTTATTTTAGAAAGAAGAAGGTTGTATTTAAGTTCTTCATCAATATTTTTAAAATCAATTTGTTTAATCTGATCAAGCAAAGGTTTTCTTACGGCGAGCACTCCGCTGTCCGGCAGGCAGGCAAGTCCGAAAAGACCGCGTGCTTTCTGGATAAAATTCATATTATATTTTTGGAATGCCGATTTAATTTTTTCGGCGAAAAGCAGATTTTCAAATAATAAAATCGTTTCACCGCAAACAACATTTGATGATTTCAAAGCACTGTTTACAGACGAGAGAAAATCTACAGGAATACTTCTATCCCCGTCAATAAATACGTAAGCGTCAAATTCACGGTTGACAGCAAAACGTTTAATAAACTGCGAA
This sequence comes from Candidatus Gastranaerophilales bacterium, assembly GCA_944323035.1. Taxonomy (GTDB): domain Bacteria; phylum Cyanobacteriota; class Vampirovibrionia; order Gastranaerophilales; family Gastranaerophilaceae; genus Gastranaerophilus. Next base: position 9,012 of record CALUQY010000031.1, read on the forward strand.
ATAGCCTCATCTTTACCGATAGTGCCTATTTCTTTAATATTGATTACGCTGACATAGCGTTCATTTTCAAAAAGTTCTTCAGATCCGTCAATACAGTTATCAAGAATAACGTAGATTTTAAACCTGTCAATCGGATAGCTTTGAAGTTTTATCTGATTGATAAGTTTTCCGAGTGTAAGTTTATTATTATGCGAATAGATAACAACAGCGAGATTTTCTTCCTCAATACCGGTCGAAACTCTTTTTTCGATTTTATATTTTCTGTCAAATAAATTTCTTACTGCTAAAGCGAAAAAGTAGGCTGTGTATATAGCTACATATATATATAATAAATTCAAAATAATCTGCATAATTTTTAATCTTCCACCTTTATGACAATATTGTATAAAAAAGGAAAAATTTTTTCTATAAGAAATTAAAAATAGCGGGCAAATATTTCACAATTATTAACAAAAGACGGGCGCAGAGTAAACTCCGCCACCCGTCAAAAACATTTTTAATTTCTTTTTACACAAACAGCGCTTGCGTCATCTCTTATTTTGTCACCACGAATTCTCCGGCCTACATTCAAGCTCTGCATCCAGGTAGTTCGCGAATCAAAGACCGTTGACGACCAGAAAAATCTGTCGTAAATATTCATCAACTCCTGATTAAAAAACATAGACGCCAGTTCATCAACATTAGGCAGCCTGTATTCCTGATCCAGCGATGTGCAATACTTCAACGCCTCTTCATAGCTTACAGAGTCCTTTTCTTTTGAACTGACAACAAATGGAGCCACTATCACAGAATCTGTAGGATAAAGCGCACTCATAAATCCGATATCTTTTCCTACGGTATTCGGCCCCTTATTGCCGTTAAGATCATAAATAAAATTAGCACAAACTTTACGTTGTACAAAATACCAGTTTCCAGTACTCAATTCATTCATATTTGCCTGACAGAATGGATTGTAATAAGCAATAACCGTTTCACCGTTCTGGGTTTCAAAAGCCGCAGCCTTCGTATCAATCTGTGAATAAGAAGAAGTAACCGTTAAACTGTCTGCTGAAATATGAATAATTTTAGAATTTAACTCACCGAGAGTTCGCGGCGTTGAAATCGTTGAACCGCCAAGGTTTACAATATTTTCAACAAACCCGCAGTCAGTAAGATGTTCATAATCACAGATATTATTTATTTTTAACACCTTGCTTAACCCTGCAGAGAGGAAGGTTTCTGTTGCCGTGTCCACTGCATCACCGGCACCTGAGGAACTTTCTTCTTTCAATGTTCCGTAACCGTTCAGTGCCGGCATCAGGGCGATTGCCTGTGAAAATCTGGCATAAAGCGCTTTTCTTTGCGTATTCCATGTGCGTTCATTAATGTTACCGGTGAGGCTTGGCAACGTTATCGCTGCAACCACACCGATTATCGTCAGGGATAATAATATTTCCGCCATTGTGAACGCTGACCGTAAGCCGAGCAGCCCATTATGGAACCGGCTCAGCCGGGCTGCCATGGTAAAGGCACTGAGTGCCATCCACAAGGGTTGAACATGACTTTTTAACGACCAACCAAAACAGGAAGCCGCCTTGACCGGCGGTGTCATTCCGAACTGCGCGAGCGAGCGGAGTGCGGAGTGCTGAAAGCACGTAGGCACGTTTTCCGCGAGTCGAGCAAGACCGTTTCGGAATCTGTCTGGCGTTACCGGTAGAACGCAATGCTGGACAGATCCTGAATCTGTCTTGGATTTGCTCCACGCTCGCAGAGTTTCGCCTAAGGAGCTTTGCTCCAACAGGCTCAATCTGCTCGCTAGC
>CALUQY010000032.1 GCA_944323035.1 Candidatus Gastranaerophilales bacterium
GTCATTGCGAGGAGAGAGCAGAGCGAACGATGTGGCAATCCATTTGTAAATATGACGCAAACGAAAGTTTGTTAAAGCCGGGTAAGTCGGGCTTGCAAGCCCAACCTACAAATTGGCGGAATTGCTTACTGGATCGCCACGGGCTGGCGCCCTCGCGATGACGTCTCTGTCATTGCGAGGAGAGAGCAGAGTGAACGACGCGGCAATCCATTTGTAAATATGACGCAAACGAAAGTTTGTTAAAGCCTGGTAAGTTGGACTTGTAAGCCCAACCTACGTGGCTAAAATTTAGCCCTGAACAATACTTTTAGTAACTTTGTACAAGGTTTCTATAACCTCACGGTTTTTGAGGTTCCGGATAATTTCAACCATTTCGGATTTAAGTTCCTCTGCCGGCCGGTTCGGGCTTATTGCGAAAAGCTCTTCCGGTGTAATGTCAAGCGTTGTGATAATTCTCTCAAGCGTATCTGCAGTTAGAAAATTCTTGCCGGTTTCAATACCGCATAACGTTCTGGTCGCAATGCCAATGGCTTCCGCAAACTGTTCCTGCGAATAACCTTTTTTCTGCCGTAATTTTTTTATTTTTACCCCTAGCTGCTTTTTGATATTTAATGTCATAATTTATATTTTATTCTATGTTTAATTGCCTGACTAATGAACGAGAATAAATTGCCATTATTTTGACTGTATTGATAACAAATATCTTGTGTCTTTTGTTAATATATTAAGATTTGTAAAGCCCTATAAGTATTGATATATCAATAAAATATATAAAATTGATATAAAATATCAAAAATATGCGAAATTTTGTGCTGTGAAATGTTTTTATATAGGAGTAAACATTCATTACAAACGAGAGTATAAAACAAAAAGGAGGATTACTATGGGCGGTAATGGAGTAAATTTTAATGCACCTAAGGACACAACAGGCGTAAACAGAGTTAATATGCAGAATATTCAAAGAGCTGCGGGACAAGGTGCTGTCAAAGGCGGTATAAACTGCATTTTTACCCACGGCAAAGATTCAACCGGAAATGTAGGCGGTAGAGCAGCTAACTATGAAGGCAGCAAAACTCATACTGACTTTCAAAATGGTGTACCGGTGGGACATTATGAAGGAAATGGAGAGTATAGCGGTAAAGTTTCTATAGACGGTACGGTTCACTTTGTAGCAAAGAGTGACGAGGAGGGTAAATCGACAGATTTAAAAGATGCTATAGTTAATGGTGAAGCTTCTTACGAAGGCGATAATGAGGTAAAAGGGAAAATAGATTAAAGACATCCCCGCCGCGGTTTCCCGCGGCGGAAGTTTTTTATTCATTTAGCAGTTTTTCTGCGAGTTTGGACTCGACCTGACCGTTAAGGGTTTTGTTAATCTTTTGAAGCTTTTGCGCGATGATTTCCATATTATCTGTCCAGACAAAGTTATCGGTTACGTATTTTTCGGCTTTGTTAAAATCGCCGTCTATTTGAATACGAACGATTTCTGTGAGCATTTCTTTTGCGATTGGTAAAACTTTGTCTATATTTACGTGAATTTTTCCTTCCTGTGTAAGTTCATAAGCGCCGCGTTCGGCAAAGTATTTGTTCTGCATAACTGTTCGGACGCGGTGTGCCTGACTGAGTGTCGGTTTTGATTTAAGAAAATTGTCTGTAATTGTTGTTACAATAATTTGTTTTCTCTGCTCTTCGGTGTACATTCCGAGTTCCGTCAGAAGGTCAACGAATGCAAGAGAGCCCATATCTGCTTTGTTTTCTTCAATGATATTGCGGTATTTGCCGAGTTTTTCGCTGCCTTCGCGCGGGCCGAGAGAGTGAGCATTTTCGTGACCTATCGTGAACCAGTGGTCTGCCTCGTCAAGGTAGTATTTGTGCTGGTCTTTATCAAGAATGGCGTCGAGTCTTTCCTGCAATTTTTTAATATCGGAAATAAACCTTATCTGTCGGTGATAAACGTTTCTTCTGCCTCCGCCGATTGTGAGTGAAAGCTTGTCGTCATTCGGCAGGTTTTCGGCTAAGGTTATGCCGCCGCGAAATTCTCCGACATCACCCGTAACCGCAACCAAATCCACATCAACCATTGTTTGTTTAGTATCGCCGGTTGTTGAGATATTCTGAACATATTCATCTTTATACGGCATGTTTTGCGCTAATGTCGGAAGATATTGTTTTATTGCCATTAAGGCTTCTGTGCCTTTTTTGTTAACTATTCCGACTCTGCCGCCTAAGAAATCTTTCGGAATAGGCGAAATTCCGTGAGCTTTTAATTTTTCACTCAATTCTTTGTTTTCGACAATCGTGCCGGTCATTTCGTCTTCGTAGTTTTCGCGTGTAATTGTAAATTCAAGCGGTGTATCCTGAAGTGTTGCCCATTTTTTGTCAGCGTAAGCATCAAGCATCGGGTCAGCTTTTCTGAGCGCTTTTGCCTGAAGTTTTAAGTATTCATTGAAATCGGCGTTTGTTGAAACTTCGCTTGCTTTTTCAAGTTCGTCTGCCATTTTGGCGAAATCTTCCGACCATTTGTCAACGTAATCAATGCCGATAAGGTTTGCACCGTCGCGTTCTACAACGGAACGCTGGGTCAAAATTTTTCTGACAGCTTCAATTTCGCCTGCGTCAAGCATTCTGTTGAGGATTGAATGGAATTCTTCTTTTGAGAGATCCTCAGGGTAAACGCCTTTTCCCGGTTTTGTTTCAATGCCTTTTGCAAGATTTATTACCGTTGACATATTGTCGATAGCGTTCATACCTTTTTGCGCGTCAAAAAGAATTTTGGTTAATTTCGCCTGCTTGCTGCCTTTTTTTATTTCGCGCTCTAAAAACGCTTTAAAATCTAAATTTTCGTGGCAGTCTATCTGCATATTAATTTTTTCAAGAATGTATGCGGCTTTAACCAGATGTTTCAGCGCTTCTTTGTCGCCGTCAGCGAGTTCTAAGTATTCTTTTGCATCAGGCGTAAGCATTTTTTTTGTAACAAGGTAATCTTTATGGGTTCGCTTTTCAAGCTCTTCCATAGACAGGTTAAATTCAAACTCTCTCATTTATTTAGTCCTCTTATTCAGTAATAATTTCGTATAAAGACGGTGCTTCCTGAACGCTTACATTGCTGGTCGGAACAATAAGGACACGGACTTCAAGCGCTCTGTTTGCATACTCTATTCTGATAATATCGCCTACTTTTAACTGTTTGGCCGGCTTGGCACTGTTGCCGTTTACAAACACCCGTCCGGTGTCGGAAACTTCATTGGCAACGGTACGGCGTTTTATCAATCGGGAAACTTTTAAAAATTTATCTAATCTCATGGCTCATATTTTAACACACAATAAAATTTTGTGCTATAATCCATTTTATGGAGAGCGTATGCGTAAGTTTTTATCATTAATTTTTCTTGTATTTTTGCTGTTGGTTTCGCAGCAGGCGGTTTTTGCTAAAGGCAAAAGTGTAAGATTTATACAGGTTTCCGATGTCCATTATGTTCCTGAAAATGAACAGGCTGGGGTCTGGCTTAAAAAGCTTGTTAAAGAGATTAACGGAACTGAAAATGTGGATTTTGTGGTGTTTACCGGCGATAATATTGATTCTCCAAACCCGCAATATCTTCACTCATTTCTTAAAATCGTCGGGAAAATTGATAGACCCTGCTATTTCGTAATCGGGAATCATGATGTTTCAACGAATGCAAAGCTCAGCAAGTCGAGATATCTGGATATTATAAGATATCACAACTGGTTTTCCCGCGCGTGGAAACCTAATTACACCTTTAAGAAAAACGGATTTCTTTTTGTCGTTGTTGACGGCGCCAAGGAGATTATTCCGGGGCCGAACGGTTATTACAAGCAGGATACGCTTGCCTGGCTTGATAAAGTCTTAACAAAAAATAAAAAGAAACAGGTTATCATTTTACAGCACTTCCCGCTGATTGAGCCTAGAAAAATGACATCCCATAAGACTTATATGGCGGAAAGATATCTTGAACTCCTTGATAAACACGAAAACGTAATCGCGGTGGTCGCCGGTCATTATCATACAAACCACGAAATTATGCGTAATGGCGTCTATCATATTTCATCTCCGGCATTTGCGGAAGAACCGCATTATTTCAAGGTTATAGAAGTTATCGACGGGCAAAATCTTTTGCCTATGATATTTACGCAATTACGTGAATTCGACCTGTAATATTTGTTATAATTTGCATTTATGGGTTTTGATTATATAATAAATCTTTAGAGGAAATTTTAATGATAGATATAAGTGAGATTTTAATAAACTGGGTAATCATAGCAATATTGTTATTGATGAACGGTTACTTTGTGGCTGCGGAATTCGCGTTTGTAAAAGTGCGTAAGACAAGAATGGAAGAGCTTGATGAAAACGGAAATTTTGACGCAAAACTTGCGCTTGAAACCCTGAAGGATCTGGACGAATTTATCGCTGCAGTTCAGGTAGGTGTAACTGTTGCAAGTATCGGTATAGGTTGGGTTGGTGAACTTACGATTGCTAAGATGCTTGAGCCGGTGCTTGATTTTCTTCCTAACGGCGTCCAATCCGTTGCTGCACACACGATTTCGACAGTAATTGCCTTTTTGGCGATTACTTTCCTGCATGTCCTCATCGGTGAACAGGTTCCGAAATGTATTGCGCTGCAATATCCTGAAAAAATTTCACTTACAACTGCTAAAACTATGCGCGCTATGATTATAGTCTGTAAGCCTTTTGTCTGGCTGCTTACTAAAACCGGCGCTCTAATCCTGAAACTCTTTAAGATTGAACATGTTCAGGCCGGCGGTCTGGTTCACTCTATGGAAGAAATTGATATGCTTATAAACGCCAGCTATGACGGCGGAATGCTTAATAAAACCGAAAAAGATATGCTCCATAATGTCGTTAAATTCTCTGATTTAACCGCCAAGCAGGTTATGGTTCCGCGTACGGATATGGCTTGTTTTTCAAGTAATATGCCTATGGAGGAAGTTTATCAGTTCGCTGCAGAAAATCAATATACAAGATATCCTGTTTATGAAGAGGATAATATCGACCATATTTTAGGGTTTATTCACGTAAAAGATTTGTATGCGAACTCAGTTGAAGAAACAGACATTACCCTTGATAAACTAATCCGTCCGATATTGCTTGTTCCGGAAACTATTACCATGGACAATCTTGTGCTTGAGTTTAAAAAACGCAAAGCTCAAATCGCAATTGTCGTGGATGAATTCGGCGGAACTTCAGGGCTTATCACTCTTGAAGACCTTCTTGAAGAAATTTTCGGTGATGTTCAGGACGAATTTGACGTGGAAGAAGAATTTGAAATTAAAAAAGTTTCTCAAGATACATATCTTGTTGACGCGATGATGCGTCTGGATGATTTTATAGAATTTTTTGAAATCAAAGAAAAAGATATTGATGACGAGGATATCGACACCGTTGGAGGTCTGGTTGTAAAACTTCTCGGGCGTCTTGCAAATGAAGGCGACAAAGTGGAGTTTCAAAACCTTCTGTTTATCGTAAAAGAAACCGATGGCGCACGCATCTCAATGCTTGTTGTTAAGAAACTTCCGCAGCCGGTAGTTGAAGAATAATTCTCCGGCAATATGAACGCGGGGCACTAGCCAAAATCCGCAAAAAAAAAACCTGACTTACGTCAGGTGCAAATTGTAGGGGAAATTTTAAATTGGGAAAAAATAAACTATATATATTAGGGGAAAACTTTTTACAATAAATTTAATCGCTCTCTATTTGCCATTGCAATGAAATTCATCTGTGCAAATAATACCTCCGAACGGTCAACAAACGGCTGGGCTGCGGCTTCAGATGTTGTTACCTGATCGCTGTACATATCTTTTAACTTCTTGTCAATAGAATTTAAATTTTTAATAGCCATTTTGTGACCTCTTTTCTCTCTCTTGCTTAATGCTCTCTGTATATATATAAAGTATATATCGCTGGTCGAATTTCACAAAACGCTTTATTCTTTACAATTCGTAACATGATCTCAAAAAAGGCAATTATTAAGCCGCAATTACGTTTATTAATATGAAGGTTTTATAACCCGAGAAAATTTCGCTTAGCGAAATTACCGAGTGGTGTATCAGACAGCACAGCCGGGCGCGACCCGCGGAGAACTGCTTTAAGGTATTGGTAATAGGTATGATTAATAGCACAGAAATAAAATATAGAAATAACGTGCCGTTTAATGCACAATCTGTTCCTCTTTCTCAAGGAGGAGAACAGGTTTACGTACCTGCAATGCAAGGTATTCAGGATTCTTATGTTTCAAACAGGGTTAAGAAAGCTGAATACGGCTGGGCAAGTCTGCCGCTCGGGGTTGCAGCATGGCTTGGTATCTGCAAAGGAATGGATTATTTCAACAATAAACTCTGTTCAAGAGAATATATGGAAACCCCGTTCGGGAAGTTGGGAGCCTGGGGCGATAAGGTTAGCGACAGCTATTTTAACAGTTCATTCGCGAAATCCGAAACCGGTCAAAGCTTCCACGGATTTTTAAGAAGAACTAAAAACTATATTAATGATAATATTATTGGCAAGAGTAAAGTTTTAACCGCGATTAAGACTACTCCGACTTCACCTGAACATTCTATGGTTGTAGCACAGGCAAAAGGTTTACTCGGGCTTCATAATATGGAAATTCAGGATTTGATACCGTCTTTCATTGAAAAATCGGAAGTTGCCGATCAACTTGAAAGATACGGAATGAAGAAAGATGAAATCGCTCGTGTTAAAAAGGCTTTGAAAGGCAAGAAAAAAGCTGAAAGATTAAGACTTCTTGAACAGGAAGAGTTTAAACTTTTCGGGGTTAAGGATGCTGACGCGCTTAAAGCCGCAAAAATAAGAGCATTAGGCTTTAAAGATGTTGCTCATTATGAAAGTATTGCAAAAGGCAACAAGTTCCTTCAACATTCAAAAGAAGTCTTTGAAGCGTTAAAGAATGCCGATCCTAATATGCATATTACAAGATGTCAGGGCGAAGGTAAGTTCGGCTGGTTCCGTAAGCTGTTCTTCCGCAGAAATATAACATTCAAAGAACTTGCAAATAAATACATTGTTGCTGGAATTGATAATCCGCATAAAACAAAACTCGGACGAGGTTTGTCTAAAGGTCTTGGCTGGTTACTTGAAGGTACGACAAACAGGTTTGCTGGCGGTAAATTCGTAGCAATTATGCAGGCAATGTTCCTTGCAGAAGCTGCGGTTGCTACATTAAACGCTACAGGCGCTTCCGATAAAGTTAAAACATTTATAGAACGTAACGTAAACGCATTTTCTTATGTATTTGCGGCACCGCTTGCAATTATGGCAATGCACAGAGTCGGCGGTATGAAGTATGCAGGCATGACACCTGAACAGGTAGCTAAATTCAGAGAAGAACTGGCAATCTTTAACGAAAAAGTTGATGCCGGAGTATTCAAAAATAAAGATGCTTATAAAGCTGCTAAGCGACAATTGACTGATATGCTTCAAGGCGATACCAAAAATGGTTTCTTCACTAAGATGTGTAAGAAAATCGGTCAGTTTATCAACATAGGTAACGAAAAAATTAAACCTTATAAATCTTTGAGCAGTAACAATATGAACTTCTTTAGAAAACTCGGTTACTGGACTAAAAATGCAGCAGGTTATCCGTTAAGATTTGGTCTTGCAATGTTCGTATTAATGCCGTTTGTTGCATCTGCTACAACTAAAATTTCAAACTTTATCTTTGGTAAACCTAAAAATTCAGTATTAGACGAAGATAAGGAAGATGAAACAGCGAAAGCAGAAAATGTTAACGCACAGCTTGCAAGATTAAGACAGGACGCGCTACAAAGACAGCAAGCCGTCGCTGCACACAATCAAACCGTGAAAGCAAATGCAAATGCTCCTAAAATGAATATGCTGACAAAATATAAGCAAAACCCAAACGGACAACATGTTGTAAACAATACGACAAATGTTTATAACAACCAGCCGCAAAAGCAGGACGAACAAAAAGAACCGGAACCGGTAAGAACATATATTCCGTCACCTGTCGGTGTTCAAACGGTTATTCCGAATGTTGATGCTGCAAATGACGTGTTGCAGCGCTCAATGCAGGCTGAGCAGGAAGCCTTGAGAATTCTGGCAATGAAATAAGATAAAAGGTGGTTAATGAGTTAATAAGGATTATGGGTATTAATCCGGGTCATTTTTATCAATTTGAAGATATTCCTAATTCACAGCAGTAATTGGCTGCGATTAACTCATTAACTTATTAACGAAATCATACATCTTTGCTATTGTCATCTTGACGTTTCCTTATTAGAATTATTCTATGGAAAATTTGTTTGAAATTAGTGATTTATACCTGCAGTATAATTCCAGAAAAGGAGTTTCCGGGCGCGAAGAAAAAGTTAATGCTCTTAACGGTGTGAACCTTGACATCAGACATGGTGAAATCCTTGCGATAGCCGGTGAATCCGGCTGCGGCAAGTCGACACTGGCAAAAGCTTTGATACATCTGGTCAAACCGCAGCGCGGTACAATAACCTTTGATGGCAAAAATTTAGCTGAAATGTCACCGGCTGACTTAAAAGATTTCAGACAAAAAGTTCAAATGGTGTTCCAAAACCCTTATGCCAGCCTTAATCCTAAGATGAAAATCTATGAGATTTTGGAAGAACCTCTTGCGATAAATACTTCTTATCCAAAAGACAAACGGCGAGAGGTGATTTTAGAGAAAATTTCGCAGGTCGGACTTGATGAGGACTGTTTGGAAAAATACCCGCACGAATTTTCAGGCGGTCAACGCCAGAGAATTGCAATAGCCAGAGCGCTTCTGCTGGATCCGGTTTGTATTGTGGCTGATGAACCCGTCAGCGCGCTTGATGTCAGTATTCAGGCACAAATTATAAATCTCTTGAAAGATTTAAAAGAAAAATATAATCTGACGATTATCTTTATTTCGCACGATTTGCGGGTTATAAAATATCTTGCCGATAGAGTTGCTGTCATGTATCTTGGCGAAATAGTTGAACTTGCTCCGTCCAAGGAACTTTTCTCCAACCCGAAACATCCGTATACAAAAGCGCTTTTAAACGCAATACCTTCTTTTGAAAAGAAAAAAGTTTCAGAAGAATTACTGTTGAAAGGTGATCTCCCGTCGGTGACGAATTTGCCGAAAGGCTGTCTTTTCCACACCCGCTGCCCGCAGGTTATGGAGATTTGCAGAACCAATCATCCCGTGATTGATGAGGTGGGGCGTTCCCATTGCGTGCGCTGCTGGGCTGTTGACAAGTCTTAAAAAATGTTACATAATGAAAGAGGCAATAAGTAAATAAGGCAATAAGTCGTTATGGCCAAATGGACGAGAAAAGTTAATAAGTTAATAGGTTAAAGAGTTAATAAGGAATATGACCGAAATGGCAGAAAATAATATAAAGGTCATATTGCCTTAATGCCTTAATGACCTATTGCCTTATTCCAGTAGTTTGGGCTTCCCAGCCCAACGGAACAAAAGAAAGGAGCGGCGGTCAGCGCGAGCGAGCCGAGAGTGGAGTGCGTGACGCACGTAACTCGTTTTCGGCGAGTCGAGCAAGAAAAGCCGGTACCATGATAAAACCCGGGTGACAACCCGGAGAAAGGATAGCAAAAAATGAAAAAACAGAGAAGTGTAATTACTTGCACGGGGGGGGGGGGGGGGTTCCTTACCCGCAAAATTAGGTATTGAGGATGTTAGTTCCCCATGT
>CALUQY010000033.1 GCA_944323035.1 Candidatus Gastranaerophilales bacterium
GTGTTAGATATTATGGGTATTGAAAAACCGGCAGAAATGACGGCTGAATCGTTGATTAAAAAATAGTGTAGGATTTATGACTGAGAAAGACAAATTTGATATAGATTTTTCATTTAAAAAGAATGATGTTGATGAACTTTTTTTCAACCTGAGCGAAAATCCTAACGGATTTAAAAATAAGGATTTTCGCTACACATTGAGTTTAGTTTACCAGATTATTGAAGAAGAGTTTGCAGGTGTGTTTTTAAGCCCGAACCCTCCGGCAAGAAATACGGATTTCTTTTTGGTGAATAATAACGGCAAATTGTCCTTCTTTGTCACGCCTACCAATAATTTTGATTATTATTTGAAGTCAAAAGGATCGCTTTTCCGTTTGCGTTCATCTGTTCTTGCCAATAAGGTCGGTTACGCAATGGATTTTGATATGGTTATGGATTATTTCGGCGGGTTCGGAAACATCGTCGGAATGGAGGCTATGACAGAAACCTTCACCTATCTGAACAAGTTGACGTATTTTGTTCTTAAACTGGTTGAAAAACTGTACTTCATCCCGACTGTCAAAACCCGCGGAAATATGTTCAGAATTGTTTATGAGCCGATTATTACGAATCAGACGCTGGCACGGATTATTAACCAGTTTGAAGAAAATTTGCCGGAAAACCTTTTTATCTCCGGTGAAAAACCTGAAAATTTTGTTCGTGATTTCATTTATAATTATTTGAACTATGTAATATATAAATTTTTGGGCATTAAGGCGTATAAATTCAAGGATATTAAATCCGGAACTTATATGATAAAAGACCTTGAACAGCGTTCAATGATGCGCAATCAGGATCTGGCGGAAAGCTTCAACCAGTGGTTTGATGAGCTGTATCTCGGCAAATACGATATTATTCCGTTCTTCAAGGTTACAAAAATTGAGGATGAACTCTTCCAGCTTAAAGTTCATATCAAAAACCGCAAGACCGGCGAAACTGTTCTTATTGATAAACTTTATACTGATGATGAGGTTTTTGGCGCAGCGTCCTCTGATATCGCTAAAATCGTTGAAAAGCAGCTGAATTACGCAATCCGTTATATGCCGGAACTTGAAGATCTCTTTGAAGATGAAAGTAAACTTGCACTTGACCTGAATCTTACGGAAGTTTATAAGATTATCACTCAAACTGCATACTATCTGCAAAAAGCGCAGATTGAAGTCGTTCTGCCGGATGAGCTTGTTAACGTTATTATTCCGCGTGCGTCTATTAACGCAAAAGTTAAAGCAAAACGCGCTCAAGATCTTGCTGATATCTTTAACACTCCGTCATCATCCAAGATTTCGCTTGATGATATTCTTGATTTCTCTTATGAAATCGCGCTCGGCAATGAAAAGATTTCGCTTGAAGAATTCGCAGAACTGACTAAAAATTCCAACGGCTTAATCAAATACAAAAATAAATATATTTTAATTGATAAAGACGAAACCTCAAAAATATTTGAACAGGTGGCAAAGGCTGACATTAAAACAATGTCCAGAATGGAACTTATCCACGCATCGGTTTCGGGTCAGTTGAAACAGTATGACTTTGACTATGATGAAGCATTCGCCAATGTTATTAAAGATTTCAATAAACCGGTTGAAGTTACCCCGCCAAAATCGCTTGCGGGAACCCTGCGTCCTTATCAGGAAACCGGTCTAAAATGGCTGTGGACGAATATTTCCAAAGGTTTTGGCGTTTGTATGGCCGACGATATGGGGCTGGGTAAAACAATTCAGATTATCAGCTTAATTCTTAAGATGAAAGAGGAAAATAAGCTTGATAAACCGGTTCTTGTTATCTGCCCGACAACCTTAATCGGGAATTGGATGAAAGAGATAAAGATGTTTGCGCCGACAATGGACGCTGTTATCTATCACGGTTCCGAACGCCAGCTTGATGTCAAACACGATATAATTCTTACAACCTACGCGATTATGAGAATAGATGTTGAAGAGTTTAAGAAACATCAATGGGGCATGATTATCGTTGATGAAGCCCAAAATATTAAAAACCCTGATACCGCGCAAACCCTTGCGATAAAACTTCTTAAATCCGATATTAAAGTCGCAATGACCGGTACGCCTGTCGAAAACAGATTGATTGAGCTATGGAGCATCTTTGACTTCATTAATCCGGGCTATCTCGGCACCCTGCGAGAGTTCCAGAAAAGTTACGCAATACCGATTGAACGCTTCAAGGAAAATTCCCGCGCCGCGAAACTGAAACTTTCTGTTTCCCCGTTTGTTTTAAGACGGCTTAAAACAGATAAAAAAGTTATTTCCGATCTGCCGGATAAAATTGTTCTTAACGATTATTGCTATCTGAGTAAGGCACAGGCAGTTCTGTATGAAAAAACGCTTGAAGAAATGATGGCAAAAATCAGCGAGTTCTCCGGAATTAACCGCCGCGGTAATATCTTTAAACTTATCACGGCGCTTAAACAGATTTGCAACCACCCTTATCAGTTCCTGAAAAGCGGTGAAATGAGCCGCGATATGTCGGGCAAACTTGATAAATGTATGTCGCTTGTTGAAACTATTCTGGAACGCGGTGAAAAGACTCTTATATTTACGCAATACCGTGAAATGGGTGATATTCTCTATAAAGTTATAGAACACGAGTTTAATATGACGCCGTTATTCTTCCACGGTTCACTGACTGTCGGCCAGCGCGAAGAAGTTATCAAGCGTTTTCAGGAAAACGATGACGATAAGATTATGATTTTGTCACTGAAAGCCGGCGGAACAGGTTTGAACCTGACAAGCGCAACGAACGTAATCCACTACGACCTGTGGTGGAACCCTGCGGTTGAAGATCAGGCGACCGACCGTACTTACCGTATCGGGCAGGATAAAAACGTAATGGTTCACCGTTTGATAACGCTCGGAACATTTGAAGAAAAGATTGATGAAATGTTAAAGAGTAAAAAAGAACTTGCGGATCTCGCTGTTTACGAAGGTGAAAAGATTATTACAGAACTTTCAGACGCAGAAATTTACGAAATTTTCTCTTTGACTGTATAAACAAGCTCCCATTCGGGAGCTTTTTCAACGTTTAACGCTGTCCGAGAAAGATTCGCGATAAGCGCGAGCGAGCGAGTGCGCAGTGTCCTGTGGACACGGAGGCACGTTTCCGTGAGTCGAGCAAGACCGGAACGTGAGCGTGAATGAGTTGCGAAGCAACTCCCGCTCACGTAAGCGAGTCTTTTGAGAGAGTACCACTCTGTCTCGCAAAACAATCCAGTGAATTGTTTTGTGAGAGGTAGACAGCACTCTGCCGAACAAACGATGGAGTATCGTTTGTGAGTGGTAAGCAGGTTGGCCTGCGAGAGCAGGACAATCAGGCGACGGAGAACTGCTTTAACATAACAAAATTTTTATTTCTGCGAGGGATAAAAGGATTGTCGCCTTAGTGAAGGCACTGGTTATTCCCTTTAATGTCAAGAAATTCTAATTTAAATAGTCCGGATGAACCACTTATTATCTATTTTGAAAAAGTTTAGTGATATCAATGTCAAGAGCGTTAGCTATCTTGTGGAGAGTTTTGAGTGTGACATTCTGTCTGCCAGCCTCAATGACCCCGATATATTTTTCGTGAACACCAATCAACTCCGCAAGCTTTGCCTGCGTTAACCGTTTAATTGTCCGTTCAACCTTAATATTGAAAGCTATCCTGTTTAATAAATCCTGATACTCCATAGCTATATAATAAGAGTATTTTAATACTGCATAAACAATATATAATACTCCATTATGTAGTATTATATATTGACATCACGAAAAACATGGGTTATTCTGAGAATAGAAAGGATAGAACTATGAAAAAACGATTTGCTTTTACCATGACCGACCGGCAGTGCCGCTCGACTGAGTCGGTCGCTGAGCGACTTCCACAATTGAATCCGGGCAAGATTTTAGCATTCACCATGGCAGAGATACTATTATCTCTCACGATAATCGGCGTTGTGGCGGCGATAACCTTACCAAGCCTTACCGGCAACATTAATGAGCGAACCTGGAATACACAAAGAAAAGCCCTTTATGCAAGATTTAGTCAGGCAATTGCCCTAATGCCTGCATTGAACGGGTATGGAACGCTAACAGAAGATAGCTCTTCCGGTGCAAGTGATGCTGTGGATACGGCAGCCGAAACCTTCATTACCGGTGGCTTGTCAAAAGTTTTAAAGATAAATAATGTTTGTGACAGTGAACACCTACCTGACTGTGGTATTCCGGAAAAAATTAATACAATGCACGGTTCCGTTTTGACCGTGCCCACTAAAATGTCTGAATTAAATCCTGACATAGTATCTGTTGATAAATCTGATAGCTACGGGTATCATTTTTCGTATTCTCAATTAGATACTAAAGCGGCGGCTTTTGAAACCGCAAATGGTGAAAGTATTTTAACTTTTTATAATCCAAATTGTATCTCTGACATGGAAATTAATACTTGGGCCGAATCTCTTCAACCTAAAATTTGCGCGAACTTTGTATATGATTTGAATGGTAATAAGGGTCCTAATACCGTAGGTAAAGATATTGGGTTTATAACCGCGCTATATTCAAACGATACATCGGTTGTTTCGGCTATTCCGCATATGTCTGATGCCGGAGATTCAAACCAATATGATGCTTCAAAACTATGTACCGCGCAAGATCCGGAATACAGGCTTCCGAACAGAGATGAAATGGCTTCACTGTTTGTTAATAAAAAGTTGGTTGATATGGAAACCGGCCGATATTGGACATCTTCCGTTGTAAATAGTGAAAAAGCATATATTATCGGCATTGAATTGGGGCAAAGAGCATCAGAGGGCGCGCGCAGTGCAATCAGGGATATACGCTGTATAAAAAGATGATAATAGGAGGATAAAAGGGGCAAGATTTTTCTTCCCCTTTTTGAATTTTAAATAAGTTTTAATTTTGTAACAAAATGTTTATAATTCTTTAAATTATGAGTTGACACGGTTTTTTGTTTATCTTAGTATTGCAATACTGGCGTAGAATATCCGAAATATAATTTTTGTATTAGAATAGCAGCGTCAGTCGCAAAACTACTGATTGCAATAGTTTTGCGGAAGTGATAGTAAATTAGAAAAAAGGAATGTCAAATGGCAACAAGTACAAAAAAACAACGCATTAGAGTTTGTTTAAAAGCATACGATCACAAATTGATTGACGTATCATCAGAAAAAATCGTAGAAACAGCAAAAAGAACAGACGCTAAAGTTCTTGGTCCTATTCCTTTACCTACAAAAAGACGTGTATATTGCGTATTGCGTTCACCACACGTAGATAAAAAATCTCGTGAACACTTTGAAATGAGAACTCATAAACGCATTATTGATATATACGAACCAACTCAACAGACAACTGAAGAGTTAAGTAGATTAGATTTACCGGCTGGCGTAGATATTGAAGTTAAGCTCTAAGACGGTGTTGCCGGAGCCGGTTCGCGTGAGCGAAACGGGCAGGGCAACATTACGAGGCCGCCGTTGTGACAAAGGCGGAAGCCGGCGGAACGGACAAATTTTACAAAAGCGCAGCTTTTAGAAAAATTTGACAGGCGGAATAAACAAAATATTAAAGCCGACATTGAAAATTTAATAAGCATTATGCATATAATGTGATCTACTACGTGTCCCGGGTTGTCATCCGGCGGCATGAGGGGTGAAAGTCCCCAAGAGGTATTAGGACAAACAAGTAGCGCTCGCAAGAGATGAATGCAATCCGGTGCATAAGGAAAGCCAATGGCTTTTACTATACTGCAGCGTATTGCTAGAAAGGTAAAAAAATATGACACTAGGTGTAATAGGTAAAAAATTAGGAATGACCCAAATCTTTGATGAACATGGTTTGGCTATCCCTGTAACTGTTATTAAAGTTGACGAAACAGTTGTAACTCAGGTTAAAACTGTTGAAACCGACGGTTATAATGCAATTCAGGTAGGTACAATTCCTGCGAAAGAAAAACATTTAACTAAAGCTCAATTAGGTCACTTTAAGAAAAATAACTTGAGCAACTACAGACACTTACAAGAGTTCCGTGTTGATAACCCTCAAGACTACAAAGTAGGCGATAAAATTGAATTATCAGTTTTAGAAAATGTTGAAAAAGTTGATGTAACAGGCAAATCAATTGGTAAAGGTTTTCAGGGTACTGTTAAAAGATGGAACTTTGGCCGCGGCCCTATGGCTCACGGTTCTAAAAACCACAGAGAACCTGGTTCTATTGGTGCAGGTACAACTCCTAGCCGCGTTATTAAAGGCAAAAGAATGGCCGGCAACATGGGTAACGAAAGAGTTACTATTACTAAATTGAAAGTTGTTAAAGTTGATTCAGCTAACAACCTTGTATTAGTAAAAGGTTCCGTACCGGGATGCGAAGGCAGACTGGTAACTCTGGTTCCAACCCGTACAAAGTGGAATGGCTAAGGTTTAATTAGCAAAAAACAGATAAGTTTTAAAAATCTCCGGTTGCCATATAAAACGGGTTTCACCGAAAGGGGTAACGGATAGTAAAGATAAAGGGAAATTAAAATGACAAAAGAAATTTTAAGTATAAATGGAGAAAAATTAGGCGAAATTACTCTTGCTAAAGAAGTTTTCGCTGTTGAGCCAAACTTGCATGTAATGCATCTGGCATTGAGAAGACAATTAAACAACGGTCGTCAAGGTTCTGCTTGTGCTAAAACAAGAGCAGAAGTTTCTGGCGGCGGAAGAAAACCTTGGAAACAAAAAGGTACAGGCCGCGCCCGTGCCGGTTCTTTGAGATCACCTCTTTTTGCTGGCGGTGGTGTTGTATTCGGCCCGAAACCAAGAAGCTATGCTATCTCTATGCCGCAAAAAGCCAGAAAATTGGCTCTTAAATCTGCACTCTCTGCAAGACAAGAACAATTGGTTGTAGTAAAAGATTTCTCACAAATTGCTCAACCTAAAACAAAATTAATGGTTAGCGCATTAAAAGCGTTAAACGTTTCAGGTAAGGTTTTAATCATTGCTGATACTAAAGCTGCAGAAAACGCAAACTTAGAATTAGCAGCAAGAAACATTCCAAGCGTAAAAATGATTTTACCTTCTAACTTGAATGTGAAAGATTTGTTGGAAGCTGATTTCGTTGTAATTACTGAATCTGCTGTCAACGTAATTACTGAAAGGTTGCAATAATGAGTAAGAATACTAACATCGAAAAATTATACGGAATTATCAAAAAACCGTTAATCACAGAAAAATCAATGATGGCAACATCATTAGGTCAATATACTTTTGAAGTGCAAAAAGATGCTTCTAAAATCGAAATTGCACAAGCAGTAGAATTAGCTTTTCCTGGAAGAAAAGTTAAGAAAGTAAGAACAGTTTACATGCCGTCCCACGCAAAAAGAATGGGCTTGAAACAAGGCAGAACTGATTCAAGCAAAAAAGCAATCGTCACAATTGAAGGTGATCCGATTGAAGAAATCGTAGGTGTTTAATCTGCGATTAGGTAGGCGGTCAGACCGTCAGTTATGGGCGCAGCCGATAAATGCGCGGAAGGATTTTGTGTAGGCTGAAGTGAGCGAAAGCGAACGGAACGCCGCAGTAACGAGGACAAAGCGAATGACAGCGATAGCGAATGAGCGACTTGTCCGAGTGGAGCAATAATCCAAGGTAAAAGGCCAAAACAAAGGAGAAAACAAAATGGCAATTCGTGTAATAAATCCAACTTCACCGGGTCAAAGAGGTATGACAAAAAGTGACTTTGCTGAAGTTACAACATCTACTCCTGAAAAATCTTTATTATCTAAATTAAAAAAGACTTCAGGCAGAAATAATACAGGTAGAATTACTTGTCGTCACAAAGGCGGCGGTGTAAAAAAAGCATACCGTATTATTGACTTTAAACGTGATAAATTTGGCGTACCGGGAACAGTAAAAACTATTGAATATGATCCGAACAGAAACGTTAGAATTTCATTAGTATTCTACGCAGATGGTGAAAAAAGATATATCTTAACACCGGAAGGTTTAAACGTAGGCGATGTAATCGTTAGCGGGCCGGATGCACCTGTTCAGACAGGTAACGCATTACCGCTTGAATTAATCCCTCTTGGTTCTGTTGTTCACAACATTGAACTTAAAGCAGGCAGAGGCGGGATTTTAGTCAGAGCAGCAGGTAACTCTGCTCAAGTTATGGCTAAAGAAGGCGATTACGTAACAGTTAAATTACCTTCAGGCGAAATGAGAATGGTAAGAAAAGAATGCATGGCAACTATTGGTGTGTTAGGCAACCATGAATTCAAAAACTTATCAATCGGTAAAGCCGGCAGAAAACGCTATATGGGTATTCGTCCTACCGTTCGCGGTGTTACAATGAACCCTTGCGATCACCCTCACGGTGGTGGTGAAGGTAAAACCGGCCCTGGCGGACACCCTAAAACACCTTGGGGTAAACCTGCTCTTGGCTATAAAACCCGTAAAAAAGGTAAAGCGTCTGATAAACTTATTGTAAGACGTCGTAAAAAATAATAGGATTATACACTTAAATATTTGGTTTAATTGGTAAATTTTACCAATTAACCAAATATGAAAGGCGGTTGATCCCGCTAAACAACTTATAAAGGAGAAATTAATGGCACGTTCATTAAAAAAAGGTCCATACGTAGAAGAAGCTCTACAAAAGAAAATTGAAAAAATGAATGC
>CALUQY010000034.1 GCA_944323035.1 Candidatus Gastranaerophilales bacterium
CCCCCCCCCCCCTGTGCAAGTAATTACACTTCTCTGTTTTTTCATTTTTCCATCCTTTCTTTTTTTCTAGTTAATGAGTTAATCAGTTAATTAGGATTATGGAATTTGACCCGGGTTCATTTTCGTCTATTTCGGTCATATCCCTTATTAACTCTTTAACCTATTAACTTATTAACTTTTTCATTATGTACGATTTTCTATATTATGTCAAGTTAACTAATACGAAAGACCTGTATTCACGTTCAATACAGGTCTTTTTCTATATATTAAAATTACACATTATATTATTAAAAGTTTAAAAATTTCAAAGTTTATCAATAACTAGCAAAGTGACATCAATGCTTTTACTGAACGAGCATTATCTCTTACAGCTTCAATTTCTGAATTTGCAACTGTATCTTCAAGAACCTGCATCGCAGTTTCTTTATTTTGCAAAGACAACAACTCATTGATTGTGCTCATTGCTACTGATGTTGAAAGGTCATTGATCCCTTTACCTTCTTCTGAAATAACAATATTCAAAGAATCAATAACATTCTTTCTAACAAGAGCTCTAGCAGTCATTTCTCTGATTGCGTCAATTGAAGCATTTGTGCCGATTTCTTCAAGAACTCTGATAGAATCTGCGTCTTCGTGCATTGCAAGTCCATTGATGATGTTTGCAATGTGTTTCATGTTCTTTTCAGAGCTGTTTTTGCTGAATTCAATTCTATTTTGGATTGAATCCAATTTTTCGGTTGAACACTGGAATGTATCCTTTTCCATAACACAGGTTGCACCTTCAGATTTTGCCTGCTGGCTGCCAAAGCTGAAATTCAACTTGCTGATAATGTTTTCTTTTTTACTATCTTTCATCCAAATTTCCTCCTATACACCCGCTTATGCAGCCTGTATTCTGCCGGTTTCCACGGCTACCAGATCAGCAAGAGTTTTCTCTGTTGATTTAACAGGCGCCGTAGCATAATGTTTTTGGCTAGGAGTTCTGTCAATCAAAGACATAACCGCATCTTCAAGTGTCCATTCATTCAATTTTTTCCAGGTGTTAGAAGCACCTTCTTTGATTCTTTTTGCAAAAGCAACCACCGGTTCAGCCATTTGACGGAATTTTTCGCCAATGTTAGACAGTGAGCCTACTTGTGCTGCTTTTTTAAGTTTTTCCATTCTGCCTGAAAAACCGAGTTTTTCAGCGTGATTGTTGGTTGAAGACACATAAACATCTGCATTCAGCAAATTGCCGTTCATTTGTGCAAACGGGTTTGGTGTAGAGTTCTTTGGTCTTGCAACATTTTCTTCGTGTTTGGTCGTATTGAATATACGTTCACGAATACTTGCTACTGATAAGTTTGCCATTCTTACATCCTTTCGTTCGTATAATGCCTTTTACTCTATTGTCTTATTCTACACAGTTAGAATACCATAGCACTCAAATTTGTTAATCGACTAAATGATGTATTATTTTTTAATATTTTATACTTTAGTTTGAGATTTTATGATAAAGTTGAGCTATGGGATATAAAAATTTAGAGAAATTAATTGAGATAATAGAAGTTTTGCGTTCCCCGCAGGGGTGCCCGTGGGACAGAGAGCAGACGCACAAAACTCTGCGCCCGAACATGCTTGAAGAAGCTTACGAAGCCGTTGATGCTATGGACAGCGGGGATTTGAAGCATCTACGCGAAGAACTCGGAGATGTTTTATTGCAGGTGGTTTTGCATGCCCAGATTGCCAGAGATGAAGGCGCGTTTGACATTGAAGATGTGGCTCAAACGCTTAATGAAAAACTTATTCACCGTCACCCGCATGTTTTCGGACATGCTCATGTTGATTCGGCAAACGAGGTTATCGTAAACTGGGACAAGTTAAAGCAGGAAGAAAAACCGCACCGCAAATCTGCAATGGACGGGATTTCCAAATCTCAATCCGCCCTGATGTCCGCGCAAAAAATTAGCAAAAGAGCTGTTAAGACAGGTTTTGAGTGGGAATGCGAGGAAGATTTATACAAATGTATTTTCTCAGAAATTGAAGAATTTAAAGACGCATGCAAAGAAGGAGATGCCGAACATAAGGAAGAAGAATTCGGCGATATTTTATTTGCACTTGTAAACCTTGCGCGCTGGAACAAAATTGACGCGGAACAGGCGCTTTTGAAATCAAACAAGAAATTTATGACCCGCTTCCGTAAAATGGAAGAGCTTGCGGCAAAGCCGCTGAACGATTATACGCCGGCAGAGTTTGAAGCCCTCTGGCAGCAAGCTAAAGCACAAGTAAAAATGTAATCAAATATTACGTTTTATTAAACAGACTGAAATTACAACAGACAAAAATACTTTATATAAATAAAGCAGTTCTTCGCCACTTCCGCCCCGCTGAACCGCGGGTCGCGCGTGGCTACGCTGTCTAATACGCCACTCAAAAGGCTCACTTGCGTGAGCGGGAGTTGCTTCGCAACTCATTCACGCCACATTCCTTATCGCGAGCCTTTCTCGGACAATTAAGAGAGAATTGTATAAAGGAAGATTTTTATGCCAAAACTCAATGTTACAGAAGGTCTAACATATGCATTAGCAGATTACGCAAAAAAGTTCAATGGTAATAAAGAGATAAAACTAACCAAAAAGCAATGGATAAACGTTATGGCAAAAGTTACGGAACTTAACCAGAAACGTTCAGCCGACAATAAAATTTTTACAAAAGGGTCAGATCTTTTCGGCTCTGTAAAAGATAATTTTGTTGTAACGGGTAAAGAGGTTAATTTCACTGAGGAAGAGTTGAATATTATCCTTGCAGAAATGGGGTTTGGCAATATCAAAGGGCTTAGCATTGAACACGTCGAACCTGAGGAAGATTATGATGCGGATTTTGCACAAGATGAAGCATCAGAGAATGCCTCTGCAGGAGTTCCACCCTTACCGGTTCCGGATGCGGAGTTTTCCGGATTGGACATTCAGGATTTTAACTTGTTTTCTGATATGACACCGATAAACCTGCAACGATTTACCGGTAATACATCCCTGGAGGAAATATCCCCCGTGAATTCTGATGGCGCAGGAGAAGCACCTTCTGCCAACCCGCCGGAAACACCGCCAACTGCAAATGAGGAACCGGTTATGAACAATCCTTTTGCAGCCGGTACATCCTCAACGGGAAATGTTGTAACAACCCAAAGAGAATACAATCTTGAAGATTTGCTCAAAAACGATAAAACTTTACAGGATTACATAGACATAAGGACTAATGTTGAAGTTAAAAACAAAAAAGATAAAGTTATTGCAACTATTAAAGACGGAGTTTTTTATATTGACGATGAAGTTGTTGATGAAGAAAAATTCAATAAATATGTAAAAAGAAAGGGCGAAACAGTTAATATAATCAAGCAAGAATTGGCGCAAAGCCCTCTGCCAATGCCGACAGATACACTGAGAGTTCAATCGACTCTAAATCTTGCTGAAATTAACAATCTTTCTCCGCTGAACATAGATCTTTCCCGGTATAACCTGCCGGGTGAAAATATAGTTGTAACAAACGCTCAAATCAAGCAGCTTGTTCAGGATGCTTCCGAAAAATACGGCATTGATGAAGAACTTCTGCTTGCTGTAATCAAAAAGGAATCTCATTTTAAGGCTAATGCGACCTCCTACGCCGGTGCGCAGGGATTAATGCAGTTAATGCCGGCGACGGCACGGGGATTAGGCGTTAAAGACCCTTTTGATCCACAGCAGAATATAAATGGCGGAACAAAACTTCTAAAAATATTATTAAAAACTTATGACGGAGATGTAAGGCTGGCACTTGCGGCATACAATTACGGTATCGGAAACGTAAATCGCAAACTTGCCGGCAAGCCGCAGGACATAAAATACATTTACGATTCCCTCCCGCGTGAAACCCGAAATTATGTAGACGAAGTTTACGCAAACTACATTACAACAAAGGCCTCCAATAGGGGCACTCTGTCATAAAAATTTACTGTCAGTTCTAAACTCTTTGGCTATATATAGTCAAGTAGGTTAGGTTTGCAAACCCAACTTACAAATTTATAATATAGCGCCTTTCGGAACAACGGTTACTCCGCCCGGTGAAACATGGAACCCGCGACGTTCATCTTCCGCGCGGTCATAACCAATCCTGGTATTTGGCGGGATATAAACATTTTTGTCAATAATGGCTTTTCTTATTCTGGAATATCTGCCGACTTCAACGTTTTCCATTAAAATACTTTCAAAAACCTGAGAATAGCTGTTAACTCTTACCTTAGGCGAAAGCACGCAGCGCGAAAGCCCGCCGCCGGAAACAATACAGCCCTCCGAAACCATTGAATTGGTTGCCATCCCAACCCTGTCACCTTCCTGCCAGATGAATTTCGCCGGCGGATAGTTGTAGTTGAAAGTTCTAATCGGCCATTCCTGTGAATACAAATTCAATTCCGGATTGGAAGAAAGCAAATCCATATTTGCCTGCCAGTAAGCGTCAATACTTCCGACATCCATCCAGTAGCCTTTTTCGGCTTCTGACATTCCTGCATGAGTGTTTTCAGCAAAGTTATATACAAAAATATTCTTGCCTTCCTTCAAAAGCATAGGAATAACGTTTTTTCCAAAATCGTGGCTGGATTCAGAAATCGGCTGATCTTCTTCCAGCGCGTCCAGAAGAATTTGTTTATTAAAAATATAATTCCCCATTGACGCAAGGCAATAATCAGGATTATTCGGAATAGATTTCGGTTTGTACTGCGGTTTTTCAACGAAATTCGTAAGCCGCCAGTTTTCATCAACCTCCATAATGCCAAATTCAGAGGCTTCCTCAATAGGAATAGGGATTGCAGAAATAGTTAAATCCGCATTGTTTTCTTTATGGAAATCCAACATTTGCGAAACATCCATTTTATAAACATGGTCACCGCCAAAAACACAAACGTAATTCGGGTTTTCATCAGTTATGTGAAAAACATTCTGATAAATTGCATCGGCAGTACCGCGATACCAGTCATTACCTGTTCTCATCTGTGCAGGACAGAGATCAACAAACTGGTTTAAAAACGGTGACAGCGCCCAGCCGCGTGTAATGTGTTTGTTCAAAGAGTCTGACTTATATTGTGTCAAAACTTTAATCTTAAAAAAGCCTGAATTAATAAAATTGTTCAGAACAAAGTCTATAATCCGGTATCTTCCGCCAAACGGAACAGCCGGTTTTGCCCTGTCTTTTGTCAGCGGATACAATCTTTTTCCCTCTCCGCCTGCCATAATCATAACCAATGCGTCATCTACTGCCATTTTTACCCCCTCGGACTTTATTATACACTCAACTAAAAAAAATTACACTAATTCTTTTTAACTAAATTTATATTTATGTTAGAATAAAAATATGGAAAATGGTAAGAAAATTAAAATCGGATTAATCGGCTTAGGAACGGTGGGTTCCGGCGTTTATAAAACTCTGGGCGGATTTGACCACGTTGAAATAGTCAAAATCGCGGTGAAAAATAAAAAGAAAAAACGCAATATTGAAAACTTAGATGAAAATATCATTACGGATAATCCGTACGAAATCGTCAATGACCCTTCGATTGACATTGTAGTCGAATTAATCGGCGGGATTGAACCGGCTTTTGACCTGATAAAAAAAGCTATCACTAACGGCAAACATATTGTAACCGCAAATAAAGAACTTCTTGCAAAACACGGCGAAGAACTTTTCCGTCATGCAGAGGCAAATAACAGAGTTGTACTCTATGAAGCAGCCGTTGCCGGCGGAATTCCGATTATCACACCGGTAAAAACAATTCTTGCAGGCAACAACATCACAAAAATTGAAGCAATCTTGAACGGAACAACAAATTATATTCTGACCAAAATGGATGTTGAAGGTGCGTCTTATGAAGAGGTTTTGAAAGAAGCGCAAAAACTCGGCTACGCGGAAGCCGACCCGACAAGCGATGTGGAAGGTTATGATTCCGCCTACAAAATTGCAATCCTTTCCTCAATATCTTTCAAAAAAAGAATTAATATAGATAATGTTTACAAAGAAGGGATTTCAAAAATCAAAGCACAGGACATCAGAGCCGCAAACGATTTAGGCTACAAAATCAAACTCGTTGCGCTTGCGCAAATTGATAAAGATGAAAAAGTTGATGTACGGGTTCACCCGATGCTTGTTTCAAAAGATTCGATTCTGGCGCACATTGACTATGTTAAAAATGTAATCAAACTTGAAGGTTATCCTGTGGGAAGTATAGCTCTTTCAGGCGCCGGAGCGGGGGAATTTCCGACAGCAAGCTCTGTTATCGGAGATATTCTGGCTATTGCAGACGAACTCGGCACAACAGATTACCTGCTTCCGATGATGCGATGCAAGCACAAAGACTCTGCACAAATGATTAATATTACGGACACCGTCAATAAATATTACCTTTCAATTAACGCTAAAAACGAAAAAGGCGTTATCGGTAAAATCGGTGCGATTTGTGCAGAAAATAATATCAGTCTGGCAAGCATAGTTCAACGCGGGGTAGAAGAAAACAACACCGCCGACATTGCGGTAATTACAGAAATGGCACTTGAACGGGATGTGAGAAAAACAATTGATATGCTGGAAGCAGATGAATCAATCAACACCGTTGCAAGCCTTATAAGAGTTCAAACAGATAAATAGAATAGAAAACACGGCGCTTAAATAAGCGCCGTTCTTATAAACGAAGTTAGCGTCTTATGCACCACCGCCGGTCAAGGCGGTTTCATAAACGGAACCGTGCAAGATGTTACCGCCTTATACACCAAACGCTTCCTTGTGCACGGTCTTCAATCACACCCGAGGTAAACTGCACTGTCATAATATCATGTACCTCTTCAAAAAAAGCACTTGGCGTAAATATTTCAGATGTTGCAAACCCTAAACTTGATGTATAATCGCTTGCATTTATCAGTTTGCCGTTTACAAACATTGATACCGCCTCGCCTAAATTTGGCAAACGATATTCGCTATCATAGCTTGTACACATTTTTATTGCATCAGATTTGTTATGATTACCTGTGCTTTGCGGTTTGACTGACGGATACGGGGCATATATTTGCGCGTCGAACGGATACAGTGCTGTCATAAATCCAATATCTTTGCCTACTGTATTAGGCCCCTTGCTGCCGTTCAAATCATAGATAAAGTTCGCACAAACTTTTGATTGCATCTTGTAGCCGCCGCTATTAGAAGTATCACTAAAAGCTTTTTCGGCCAGCGAACCATTACAGGTAGGGTTGTAATAAACAATAATACTTTCACCATTTTGTGTTTCAAACGCAGCGGCTTTTGAGTCAATTATATAAGCATTTCCGCCATAAGGCGCTGTAATTGTACCGGTCATACTGCTGTTTAATTCTTGCAATGTTGTTGGTAAGTCGATCTGAATTCCGCCAAGCGTCGTAAGCTTTGACGATAAACCACAATCTTCCAAATGCTCGTTGTCGCAGATGTTATTTATCTTCATAACCTTTGAAAGCCCGTTTGTGACGAAGGTTTCGGCGGCTGTATCAACCGCATCGCTTGCACCGGAAGAGCTTTCTTCTTTAAGTGTTCCGTAACCGTTCAGTGCCGGCATTAGGGCAATTGCTTGCGAAAATCGCGCATAAAGGGCTTTGCGCTGGGTGTTCCATGTGCGCTCGTTGATGTTGCCGGTGAGTGACGGTAACGTTATCGCCGCAACAACGCCAATTATCGTGAGGGATAACAAAATCTCAGCCATGGTAAATGCACATTTCTTGACCGACAGCCTGTTGACCAAACATAGAACCGACTCAGTCGGTGTCATCCCGAATTGCGCGAGCGAGCGGAGGCACAAAGCGAAAACCACGCTTTTCGCGGTGCCGTTTTTCGCGAGTCGAGCAAGATGATTTCGGGATCTGGCCAACGTTACCGGTAGAATGCAACATTGGACAGATCCTGAATCTGTCTTGGATTTGCTCCACGCTCGCAGGGTTTCGCCTAAGGAGCTTTGCTCCAACCGGCTCAATCTGCTCGC
>CALUQY010000035.1 GCA_944323035.1 Candidatus Gastranaerophilales bacterium
CGGATTCCGTTATGAGAGCCGGTTGACCCCGGCTGGTGCGTAAAACGATAACTGTGAGCGCGGATTCCGTTATGAGAGCCGGTTGACCCCGGCTGGTGCGTAAAACGATAACTGTGAGCGCGGATTCCGTTATGAGAGCCGGTTGACCCCGGCTGGTGCGTAAAACGATAACTGTGAGCGCGGTTCCAAATAAGAAGCCGCCTTGGCCGGTAGCGGCTGGTGTGTAGAATGGTAAAATCTTGTCGGCGGAAGAATATAGTTTATTTAAATGAGCCTTTTTGTGGACGGGTTATATATAATCTTTCTAAAAGAGGCTCATTTTTTATGTATAAATTTATTTTACCGATATTAATGCTTACTATTTCCAATGTTTTCATGACTTTTGCATGGTACGGGCATTTGAAATTTAAAACTTCCGCGCTGTGGCTTGTAATTCTTGCAAGCTGGGGAATTGCATTTTTTGAATACTGTTTTCAGGTGCCGGCAAACAGAATTGGTCATGAAGTTTATAACGCCGTGCAGCTCAAAACTATTCAGGAAGTTATTACCCTCATTGTATTTTCGGGGTTTTCTATATGGTATTTGAAAGAAGATTTCCGCTGGAATTATTTAATCGGTTTCGTTTTTATTGTTCTCGCAGTTCTTTTTATATTTAAAAAGTAGGATATACAACAGATATCCGAATCTGTTGCACTATTTCTTTTTTCGAGTATAATTATAAAATATTGTATAGAAATGAGGATTAAAAATGAAAGCTAACGTAGTAAAAGAAAAAGAAAATATTGTAAAATTAGAGATAACTATTCCGGCTCAAGATGCTAAAAAAGCTTATGATAATGCTGTGAAAACTTATTCCCAGTATGTTAATATTCCGGGTTTTAGAAAGGGCAAAGCTCCTAAAACTATGGTCGAAAGACAGGTCGGAAAAGAAAGAATTCAACAGGAAGCTCTTGACAGATTGCTCCCTAAATTTATTGACGAAGCTGTTAAAGAAAATAATCTGGATATCGTTACCCAGCCTGAACTTACTGCTGTTAAATTTGAGGACGGCAAAGACGTTGAAGCTACTTTGAAGCTGGAAGTTAAACCTGAACTTACTGTTGGTGAGTATAAAAATTTGAAAGTAGATGTTGAAGATGCAATCGTTCCGGCTGATGCCGTTGATAAATCAATTGAAAGACTTTTAAACCAGTATTCACAGGTTGTAGAAGTTAAAGAAAAACGCAACGCAAAAGAAACTGATATCGTTGTTATTGACTTTGACGGTTCTGTAGACGGCGAAAAAATTAAAGGCGGAGAAGGTAAAAATTATAACTTAGACCTTGCTCATTCAAACTTTATTCCGGGATTTGCAGAAGCTATTGTCGGCAAACCGCTTAATGAAGAGTTTGATGTAAACGTAACTTTCCCGGAAGAATATCATGAAGAATCCTTGAAAGGTAAACCTGCTGTATTCAAAGTTACGATTAAAGAAATCAAAGAAAGAATTATGCCTGAATTGAACGATGAGTTCGCTAAAAAAGTCGGCAACTTTGAAACAGTTGATGCTTTAAAAGAAGATATTCAAAAACACCTTGACGCTCAAAAAGAAGCGGCAAGACGCCAGAATGCTGAATCTGCAATATTCGCTAAAGTTATGGAATCTGTTAAGGTTGATATCCCTGAATCAATGATTAAAAGGGAATTTGAAGCTTTAAAAACTGAATACGAAGAAAGATTTTCTATGCAGGGGCTTTCTTTGGAAAATGTTTTCAAAGCTCAAGGTCAGGATGTTAACAAAGTATTAACAGAAGAAGCTGAAGCAAGAATTAAAAATACTCTGTTAATTGATAAAATTGCAAAAGACGAAAATATTAAATTAACACCTGTTGATATTCAGGCAAAACTTCAGGATTTGAGCAGAATGTACGGAGTTGATCCGCAAAGCCTGATGAAGCAATTCTCTACAAATCCGGGTGTTTTGAGCGCGATTTCTCAACAGGCGATTAATGACAAAGTAAGAGCCTTCCTCGCTGATAACAACAAAGTTAACTACGTTGTTTCAGCTAAATAGGTAATTTGATTATTAAGAAGAGAGAGTTTATTATATAAGATAGAGAAAGGAAAACCGAATATGAGTTTTGTACCTGTAGTAATTGAACAATCAAGCCGCGGCGAACGCTCGTTTGATATTTTCTCAAGACTTTTGAGAGAAAGAATTATTTTTCTGGGAACTCCTATTGACGATATGGTTGCCAACCTTGTTGTTGCACAATTATTGTTACTTGATAGTGAAAACCCTGAAAAAGATATTATGTTGTATATCAACAGCCCGGGCGGCAGCGTAACTGCAGGGTTTGCGATTTATGATACTATGCAGCATATCAGAGCTGACGTTTCTACAATTTGTCTGGGGCAGGCTGCTTCAATGGGTGCGTTCCTGTTGTCTTCTGGTGCAAAAGGCAAAAGATTAGCACTTCCTCACTCTCGTGTATTAATCCACCAGCCTTTAGGCGGTGCGCAGGGGCAGGCAACTGATATCGAAATTCAGGCTCAGGAAATTCTGCGTATTAAAAAATCGCTGAATGAAATCTTAGCTGCTAATACCGGTCAATCTATCAAGAAAATTGAAAAAGATACTGACCGTGATTATATCATGACCCCTCAGGAAGCTCTTGAATACGGTATGATTGATAAAGTTATTACACGCGAAGAAATAAAATAACCGGAGATAAATTAAATGCCAAAACACGATGATAGTAAACTAAAATGTTCATTTTGCGGTAAAACACAGGATCAGGTAAAAAAACTGATTGCCGGCCCTGACGTTTTTATCTGTGATGAATGTGTCGAACTTTGTAACGAGATTTTGGACGAAGAATTCTTTGAAACAAAAGAAAAAGCCACTCTTGAAAGTTCTGATAAATCTGATGAAAAACCGATTCCGAAGCCTCATGAAATTAAGGCATATCTGGATCAGTATATTATCGGGCAGGATGATGCTAAGAAAGTTTTGTCCGTTGCTGTTTACAATCATTACAAGCGGCTAAAAAATAATTCTTCAACTGATTTGAAAAATGATGTTGAAATTCAAAAATCTAATATTTTGTTGGTCGGCCCTACCGGAAGCGGTAAGACTTTACTGGCGCAAACACTTGCTAAAATGCTGGATGTTCCGTTTGCGGTTGCCGATGCAACAACATTGACAGAAGCCGGTTATGTTGGTGATGATGTTGAAAACATTCTTCTACGCTTATATCAAAACGCTGATTTTGATGCGGCAAAAGCTCAACGCGGTATTATTTATGTTGATGAAATTGATAAAATTTCACGTAAATCTGAAAATACCTCTATTACAAGAGATGTTTCGGGTGAAGGTGTTCAGCAGGCACTGTTAAAGATGATTGAAGGCACCGTTGCACATGTTCCGCCTCAAGGTGGCAGAAAACACCCGCATCAGGAATTTATCGAAATTGATACCAAAAATATTTTGTTTATTGTCGGCGGAGCGTTTGTCGGGCTTGAAAAAATTATTGAAAGACGTACAAATGAGGGTTCCTCTGTCGGGTTTGGCGCTAAGGGCGCACTTACGCAGGCAGAAAAAGAAGCTCAGGCAAATAAAATTCTTAAAAAATTGCAGCCGGATGATTTGATGAAATTCGGTTTAATCCCTGAATTTATCGGTCGTATTCCGACTTATGCGGTTCTGGATCAGTTGAACGAAAAAACTTTGAAAATGATTTTAACTGAGCCTAAAAATGCAATTTTGAAACAATATCAACGTCTTTTAGAAATGGATAATGTTAAATTGGAATTTGAACCTGCGGCGATTGATTTAATTGCAAAAGAAGCAATTAAACGTAAAACCGGTGCCAGAGCATTGCGTTCTATTGTAGAAGAGTTGATGCTTGATATTATGTATGAAGTTCCGCTAAAAAATGATATTACGGAATTTACGGTAACTGAGGATATGGTAAAAAACCGCAATAATGCAGAGTTGATACAGCTTCCGACTTTGAATAAGTCGAATGAAAGTATTGCGTAGTTGCCGGATTGGGTTTTGTCTTGCTGCTCAAAGCTTTGTGCAGCGGGAAACGGTGGGGGACGGCTTTTCATTTATTGGGAAAATGTATGGAAAAGAAAAAAAATCTTATATTAATTGACGGTCATGCTTTGGCTTTCAGACAGTATTTTGCTTTAGAACGTACCGGAATGCGTACTTCTACCGGAGTTCCTACCTGGGCTGTATTTGGTTTTTTTAAGGCTTTATTTGATTTATTGAAAAACAGAGAGCTGGAGCCGGACGCTATTGCGGTCACTTTTGACGTCAGCCACCATACTTTCCGTACCGAACAATATGCTGAGTACAAGGCTAATCGTGAAAAAATGCCGGATGATTTGCATATTCAAATGGGGTTGATTTATGAAGGGTTACAAGCTTTTAGTATCCCTATTTATCAAAAAGAAGGCTTTGAGGCAGATGATGTTATAGGAACTATTTCTAAAAAAGCGTGTGAACTCGGACATAAGGTTTATATTCTGACAGGCGATCAGGATTCATTTCAGCTTGTAGATACCGAGGGATGTGTTAAGGTTATTATTCCGTCAAAGGGTGAACTCGCAGAGTATGACTGGGATAAAGTTTATGAGAAGCTTGGGGTTTATCCTAATCAGGTAATTGATTATAAAGCGCTCAGGGGCGACTCTTCGGATAATATTCCTGGAATTCGCGGTATCGGGGAAAAAACAGCGCAGAAACTTCTTGGAACTTATGGAGATTTAGATACTGTTTATGAAAATTTAGAGAATATTAAAGAAAAAGCTGTTCGTGAAAAATTGCGCAATGGTAAGGATATGGCTTATATGAGTCGTTTTCTGGCGACCATAGTTAGAGATGTTGATGTTGACTTTGATTTTGACGGTGCCTGCATTAATCTTCCTGTACTGAGCAATGTTACTGCGTTTTTGACTAAAATGCAGTTCTTCTCATTTTTGAAAAATATTAAAACTATTCTTGCTAATTTTAATAAAAGCGGTGAGGGTTGTGCGCAAAATATTGACAGTAATGCACAGCTGGGCTTGTTTGCAGCGGAAGAGCCTGTAGAAAAGGTTCAGACTCAAAAATTTATTGTCGAAAAAGAGGTTATGACGGTTGAGGACTTTAACGCAATGTCTGCTAACATCCGTCAAAAAGGGGCTTTTTTCTTTGCAACGAGTGAAACTGTTGATAGTATTTTAAAACAAAAAATCAATTATATGGCGCTGGGGGTCTGCGATATCAAGATTGATGGCGATAAACGAATAAAATTAACGATTGACGAAGAGCATCCTGCTTATGCTTATTATATTCCGTTGAATTTGCGCTATAATCTGTCGTTTGGCTCCTCCGGTGCTTTAATGGCACGTTTTAAGGAGCTTTTTGAAGATGAAAGCCTTGCAAAATTAACGATAGATTCCAAAAAGGAATATAATGCTTTGCGCTCAAACGATATTGTGCTTAATAATGTTGTTTTTGATGCGGTGCTTGCAAGTTATGTTGAAAACCCTTCTAATAATCACGACATGGATGTGCAGGCGCTTCAATGCTTAAATATTTCGCCCGTTAAGGAGATGAATTTAAATGCTGCGCGTTCTGTACAGCTAGGGCTTTTAGAGGACGGAACAGATTCGGCAAAGGCTTACCGTGAAATGTGGCTTTTAATGGAGCTTACCAGTTACAGGGCTGAAAGTTTTGATGATGCAAATTGGAAGCTGCTGCAGCAGATGGAAATTCCGCTTGCAAAAGTGCTTGCGGATATGGAATATATTGGCGTTGCAATAAATACCGACTCTCTGAACGGTCTGACTGAATTCTTAAACAAGAAAATCCGTCGTTTGGAAAGATGTATTTTTGATATTGCGGATGAAGGCTTTAATCTGAATTCACCTAAACAGGTCGGCGAAATTCTCTTTGATAAACTCGGAATTCAGCATAAAAAGAAATCCCGAGGCAGGGCGAATTATTCAACGAGTGCAGAGGTTCTAGAGGAGCTTGCAGACGAACATGACATCGCAAAATACCTGCTTCAATACCGTAAATTTTCTAAACTGAAATCAACTTACACAGACGCGTTCCCAAACCTTATTAACCCGATAGACCACCGCATACATACAACTTATAACCAGACGATTACGGCTACCGGCAGGCTTTCTTCATCAAATCCGAATTTGCAGAATATTCCTATCAGGACTGATGAAGGTGAAAAAATCAGAGAAGCTTTTGTTCCGCAGGAGCCGTATAATATAATTCTTTCTGCCGATTATTCGCAGATTGAATTAAGGCTTCTTGCTCATATTTCAGGCGATGCAAACCTCCAGCAGGCATTTATTTTTGACAGAGATGTCCACGCTATTACCGCATCAAATATTTTTGAGGTACCGCTTTCACAGGTAACAAAACAGATGAGAGGACGCGCAAAAACCGTAAACTTCGGGATTATTTACGGTCAAACCCGCTACGGGCTTGCTAAAGCTGTCGGGATTACAAATGAGGAAGCAGAAGCATTTATTAACAGATATTTTGCGACCTATCCGGGCGTAAAATTGTATATGAATGCGATGATTGAGCGGGTTATGATAGACGGTTATGCCGAAACTATTTTTGGCAGAAAACGTTTCTTTCAGAATGAAATAAACAGTTCTAATGCAATGGTTAGAGAATTTGCAAAACGTGCGGCGATAAACTTCCCTATGCAAGGCTCTGCGTCAGATTTGATGAAACTTGCTATGATTAGATTCCACAACAGTCTGCGGGATAATAACCTTAAATCCCGTTTGATTATGCAGGTTCACGACGAAATGGTTGTAGAAGTTGTACGTGAAGAGCTTGATATCATTAAAAAGCTTGTGCGGGATGCAATGGAACTTGACCAGCCGCTTGCTGTGCCGCTGGTTGTTAATATAAAAGAAGGGGCTACGTGGTAATGAAAAAATTAGTTATGTTTGGCTTAATGCTGTTATTGGCTGCGATTCCGGCATTCGCAGAAGAAAATCCGGCGGCGCCGCTTGCGGAAATTGAACTAGTGACTCCGCAAAATATTGATTTTTCAAAATGCGTTCAGACATTTAATTTCCCGGTAGAAAAACTTTTTTATATGTCTATTCTTGCGATTAATGCGAATAATTTTGAAATAGAAGAACTTCAGTCTAAAACGGGGTATATTTTATTCAGGGCAGTGAATAAAAATTTTCTAATGAGTGTAGTTAAAATTGACGCGGAACATTCCATGCTGAAAATTACTCCGGCTGATAATGTTTACTTCTTCCCGTATGGAATCGTGCATAATATATATAAATATATAGAGTTGAATGCGGATGAGCAATTGCAAGGTTTGGAAGTGTTGAAAAATAATCCTGCGCCGCAGTCTGTATCTACCCCCGCACAGCAAAAATAGTTGAACTCTTGACTAAATGTAAAACATGTTACATAATGAAAGAGTGCCGCAGAGCGGCATGAATAATAAGACAAAGGCGATAAGCCGGAAAGGATAGAAAGATGAAAAACCGCAGAAATGTATTAACAAATGCAGGGGGGGGGGGGGAGCCGCTCAACCGGTAAATCCCGCGCCTTAGACATCAATGTCATCCAGAACAGCGAGCGAAGCGAGCGTGATTCAGGATCTGACCAGTGTCGCGAACTACCGGTGTCGTTGGACAGATCCCGAAATAAATTCGGGATGACACTGGCTGAGCCGACCGCTGAGCGGTATCCACAAAGCGACCCGGGTGGGAATTTAACGAAAGAAGTAAGCACGAAGGCCGTAAAGTCTTCGTCATTGCGAGCCGACGGAAGTCGGCATGGCAATCCAGTCAAAAACGCCGCGCCCCCATGTTGTCATGCTGAACAGCGCGAGCGAGCAGAGGCACAAAGCGAAAACCACGCTTTTCGCGGTGCCGTTTTACGCGAGTC
>CALUQY010000036.1 GCA_944323035.1 Candidatus Gastranaerophilales bacterium
TGAGGGTTTCTTTACACATAATCCTGCTAAAGCAAGCATAGAAGAAAGATTGTCAGTTTGTAAAACAGAAGCTGAAAGAACAAAATTAAAACGTGAATTAAATAAATTATACAAAGCTTTTCGAAAAAATCCGGTTCAGTATTATATGCCTAATATGCTATCGAATGAATTAGAATTTGTTGCAGATTATTTCCATCTGGCTGCGAGAGGTTTTAAATTTTCTCCGGAAATAACTGCTAAATATAAAAAATTTGGCGGCCCGGAAATTAAAGGAATAATAACAAAACAAGATTTGGATGAATTAGAAAAATTAAGAAAAAGAATTTCTAAGAAAAGTTTATCCGATTATGGTTACACAATGGAGGCTTAAAATAAAGCAGTTCTCCGCCGCTCCGCCTTGTGCGGGTTCTTAATTCCATAATCAATTCAATAATCTGGAGATGGCGGGAGTGTCTTGGTCGCTCGCCTTTAACGGCAATTACGTGATTTGCTGCGGTGTTTTTACTCCTCGCAAATCACTCCAGCCTCAGCTCGCTCCCGCTCGAACCCGGGGACAAGGCTCCGCCTTGTGCGGGTTCTTAATTCCATAATCAATTCAATAATCTGGAGATGGCGGGAGTCGAACCCGCGTCCAAAATGGATCCAAACAAATCTCTACGTGCTTAGATTTTAATTTCTCTCAAAATACATAGGATAAAATCAATACCATCTGTATTCCAAAGCTATTTTTGCAGAATAGCTAACTTCCAACGGCTATCTTGATATGTCTACCGTCATCAACATACTGCGTCTTGCATAATTGTCCCGCAATTCCGGCAAGCTGGGAACTACGAGAGGCTAAACTGCTATATCTTAAGCAGCTACTGCGTATCTTCCGAATGCAGCTCTAGCATCTACAGTGTTGTTTGCACTTATTTTTTCGCTTGTTGATAACCGGGAACAGCACCCGGACACGCAACCTGTTTCAATCAATCATCCTGTCAAATCCAGAACATCCCCGTATTTAATTGTTAATGTGCTTAATACCATTTTAACATACTCCAAAGTATTTTCAAGCGTACATGTTAAAATTTATTAAAAAACACGATATTTTCAGCAAAAATTTTTATTCAGGAACATTATTGCACTGTACGACAAGTTAGTGAAATGATATTAATTATATATGTCAATTAATCCAGTAAACGTCAAACCTGATTCAATAAACAATTACAGTTTTGCCCGCCGTTTCACAAGAGGCATGGGAACAGGTGCAATGCTTCCTTTGATTGCACTGGAATGTTTTGTTACAGGTGGAAGAACAATTCAGGCTTACCAACGCGGTGGCTTTGATGAGGCCCGTGAAAGATTTACCGAAGAAGCTATCGGTGCTGCATTCTGGTTTGCAGGAGTTAAAGTATTCAACAAAATGAACGACTGGATTGGCAAAAAAGTTTTAAATCTTGTCGATACAAACTTTGATGTCGGCCGCGACCGCGTCAGGAACCCTCTCGCTAACTATCTTAAAGATAAAGGCAATGGCTTAAGCGATAAGACTATCGGCAAATTTAAACTTGCAAAAGTCGGCGCCAGCATTATCCTTGCAAACATTCTGGTTGGTCTTGTCGTACCTAAAATTAACCAGAAAATCACAGTGAAGCTTCACAACAAACGCGAGGACAAAAAAGCTGCGGCGCAGCAAAAAGCACAAACCGCAAGCCAACAACCTAATAATCAGAATTATTTCCAATTCACAATGAATAATTTTGCAAACGTCAAAGACGATAAGAAAAAAGAATTGTCCTTTGGTATGTCTGCACAAGGGATTCTTTCACTTGCAAACCACTTTGAAAATGATAATATTTACCAGCTTTTATCCACAGATGTCGGAATCGCCGGCGGCCGTGCAATCAGCTCCAGAAACGAACACGAAAGAACAGAAGTTCTTTTCCGGGATTTATCTTCAATTTATTTCTATATGTTCAGTATTCCAAACATTCACTCCTGGCTGAACTGGCTTGACTCCGGCAAGAAAACCCGTCTGGATCCTGTTGCATCCAAGCAGGTCACGGAACAATTAAAACTTGCTTATAACAGTAATAATAAAACTGAATTGTCCGCACAAGAATTTAAAAAGCTGGCTCTGGGCGATGACACCAACCTTGGCTGGATGAATAAAGAACTTGACTCTAAATTTGACCAAAATGGCATCATAAAACTTGACGAATTGCTGGAACAAATCAAAAAGAATAAACAAATTGATGCAAGTCAGGTTGATACAATCTGTCAACGTGCAAAAACTATGTCTACGCTTCAACCGAAAGTAGAAGGAGTAAGTATTCTGACAAAAACTCAGGTTGAAGATGTATTCCGCGGCGGCGCCCTGAATATGCCTGAATTCCTGAATAACCTGTACGGTCTGGCATCTAATAACGAAATGTTCGGAAATTCCACGACCTACAAGCATCAAGACCCGTACAGATTTGTTTCACATGATGAACTTAAATCATTAAAAGACGATATGCTGACATACATAGAACAAATCGTCAAAAAAGCTGAACGCACCGGCAAAAATATTACAATAGATACTATTGAAAAAGCTGATAAAATAAACTTTGCTAAAAACGGCTTCAACAGAGGTATAGGCTTTGCTGTATCTGCTCTCTTCCTGTCAACGCTTATCCCTAAAATGCAATACTGGATTACAAAACAGCTTACCGGCAAAGACTCCTTCCCCGGAATGACTGACTATAGCGATGAAAAAAATGCAAAAAATAAAAACTAAAAAAATATATTATTGCGTTTAGTTTTTATGCTAAAATATTTTCTATTAAGATTGGAGAATTTGCTATGGACAGTTTAAAAATTTATCTGGATAAGGACATTAACAGGGATTTAATAAAAAGTAAAAAGATTGCGGTTATCGGGTTCGGCTCACAGGGTTACGGTCAATCTATGAACCTTAGAGATTCCGGCTGTGACGTTATTCTGGGACTAAGATTGGGCGGAAATTCCGATAAAAAAGCCCAAAATTACGGTTTTAAAACTACAACAATTGCAGATGCCGTAAAATCCGCGGATATTATACAAATTTTAATCCCTGATGAATTGCAGGCAGAAGTTTATAAAAAAGAAATTCTGCCAAACCTCAGAGCAGGACAATATTTAATGTTCTCACACGGGTTTAACATCCATTTTAAACGTATTGTGGCACCGGGGGATGTAAACGTAATAATGGTTGCGCCAAAAGGCCCCGGGCACACTGTAAGAAGTGAATATGAAGCAGGCAGAGGCGTTCCGTCCCTGATTGCGGTTTATCAGGATGTAACTGGAAATTCAAAAGAAGTAGCGCTGTCTTACGCATCCGCAATCGGTGCGGGCAGAGCCGGAATTTTGGAAACTGATTTCAAAGAAGAAACAGAAACCGATTTATTCGGCGAACAGGCAGTAATTTGCGGCGGAGTGAGTGCACTTATCAAAACAGGTTTTGAAGTGCTGACAGAAGCCGGCTATTCACCTTATATGGCATATTTTGAAGTCCTGCACGAAATGAAATTAATCGTTGATCTTATAAATCAGGGCGGGCTTGCAGATATGAGATATTCAATCTCAAATACCGCAGAATACGGCGATATGACCCGCGGGCCAAAAGTTATTGACGAACACGTTAAGAATTCTATGAGAGAAATTTTAAAGGATATTCAATCCGGCAGCTTTGCAGATGAATTTTTACACGAAATGGAAAGCGGAGCTAAAAAGTTTCAGGAACTGCGCAGCGCAAACCGCAGCCACGAAATAGAAAAAGTCGGCGAAACTATCCGTTCAACATTTGTTTGGAACAACGACAGAATTATTGACAGAAATAAGAATTAAGAATTGAGGAAAAATGTTTAGCACAGAAGATTTATACGAAATCCAATCGTTTTCAATAGGTGACACAAAAGCCGGAACAAAAATGGGCAAAATGCAGCTTAAAAACCTCGTTAACAACACGACTTTAAACTGCATACTCTGGGAAGAAACCCTAAACCGGATGGACAGCAAGGTTTTTAGAACCGGCAACCAGATAAAAATCGTTACCGCAAGTTTTAACGAAAAATTTAACAACTGCCTTATAACCTCTTTCAGCCTGATAAAAGAAGCTAAAATGGGTTTGACACCTGAAGAGAGAGAAAAAACTTTCAATAAACTTGTGTCAAAATTCGCAGAAATTAAGGACGAAAAGATTAGAGATTTCTTGCTGGACTTTTTCAAAGAACACGAAGCAAAAATCAAACCCGCGCCGGCAGCAAAGGTTATGCACCATAACTATATCGGCGGGCTAATGGTTCACACTCTGGAGTGCCTCGATTACCTAGAGGCGAATTATCCTCTTTTCCGTCACAGGGTCAATAAGGATGAAGTTATGGCAGCGTGTATTTTGCATGATATAGGCAAAATTTTTGAATACAAATATGATGAAGAAAACGGGCTTATTGATTATAATGAAGATTTTAAAAAGACCTGGCTAACGCACTCACAATTCGGCTATACGCTATGTATGAGCCGCGGCTTTACATCAATTGCCAGAATGATTGCTGCACACCACGGCCGCGCTGAATGGGGCGCTATGATTGACTTGAACGAAAAAGATCTGGAAAACGAACTTTACCTTATTCACCTGATAGACAATTTATCGGCGAAATTCGGCAAAACAAGCGTTGCGCATTTAGAAACACCAGCCTAAATAAAAAAGAGCGGTTACCCGCTCTTTTTTAACGTTTTATACAACGTGGTACACTACCCAGATTTTTAACTTCAGTGGCTCTATAGCCCTGAACCGGCCAGACGACCCAGCTTTTGCCGGAATCATAAACTGTTCCAGACCAATACCTTGTATTCGTCATATTAAATAAATTTTTATTTATCATCATTGCAGAAAGCTCATCAATATTCGGAAGCCGGCTCTCCGTATCTTTTGCTTTACAAGTACCTGACGCATCTTGCCAGACAGTACTTGAAGGATCTGTCGCTGTAGAAGGCAGCGGCGCTACGACTAACGCATCTATTGAATTAAATACCGTCATTACACCAATATCTTTTCCAACGGTGTTTGGCCCCTTGTTGCCGTTCAAATCATAGATAAAATTCACGCACATATTTGTTTGTGGGAAACCGTAATATTGCCCCCAAACGTCCGCTTTATCTTCGCTGCTGTATTCCGTCATACAATTTCTATTATAATAAGCTATTATACTTTCGCCATTCTGGGTTTCAAACGCTGCGGCCTTAGTATCATCAGTAGAATAGGACTTTGAGCCCTTCGCCGCAGACTGGAACAGACTGCTTAACTCATACAAAGTTGTAGGAGTAGACATTTGGGAACCTGCAATATTGACAAATGAATTAACGATTCCGCAATCTTCCAGATGTTCATTATCACAAATATTATTTATTTTTTAGCACCTTCGATAAACCGCTTGTTATAAATGTTTCTGCGGCTGTATCTACGGCATCATCAGCACCGGAGGAACTTTCCTCAGTCAGGGTTCCATAACCGCTTAATGACGGCATTAACGCCACGGCCTGACTCATTCGCGCATAAAGGGCTTTTCGCTGCGTGTTCCATGTGCGTTCGTTAATGTTTCCGGTGAGGCTCGGAAGCGTTATCGCTGCGACAACACCGATTATCGTGAGGGATAATAATATTTCTGCCATTGTAAAGGCACTGAGTTCCATCCACAAGGGTTGAACATGACTTTTTAACGACCAACCCAAACTGGAAGCCGCCTTGACCGGCGGTGTCATTGCGAGCGACCAACGGGAGCGTGGCAATCCACTCGAGAATGCTACGTTTTTGACTGGATCACCACGTCGCTCACTTTCGTTCGCGCCTCGTGATGACGTTAAGGTGTCCTCAATACCTAATTGGGCGGATAAGGCACGCCCTCCCCCCCTGCATTTGTTAATACATTCCTGCGTTTTTTCATAAGTTCTTCTATCCTTTCTGGCTTCCCGCCATTATCT
>CALUQY010000037.1 GCA_944323035.1 Candidatus Gastranaerophilales bacterium
G
Source organism: Candidatus Gastranaerophilales bacterium (assembly GCA_944323035.1). GTDB lineage: Bacteria > Cyanobacteriota > Vampirovibrionia > Gastranaerophilales > Gastranaerophilaceae > Gastranaerophilus. The sequence continues at coordinate 2 of CALUQY010000037.1, forward strand.
CAATAGGACTTTTTTTATCCATTCGGTCATTACGACTCATTGCCTTATTCTCTTATTGCCTTATTGCCTTCTTCATTATGTACCATGTTTTTCTCTTTCGTCAAGACTCATGCAATCTTTACATATCAAAATAAAAATTTACGTTATGCAACATTTTGTTTTTTTTTTCGTAATTTATGCTAGATTATAAATGTCCGAAGAAATTTCGCAAAGCGAAATTTTTGAGCGACGTACTAGACAGCGAAGCCGTACACGGCCCGCGGCTCTGCGCGAGCGAGCAGAGGCATTCAGGCAAAACCGCGGTTTTGCCTGAATGCCGTTAAGTGCGAGTCGAGCAAGAAGCGGGGCGGAAACGGCGCAGAACTGCTTTTAATGTGGTAAGTTATTGAAGGAGATGTCAATGTCGGAATATTTGAGCAAAGAAGAGATTAAGCAATGGAGAAGCTCATTAGAAAAGATTACTTTAGAAGAATTTGCTGCAAGATTAGGTAAAAAAATTGAGGAGTCTAAACCAAGCCACGACTTAGCCGATATAGTGTTAAAAGGTCAGCCGGTTGTTTCGGATAGCGATTCACACCTTCAGGTTAGAGCCGAAAAGCTTAACTCTATTGCAGAACGGGCTATGAACAGAGAAAGAGAGATTTCAACTACGCCATTTTCAATAAAAAATATTGAAAAGACACTTGAAGAAACTCCTGTTGAAACGACGAAAAAAACTTCCGCAAAAAAAGCAAAAGAAACTAAAAAACAAGAGGTTGAAAAGGCCGATATCAGAACAGAAGTTAATGTAGTATTTAAAAAAGCATTAACAGAACGCGAACAGAGAGTATTTAACTATTTCTTTGAAAACAAAAATAAAATTGTTTACGCAAAAGATTTAGCGACTTTACTGGATTTGCCAAAAGATTATGTATACAAATACATAAAAAATATCCGGGCAAAACTTGAAGGCGGCGAGCTTCAAAACGCAGAACAAGGCGGATTTTTATTAAACCTCGGTTAAACAAAAATAAAATAAATAATACCTTAAAGCCCTCGAAAATCGAGGGCTTTTTATATCTCAGTTTACCGTATATGAACCATTAAGCCTGGTGGTTAACGACATTGGCAAGCGCGTTAACAACAACGACATCCCATTTTTTATCAACTTCTTCTTTCATAATTGATAAAGCTTTTTCGACCGGAAGCGCCTTTCTGAAAGGTCTGTCAGAGGTCAGAGCACTGAAAGCATCAGCCGCAGCAATAATTCTAGAACCGAGCGGAATAGATTGACCTTTCAGGCCTTCCGGCTCACCGGAGCCGTCAACGCGCTCTGTTCTATATGTAATATACGGTACGACTTCCGAAAGGAAATTAATATTCATCAGGAAGTGAACCCCGACATTAGAATGAGTATGGATTTTCTTGAGTTCTTTAGCACTCAATTTGCCTTTTGTATTAAACAATTTTTCCGGAACTGCAATTTTACCGATGTTTTGCAGAAGTCCCGCATAGTAAATCAAATCTGTTGTTTTTTCATTAAGTTTTAATTCTCTACAAATCAAACGCGCTAAATTTGCCGTATTTTGCGAATGTGCAACTTTATATTGTCCTTTCATATCAACAGCAGCAGCAAGTTTTTCAACAAATTCCTGCTGATAATCACAGAGGTCGCCTATCAAAGCTGTAAGTTCGCCGCGGACGGTTTTAAGTTCGCGCTCAGCCGAAAATTCATCGGCAATTAAAGCGTCCGAATAATCCATTTCAGCCTGCAAAGCCAGTGATGTCGCAAAAAGCTTTGCAATTGTTTCAGTAAGTGAAACATATTCCTTTGCAATAGGTTTATCGTTTGCAAGAAGGATTACACCGATTGTGCGGAGGTTGTTTTTCATCGGAACAAAAACAGAACTTTTACATTTAGCATTTTTACCACTCAGAATAACATCTTTTGTCAAATCCTTTTCTACGGTAAATCGCCCGCTTTTGCCAACCAGAATAAGTTTTCTGTGACTGCTGGTTTTAGCAAACTCATTCAAAAGATAGATTTTGCACGCTTTTATTTCAAACATTTTTTCTATTGTTGCGGCAATAGAATCATAAATCGCATTTTCTTCCTCTTTAGAAGCCATACTTAGAAGAGAAAGAGTTTTGTTAGAAGAATAAATGGAAGTCAACTCTTTAATTTGTTCAATAAGCCTTGAACGTTTATTTTTCTGGTCATGCGAACCTATTTTTTGAGCCAATTCAGCAGAAATCAAATGTTCTGAGAGGAAATCTCCCAGATTAAGCGCAAAAAGTTCTTCCATCGGGTTATCGTCAATCAGAAACTCTGACTGGGAAAATAGTGAAACACCGTTTTCATTATTTTTCATTCTCTACATTCCTTCTAAACATGTTCTAATAGTATACATATCGGCAGGAATAGAAAAAACTTTAGCCTTTTTTACAAAAGTTCATACTAAAGTAGTAGAAAAAGTATACTTAGGTTAGAAAAAAGGCGCGCCGTAAAACCGGCACGCCTTTTCTATCTCATTACACAAAGCACCGAACGGCTTCCAGAAGTACCGTCAAAATGGGGCACTACATCTCCATTATAACTTCTGACATACCACGGTCTACTGGATTTTAGCAATGTTGAAGTCCAATAATCCGTATTATAATTTCCGAATAACGCATTATTCATAAATACAGCGATAGCCTCTTCCCTATTCATCATTCGCAAATCATCACCCTGTTCCCGACAATAAGATGATGCGCGCTCCCATGTCAGAGGCGCAGTAGAAGTCTCACCTGAACCTGCCATTCTGGAAGGCACCATCGGAGCTACAACAACACTGTCTGACGGGAATAAAGCCGTTATAAAACCGATATCTTTACCAACAGTATTTGGCCCTTTACTTCCGTTTAAATCATAGACGAAATTAGCACAAATTTTAGTTTGCGCAGAAAAACGTGTTGTTTCATTCATATTTGACTGACATTGGGGATTGTAATATACTGCAATACTTTCGCCATTCGCTGTTTCAAAAGCTGCAACCTTTGTGTCAATAGCTTTTGCTGCTTGATTTCCTGAAAATGCGGTTCCCTCAATACCAACATAATTGAAAGAAAATGAGCCAAACATTGAATTATAGCCGTATAGAGTTTCCGGCAAGCCCTGTGAATATGCAGAATACGGAGTAGAGCCGTTAACAGCAGTGATTTTCGACGGAATACCACAATCTGTCAGGTGCTCACTATCGCAAATATTATTAATTTTGAGGACTTTTGCAAGTCCGGCGGTAACAAAAGTTTCAGCCGCAGTATCTTCAATAACATTTCCACTTTCGTCTTCGGTCAAAGTTCCATACCCGTTCAGGGAAGGCATCAGCGCAATTGCCTGAGAAAATCGGGCATAGAGTGCTTTTCTTTGCGTGTTCCACGTACGCTCGTTAATATTTCCTGTGAGTGACGGAAGCGTTATCGCTGCAACCACGCCGATTATCGTGAGGGATAATAATATCTCTGCCATGGTGAAGGCCAAGCCGAGCAGAGCCACGGAACAAGGCTTGCCTTGTGTAGAGTCGAGCGCGCGACGGGCAAAACCACGCTTTTGACCGCAAGCGCGAGCGTTGGCGTTTAACGCGAGGCGCAGTACCAACATTGAATGGATTGCCACGCGGTCTGCGACCGCTCGCAATGACATGAAGGTGTCCTCAACACCTAATTGGGCGGATGAGGCACGCCCCCCCCCCCCCCGTCATAATCTTTACATTACTTCGTTTTTTCATCTTTCTATCCTTTCTTTTTGTCATAAGGCAATAGGTCATTAGGGCATTAGGGCAATAGGACTTTTTTTATCCATTCGGTCATTACGACTCATTGCCTTATTCTCTTATTGCCTTATTGCCTTCTTCATATGTACCCTGTTTTCTATTTAGTCAAGGACATATCCGACCAATTTTATAAGAGGCGGTTGACCCCGCCCCGCCTTGAACGGCGGTTATGTACCATGTTTTCTCTTTAGGCAAGACTTGTTGCCCTATTACGTTTTTATGAGATAATAAAATAAAAGGGAGTGTGTAATGATTAATGCTTATAAGTTAAAGGACACTAAGTCCAAAGATGCGTTTAAATACAGCTATTTAAGCAAAAAGATTTATCCGTATTTGAAGCCGGTATTGCCGCGTGCAATAATGAATTTACTGATTGCGATACCGCTGGGGCTTTTAGACGGTGTTGTTGCACTGGCGCTGCGTCCTTATCTTGACTACGTTGTAAACGGAAATGAACAGCAAACCTGGACGTTTTTAGGTCATACTGTTCACATTCAAAGCTGGTTTGCCGCGATAATTCCTTTCGGAATAGTTCTCTTTGCCGTTGTTCAAGGCGTTTTAAAATATTTAAGCAACTATCTTACCGACTGGACTGCAAATAAAATGTCACTTTCGCTTAAAAAAGATTTATTTCGCAAGCTGACAACAATGGATGCACAGTTTTTTGACATAAATTCCTCCGGTTTAATTCTAACACGCTTCTTTACCGACCCTGAAACCGCGTCAAAAGATATTATTGAAATTTTCAAAGCGTTTATAATGGCGATTTTTGGCGTGCTGGGACTTGTTTGCGTATTGCTTTATAACTCGTGGCAGCTTGCAATAATCGGCGTTACCATAATGGGAATTGCGATTACACCTGTAATCTTTATCAGAAAGGAAATAAAAAAAGTTTCTAACGCAAATATGGTTGTCAGCGGCAATATGACAACGAACTTTAACGAAACTGTTGCCGGAAACAAAATCATGGCAGCTTATAATCTGCAAAAGCTGCAAAACGAAAAATTCAAACACCAGACAGATGAACAATTTAACCTGATTATTTCACTTACCAAACGTGTTGGCTGGATGTCACCGATTATGTATTTTGTGTGCTCTATCGGTATTGCGCTTGTAATGATGTTCGGCAACCACCTTATTATTAGCGGCAAGCTTACGGCAGGTGCGTTTGCATCCTTCGTAACGTCATTATTATTGCTTTACAAACCAACAAAAACACTCGGAACAACCCTGACGAAATTACAAAACACGTTCGTTGCAATGAGCCGTGTGTTTGAATTATTTGACATTCAAAACAAAATCAAATCACCGGAACATCCGCTTACGTTCCATGAATTAAAAGAAAAAATTGAATTCAAAAATGTTAATTTTGAATATGAAGAAGGTGTTCCGGTACTGAAAAACTTCTCATTATCTGTAAAAAAAGGTGAAACCATTGCGCTTGTGGGAAATTCCGGCGGCGGGAAGAGTACTGTTGTGAACCTTATTCCGAGGTTTTATGACGTAACGTCCGGCTCAATTGAGTTTGACGGGGTTAATATTAAATACTTTAACCTCAATGAACTGCGCGAACATATTGCTTTTGTATTTCAGGATAATTTTCTTTTCTCTGGCACTTTAAAAGAAAACCTGCTTATGGGCAAAGAAGATGCAACTGATGAAGAAATTGCGCAGGTTGTCGAACTTGCGCACCTCAATGAATTCATCGGAACACTGGAAAACGGTATTGACACTTACGTAGGTGAGCGTGGAACAACATTATCAGGCGGTCAGCGTCAGCGTGTCGCAATTGCCCGCGCTATGCTCAAGGGCTCTGAAATAGTTATACTTGATGAAGCGACCTCGGCACTCGACAACGAATCCGAAGCTATTGT
>CALUQY010000038.1 GCA_944323035.1 Candidatus Gastranaerophilales bacterium
GGATGACAATGGGCATGCAATGTCCTCAATACCTAATTTTGCGGGTAAGGCCCGCCCCCCCCCCCCCCGTACAAATGCTTACATTTCGTTTTTTCATTTCTCTATCCTTTCTTTTTATTGTGTTGGGCTGGAAAGCCCAACCTACATTCTAGTTAATGAGTTAATTAGTTAATTAGGATTATGGGAGTTTATCCGGGTTTATTCTCGTCATTTCGGTCATATCCCTTATTAACTTATTAACTATTTTATTATGTAACATGTTTTTCGTTTAGTCAAGTGTTAACGAATGTAACAAAATAATCCCTTACTGAAATCAGAGCTAATAAAAAACGTTTATATACATGTAAGATGTAAATGAGGATTGTAAGAGATGAGTACAATGTTTGCGACACAAATTAATGAAGTTGATAGACAAACAAATCAAAGTTTTGCAGGACGTTCAGTAGAAACTGCAGGGCCTTTAGCAATGGCTCCGGCAGCATCATTACTCGGACAGCCTGTTTATGATGACTTCTCTGCTAACAATCCGTTCGCACAAAACACAGTTGACTACTCTATGTATTCAGAAAGTCCGGTTGCGACAACTGTCAGCCCTAGTTCTTATGCAATTGCAATGAGCAGTTTTGTTAGTTCAGAAGGCAGCAGTTTTTCCGGCGGAGCTGTCAGCGGCGGGTTTACATCAGGAATTTCTTCAGGCGCAAGTGACGGCGGGTTTTCAGGTGGTTTCTCCGGAGGTTTTTCCGGAGGCGGAGGGTTCTCCGGAGGTGCATCCTCAGGCGGGTTCACGGCTTCCTGCTAAGTTTTACACTATGAAGAAAGGACAAATAAAGCAGTTCTTCGTCGCCTGCTTGCCCTGCTCCCGCAGGTCAACCTGCGACTTCGCTGTCTAATACGCCACTCAAAAGGCTCGCGTGCGTGAGCGGGGGTTGCTCTGCAACTCATTCACACCACGTTCCTTATCGCGAGCCTTTCTCGGACAAAGAATGAATAAAGAAAAAGAAATGTTGGCGGAACTGCACGCAGTTCCGCCTTTCCTTATTAATCATGTAATAGTTTATTGTATTTATCAAACATAACCTTATCTTTTTGAAGCCATGCCAGCCAGCGGTAATTTTGATAAATCATCCTGCGCATATTTGTATCATTAGTCAAAGAGAGCGCTTTATCAAAGACCAGTGAGGCTTTATTGAAATTTTTCTGCTGAGCGTATTTCACGCCGAGATTATTATAAAAGTTCGGGATATAATTATTGGTGCCGTAAGTTGCTGCTTTATCAATACATTTTTCAGCAGAGGAAAGTTTCCCGATTTTGATATACATATCAGAAACATCAAGAAGGATATACATTGCGGTTTCGCTGTTATCAACTTTTTTTAACGCCAGCGAATAAGCTTTTATTGCAGAATTATAATCTTTTTTATCCCTGTAAGCATTAGCAAGTTCCGCATAAAGCGACGGATTATCCGGTGTAATCCGGATATTTTCTTTAATTTTCTGAATTGTAAAATCAGCCCGCTGGGAATCATTTTCGCCCCAGAGATCCGCGGTTGTAATCAGGCCTTCTTTATCGTTTTCGTTAAACGGCATATTACTGACGTCCGGAATAATTGAATAAATTGCCCTGAGTGTTGTCATATCCGCCTGTGAAATTTTTGCACGCTCAAGAGCTGCCGTTGAAACCGGGTACATCAAATCCCCGCTGTTCGTACTGTGTCCGCGAAGTCCAAGCCCGTGTCCAATTTCGTGAAGTGCGGTTGAATAGAATACCTCGCGCGGCCATTTAGTTTTACCGTCACACGCATACACTGAAAATTCTACAATTGAATACTGAATATTTCCGGACGCATCGTATGTAAAATACTGATAAGCCGCTGTTCCCAAGCCGTTTTCATCACAATTTCTGTTTTTGATATCAGATGGGAAGATACATTTATAATTAGCGTTTACAGGAGAATTGGTATAAACAAAACTAACAAAACCGTTCGTTTCTTTCTCCCATGTGGTAAAGGCGTTTTTAACCTCCTGAATGTATTCTGCAGGCACATTAGAGCCGGCCTGAATATAAACTTTCAGCGGAAAGCTTCTTGGATTCCAACGTTCAAGCTTACCGGAGCTTAAAACAGCATCAAGATAATTTTCACCTATCATATTCTTTACGGCAGAGCGGTTTGCATACAACTGCGAGCCGCTGGTTCCCCGAACCGGCCCTGTACTGAGAACGGCCGCCTCCTGCGGGCTTTCTTCAGGCAAAGCCTCAGGTTCCGGAGGCGCTGTAGTTACGTTGCGGGATGGCAGCGGAGAATTAGGTAAAAGCTTGAACATAATATATTCCAGCCTTTGCGGCCCATCCGGCAGGCAGTAAATTCCGGCGATGGCTATTGCTAAAATTAAAATTACTCTTCCAAAAAATCTCATATCGTTATTTTATCAAAATATTGTGTTATAATCAAATTTGTAACGAGGTTATTTTTTAATGAATGTTTATGAAAATGTTTTGGATCTGGTAGGGAAAACACCGCTTGTTGAAATTAAAAAACTCAACAAAGACGGTAAAGCAAGAGTGTTTGTAAAACTTGAAAGCCGCAACCCGGGCGGTTCAATAAAAGACAGACCGGCTCTTAAAATGCTGGAAGAAGCTGAAAAATCAGGTTTAATCACACCCAAAACCCTAATAATTGAACCAACAAGCGGAAATACAGGCGTCGGTCTGGCACTTTGCTGCGCGGTAAAAGGGTATAAATTAATACTGACAATGCCTGAGAATATGAGTCTTGAGCGCCGCTTGCTGTTAAAAGCTTACGGGGCAGAACTAATACTCACACCTGCAGAATTAGGAATGAAAGGTGCGGTTGATAAGGCGCTTGAACTTTCAAAAAGCACTCCGGACTCCTTTATCCCGCAGCAGTTTAACAATCCGGCGAACCCGCTTTCACACGAATTGACAACCGCTAAAGAAATCATAAAAGATACAGATAGTAAAATTGATATTTTTATCGCAAGTTTCGGAACTGCCGGAACGTTATGCGGCTGCGGAAAAGCGTTAAAAGAGTTTAACCCTGCAATAAAAATTATAGGGGTTGAGCCAGACACCTCTCCCCTTGTAAGTCAGGGCAAAGCCGGCACTCATAAAATTCAGGGTATCGGCGCAAACTTTATCCCCGAAAACTTCAATTCTGATGTTGTGGATGAAGTTATTACTGCTGACGAGGAAACAGCCATGCAAACAGCAAGGGAGCTTGCTTCAAAAGAAGGAATTTTATGTGGAATCTCCTCCGGCGCAAATGTTGCAGCAGCACTTGAACTTGCCAAAAGGCCTGAAAATAATGGAAAAATCATTGTAACCATTATATGTGATACCGGCGAAAGATATTTAAGCAGTGAGTTATTCCGCAATGAATCATAAATACATAGAAAAAACACCTGAAAAAATACAGCATTTGTTCAATCTGATAGCCCCGCATTACGATCAGAATAATGATATTATATCTCTTTTTCTGCATAGATTTGTCAAAAAAAGCATAGTTGAAGCAATTACGGAGGTTACAGAACAAGCCAAAATTCTAGATCTGTGTACAGGAACCGGAGATATTGCGGCTCTTCTGAAAAAAAGATTTCCTCTTTCTGATATTACCGGTGCGGACTTTTCTGATGAGATGCTGAAAGTAGCAAAACGCAAACATAAAACAATAAATTTTGTTAACGCGGATTGCTTAAAACTGCCGTTTGAAGATAACAGCTTTGATCTTGTAACGATTAGTTTCGGACTTAGAAACACTGTTAGTTTTGACAAAGCGCTTTCTGAAATCTCTCGGGTTCTCAAACCGGGCGGGATATTTGTTCATCTTGATTTCGGCGATGCCAATAAACATGCAGACAGGGTTTTCTATGAACTTGTAAAATTTATTGCAGAACTACAGGGGGATGACTGCTATGTTTATTTATTGCAGTCTAAAAATGAATTCCCGCCTGTAGAAAAACTTATTGAACTATTTGCGCGTCACGGACTAAAATATGAACAGCGCAGAGATTATATTTTTGGCATAATCTCCGCGCAATACTGTATTAAAATTTAACGTTTAACACATCTAGCCCGCATATACGTAGTAGTATCTATATTAGAAATAAAAGCTCTGCCTGTAGTACCGCTAACAACCCAGGCGTTTGAAGAATTATAGCGTGAAGTAGTCCAGTAAAGCATATTTTCTATATTAAACAAATTTTGATTATAGGTCATTGACATTAATTCTGCTATATTAGGAGCCCTGTATTCATCTCCCAGTTCAGTACACTTTGCCGGAGCCTCAGCAAAAGTAACCTCTATCCCCGAATTTCTAAGATAGGGCATCGATGCGGTGACAACACTGTCTGTCGGATATAATACTGTTATTACTCCAATATCTTTGCCAACAGTGTTAGGTCCTTTGGTTCATTTTCACCGGAATAACTCAAGATTGGCCCGCCGCTATAAACAGACCAGGTGATATTCACATTCTTAGAACTCAATTCTTCAATAGTGTCCGAGAAAGTTTCGCGATAAGGAACGTGAGCGAAACTTTTGAGTGACGTATTAGACAGCGAAGTCGCGGGTTGACCTGCGCGAGCAGGGCAAGCAGGCGACGGAGAACTGCTTTATTTTTTAGGCATAAAAAGTTGATTACCTGTAGCGTCGGTAATTTTAGCAGACGTTATTCCGCAGTCAGTCAGATGATCTTTATCACAGATATTGTTAATTTTTAAAACTTTAGCAAGACCGGATGCTAAAAAGGTATCGACATCCGAATATTGATTTAAAGAAGGCATCAGGGCAATTGCCTGACTGAAACGAGCATATAGGGCTTTTCTTTGCGTATTCCATGTACGCTCGTTTATGTTTCCCGTAAGGCTCGGTAAGGTTATCGCCGCCACCACACCTATTATCGTGAGGGATAAGAGTATCTCCGCCATAGTAAAAGCTAATCGCGCCAACCGCCCCACGTCATTGCGAGCGACCACCGGGAGCGTGGCAATCCACCGGCGGTCAAGCCGGCTTCCTAATTGGTTGGGCGTTAAAAAGTCATGTCCAACCTGTCGTAGATGCCACTCTGTGGCCGGGACACCATGTCGCTCTCTTTCGTTCGCTCCTCGTGATGACAATTCGTTCTTACGGTCACATTGCATATTTTTGTCACCCTGAACTGCGCGAGCGAGCAGAGGCACTAAGCGAAAACCACGCTTTTCGCGGTGCCGTTTTTCGCGAGG
>CALUQY010000039.1 GCA_944323035.1 Candidatus Gastranaerophilales bacterium
ATGGTTCTTACCGTTATACCTACAGCCAGATTGACACTAAAGCCGCGGCGTTTGAAACCGCTAACGGCGAAAGTATTCTAGCATTTTATTCCCCGAGATGTATCGCTAAAATATCATCTGTATCTTTACAGACTCAAAAAATCACCTGCGCGAACTTTATATATGACCTGAACGGTAATAAAGGGCCGAATACTATTGGTAAAGATATGGGAGTAATGACAGTTTTATATCCGACTGACAGTGTGGTTGTAGCACCTTATCCTCACATGCAAAACGCCAAGGATGGTGTATCACAACAAGAGGCACTGAAAGCTTGTCCTGAACAGGATCCGGAGTACAGAATTCCTAATCTGGAAGAACTGGCATCTATTTATGTTAACAGGAATTTATTTGGCCTACCAGATGGAGATGTTTTCCTCTGGTCATCTACATTGTATTCTACTGACCCGTCTAAAGCGTACAACCTTAATCGTACAGGTCAAATTTTTCCTGAGCCACGTTCAATGACAAGAGATGCTGTTCGTTGTGTAAAGCGGTAAACTTTTCTGATACAGCAGGGGAAATCACTTGATTTCCCCTACTTGACAATTTAGCGGATAAACAGGTAAAATGAAGATATGGCAATAGTTTATCTGAGTTTAGGTTCCAATAAAGATGATAGAATCGGCTACATTCAGCAAGCCAATCTTCAACTTGGCGCGCTGGAGGGCGTTGAAATCATTCGCACCTCCGCCTTCTACGAATCTGAGCCGTGGAATATGAAATCCGAAAACTGGTTTGTTAACGCTGTTGTGGAACTTAAAACAACTCTTACCCCTCATCAGCTTCTGGAACAGTGCCAGCGTATCGAAAAACAACTCGGACGCAAACCTTCCAAACCCGGAGAGTATGAAGACAGAACTATTGATATTGACATTCTTTTCTACAAAAAAGAAATAATTAACGAGCCGGATTTGACTATTCCGCACAAATATCTCCATCTGCGCGCATTTACGCTTGTTCCGCTGCTGGAATTAATCCCTGATTTTGAACACCCTGTTTTGCACAAAACGATTTCACAGCTTCACGAAGATTTAGAAAACCCTGAAATGGTATTTTTATATGGAACAAGAATTTCATAAGCCATGCATTGGTATTATTGGCGGCGGGCCGGCAGGATGTTTCTGCGCATATCAGCTGCAAAATGTTTGTGACGTTACGGTTTTTGAAATGACTTCACCGCTTAAAACACTGCTTGTCACCGGCGGCGGGCGATGTAATCTTGCTCACGCAGAATATGATTTCAAAGAACTTGCAAAATTTTATCCGCGCGGCGAAAAATTTCTTTATTCTGTATTGTCAAAATTTTCTACAGCAGATACACTTGAATTTTTCCGCGCAATCGGTGTTGAAACTTATACGCAGCAGGACAACAGAATTTTTCCGGCTTCAAACAGCGCGGCTGATGTGAGAGAAAAATTTCTTGCAGCACTCAATGTAACTTTCAAAAAAGAAAAAGCATTGAGAGTAAACCCGTTTGAAGGCGGACTTGAAATCGCCACAGACTCAGGCTCCTATAAGTTTGAAAGTATTGTCGTTGCCGTTGGCGGTCATGCCGGATACAATATCGCAAAATATCTCGGGCACAATATTATTGACCCGAGCCCGGCGCTTGTCGGTCTAAAAACTGACAAAGTTTTCACCTCCGGCGTTGTACTCAAAAACGTCAAAACAAAAATCGGAAAAACTGTTTTACAGGATGATATTTTATTCACGCACAACGGAATTTCCGGCCCTCTCGCATTTAAAATCTCCTCACTTATGGCGCGCGAAAAGTTCCCTTATACAATCACGCTTGACCTGACCGGTGAAATTGACCTGCAAGAGAGGTTCAATGCAAATCCGCACAAAACGTTAAAAAATCTTGTCGGCGAACTGGTTCCAAAATCCTTTGCCGCAGAAATTTGCCCGTCAGGCGACATAAAATGCTCGCAGGTCAGCGCAAAAGTTCGTGAAGAATTAATGAAAAATCTTCGCTCACTTGAATTAAAAGTTCTCAGCACCTCTGGCGGAGGCGAAGTCGTCACCTGCGGCGGTGTGGATTTAAAAGAAATCAATCCGAAAACCATGGAATCAAAACTCGTTCCGCACCTTTATTTTTGCGGAGAAGTTGTTGATATTGACGGATTTTGCGGCGGGTTTAACCTTCAAAACTGCTGGTCAACGGCTTTCGTCGCTGCTGAAAACATTACACACGGCCTGCGCCGCAGCACTTTTTAAACTTTTTGCCGCTGCCGCAAGGACAAGGATCGTTTCTGCCAACGTTTGAAAAATCAATACCTTCCGGTAATTCCGGCAATTCCTCTTCTTCCTCTATTATCCCGAGCGTATTTGAAAACGCCTTTGATTTATAAAGGACGGATGTAGGAGAGAAAATTTTCTTCTCCAGATACTGCGGCTTATACTGCTGCAAAAGTCCGTCAAGCGTAAAACCTGATTTCATAATCTCATTTACTCTATCCATAAAGTCCGGATACTTCGCTGCAACACGCTTAATCAAATTCGCCGGAAGTTTATCGTTTTCAAGGAAGAATTTAACGCATTCTTCGTAACCCTCAATGGTTTTATAATCCTCTGCTTCAAAAATTTTACAGAAAGTTTTATAAAACGGCACCGCATAAAGCCCGAGTTCGCGATCATATATAATCCCGACATCATAAAGCTCTTCGTGTGATGAAAACCCGCCCAGTGAATTTTCAAGGAAGTTACTATATGAATTATTAAATTCAGTTACATTAAAAAATTTATAAATTTCAGGCTCTTGAATATGATCCTTAATATCAATTCTGTTTCCGAGTTCGGCAAATTCATTATAAGCGCCGATTACATCATCCGCAAGCTTGCTTGTTGTGATAACTTCATCCACTCCGAAAAAGTCCACAAATTTTTGATAAAGCGTTTCAATCTCCTCTTCAAGTTCTGCCTGCTTTTCAGGGTTGTCCTGATACGCAAGTTCAGGAGTTTCAACGAGTTTTGCAATAGAATACCGCAGCGCATCTTCGCGTCTTGTTGACGGCAAAATTCCGGAGATTTCAAGCAGACAAACCTCGTTTCCGTATTTAGTAATCCGCGCAACAACATACTGCCCGACACCTACCCCGCGAAATGCCGTCATTTTTACAAGCGAAATAGCATCATACGTTTTTTCGTTAATTACGCTGTAGAGAGAAAAACCATTTTTCAAAACACGTTTGATTTCAAAGACAGAGTGAATAGAATTTAAAAGCGCCTCACAAACTTTCTTCTCTTCCCCTGAAAGTTTTTTACTCCTGTCAAGATAAAGTTTTACAATAGGTTTATTTTGCAGTCGTCTTTCAAAAATATAATTAAGGCAGGCTGTGTTAAAATCCATAACGGCGTGCTGCTGCCCGATACCGATAGTTTTGAGATATTCCTCAAAATCGCCCTTAACGACTTCATCATTCTGGATAAACGTAACAACATTTTTAATCGTATCACTAACTATCTTCAAATCTTCTAATAACATAATTTTCTCCCTTGAGATAATAATATATTAAAAAGTTTAAAAACTCAATAGACAGCCAGCTAATGCAGAGGAAGAGGCGGAGCCTCCGGCTCCGCCTGCGACTGCGCACAAATTACCGTTTTACACATCTGACAATCGCATTGACATCATTTTTATTATCAACACGTCGATTTCCCGTTCCGAGCGACTGTTCCCAGGCTCGATTAGAATCTATAGAACTTGCAGTCCATAATGACCAGCTTGAACCAAATTCAAAAAGAGAATTATTGACAAAAATCGCGGCAGCTTCATCTCTGTTTGGCAGTCTATAGTCTTCATCAAGATTTTTACAATATGCAAGAGCATCATACCAGTTAGTATGAGAAGTAGAAGCATTCCTATACCATGGCTGCGGTGATACGATCATACTATCAGTAGAATAAAGAACAGTCATAACACCGACATCCTTGCCCACAGTATTTGGCCCTTTGCTGCTGTTCAAATCATATATCATATTTACGCAAATTTTAGGCTGCACAAGATGCAAAGTTGTTTCACCCATATCAGACTGACACTTTGGAAAATAAAATAATAAAATACTTTCTCCGTTTGCAGTTTCAAAAGCCGCAGCTTCAGTATCTGTATCAGAATATAAAATATCAAGTCCTAAGGATGCATCAGAATGACTCATAGATGTCATTTTAGCATTCAACTCTGAAATTTTAAACGGCAGCGAATAAGAGAAATTATTACCGGCCAGCGTAATAAACTTTTCCGGAATTCCGCAGTCTGCCAACTTGTCGCCGGAACAAATATTATTAATTTTTAAGACTTTACTCAGCGCACCGGTTATAAAAGTTTCAGCATCAGCATACCCGTTTACGGAGCCTAAAAGCGGAAATGCCTGCGACATTCTCGCATAAAGCGCTTTTCTCTGCGTGTTCCATGTTCGTTCGTTTATGTTGCCGGTAAGGCTTGGTAACGTAATCGCTGCAACCACACCGATTATCGTGAGGGAAAGCAATATTTCGGCCATGGTAAAACCGACACGCGCCAGTCGACCACGGTCATTGCGAGCCGACGAATGTCGGCGTGGCAATCCACTTGAGGACGCTGCATTGGTTGACTGGATTGCCACGCGGTCTGTGACCGCTCGCAATGACGGATAATTTTCGGACTTCACGCTTACTTCTTTCGTCGTACAATCGCTCGGGTTCAATTGTGAAACTGGCTCAGCCAGTGTCATTCCGAACTTGTTTCGGAATCTGTCTGGCGTTACCGGTAGAACGCATTGCTGGACAGACCCTGAATCTGTCTTGGATTTGCTCCACGCTCGCAGAGTTTCGCCTAAGGAGCTTTGCTCTAACAGGCTCAATCTGCTCGCTAGCCGGTTTTTACTTCGTTCAACCGTACGCAAATCCGCAAGTTCAGCATGACAATTAAAGGCTTTCGACTCGCCAATAGTGCCTGTTAAGAGAGGCCCCCCCCCCCCCTGTGCAAGTAATTACACTTCTCTGTTTTTTCATTTTTCCATCCTTTCTTTTTTTCTAGTTAATGA
>CALUQY010000040.1 GCA_944323035.1 Candidatus Gastranaerophilales bacterium
TGATACCGGCTTTTCTTGCTCGACTCGCCGAAAACGAGTTACGTGCGTCACGCACTCCACTCTCGGCTCGCTCGCGCCGACCGCCGGTCCTTTCTTTTGTTCCGTTGGGCTGGAAAGCCCAACCTACTGGAATAAGGCAATAGGTCATTAGGGCATTATGGCAATAGGACTTTTTTTTCATCCATTTGGCCATAACGACTTATTGTCCTATTCTCTTATTGCCTCTTTATTATGTACTATTTTTCAATTTTAGTCAAGACTGCGTAAGAATATTTACGGGGCCTCAAAAAGTTTTCTCAAACGTCTGAAAAGCTCTGATTCATCAAGTTCTTCTGTCACACGGTTTAAGTCAATCGCACTCTGGTAATAGTTTGCCGCGTCGTTTGTAAATCCCATGATTTCGCTGGCTCTGGCCGCATTATAGTATGCAAGAGTGTAATTTGGATTTAGCGAAATAGCTTCTTCAAAATAATCAAGCGCTTCTTCCGCATCACCCAGTCCGTCAAGATAAATTATACCGAGATTATTGTAAGAGAAAGAGTTTTCAGGGTTCAACTCCACGGCTTTATGGAAAGAAACAAGAGCTTCTTCCACATAATCCTTTTCCCACAGCGCCACACCGGCTTTTGAATACCCGCGGTAATCCTGCGTATCTAATAGAATCGCATCACAGTAGGTTTTAATCGCATTATCAAGATCATACTGAGCAAGATATAAATCACCAAGCGCAATTACTAAATCATAATTTGTCGGATCGAGTATAATTCCGGCCTGATAGGTAGAAATTGCAGCTTCGAAATTTTCTTTCACCTCGCAATATAATGAGCCGAGAGCCTGACAAACAATAGAAGTCCATTCATTATCAGGATTTAGTGCAATCGCTTTTTTGTAATGTTCAATTGCATCGTCATAAAGTTCTGCTTTTGCATAAGCATAAGCAAGAGAATTATTGTAGAAAGGGTTTTCCGGACACTCGTCACAGGCAAGCTTAAATGCACTGATTGAGTTAAGCCTGTCCTCTTTTCGCAAATAAAGATGCCCGAGTTCGTAATAAATCTGCGCCCTGTTTGTTTCAAAATTCAAAAGCTTTTCGTAGCAGTCAATCGCCTCATCCGCAGCGTCAGGATAATAAGTTTGAAGAATCGTTGCCAGCTTAACCAGCACTTCTTTCGCAGCAGGATTTGCTTCCAGCACTGTTCTGTAGCATTCCACGGCGGTATCAGTGTCTTTATTTTTGAGTGCTAAATCTCCGATTTTTTCATAAAAAAGTTCATCATGCTTTGTTTTTTGAACAGCTTCGCGGTAGAAGTTCTGCGCGGTCGGATACCACTTAAAGTGCTCGCAAACTTTGCCAAGCATGTCATAACTCCAGACAGCACAATCATCTACAAGATTTTTATAAAGCATGTTAAGAGAAGCCTTATCCCATGCCAGCATGACGCTTCCAGACAAGAAATAATACAGGAAGTTCCAATAATCGCCGAATTTGGCGTCAGAAGCGGTTATTTTTTGCAAAATAGCCTGCGACAGGACAAGCCGCGGACGCGCAGAAGAAAGACGCGAGGCACGGATTGCTTCTTTAAATTCAGTTTCAGCACCTTCATAATCCTGTGCCAGACGCATAAAAAATCCGGTATAAAGGTGCGCATTCATATCATCGGGAGCGATAGACACAGCGACCTTACATTGTTCAATAGCGGTTTCAACACAAATCTGCCCCTGCTCCCACATAAGACTTGCAAGCCTGTAATAAGTTTCAGGCAGCATAGGGTTATACTTGACCGCGGTAATATAATTAGATATTGCCTCCTGCAAGTCAGAATTATGTTGTCCTAACAAATATTTTTCATGGTAATTTCGGGCTTTTTCCAACGATTCCAGAGCCATTTTATTCCGTTCGTCGGATGCTATATTTTCAACCAAGACTTGTTCCATTTCACGCTCCACAAATGTGTCTTATATGCTAAACGACAGAAAAAATTCTAACTTTAACAAATCTTCAAGAATATCCACCATTTGATGTAGTTTATATTAAAATTAAACCTATGGGAAACACGAATAAAACAGCCGTAGTCGCAATGAGCGGCGGATTAGACAGCTCCGTCACTGCTCTTTTATTAAAACAGCAGGGCTGCAAAGTCATAGGTCTTACGGGGAAAATGTTTTCATCCCCTGCAAGCGAAAAAATTATTGAAAACGCCGGAGAAGCCGCCGAAACTCTCGGTATAGAGCATTACGTTTATGACGCCTCAAAAACCTTTGAAGAAAAGGTAATAAATAACTTTCTGGACAGCTACCGCTGCGGCAAAACTCCGAACCCATGTATTTTGTGCAATAAATTCATAAAATGGGGCGAACTTTTTGACTTTGCAATAAAGGAGCTTCATGCCGATGTTTTTGCGACCGGTCACTACGCCAATATAGTTAAAAAAGACGGAATTTATAAACTTTATCCTGCAAACGACGAGCACAAAGACCAGCTTTATTTTCTATACAGACTGGGACAGGAGGTTCTTTCAAAAACTATATTCCCGCTTTCAAAATATAAGAAAAGCGAAGTTCGGGAACTTGCACACGAATATAATCTTCCGTCCAAATCCTCAAAAGAAAGTCAGGACATCTGTTTTATACAAAAACCCATGACAACTAAAAAATATCTATTAGAGCATTTACCGGCGCAAAAAGGCGATTTTATCGAACTTGAAACCGGCAAAAAACTGGGCGAGCACACAGGGCACTTCCAATACACAATCGGACAGAGAAAAGGTATAGGAATTGCCTATCCATACCCGCTTTACGTTTTGGGAACCGATGCCGGAAAAAACATTGTTTATGTAGGGAAGGAAGAATTGAGCCATAAACGCACAGTCTGCGCCAGAGATATAAACTTAAGCTTTCCGCTTGAGAATAATGAATTTGACGCAATGGTAAAAATCCGATACAATATGCCGGCGCAAAAAGCCCGCCTGCAGATTACAGACGGAACTATTTGTGCAGAGTTTTACGAAGATGTAAATTCGGTAACACCCGGTCAAAGCCTTGTGATGTATGACGAAAAAGAAGGCTTTCTCATAGGCGGCGGAACGATTTATCTATAGAAAGAGCCGGTTATAACCAACCGGCTCTAAAACTTAGCGTTTCACGCACCAGACATAGAAACTTTGTGTTAGAGCGTGATCATCCATTGAATTATCAAATAAATCCCACTGCCGCGGGGCGCTAGAGGAATGATTATAAATTTTACTTGCCGACCAGAAGTTTTTACCCGGATAATATGACAAATCACCGTCAATCAATCTTTTATTAACTCCCATTGCGATTAATTCGTCAATATTCGGCAGCTTATATTCGGAATCATACTGCGTGCACGCCGCGGAGGCAGAAACACCCGATGAGGGAGTTATCTGATAGGTTCCGGATAAAGCACTCGCCGCCGGAACCGGTGCCGCAACCTTTACATCGGAAGGGTACATTGCTGTCATAAACCCTATATCTTTTCCGACAGTATTCGGCCCCTTGTTACCATTCAGATCATATACAAAATTTGCACAAACTTTATTGGCGTAATAAACACCGCCAAAACCGCCTCCGGTTTCATTAAAACTGCCGACACATTTCGGGTTATAATATACAACAACGCTCTCGCCGTTGGCAGTTTCAAAAGCCGCTGCTTTAGTATCCAGCAGCGATACGGCATTTAATGAATTTGAATACGAACCGACCATATCACTATTCAGCTCTTGCATCGTAGTCGGCATATCAATCTGAACCCCGTCCAAAGTTGTGATACGTGAAGTAATTCCGCAATCGGCCAGATGTTCATTATCACAAATATTGTTTATTTTCATTACCTTTGCAAGTCCGCCAGTAATAAAAGTTTCAGCGGCAGTATCTTCTATTGAGGTCGAACCGGTCGCGCTGTCCGTCATTTCTTGGAGAGTTCCGTAGCCGTTAATCGCATCCATAAGCGGAATTGCCTGTGAAAATCTTGCATAAAGGGCTTTTCTTTGCGTGTTCCATGTGCGCTCGTTGATGTTACCCGTAAGGCTTGGCAAGGTAATCGCCGCAACCACACCGATTATCGTGAGGGATAACAGTATTTCTGCCATGGTGAAACCGACACACGCAAACCACTTCCTGTCATTGCGAGCGGTCGCAGACCGCGTGGCAATCCAAGCACTGAGTGCCATCCACAGGGGTTGAACATGACTTTTTAACGAACAAGCCAAACAGGAAGCCGCCTTGACCGGCGGAGTCATTCCGAACTGCGCGAGCGAGCGGAGTTCAGCATGACAACATGGAGACGCTGTGTTTTTGACTGGATTGCCACGCCGACATTCGTCGGCTCGCAATGACAAAAAATTGTCACCCTGAACTCGTTTCAGGGTCTGGCCAATGTTGGATACCTGCTCGTAACGTGGAACAGATTCCGAAACTGTCTTGCTCGACTCGCGGGAAACGGCACCGCGAAAAGCGTGGTTTTCGCTTTGTGCCTCTGCTCGCTCGCGCTGTTCGGAATGACAATTATAGGCTTGCGACTCCTCAATAGTGCCTGTTAAGAGAGGCCCCCCCCCCCCTGCATTTGTTAATAC
>CALUQY010000041.1 GCA_944323035.1 Candidatus Gastranaerophilales bacterium
GCTGCCATACCCATAACTGCGTTCCTTTCGTTCCCTTGATCGCTCGCTTACTTCGCTCGCAATACCATTTCACTTCCACCGACTCGACCTCTTGTTTTTCGGCTTCCGTTTCCTTCACCATGGTTTATCGGTATTGTGTGTTGAAAACTTTAACATTTGTTTTCTTATTTGTAATATTTCTTTACAAAAACTTTCGAAATCCGCATAATAAGCGGCATTTATGTTATCTTTATTATATTAAGGAGGGGTTATGGCTGGCGAAAAAGAGAAAATGTTGAACGGTCAGATGTATTTTGCAGGGAATGAGGGTGAGCTTTTTGAAGAACGTTTGAAATGCAAAACTTTATGTCAGGAATACAACAATCTTCCTGTTGCGAATTTAGTGGAGCGCAGGGAATTTTTAAAACGAATTCTTGGCTCTGTAAAAGAAAATTACCATATAGAGCCTAATTTTTATTGTGACTATGGCTATAATATTTCTCTTGGTGAAAATTTTTATTCAAATCACAACCTTGTTATACTTGATCCGGCGCGTGTGACATTCGGAGATAACGTATTTATCGGGCCGAACTGCGGGTTTTATACTGCCGGTCATCCGCTTGACGCTGAAACCCGGAATAAAGGGTTAGAATTTGCCTATCCGATAACGGTCGGGAATAACGTGTGGTTTGGCGGGAATGTTTCTGTAATGCCGGGGGTTACAATCGGCGATAACGTAGTCATTGGTGCCGGAAGCGTTGTTACAAAAGATATTCCGTCAAATGTCGTTGCTGTCGGAAATCCTTGTAGAATTTTGAAATCCATTTAAAGCCAATAACTAAAGAACCACCTCTTGTGAGGTGGTTCTTTAGTTTGCCGAAGGTCGGGTGTCTTGCTCGCTCGCGTGTAACGGCCATTCCGCGTTTTGCTTATGCGCCTCCGGCGCAACTGCAAAAACGCTCCAGCCTCAGCTCGCTCGCGCTCGAACCTGAAACAAAGCTCACGCTTTGTGGGTTCGTCCGTTGCAACTCCAAATCTTTACAAAAAAATAAAACGGGATACCAACAGGTATCCCGTTTTATTTGCCGAAGGTCGGGGTCGAACCGACACGAGGTGTGATCCTCACCAGATTTTGAGTCTGGCACGTCTACCAATTCCATCACTCCGGCATGAAAAGCAGTTCTACGTCGCAGGCCGCCACCGCTCATGCCGTGTCGCACTGCGACTTCGCTGTCTCATACACCACTCTAAAATTTCGCTCGTATATACTCTCGCGAAATTTTCTCGGGCATGAAGTGCTTCTTTATGTTATATCAAACATGTTTTTTTTTCAAGTGTTTAATTTTTATGCTATACTGATTCTAACAAAAGAGGTATCAGATATGCACACTATTAGCGTAACTAAAATGCAGGGCTGCGGAAACGATTTCGTTATTCTTGACTATGTGGAATTTGAGAAAACAAAACTCTCTATGAGTGAACTCGCGAAAAAAATATGCGACAGGCATTTCGGAATCGGCGCGGACGGAATGATTATTCCTAAAACTGATACTCAAAATGCTGATATCAGCTGGTATTTCTACAACTCTGACGGCTCTACAGCACAAATGTGCGGGAACGGAATGAGATGTTTCGCAAAATATGTTTATGACAACAAACTTGTTGATAAAAAAGTGTTTTCTGTCGAAACTCTGGCAGGTATTATAAAACCGGAATTACTTGAAAACGGGTTCGTTAAAGTTAATATGGGCGCTCCGATTTTTGAACACGCAAAAATTCCGTTCTTCGGCGAAAATGAGATTACCGTCCTTGATAAAAAGTTTCAAATAACCCCTGTATCTATGGGCAACCCGCACTGTGTTATCTTTACTGACGAAAATCCTATGGAATACGCTAAAAAATACGGGCCGTTTATTGAAGAACACGAGTTCTTCCCTGAAAAAACAAACACCGAATTCGTTAAAATTCTTTCGCGCGGCGAAATTGATATGTGCGTTTATGAACGCGGCTGCGGCATAACTTTAGCTTGCGGAACAGGTGCCTGCGCAAGTGTTGCGGTTTCTGTTTTAAATAACTTAACAGAACAAAAAGTTAAAGTTAATCTCCCGGGCGGGGCTGTATTCGTTGAATGGCAAGGAAATTCAGGAAATACCGCTGAAGATATTTTCTTAATCGGGCCGGCTCAATATGTGTTCAGCGCAAATTATCGCTTGTAAATTATTGTTTTTTAATGTAGCATTAGATTAAGCTGGCTGGATTTTGTTCGCTTGCTTGTTGAAATATAAATAACAAAGGAGAAATAAATAAATGAAAAACTACGAATTAATGGTTGTATTTAAACCTAACCTTGATGCTGAAGATGTAAATTCGGCTATCGAAAAATTATCTTCTATCGTATCTGAAATGGGCGGTAAAGTTGAATCTGTCGACAAAACCGGCAGAAAAAAATTAGCTTATGAAGTTGCAGGTTTCAGAGATGGCTTCTTCTCAACTGTAGTGTTTGCCCTGCCGGCTGATCAGGTTGCTGAGTTTAAAAGACAACTCAGACTCTCTGATAACATTATCAGAACTATGTTTACAGAAGCTTGCGCTAAAGCAGGTGTTTAATTATTAAGTAAAAAAGGAAGTAAAATATGTCAATAGCTAAAGCAGTTGTAACAGGAACAGTTTACAGAGCCGCAGAAAAACGTTATACGCAAAATGATGTCGCGGTTTCTTCGTTCGTGTTAAATATCGGTACAAGAGATGAACTTCTCATCAGAGTTATCTCTAAGAGAAAAATTCTTGATGAGCTGGTTTCCTCTTTGGAAAAAAATGATAAAGTTTTAGTTGAAGGCAGACTTCAAATCGCAACGGTTCAATCAGGTGACGGCGCTGAAAGACGTATTTACGAAATTGATGCAAATACTATTGAAAAAATGAGCGGAGGCTCTGCTGCATATTCAAACCCTGACTTCGGAACAAGCGAAAACATTGTTTCTTTCGGCTCTGATGATTCAATGTCGAATGAACTAATCGGAGAAGAAGAAATTCCGTTCTAGCCGCGAACCGGCATGGTACGGGAAATTAAAAATCGCTTTAAATAGCGGTGGTCGAATTTAAAGAACTAGAAAGGCAAATTTACAAAATGGCAAAACAAGATTACTCAGATAAGAAAAAAAGAAAAAATTGCAGTCTTTGTGCTGATAAAGTTGAATATATCGACTACAAAGACGCTGCAAAACTGAAAAGATACCTGACTGAAGCAGGAAAAATTATTCCTCGCCGCATCACCGGTAACTGCGCTAAGCACCAGAGAATGATTGCTAACGCAGTTAAAAAAGCTCGTGAAGCAGCTATTATCAGTTATGTATTTGACTAAGCTCTTGAGCTTACAAATAAAAAAGACTCATCATTTGATGAGTCTTTTTTGTTAAGTATAGTTTTAAATCTATTAGCCGAAGGTTTTGAAGGAGGATTCAACGTTCTTTTCAATAACCTTCGTTACTGCATCAAGCTCGTTAGAGATTG